>NZ_JOCQ01000001.1 GCF_000720725.1 Streptomyces rimosus subsp. rimosus
GACTTCTCCCGTGTCCCACCCCCACACCCACCGTCCCCGCCCGCAGCAGCTGCCGCACCAACCACGCGCACGCGTCGGCCACCGGATCGCAGTCGTCGAGCAGTACGGTCAGGCCGTGCCGGGCGCAGTGGGCGGCGAGGGTTTGCGGTGGAGTGTCGTACGGCAGGCCCGCCGCCCGGTTGAGGGCCGCGGTGACGCCGTCCTCGGCCACGTTCTCCCGGCAGTCGACCCGGACGAAGCCACCGGGGCGGCCGTCGTGCCACGCGGCCTCCTCCAGAACGGCGCGGGCGAGTGTGCTCTTCCCCACTTTCGCGGGGCCGGTCACGGTCACCAGCGGGGCCCGGGCGAGCAGCCCGCGCAGGGCGCTGTGCTCCGCCGCGCGGCCCGTGATTCCGGGCTGCGGCGGGTCCTCGGCCCCTGCGCTCATCGATCATCCCCGTCCGCGGCACCGCACCGTGCCGCGCTGTCGCCAGTCGGAAAAACACGATGCCCGGAGCCCGAGGCGCGAATCAACCGCATCCCGGCATACCGATCGAGGGAACCTGAACCCGCCTGTTCGACATCCATATGCCTGGAAGCGCACAACGGGGTGCGCGGACGCGCCGCCGTCCCACATGACGGGCGGCCGGACGGTGCCCCGGGGGGAGCGTCGGCCGGCCGACCGGCTGATCTTATTCTGGTGTCTTTCGCCTGACGGGGCCGAGGGCAGCACCCGCTGTCCGCGCCCGGACATGAGTTTGCGAGGAGTTCGTCCCGATGAAGCGCCTGCGTACCAGTACCGCAGCCGTCGCCGCGGTGAGCCTGCTGGCGATGGGGCTCGCGGCCGGCTGCGGAACCAAGGACCGGGACGAGGTCGACGCCTCTCATGTGCCGCAGCTGCGTCCGCAGGCGCGCGAGGCGAGCAGCGGCACCGCCAAGGTGGTCCAGCCCACCGGACCGCGGTCGAACTTCGTGACCGAGCGCACCACCGGCGACGACGGCACGAGGATAGTCAAGACCCGCTGGCACGGGAAGAAATCCGGATTCACCGGCGACATATGGTCCTGGGTGCCGCCGCAGTACAACCAGCCGCAGTACGCGAAGAGCGCTTTTCCGGTTCTCATCGCGCTGCCCGGCTCGTACGGCTACCCGAACAACTACTGGATCGGCGGCGACTTCAAGCTGGAGGAGAAGATCGCCGAATGGTCGCAGTCCGGCAAGACGCTGCCGTTCATCCTGGTGATGCCGGTCCTGAACCCGAAGAAGAAGTACTACGACGGCAGTGACATCCCCGGCCAGCCGAAGATGGGTACCTGGCTGACGGAGGACGTCCCGGCTTTCGCCCGCGCCAATTACCGTACGTACGACCACCGTGACGGATGGGCGTTCATGGGCTCCTCCTCGGGCGGTTTCGCGGGCCTGAAGGCCGTGCTGAAGAACCCGAGGAAATTCAAGGCGGTCATCGCGAACGGCCCCGACACCCTGCCGGATTCCCCCATGTGGAACGGCCACCCCAAGGAGAAGCGCGCCAACGACCCGCGCTGGCTGGCCGAGCAGCTGAAGACCAAGGGCGGCCCCGACGTCTATCTCGCCTTCGAGCTGGGCTCGAAGGAGGTGGCCGTGCCGTACGTGAAGAAGTTCATCAAGGAACACACCGGCGGCCCGATCCACCACACGCTGTTCGAGATCCCCGACGGCCGGCACAGCGGCCACACCTACATCCAGCGCATGCCGGAGTCGCTGCACTGGATCAGCGAGCAGATGCTGGGCCCGGTACCGGCGCAGCCCCGCACCAAGTCCTGAGAGGGGCTGGTCCGGCCCCGGACCTGGCCCTGGACCGGCCCCGGCCCGGCTCCGGCCTCGGTGTCAGTGGCGCTGTCCGCGCAACGTGGGTGGAGTTTGCGCGGATCGCCGTGGGGTCTGCCCCTACTGCCAGAGGTCAGCTCCATCGCGCCCACTGCTGTCCATCGTCAGGAGGTCTTCATGCAGGCCGGACAGAGCTCGCCCGGTCGGGGAGCCGTCTTCGCCCGACTCCATGACGACCCAGCCGACATCCACACCCGGCGTGTCCATATCGCAGCCGGCGTCCAGCGCGTCGAGCGTGACGAACACCGCCTCATAGGCAACGGCTCGGGCCACGCGACCAAGATCCTCCCTGTCCGCCCCGGCGGCCAGAAGGCGTTGGGCAGCAGGTAGTTGTTCGAGCGAGCCCGGGGCGGACCAACCGTCGATCGCATCCCGCCACAGGCTCCGCAGCAGCACATATCGCGCGAGCTGCGGGAGGTCTTCCAGGACCTCCGACTTGATCAGGTCGGCAGAATCGGTTACGCCGAGCGCGCCGAACCGGGCACCCAGCGACTGCGCAACGGCTCTGCTCGGCACGTCCAGGCTGTTCAGCCACTCTTGTTGTATTGGTTGAGGATCACTCATCGCAACAGAATGCCTCACGGTCGGAGGACAGGGCCGACCGGTGCCGACCGGTGCATCTCCCCTGGTGCATCAGCCACTGTGGTTCACGGAACTGCGTGACCATTGGTAACCATTGGTACGGCGGACTGCTTACAGCAGTCCCCCCAGCGGCCGCACGCGTTCGGCGAGCCGGCCGCGCAGCCGGTGCGTGGTGGTGTCGGTCTCGCTGAGCCAGTCGGCGGTGATCAGCAGTGCGGCGTGCTCGGCGACCTGGCCGGGGTGCAGGGTGCAGAAGGCGGCGGTCCGGTCGAGGTCCAGCCCGTCGTCCTCCGCGTGTCCGAGGCGGCCGTCGGGGCGGGTGTGGGCGGCGGTGTACAGGGCCAGGAGCCGGGTCGGGGTGCCCAGTTTCTTCTTGCGGAGCTTGCGGTCACCCAGCACCTTCTGGGCCCAGCCGGAGATCCTGGAGCGGGTGATCTTGCCGAAGGCGAACGGACGGGACTGCTCGGACAGCAGGGCCGTGACGGTGAAGGTGGTGGCGTCCTCGGGCCGGGAGGCCATGACGTCGGCGATGGTGCCGGGCAGGCGCAGCCAGTCGGCGTCGACCAGTTGCTGAAGCACCCGTTCGGCGTCGTTGTGGAGCCAGCCGGTCAGATCCTGGCCGGTCACGTTGCCGGTGCCGTCCCGCGCGGCCCGCAGGGCGAGCATGAGCACCGCCAGGCGCACTTCGGCCTGCGGGTGCGGGGCGTGAGCGGCGGCGTAGTCCAGCACGGTACGGGCACTGGCGGCCTGCGTGCGGGTCAGCAGCTGCTCCGTCATCGGACCGCCGCGGTTCGCGTGCATGTCGCGGGTGGTCTGCGCGGCCTGCTCGGCGCGCTGCGCCTCGTGGTGCAGGGAGGGGTCGCCGCTGATGTCGGCCCACAGGCTGAAAGCGCGGGCCTTGCGGTCGTGGAGTTCGGCCAGGAGCGTGAGGTCGGGCTCGGGGCGCTGCTGGTAGGCGCGGAAGGCGTCTCCGAGTTCGATGAGTTCCACCCGGAGGACCTCGGGTTCGAGGTTGTACGGCACGAGCCGCTGCGCGATCTTTCCCCAGCGTTTCGTTCGCGGTGCGGCGGCGCGGGCCGGGGGGACCTTCGCCGGGGCGGCGGCCGGGGAAGGCGGGGCATCGGTCGCGGGGGAGGGGGAAGGAGAGGGGGAGAGGAAGGTGGATGGGGCGGGGGTGTGGTCGGAGAAGACCGCGGCCATGCACTCTCCTGCCGGACCGCGGACGGACTCCTGTCCTGCCACATCGTGGACGGACTCCTGCCCTGCCGCACCGCGGGCGGACCCCTGGGGCCCGGTCGGCGCTGCCGCTGTCCGGCCGACTCCGGACGGGGCGGTGCGGGCGGAGGGCGGGGGCAGGGCGGTGTCCAGGACGCGGCAGCCGGGGGTGGCGGCCGCGCAGCGGGCACACGTCTCGGCGATCCGCCACAGCCGTCCGGCCCGGTCCGCGTACACAGCCAGGACCACCGGGCCGCCGCACCGTGGAGCCTCTGCCGGCGGCCGCGACCCGCCGCGGTGCCCGGCGTCGGGGTCGGGGGTGTGCCAGGCGCAGTCGGCGGCGCGGCAGGCGCACCACGCCTCGGCGCGCGGCCCGCCGCCTGCGCGGATGTGGGCCAGGTGCGCGTTGACGTGGCCGACCGCGGCCTTGCGGCCGGCAGCGGCGCCCCCGGGAAAGTGCTGATCAGGGCAGGCCGGACGAGAGCAGGAGAGCTTCACCGTGCCGGCGGCAGGGCGGCCGTGGGGGGCCAGGCGTACCGTCCACACCCGCCCCGCCAAATGTTCTCCCTGCCGCGCGTCGGCTTCCACCGCCATGTAGATACCCCCAACGTTGCTTGAGCCGCTTTCCCGGGCGGGCCCCATCATCGGTGACAACGGCCGCCCACCCGCGGAAGCGTGGGAATTCCCGGTCCTGTGTTGGACGGGCCCCTGCCCTGCGGGCCTTGCGCGAGCAACTCGCCGATGATGTGACCGCCGTCTGTCCTGCTCAACGACGATCCCCCCGAATCGTGGTCATCGAGACGGATTGCAGTCGTGCCCGGGTGAGGTTGCAGGTGGCTGTAGTACGTCGGTGCTGCCCAACGTGCCCCCGGTGACGGGGCGTTGGTGAGGCATGGTCAGGCTGGGGTCACCCCCACCAACAGCCCGCCCCCAGCCCCCGCTGCCCCATCGCCTAGCCTGCCACCAGGCGCGACGACCGACCCGGCGATGAGGAGTACGGCCATGGAGCAGCGAGCGTTGATTGCGGGTGTGGGCGGGAAGGAGCCGGATGTCGATGCGGGGGCTTTTGCGGCGCCCACCTCGGTGGTGGTCGGCGAGGTAACCCTCGCCCCGGGCGCGAGCGTCTGGTACCACGCGGTGCTGCGTGCCGACTGCGGTCCGATCGTGCTGGGGGCGGACAGCAATATCCAGGACAACTGCACGGTGCACGTCGATCCCGGGTTCCCCGTGACGGTCGGGGAGCGGGTTTCGGTGGGGCACAACGCGGTGCTGCACGGGTGCACGGTCGAGGACGACGTACTGATCGGGATGGGTGCCACGGTTCTCAACGGCGCGCATATCGGTGCCGGATCGCTCGTCGCGGCACAGGCGCTGGTGCCGCAGGGGATGCGGGTGCCGCCGGGGTCGCTGGTTGCCGGGGTGCCGGCCAAGGTCAGGCGGGAGCTGACGGAGGAGGAGCGGGACGGTATCCGGCTCAACGCCACGATGTACGTCGAGCTGGCCAAGAGCCACCGCGCGGCGGCCGAGGAGGGGTAGCGCCGGGGCGGCCTTCGCACGGACGAGAACCGGACGGCGTGTGGCGTGGGCGGTCGGACGAAAACCGGATGGCGTGTGGCGTTGGCGGTCGAACGAAGACCGGACGGCATGTGGCGTGGGCGGTGTCCGTTCCCCCTGCGTGCCGTACGTATCGGCACCACCATCGAAGACATGGCCCCCTCCGGCGCACTGCCCACGCTCAGCCCCATGCTCGCCACCCCCGGCCCGCTGCCCGCGGCCGGGGAGGAGGACCAGTGGGCGTTCGAGGCGAAGTGGGACGGGGCGCGGTGTCTCGGGCGGGCGTCGGGTGACGGGGCGCTGCGGCTGGTCACCCGGGCCGGGAACGACGCGACGGCGACGTACCCCGAGCTGGCGCCGCTCGGTGAACGGCTGCGGGGCCGGTCCGCGGTTCTGGACGGCGAGGTGGTGGTCCTGGACGCGGCGGGACGGCCGGATTTCGGGCTGCTGCAACGGCGGATGGGTGTCACCAGCAGGCGTCGCGCGACCAGCCTGGCCATGGACCACCCGGTCCATCTCGTCCTGTTCGACGTGCTGTACCTCGACGGGCGGCCGCTCCTGGAACTCCCGTACGTGGAGCGCCGCGCCCTCCTGGCGGAGCTGGGGCTCGGCGAGGGGCCGCACTGGTCGGTCCCGGCGTATGTGACCGGCCACGCGCGCGAGACGTGGGAGGCGACCCTGGACGCCGGCTTCGAGGGGGTCGTCGCCAAACGGCTGACGTCGCGCTACGCCCCCGGTGTCCGGTCGGCCGAGTGGCGCAAGACGAAGCACCTGGTGACCCTCGACGTGGTCATCGGCGGCTGGACGGAGGGCCGCGGAGGCCTGTCCGGGCTGCCCGGAGCCGTACTGGCGGGCCTGGACGAGCCGGACGGGCTGCGCTACGTCGGATCGGTCGGATCGGGGCTCTCCGGCCGCGAACGCCGGGAACTCGCCGCGTACTTGGCGGTCGTACGGCGGGACACCCCGCCCTTCGTCAACCCGGTCGACGTGCAGGGCGCCCACTGGGCCGAGCCGCGGCTCGTCGCCGAGGTCACCTTCAGCGGCTGGACCTCCGCCGGTCGCCTCCGGCAGCCGACCTGGCACCGGCTGCGGCCGGATCTCACCCGACTGGACTGAGCGGGCCGGGCGGGTTCCGGGACGGTGGCCGATGCCGGTGTGCACATGTGTATGTGCTCCGCAACTCGCGGGGCGGGCTTTGCGGTTGTCACGGTGACCGGCTTGTACGCGGGGGCGTTGCGCCGGCCAGGCACTTCTCCGAGTGCTGAGGGCCGGGGCCGCGGCCCGGAAGATCTTCGGCGCGCACGACCGGTGGAGTGGTCGCGCTCACCCGGTGGTTTGCCGTTTCGCCGCAGGGTGACCCGTGAAGCTACGTGAAACTCCAGCCAGCGTGTACGACCGGCAAGGAAGGGAGCGGCCATGCCCTTGCTCGCCGCCCTCTGGCCTTTGGCGATGCTCGGACTCGTGATTGCCCTGGGCCGGTACGAAGAAGCCCTCCTCCGCCCCCGCCGTCCCCGGCGACCGCCCTCGGCCGAGCCGCAGGCCGCGGTCACCCGTGGCCGGCAGTACCGCAGGCCGCGCCCGTACGGGCGGGCCGCCTCCATCGACCGCTACCGGCACTCCGCGCCTCCCCACCGGCTGCCCGCGCATCCGTTGGTCTTCAAGGAGGGCGCGCCGCAGCGGCTTCCCCGGCGCCACGGGCACCGGCCGTCCTCCTGAGGGCGCAAGAGGGGGAGAGGCGTCCTCCTGAGGGCGCAAGTGGGAGGAGAGGCGGCGCCGGCGGCTGTGTTCTCAACCGGTCCGGCGCCTGCCTTCCGGCGGCCGCTTGCGGAAGGCTGGGAGACGGGTAACTCGCCACACCAGTCGGTAAACACCTCATTTGTGTGACGGTCCGGCCGCGCCCGGCCGCGCCCGGCCGCGGTTACGCCGCGGCGAGGGCGTCCGCGAGCGAGCTGTGCAGCGGGATGGTGCGGTGTACACCGGTCAGGCGGAACGCCTTGCGGACCATGGGCCGGTCCGCGGCCACGCTCAGCGTCACGCCGCGCTCCCGCGCGGTCCGCTGGCAGCGCAGCAGGGTCTGCAGCCCGGCCACGGTGATGATGGGCGCGCGCAGGTCGATGACAACGCCGTTGGCGGGCGGAGCGTGCAGGAGGCCCTGGAGGCCGGCGGCCATCTGGTGGTTGTTGGCGATGTCGATGATCTCGGGGACCTCTATCACGAGGCGGTCGGCGATGCGGTAGGTCGACAGGTTCATGGTGACTCCGGCACGGGGCGCGGACGCCCGGTGTGGCTTGATGACGATGACGGGAGGGCGGGGTCCGGGCCCGGGTCGGGATGGTGCGGGCGGTGCGCGGCGTGCGGCCCGCAAGCCGGTACGCCGTGGCCCGTGGCGTCGCCGTACGGGCGAAGCGGCGTCAGTCGGCCGGTGCCCGGTCGGGTGGCGGGCGGTGCGGCAGGAGGGGCGCCGCACCGCCGCCGGGTCTGGCGCGGGCCGCGGAGGTGCCGTGGCGGAGCACGGCGCCCGGCCACCAGTCGTGGCTGCCGTGTTCCAGATGGCGCAGCAGTACGCCTTCGCGCAGCGCCCACGGGCAGACGGTCACCCGGTCGGCGCCCATCGCCTTCATCGCCTGGTGGGCGACGACGGCCCCGGCCGGCGCCTGGCGGCTGCGGGCGGCGGAGATGCCCGGCAGCGCGGCCCGCTCGTCCGCGGGCAGCGCCGCCAGCTGCCGGACCGCCTGCTTCAGATCCCGGCGGGCCAGGTGGCGCGCGACGAACGGGCCGTCGCGGCCGGGCGCGGCCCCGCAGAGTCGCGCCAGCTGCTGGAACGTACGGGAAGTGGCCACGAACGTGTGCGGCTCCTCCCAGCGCACTCGCGCCGCCACGTCCTTGAGCGCGCCGCGCACGTGGCGGCGCAGCTCCCGCAGCGCCTCGCGGTCCGGCCGGCCGGCGCCGGGCAGGAACTCCCGCGTCAGGCGCCCCGCACCCAACGGGAGGGAGCAGACGAAATCGGGCCGGGCGCCGCGGCCGAACGCGACCTCCAGCGAGCCCCCGCCGATGTCCAGCAGCGCCATCGGACCGGCCTGCAGCCCCGTCCAGCGCCGCGCCGCGAGGAACGTCAGCTCCGCCTCCACCTCGCCGGGCAGCACCGCCAGCCGCATCCCGCTCTCCGCGCGGACCGTCGCCAGCACCTCGTCCCGGTTGGCGGCGTCCCGGACCACGGCCGTGGCATACGCGAACAGCCGGTCGCACTGCCGGCGCTCCGCCTGCTCACGGGCCCGCGCCACCGCGGCGGCCAGCCGCCGCGCGCCTTCCGGGGGCACCGTGCCGTCCCTGGTGACGTGCTCGGCCAGATGGACCCGGTCCTTCAGGGAGTGCGTCGGCAGCGGCACGCCGCCGGCCACTTCGCTGATCAGCAGGTGTACGGAATTCGATCCGGCGTCCAGGACGGCTAGGCGCATGTTTGTGCGGATACCCCTTCTGGCGCGATTCAGTGCTCGCGTCCCAGCCAGATCCGGCGGCTGCCGGTGGACGCGGGCGTTCCGCGTATCGGGCGTTCCCGCACGGGGAGGGACCGGACCGGGCCGGCGGGGTGTCGTGCCGCCCGGCGCGATTCGGCCGGTGCGCGCCCCAGTGCGCGCCCGTACCCCTGCCGGGTGCTTGACAGGGCGGTTCCGGGATACCCGGGGGTGGTTCATACCGGTCCAGTATCGGCGGCCGGTACGGGCCGCCGAGGGGGGAGCCCGCCATGTCACCGGCCGACAGGGAAGAACTCCTGATCGCCGCCCTGCTCGAACTCGCCGACCCGGGCGGTGGACGGAACGCGGCCGGCCCGGTGGAACGGCTGGCCGCGTACTGCCTGCGGCTGCCCGGGGTACAGGCGGGCTGTGTGCTGCTCGCCGACGAGCGGGGAGCGCCCGTGACGGCGACGAGCCGCGGCGGCGCGGACGACCGTCTGGAGCGGGTCCAGCTCGAACTCGACGAGGGCCCCTGCCGGGACACCTGCCGTACGGGGGTGACCCTGACCGACGTCCCGCTGCGCCACCCGGACGCCCGCGCCCGCTGGCCGCACTTCACCGCCCAGGCCCTCCACGAGGGCTACAGCGCCACCACGGCCCTGCCCGTGCGCTACCGGGACCGCCGCCTGGGCGCCCTCAACCTCTTCCACCAGCACGGCGCGCTGACCAGCAGGGAGGTCGCGCTCGGGCAGGCGCTGGCCGACGCCGTCGGCATCGGACTGGCGTACCGGCAGGACCTGCACGGCCTCCGGAACCGGACCGGGCAGCTCCAGACCGCCCTGGTCAGCCGCGTCCTGATCGAACAGGCCAAGGGCGCGCTCGCCGAGCGGCTGGGCCGCACACCGGACGAGGCGTTCTCGCTGATGCGCCGGTACGCCCGCGCGCACCAGACCAAGCTGACCGAGGTCGCCCGCCGGATCATCACCGGCCCCGCCGACTCCGGCCCCTTCGCGCGCTCCGGACGCCGCTGACCGGCGTATGCCGAAGGGGCTGGTCGGCTGACCGGCGTACGCCGCAGGGGCCGGTCACCCGGCCGGCGGGGCGCTCCGTTCGCTCTCGGCTTCGGGCCCGTTTCGTGACAGGGGCAACGGGCACTCCGTAATCCATGGCACGGGAGGGCTCGGACGTGCGGGGTGGGGACGAGTAGAAGCAGTGAGTCCTGGAGGCATAACAGCAATGGATCACGGTACGAACAAGACCGGCCCGGCCCGGGACGACATGATGAAGAAGCAGCTTCAGGGCGAATTGAAGGCCGACCGCGCGCTGCGCGCGGAAGAGGAACACGAAATGGAACCCGCGGGCGAGGACCAGCCCGCCGTGGACCGGACCGCCGGCGGTCCCGCGCCCGGCAGCACTCCGGACGGACTGACGCCCGAGGCCGTCGCGATCCGTACGGAACTCGCCCAGCACCTGGGCCGCAGTGTGTATCCGGCCGACCGCGACACCATCATCGGCACGCTCCGGCAGAACCACGCCCCGGACCGGCTGGTCGAACTGGCCGAACGCCTTCCGGGCGACGAGCGGTACGAGAACGCACAGCGCATCGTGGAATCGCTGGGGCTCGGCAGGTAAACGCACGCCCGTACCGAGAACACCCCGACCGACCGTCCGCGCGCTGGAAAGGGAGCTGCCATGTCCGATGAATCGATGGGCGACGAGGTCTACCAGCCGACCGCGTCCGACAAGCAGGGAACGTCCGACGAACTCGATATGGAAGACGCTCTCGACGAACCGGACTACGACGAGATGCTGGACCAGGGCTATTCGCCGCCCGAAAAGCCGCTGGCCGTGAACCAGTCGGGCACCACCGCGAACGAACAGCGGACGGGCGAGAGCCTCGACGAACGGCTCGCCAAGGAGCAGCCGGACGTCGAGCCGCCGGACGACGACGGCATCGGCGACCAGCCGGACGCCGAGGGCGAACCCGTGGACCGCCAGGTGGGTGACGAGCGCGCCGGACGGATGACCGGCACCGACGAGGGCGACGCGCTGCGGCTGCGCGACGACGAGGTGGGCCGCGACGTCGGCATCGACGGCGGCGCCGCGTCGGCGGAGGAGGCCGCCGTCCACATCGTCGACGACCCCGACCTCTCGCGCTGAGCCGGGCGGCGGCCTGCTGGCGGATGCCGTCCCGCCGCCCCGGCGGACGGGCCGGTCAGGAAGCCTTCGCGTGGCTCCGGCCGCCGCTGCCGGACAGGGCGTCGAGGAGTTCGTCACGCGTCATCGAGGACCGGCCGGGAAGGCCGGCCTCGGTGGCGCGTTCGTACAGCTCGGCCTTGTTCAGTTCCGTGAGGTCCTCGGTGCGCGAAGCCTTGCGGGCCGTGCCGGCAGAGTGGCCTTTTCCGCGACGCCGCTGTGTCGGCCCCGATTTCTTGCCTTTCTTCCCGCCCCGGGCCGAATCGACGCTGGCCTGCAAAGCGCTCATCAGATCCACGACATTGGTCGACTCCGGCGGCTCCTGGGCCTTCTCCACCGTCTCGCCCTTGCGTTTGGCCTCGATGAGCCGGCGCACCTGCTCCTGATACGTGTCGTGGTAGTCCTCCGGGCGCCATGCGGTGCCCAGCGCCTCGATGAGCTGTACCGCCGTCTTCAGCTCCCGGTCCGGGATCTTCGTACGGCCCGGCAGGTCGCCGATCTCATCGTGCGGATCGCGGATCTCGTCCGCCCAGTGCAGGGTGTGCAGGGCCAGGATGTCCGCCTCCGCCTTCACCGCGACCAGATAGGCGCGATTGCGCATGACGAAGGTGGCGATACCGGCTTTGTCGGTCTCCTGGAGAGCCTTGTGCAGCAGGGCGTACACCTTGGCGTAATCCTTGCCCCGCGGGCCGAGGTAGTACGTGGTGGCGAAATAGACCGGCTCGATCGCGTCCAGGTCCACGAAACCGCCGATCTCCAGCGCCCTGGACCGGCCCGGCGCGATGTCGTCCAGTTCCTCGGGCTCGACCAGGACATAGCTGTCACCCGCGTCGACCCCTTTGACGATCTCCTCGGCGGGCACCTCTTTCCCGGTGCGCTCGTTCACCCGCTTGTTGCGGATCCGGTCGGACGTCCCGCGCTGGATCTGGTGGAAATGCACGGTGTGGCTCTCCGTCGCCGCGTACATCCGTACCGGCAGATTGACCAGCCCGAAGGACAGGGACCCGCTCCAAATGGCTCGTGCCATGGTCTGCACCACCTCCGGGACCATCGCACGCCGGATACCGGCCGTCCGCATCCCGGCGGCGCCCGGGACACAAACGGCGGCACGCGGTAGGGAAGCCGTACGCACGCGGTACGGAAAGCGAAAAGCGTCACGTGTTCGCCGGGGCAGGACGGGTACCGCGTCAGCACATCAGTGTGTGGAGGTATCAACGATGACCGGAAATGATCAGCGCAATCCCGTGGACGAGCACCCGAAGCCGGAATTCCCCCAGCAGGACCAGCCGCATCCCGGCGCGACGGACGCCATGACGCCCCGGCCCGACCACGGGGAGACCTCGTACGAGGGCACCGGCCGGCTGCGCGACCGCCGGACGCTGATCACCGGCGGGGACTCCGGTATCGGCCGGGCCGTCGCGCTCGCCTTCGCCCGGGAAGGGGCGGACGTGGCCTTCACCTACCTGGAGGAAGAGGAGGAGGACGCGAAGGAAACCGTCCGGCTGGTCGAGGACGCGGGGCAGCGGGCCCTCGCGGTGTCGTGCGACGTCCGCGCGGAGGAGCAGTGCCGCGCCCTGGTGGACCGGGTGGTGCGGGAATTCGGCCGTATCGACGTCCTGGTCAACAACGCGGCCTATCAGATGGCGCAGCCGGACGGTATCGAGGGTATTTCGACGGAACAGTTCGACCGGGTGATGCGGACGAATCTCTACGGCATGTTCTGGCTCTCCAAGATGTCGCTGCCGCACATTCCCGAAGGCGGCAGCATCATCAACACGACGTCCGTCCAGGCGTACCAGCCGAGTCCGCAGCTGCTCGACTACGCGACCACCAAGGGCGCCATCGTCACCTTCACCCACGCGCTGGCCGGCCAGCTCGCCGAGCGCGGCATCCGCGTCAACGGGGTGGCCCCCGGACCGGTCTGGACACCGCTGATCCCCTCGACGCTGCCGGACACCACCGGATTCGGCAAGCAGAGCCCGCTCCAGCGGGCCGCCCAGCCCGTGGAAATGGCCCCCGCCTACGTCTTCCTCGCCTCCCAGCAGGCCAGTTACATCACCGCGGAAATCGTCAACGCGACCGGCGGCACACCGCTGCCGTAGCCGAAACGCCGGCACCGGAGCACCATCACCGGAGCATCACCACAGCCGTACCCCGAGCCCAAGGAGGTCCCCATGCTCAGCGCCATCGCCGATGTGCTCCGCGCCATCGGGAACGCGATCGCGACCGTCGTCACCCTCCCCTTCCGCGCTCTCGCCCGCCTCTTCGGCGGCGCTTCGCGCGGTGCCCGGTGAGCCGCCGGGACCGGGCCGGGGCGCAAACCGTCGTCGTCACGGGCGCCAGCGCCGGGATCGGCCGGGCGACGGCCCGGCTCTTCGGCTCCCGCGGCGCCAACGTCGTGCTGCTCGCCCGCGGCCGTACGGGACTGGAGGCGGCCGCCGCCGAGGTCGAGGAGCGGGGCGGCCGGGCCCTGGTGGTGCCCACCGACGTGGCCGAACCGGACCAGGTCGAGGCGGCGGCCCAGGCGGCGGAGGACGCCTTCGGGCCGATCGACGTGTGGGTCAACTGCGCGTTCAGCACGGTGTTCGCGCCGTTCACGGAGGTGACGCCGGAGGAGTACCGGCGCGCCACCGAGGTCACGTACTTCGGGTTCGTCAACGGCACCCGGGCCGCGCTGCGGCGCATGCTGCCGCGGGACGCGGGCGCGATCGTGCAGGTCGGCTCCGCACTCGGCTTCCGCTCCGTACCGCTGCAGTCGGTGTACTGCGGCGCCAAGCACGCCATCAACGGCTTCACGTCCAGCCTGCGCACCGAACTGCTGCACCGGGGGAGCCGGGTGGCGGTCACCGTCGTCCAGATGCCGGCCGTGAACACCCCGCAGTTCGACTGGGTGCTCTCGCGCCTGCCGAAACACCCGCGGCCGGTGGCCCCGGTCTACCAGCCGGAGGTGGCCGCGCGGGCCGTGGTGCACGCGGCGGCCCACCCGCGGCGCAAGCAGTACTACGTCGGCCTTTCCACCGTGGCGACCATCCTCGGCAACCGGATCGCGCCCGCCCTCCTGGACCGCTATCTCGCCCGTACGGGATACGACGCGCAGCAGATGGACGGGCGTCCGGGTACCACCCGGCCGGTGAACCTGTGGGAGCCCGCGGACGGCCCGGACGGCCAGGACCACGGCGCGCACGGCATCTTCGACGACAGCTCCCGCCCGCACGCGCCCCAGGCCGCCCTCGCACGCCACCCCGTCCTCGTCGCGGCTGCCTCGGCGGCGGCCGGAGCGGCGGTCGGCACCGTATTGAAGGCTGTACGGAATCCCGTACTGAAGCCCGTACGGAATCCCGTACGGAATCCCGTACTGAAGGCCGTACGCAACGGTCGGCGCCGCTGACCGGCCGGGTCAGGGCGACGGCGGGTAGCCGTACTGGCGCAGCAGCCGCGCCAGGTGCACCGCGTTCACGGCCACCGTGCGCGTCGAGTCCGCCACCGCCTTCGGACGCTCGTCCAGGTCCTGGAAGTCCGTGGTGTGCTGCGACTCGCCCACCCAATATGTGACGGCGTTGGGCGCCAGCGAGAAGCCCAGGTCGTTGAGGCCCTGGAAGAGGTCGGCGCTCACCTTGTGGGCGCCGTCCTCGTTGCCGACGACGGCCACCGCGCCGACCTTCCCGTACGTCAGCTGCCGCCCCTGGTCGTCGGTCTCGGCGATGTCGGCGTTCATCCGCTCCATGACGCGCTGGCACAGGCTGGAGGGGTGGCCGAGCCAGATCGGGGTGGCCAGCAGCACGATGTCGGCCGCCATGAGCTTGTCGCGCAGCCCCGGCCAGGCGTCCCCGTTGCCCATGTCCACGGCGACACCGGGACGCACGTCGTGGTCGGCGACGCGTACGGATTCGCAGCTCACCCCCAGGTCGCCGAGTTCGGCCAGCACCTGGTCGGCCAGCAGCTGGCTGCTGGAGCGGGTGGGGGAGGGGTTCAGGGTGCAGACGAGGGCCAGAGCCCGGATCATGGCAACTCCTCAGAGGTCGGCAGGGCGCGTGCACGCCGTGGTGCCCCCGGTGGGGACCGTACCCCGGGTTCCCGCGCCCCGCCGTTCGACGCGGGGCGAACGGATGCAGGAGGGATGCAGGAGGGGCGCCGCCGCGCGGCAGGGCTCACTTCTTGTGCGCGTACCGGTGCCGGGCCCAGGCGGGCAGCGCGAACCAGCACAGCAGGAACCACGCCACCAGGCCCGAGACGATCCACGGGACGGCGCTGTCGTGCAGCGCGACACGCAGGATCAGCAGGAACGCCGAGATGACGGTGGCCAGCAGGAGCACCAGTCCGACGATGGTCAGCCGGGAGGCCCACACGACGGTCTCCGGCTTGATGTGCCGCCCGGTGACGAACCGGTGGAAGGCGACGGGGCCGATGAGCGCGCCGGTGGCCGCCGCGCCCAGGCACAGCGTCACCACGTAGATGGCCCGATCGGGCGGCCCGAGGGCGGCGAAGCGGGGCGTGAAGACGACGGTGAGCAGGAAGCCGAAGAGGATCTGCACGCCGGTCTGGGCCACCCGCACCTCTTGCAGCAGTTCGTTCCACCGCCGGTCGGCCCGTTCCTCGGCCGACTCGTGGCGGCCTTCGGAATGCTGCTCCGCAGGTGCCATGAACCAACGATAGGCGGGCGGCCGGGCGCTGTCCCGTCGGCGCCGGGCGGTTCCCGTGGGGCCGACGCACGAGAGGGCGGGGCAGACACAGCTGCCCCGCCCTCCGCTCGCTTGCTGTTAGAAGTGTCCTGCCTTGACGGCTTCGATGAACTCATCCCAAGCCACACGGGAGACAGCGGTGACGGAACCCGGCTTTTTGCTGTCCCGTATCGGGACGTCCCCGGAAAGGGGATTGGCCACCTCTACGCAGTTCCCACCGTTGTTGCTGCTGTAGCTCGATTTCCTCCACTCAGGAGATGGGGCAGCTGCTGCTTTGCTGATCATGTCGACAGTTCCTTCGAGGCTGCGGCGATCATGCTGAGCGACGCGTCCGGAGAGGCGCTGCTGGCCAACAGGAGATCATAGGTGCGGTCGGCTTCGGCCAGGTCCTCTGCGTCACCCAGCAACTGACTTTGCCGGAAGCCGCACCGCCGTATGAG
This sequence comes from Streptomyces rimosus subsp. rimosus, assembly GCF_000720725.1. Lineage (GTDB taxonomy): Bacteria > Actinomycetota > Actinomycetes > Streptomycetales > Streptomycetaceae > Streptomyces > Streptomyces rimosus_A. The sequence goes on from NZ_JOCQ01000001.1 coordinate 15,964, forward strand.
CGGGCGGGACAGACACGGCTGCCCCGCCCGCTGTCTCGCTTGCTGTTAGAAGTGTCCTGCCTTGACGGCTTGGATGAACTCACCCCACGCCATACAGGAGAACCTGGTAACTGACGCGGGGTTTTTGGAGTCCCGCACCGGCACGTCCCCGGAGAGCTTGGCTGCGAGAGATATTTCCACGCAGTCACCGGCGTTATTGGCGGAGTAGCTCGACTTCCTCCATTCGTTGGAAGGTGAACCAGCTGCTGCACTGTGGGTCATTGGCTGAGATCCTTTGATGCTGCGGCGATCATGTCAAGCGACCTGTCGGGCGTTGCGGCGACAGCCAAGAGGAGATCATAAGTGTGATCGGCCTCCGCCAGGTCCTCTGCGCCACCCAGGATTTGGCCTTGCCGGAACCCGTCGGCCATTACCACGTCTGGCCCGGTGTCCAGATGCAGCATCGCGAACGGCCCGGCCATGCCAGCGTGCCCACCCTCGTCGTAAGGGATGACCTGGATCACGATGCGGGGGTTCTCCGCTGCTGCCGCGAGTTGGTCAAGCTGTTCCCGCATGACGGCGCGGCTGCCCTGACGCCGCCTCAGCACGTTCTCATCCAGTACCACCCAGAGGCGCGGGGCCTCGGCACGTTGGAGGATGCGTTGCCGCGCGAGCCGAGCGGCGACGTGCTCTTCAACCACCTCTGCGTCTGCTCGGCTGGTAGAGAGAACCGACCGTGCGTACGCCTCTGTCTGCAGCAGCCCAGGTACTACCTGCACCTGGAATGATCGGATGCGTGTCGCCTGTTCCTCCAGCTCTACGAATGGCCTGAACCACGGCGGATACGCGTACTTGATGACCAGCGGCCAGAGACGCTCATAGTGATCTTCGGTTCGGAAGATCGCATCGCTCACCTTGGCCAGCCGTTCGGTGGGGAGCCGCTGCGCCGACTCGATTTTGTTCAGGTACGAGGCAGACATGCCCGCCTCTTGGGCCAGTCGGCGTTGTGAGACGTGGGCACGTTCCCGGCGCCGCCTCAAATCCGTGGCGAAGAAACCGAGTACGGACGAGTACGGGTCCAGATTTTCCGCTGCCGACATGGGTCAGCTCCTCTCGCGTTGACACAACACAGTGTCAACGACGGGGCGTTGACAGGATTACTTGTCAACACGCCCCGCCTGGCCAAGGTGCTGCCTGTACCCGAAAAGTGGGAGGGCAAGGAAGAGCAGCGCAACAAAGAAGGTGTCCGATGACGTATCGAGCCGGCGTGTGGGTGTTCGATCGCGCAAATAGTCGAGTTGGCAAGGTGCTCCGTGACGGGGAGGGTCCGAACCGGGTTGTGATCATGGGGGCAAGCGGTATCGCGTGGCAGGCGAAGGCTTTGGACCTGCGGCTGGCCACCCCGGCTGAGGGTGTCTCGGTCGGCGAGAGCCAGGTGGTGGAGTGATCCCATTGTCCAGGCAGAGCCCGCCCGTGCATCTCACAGAGCCATGCGGGGATTTGGACCCGACACCTGCCGTCGGTTGCGCCACCTGTGAGGACAAGGCCGAGGAGCGTAAAGAAGCCTTGGACAAGGGATTCATCGCAGTAGCGGCGCTGGCCGCGAATGTCATTGGCCGGCATCCGCGAGGGCACCGGCAGAAGGGCGGCTAGTGCATTGAGAGCCCCCGGATTCCGTTCGGGAATGCGGGGGCTTTTTGGTGCCTTCGAGGGGGCGACTACTAAGGGTGATCGCTGGCCACTCCTCCGCCGTAGGTCACGCTGGGGGCGTTCTCATGGATGCGCCCTGCTGGTCAGGGGGCCCAAACGGGATGAGAAACTGTCCGGGTGCCGAAAAAGAAGAACGTGTTCTCGTCCGTGGTGGCCTGGCGCCGCCGGGCCGTGTCCCGCGCGGTGCACCGCGGAGCGCGCTGGGTGCGGGAGGCGGGCGCCGTCACCGCCGAGCGCCCGGGCCCGTACCGCTTCCGCCGGCTGGGGGCCGGCGCCCGGCTGGCCTACCCGCAGGGCACCGTCTTCGGCGACCCGTGGATCGAGATCGGCGCGTACTGCATCATCGCCCAGGACGTGACGCTGACCGCCGGCATGATGCCCGACCTCGACCTCGGCCCCGACCCGATTCTCACCCTCGGCAACGGCGTCGTCCTGGGCCGCGGCAGCCATGTGATCGCCGACGTCCGGCTGACCATCGGCGACGACTGCTTCTTCGGCCCCGGCGTGTACGTCACGACCACCAACCACAGCTACGACGACCCCGAACTTCCGGTCGGCAAGCAGTGGCCGCGCAGCGAGCCGGTCGAGATCGGCCCGGGCAGCTGGATCGGCACCGGAGCGGTGATACTCCCGGGAGCCCGGCTGGGCCGCAACGTGGTGGTCGCGGCCGGCGCGGTCGTACGGGGCGAGGTCCCCGACCACTCGGTGGTGGCCGGGGCGCCCGCCAAGGTCGTCCGCTCCTGGGACCCGGAGGCCGGCTGGCAGCCGCCGCTGCGCACCCCCGCGCCGGTGCCGATACCCGAGGGCGTCACGTCCCGGCAGCTCGTGGCGCTGGCGGCGCTGGAGGCGGAGACGGGCGACGGGGCGCAGGGAGCGCCGGTACCGAGGCCCGCGGACGCGCCGTAAGGGGCAAGTAGGGAGCCGTAAGGGGCAGTAAGGGGCCGTAAGGGGTGGAGCCGCCCGGGGCTCCGGTGCGGCCTGCCCTGCCGCGCTCCCCGTGTCGAGGCGAGCGCGACAGGGCGTATTGGGTACCGGGCGGAATCAGCAGGCCACCTTCGTGGTCCATGCCTTGATGTTGCTCCCGTGCACTTCGTAACACGAGTTCTCAGCCGGATCGGCCTGCTCGCGGCTGATGGTGACCCAGTTGTGGCCGTAGCCTCCGTCATTTGCGGACTGCCAGAAGCCGGTCGTGTACTTCAGGGCGTACATCACCGGTTCCACGGTCACATATCCCAGGGTGCTTTCCGGAAGCTTGTCGACCGTCTTGCACTGGCCGACGGGGAAGGATCCGACGAACTTCTCCTCTCCGATGGGCGCGCCGGTGACCACGAAGTCGGCGAGGTACGCCCCCTTGTTGCAGACCCTGACGCTGCCCTTCTTGCCGTCCGTCGCCGACGCGGTCGACGCGGCGGCCGCACTCGTGCCGGCCATGGCCAGCGCAAGCGTGGCGGTGACACCTGCGGACCGGAGTATGCGATGCATGGTTCTCCTCCTTCAGGAGCTGTCCGTTCGCGGTCCCCGGATTTCCTTTTCCTGGACCGCTTCCGGTATGAGTGCAGCGCAGAAGAAAACACCAGGTCAAGAATTCGACGGCGAATTCGTGGGCGTGTGGAGCCGGAACTTCGGTGACCACGAGAACATCGACGCCCGGCTTTTCGTGGGGTGGACGGCCGGCTTTCTCGCCGCTCCAATCCGCTATCCGCTATCCGCTATCCGCTATCCGCTATCCGCGTCCGGGCGTGGCCGCCCCGCCGAACTCGCGGACCGCGGCGTCCACGATGGCCTCCAGCCGTGCGTGGTGCGCGCCGTGCCAGTACACCCGCTCGCAGGCGGTGCACTGGGCGAACACGTCGTACGTACGCCGCGTACCGCCCTCCAGCCGCTCCTCGACGGTGCCCTTCTCGGCCTCCTTGAGCAGCCCGTTGCACGCCGTGCACCGCGTCCACGGCGCGAGCTCTGGTGCGAACCGGCCCAGCACGTCGCGCAGTTGTTCGTCGGGACGGTCGCTGTAGACGAATGCGCCCGCCCAGTTCTCGCGCCGCCGCAGCAGGCCGCGGTCCCGCGACAGCAGCACCCGCCGTTCGGCCGCCGACCGCGCGGCCAGCGCCGGATCTCCGATGTCCGTGCTCTCGTACGCCGCGTCGACGCCCAGCAGCCGCAGCCGCCGCGCGAGCGTGCCCAGGTGCACGTCGAGCAGGAACCGCAGCGGAGCGCCCGGCACCCGCTGCGGCCGTCGCACCGCGCACACATCCACGGACTCGCCGTCCCGCGGCACGTGCGACACCGCCGTCTCCCGCCCGTCCACGAGCAGGCGGCCCACCTCGGTCAGCGGGACGCCGAGCGATTCCACGACGTGTCCGAGGGTGGACGACCCGTCGGTACGCAGCGCGGTGCGGCCTTCGCGCCGCTCGGAGGGGACGAAGAGTCGCAGCTCAGGGGCGACGGTGAGGTGGATCTCGGGTCGGTTCACGCCGCCAGCATGCCATCGCGCCGCAGGGGAGCCCACGCGAACCCCGGGACCGCGGCCGCCCGCTTCGCCCGCCCCGAGCGGCCCGGCGCCCTCTCGCCACACGGCCGTTCCTGTGGTGTCCTCGTCGGACGGGGCGGACGGGGTCGGATGGGGCAGTGCCGGACGGGAGGACCACGGTGCGGTGGACGAGGCGTACGGGGACTGCGACGGCGGCGGCGCTGCTTTGCGCCCTGCTGGCCGGCGCGGTAAGCGGCTGTCAGCAGGGCGGGACCGGCGGACGCTCACCGTTCACCGGGAAGGCGGCACGGCCCGCCCCGGTCCTCGCCGTGAAGATCGACAACGTACGCGCCGCGCGCCCGCAGACCGGCCTCGACCGTGCGGACCTCGTCTACGTGGAGCGGGTCGAATCGGGGCTCTCCCGCCTGCTGGCCGTCTACTCCTCCCGGCTGCCGGAGTCCGTCGGCCCGGTGCGCAGCGCCCGCGAATCCGACCTGGAACTGCTGCGCCAGTTCGGCCGCCCCGCGTTCGCCTACTCCGGTACGCAGAGCAAGCTGGACCCGGTCGTCGAAGCCGCCCCGTTGTATCCACTGCCGCCTGGCAAGGCAGGCGACGCCTACTCCCGCAGCAAGGACCGCGCGGCGCCGCACAATCTCTACCTCAGTCCCGCACGTGCCCTGAAGGCGGCGCCCAACGCGAGCACCGCCCGCGACATCGGCTTCCGCTTCGGCGCCGCGCCGTCGGGCGGCCGCGCCACCGCCTCGTACACGGCCCGCTATCCGTCGGCCCGCTTCACCTTCGACTGGTCGGCGGAGCGGCACGGCTGGCTGGTGTCCATGGACGGCACCCCGGTCCACGCCACCGGCGGACAGCGCCTCGCGGTGCCCACGGTCGTCGTCCAGGGCGTACGCATCCACGCCTCGCGCTACCACGACCGCTGGGGCGCATACTCCCCGTACACCGAGACCACCGGAGCGGGGCCCGCCCGCGTACTGCGCGACGGCAAGGCGTACGAGGCCCGCTGGTCGCGGCCGTCCGCCGACGGGGGCACGGACTTCAGCACCGCTTCGGGCGCCCCGCTCGCGTTCGCGTCCGGACAGGTGTGGGTGGTGTACGTACCGCAGGACGCGGTGGCCGGCGGGGCCGGGTAGCGCCCTCACACCGCGACCAGCAGCTCGCGCAGTCCGCGGATCACGAAGTTCGGCTTGCGTTCCGGCGTGGCGGCCAGGCGCAGACCCGGGGCCCGGCGGAGCAACGCCGCCAGTGAGGCGGCCAGTTCGATACGGGCCAGGGGAGCGCCGATGCAGTAGTGGATGCCCGCGCTGAAGGAGATGTGTGGGTTGTCCTTACGGGCGAGGTCGAGCCGTTCGGGGTGGTCGAAGGCCGCCGGGTCGTGGTTGGCCGAGCCGAAGAGCAGTGCCACCTCGCTGCCGCGCGGCACGACCGTACCGCCGATCTCGATGTCGTCCAGCACCCAGCGTTCGAAGAGCTGGAGCGGGGTGTCGTGGCGCAGCAGCTCCTCCACGGCGGTGGGCAGCAGCGCGGCCGGGTCCCCGCGCAGGGCCGCCAGCTGCGCCGGGTGGCGGAAGAGCGCGTACCAGCCGTTGGCCGTCGCGTTGACGGTGGCCTCGTGCCCCGCGTTCAGCAGCAGCACACAGGTGGAGATCATCTCCTGTTCGCTCAGCGACTCGCCTTCGTCGTACGCGGAGATCAGCCCGGAGATCAGGTCCTCCCCGGGCGCGCTGCGCCGAGCGGCGATCAACTCCCGCAGATAGCCGGAGAACTCCAGCGAGGCGGCCACCGCCCGCCGGGCCGTCTCCTCCGGCGGATTCAGTTCGTACATCCCGCAGATCGCGGCCGACCACGGGCGCAGCAACTGCCGGTCGCCCTCCGGGATACCGAGCATCTCGGCGATCACCGCCACCGGCAGCGGCTCCGCCACCCGCGCCACGAGGTCCCCGCCGCCGTCCGCGACCAGGTCCGCGGCCAGCCGGTCCGCCAGGGCTTCGACGTACGGCCGCAGCCGCTCGACCGTACGGGCGGTGAACGCCTTCGAGACCAGGCGGCGGATGCGGGTGTGGGCGGGCGCCTCCAGGTCGAGCATGCCGTTGTCGTTGAGCACGTGGAACGGCTCGTGCTCCGGCGGCGGGGCGGTGCGGCCGAACTCCTCGTGCGAGTAGCGGTGCCGGTACGTACGGCCCAGACGGCGGTCGCGGAGCAGCGCCGCGACGTCCGCGTGGTGCGGGACGAGCCACTGGTCGGAGGGTGCGAAATAGTGCACCCGGCCGCGGGCGCGCAGCTCGGCGTAGGCGGGGTACGGGTCGGCGACGAAATCCGGCGACCAGGGATCGAAGACTGCCTGGACTCCTTCCATGCGCGGACGGTAGCCGCCGCCACCCGGGCGTGACCAGCCCGGCGCGGACTGCCGGAGCGAAGGGTTGGCATCGACCGCCGATGCGGCCCGTTGGCATTGACCGCCGGAGCGAAGGGTTGGCGCCGACCGCCGAAGCGATTCGTCAATATCGTCGTAAATATCGTCGTAGCGATCCGTCAATGAGGTGTTGAAGTCCGGGCCCGGCAGTTCTGTCCCGCAGGCCGTGCCCGTACCGTGTCAGGGTGGATGAGCATGTCCACGATCACCACCACGTTCAGCAGGGGGACCCGATGGCTTCAGGGGACGCGACCGGCGCGAGAGCCACGGCGCCGGCCGCCCGTCCGTCCGCCACGGCACGCGAACGCATCCTGGAGACGGCGTACGAGCTGTTCTCCCGGCGCGGGGTCCGCGCGGTCGGCGTCGACGAGGTCATCGCCCGCTCCCAGGTGGCCAAGGCCACCCTCTACCGCAACTTTCCCTCCAAGGACGAGCTGGTGCTGGAGTTTCTGCGGTGCCGCGAGCAGCGCTGGACGCTGGGTTACGTGGCGGCCGGAGCGCGGCAGCGGGGCACGACCCCGGAGGAACAGCTGCTCGCCGTCTTCGACGTGTTCGACGAGTGGTTCCGCCGGCCCGACTTCGACGCGTGCACCTTCATCAACGTCCTGCTGGAAATGGGCCGGGACCACCCGCTGGGGCAGGCGAGCATCGCCCACCTGGAGAACATCCGCGCCTTCGTCCGGTCGCTGGCGGAGGAGGCCGGGCTCCGGGACACCGACGCTTTCGCGCGGTCGTGGCACATCCTGATGAAGGGGTCGATCGTCTCGGCGGCCGAGGGCGACACGGAGGCCGCCCGCAGGGCGCAGCGGATGGCGCGGATGCTCATCGAGCAGCATCGCTGAGGGCGCCGCTCGTTGCGTCCATAATTCCACGGAGCCGGAGCGGCGGCCGACCGCAGTACAGTGTGCTGCACGCCGAAGTGCACCCCACACCACACCCACACCACCACCCCGTAGCCCCGCGCCCCCGCAGCCCCGCGCCCCGACCTTGGACGGACCGGACCGTGACCGACCTCGACCAGCTCACCCAGTCGCTGGCCCGCAACCTCAAGCGTTGGCGGGCCGAGCGCGGCTACACGCTCGACACGCTGGCCACCCGCGCCGGGGTCAGCCGCGGCATGATCATCCAGATTGAGCAGGCCCGGACCAACCCGAGCGTGGGCACCACCGTCAAGATCGCCGACGCGCTGGGTGTCAGCATCACCACCCTGCTCGACTACGAGCAGGGCCCGGACGTTCGGATCGTGGCGCCGGGGGAAGCGGTACGGATGTGGTCCACCGAAGCGGGCAGCTACACCTCTCTCCTGGTGGGCGGGGAGGCTCCGGGCCCCTTCGAGTTGTGGCAGTGGCGGCTGATGCCCGGCGAGCAGAGCACGTCCGACCCGCACCCGCCCGGCTCGGTCGAACTCCTCCATGTCACGGAGGGCGAGCTGACGCTCGTGGTGGACGGTGCGGAGCACCTGGTGCCCACGGGGGGCGCGGCGACGTTCGAGGCCAAGGTGGCGCACGGCTACCGCAACGACGGCGACCGGCCACTGCTGATGACGATGGCGGTCCTCATCCCGCTCACCGGCTGAGACGCCCCGGCGTACGGCCCGGCAGGGCTGTTAGCTTGAGCGGCATGCCCGTGCCCATGGATGCCTTCGACGTGGTCCGCCCCGCCCTCGACTGCCTGGACCTGCTGCCCGAGCCCGTCGCCGCCGCGATCCGCGGCTGGCGGGGAACCGTACCGGTCGAGCAGTTCCACCACGTGGACACCGATCCGGCGATCGCGGACACCGCCGTCCTCGTGGAGCAGCACGGCGCGTGGCTGCTGGAGCAGTCGGCGAACTGCGTGGTGGTGGCGGGCAAGCGGGGCGGCGCCGTCACCCTCGCCGCCTGTGTGGTCCTCTCGCACACCCGGGTCGATGTGAACGGGGCGGTACGCCGCCAACTCGGCGCCCGCAAGGCGTCGTTCGCGCCCATGGACACCGCCGTCGGCGAGACCGGCATGGAGTACGGCGGCATCACCCCGATCGGCCTGCCCGCCGACTGGCCCCTGTTCGTGGACGCCGCCGTGGTGGACACCCCGTACGCGTTGATCGGCAGCGGCAGCCGGCGCGGCAAGCTCATCGTTCCGGGCAAGGCGCTGGGGGAGCTGCCGGGGGCGACGGTTATCGAAGGGCTGGGGGCCGGGGCGGGGGAGTAGCTGGGGCCGGGCCGGGCCACGCCGTGTCGGGGTCGGGCCCGGGCTGTGTCCAAAAGTCGCCGGGGGATGCACGCTGAACGGCGGCTCGACCGCGTCGTGCCCGGGGCTGCCGGGAGAGTGTCCGGCCTGATGAACACCCTGTCTTCAGCTCTGTCTTCAGTCCTGTCCTCAGTCCTGTCCTCAGTGTGTCCGGTCGCTGTCCGGTGCTGTCCGCCGCTGTCCGGCTGTTGTCCGGCCGCTGTCCGGTCACTGTCCGGAACCGTGCGCAGTTGGCGAGTTCTCGTATAGCCGCACCGGGCCGGGTGCCCGATCATTCGCGCCATGGACATCAGGGGGAGCACGGATCCGGCCGCGGCCCGTGACGTAACGGAATTCCTCGCCATGCTGCGGGACCTCAAGGAGCGCCGCGGCCTCACCTACCGGCAGCTCGAACAACGCGCCGCCGAGCAGGGCGAGGTGCTGGCGCGCAGCACCCTCGCGGACATCTTGGGTGGCAGGCGGCTGCCGCGCCCGGAGGTCCTGGCCGTCTTCGTACGCGCCTGCGGGGAGGGGGAGCGGCTGACGGCCTGGCTGGAGGCCCGCGAGAACGTGGCGGCAGGGACCCGCAGGCCGATGGACCCGCCGGCCGAATACGTGACGACGACCGAACCGGCAACGGCGACGGAAACCCCATGGCACCGCCGCCTCTCACGCCGTGCACCCCGCCGCGCCCCCCTGTTCCTCGCGGCGGCGGCCGTCCTCGTCGGGGTGGGGGCCACGGCCTGGGCGCTGACCTCCGGGGACTCACCGACGGGTTCCGCCGCCGGCACGCCCGGGAAGCACGGAACCACCGCCGAAGCCCCGGCCCCGGCCCAGCGGCAGACCGGGCGGAGTAACGACACCGCAACCGGCGCGAGGGCCGGCGTCCAGCAGGCGGCCCCCGCGGGCTGGATACGGATCCGTCCCGCCGCGGCTCCCGCTCTCTGCGTCACCGAAGGCCTGGTCCAGGACAAACGTTACGGCGACCTGGTGGCCGTACAGCGGCCGTGCGGGGACGTCGCACCGCAGCGCACCGAGCTGGAACCGGTCGGCACGCACACCTACCGCATCGCCTGGGTGCACCCCGACCGCGGCAAGGGATGCCTGAAGGCTCTGGCCGGCGGCCAGGCGGACGGGCTCCTGGAACCACGGAACGCCTGCGGCGAGGCGAGCACCTTCCGCGTTGAGCCGAAACCGTCCGGTACGGGCGGGAAGCACGGCCGGTACGTCTTCCGCGCCGACGGACAGCAGTGCCTGGGCGTCAGGGATTCCCGTACGACCGCGGGTGTCGAAGTCATGCTCCAGCGCTGTACGGGCGGCACCGCCCAGGAGTTCCTGATCGACCCCGCGTCCTAGCGGGCGGGCCGCACCACGACCACAATGCGGCGAACGGAGTCGTACAACGGAGTCCTACAGCAGGGCCGTGCGCCGGAGCCGTGGGAACCGCCCGTGCGAAACGCGCGTTGAGCGGCTTCCCTGGCGGTCCTACCCTGTTAGGGCCTGCCGGGCGCCCGGCAGGTTTGTTCCGGCTGTTCGTCCGGCCGAGCGGCCGGAGTGCTCGCGCAGGTTGCCGGATCCGCGCTTCCAGCAGCGGACACACGGATCCGGCCGGTGCCCGCCCGTCGCAGCGGGACACACTCGCAACCCCGGCCGCGACCAGCGTGGCACCCGCCCGGGACGTGGAGAGGAGCCGCGTCCCGGGACGCGAGTCCGCCGACCGGCCACGACGCCGCGTCGGCACTCCCCGCCCTTCACAGGTACCCGTCTGCCGCCATCCTGCACGCATGGTCCTGCCCGCGCGGGACCGGGCGGGCAAGTCGATCGGGCAGACGGATCGGGAGGCGGATCGGGAAGGCGGATCGGGAAGGCCGATTGGGCAGGCCGATTGGGCAGGCTGATCGGGCAGGCCGGTGCGGCCTGCGAAGCCATCCGAACCGTTCACACCTTCAAGTCACCGCTGTCCCACTCGGCGCGTCACCGCCCCGATGGTCCCTGCGTTCCGCTGCCGGGTCCTCCAGCAGGCCCCTGGCCATCAGCCGCTGACGCGACAGCATGACCACCAGAGCTTCGGATACGAGGCTGCACGCAGCCTGGACTTCACAGGCAGCCGTGAAAGCGCCCCGGAGGTCGTCGACCTCCAGGCAGCTTCGGGCCCGCACGGCGGCTTGAGTCATCAGCACGGCTTGCTCGGCGGCGACCTCGTCGAGCGGCCGCTCGTTCTCGTCCCCGGGCTCGGCGGCAGGCGGGTAGTGGTCCTGCAGTGTCATACCGGGGGTATGCCCCACGCCTGTTTTCCCTAGACCAGCACTTCGGTGAACGGCCACCGACACCGCCGTGCCTTCCCCGGCGGTGGAAGCCGGCGCCGATGCCCCAGGGGTTCCGGGGTGCGAGGGCGTACGGACGTGTCCCGTGCATCGGTGAAGAACGTGTGCCTTTGGCGGGGTGACGGTGCGAAAGGCGCACTGTCTGCGACTGATGTCCGGGCCAAGCAACGCCTCGGCTCGTACCCTGCCAGTAACACGTGTCAGGCGTGCGGTGTGCCGGGAAGTCTGGTCGGCGTCGGGTGAGCTGTGCCCGGTCAGCGCTCGGAGGACGCCGATGGATCTTTTTCACACAGACATGCCATGCGCTGCCGTCCCACCCCAGGCCCCGCGCGCCGCCGCGAGCCCCGTACGGCTGTACGGGGCGTATGCGAGCGCACCGGCACCCCCCGCACCTTCCGCCCGGCCCCGGTCCGCACGGGCACGTCGTGCCGACGTCACTCGCCATCGCCCGGGGAAAAGAGGTGATGCCCGTGCGACGGAAGCTGCCGCAGGGCCCTCAGCCGGCCGGACCGTCCGACGCGCGCCTGGTCATCGACGTGACGCGCACCCCTGACGGCAGCACGATCCTGTTCCTCACCGGCGAGTTCGACGTGCACACGGTCAACAGCCTCTGCGACACCGTCGTCTTCCTGATCGAGGCCGGCTCCCGGTGCCTGCGGCTCGATCTGTCCGGCGTCACCTGGTGCGACAACGGCAGCCTCTACACCCTCCTGGGCCTGAGAGACGCCGTACTCGCCGCTGACGGATACCTCGCGCTGTCCTCGACCGGCTGGCCGGTCGCCGAGGCCATCGCGCGAAACCGGCTCTGGCAGCTGCTGCGCCGGTGAACGGGTGAGCGGCCGCCGAAGCCGCACCGGGGAACTCCCGGCCGACGGAATCCAGCGGCCGTGCCGCTCAGCCCAGCCGGGGTATCTCGATCGCCGGGCAGCGGTCCATCACCATGTCGACGCCGCCTGCCCGTGCCCTGTCGTAGGCCGCTTCGTCGATCACTCCGAGCTGGAACCAGATGGCTTTGGCGCCGATGGCCAAGGCCTCGTCGGCTATACCGCCCGCCAGTCCGCTGTTGACGAAGACATCCACGACGTCGACGGGGAAGGGGATGGCGGCCAGGGACGGATAGCCCTGTTCGCCGTGGACGGATTCGGCTTTGGGGTGGACCGGGACGATGCGCTTGCCGTAGCGCTGGAGTACGTCGGCGACGCCGTATGCCGCGCGGTTCCGGTTGGCCGACAGGCCCACGATCGCCCAGGTGTCGCCGGTCTCCTGGAGAATCCTGCGGATCGTCGCCGGATCGCCGTACACAGCTGCCTCCCGTGGGTGGGACCGAAGTCCGTTGGATGCGGTCGCGTGTGGGCGGCCGCTTGCATTCGAGAACGTGTGCGAGGGGCGGAAGATTCCCGTGGAGGGTGGGCCGCTGTTGGCTGGGCGTGCGGCGGCTCGGGTGTCGTAAGAGGAGCCGTTACGCTGCCCAGCAGCGGGAAGCAGCGGGAAGCAGCGGGAAGCAGCGGGAAGCAGTCCACCAGTGCCCTGGGCCCGCCCTGGTCGCGGCGCAAGCTCCCGGTGCCCGGAGCGCCCATGCCGTTCCCCGGCCCCTCCCCGCGCCGCATAGGGTGGCCGGATGCAGGACCAGTACCGGACTCTCGCGCGCGAGGGTGTTCACGAGATCGAGATCAACAAGTCCCGCTTCATCTGCTCGCTCGCCCCCGTGGCGACCGAGATCGAGGCCCAGGACTTCATCGCGCGCGTCCGCAAGGAGCACCCCACCGCGCGGCACAACTGCTTCGCGTACGTTCTCGGGGCGGACGGCGGGGTGCAGAAGGCCAGCGACGACGGTGAGCCGGGCGGTACCGCGGGGGTGCCGATGCTGCAGATGCTGGTCCGCCGTGAGGTCAGGTACGTCGTCGCGGTCGTCACCCGCTACTTCGGCGGCATCAAGCTGGGCGCCGGCGGCCTGATCCGCGCGTACGGGGGCGTCGTCGGCGAGGCGCTGGACGCGCTGGGCACGGTGACCCGGCAGCGCTTCCGGCTGGTCACCGTCACCGTCGACCACCAGCGCGCGGGGCGGGTGGAGAACGATCTGCGGACCACGGGGCGAGCGGTGCGCGAGGTGACGTACGGGGCCGACGTACGGATCGAGGTCGGGCTGCCGGAATCCGACCTGGAGGCGTTCCGTGCCTGGCTGGCCGATACGACGGCGGGCACGGCCGGGCTGGAGATGGGCGGGGAGGCGTACGGGTAGGCATACGGCCAAGCGCATACGCGGAGAGGCGTACGGGGAGGCGCGTACGCAGGGAGGGATGAACCGGTAGGCGTCGTTCCTCCTGCCGGGCCTGGTCGGCCCCGCCCCCTCACCCTCCGGCCCGCTCCCGGACCAACCCCGACAAGGTGTCGTACGCCCGCTGCACCAGCGCGTTGCCGGGGCCGGACGCGCAGTTGGCCAGGGCGACCAGTGCGGTGTCGTGGCGGATGCTGAAGCCCAGGAAGGCCGTGCAGCCGCGGGTGCCGCCGGAGTGGTGGTAGAGGCCGGAGCCGTCGGGGCGGGGGCGGATGTTCCAGATCAGGGCGAGCCGCGACGTACTGCGCGGCAGGGCGAGCCGGGGGCGTACGACGTCTTCCAGAGCGGTGCGCAGCGGGGCCGACGGTACGCCGGTGACCGGCGCTGTTCCCGGGCTGATCAGGGCCTCTGTGTAGGTGAGCAGGTCGTGGGCGCTGGAGCGGACGGCGCCCGCGCCGGGCAGGCCCGGGATGGCGAACGGCGGCCGGGGGCGGTGGTGCCAGTAGCCGGTGACCTGGGTGGCCCCGGCTGGCGGGTCCGGCGTGGCGCTGGTGTCGTGCAGGCCGAGGGGCCGCAGGATGCGGGCCGCGAGCAGGTTCTCGTACGGGACGCCGCCGTCCGCGCCGCACAGGGCGTGCCCCAGGAGGCCGGCGCCGAAGTTCGAGTAGTGCACCCGGTCGCCCGGCTGGGACCGCAGTCGGGTACGGGCCAGGGCGCGCAGCACGTCGGCGCGGCCGAAGCCGGCGTACGGGTTGGTCGTGAGCCGGCCGACGGCGGAGCGCAGCAGGCCCGGGGGCAGCCGGGGCAGGCCGGAGGTGTGGGTGGCCAGGTGGGTGAGGGTGATTTCCTGACCGTGTACGGGGACGCGGGTGCCCGGCGGCAGGTGGCGGGCGGCGGGGTCGTGGTGTCCCACGTCGCCGCGGGCCGCCAGCTCGGCGAAGAGCAGCGCGGTGAACGTCTTGGTGAGCGAGCCGATTTCGAAGCGGGTGGACGGCTCGACCGGCACCCCGCCCTCGAACGCGGTGCAGCCCCGTACGGCGAACGACCGCTGCCCGCGCCGGTAGAGGCCGACGGCGACGGCGCTCGCGCCCGGGGCCGCGGACAGCAGCGCCTCGGGCAGGTCCCGTGCCGGGGGCGGTCCCCAGGCGAACGGGGCCGTCGCGACGACCGGTGCCCCGGTCATGAGCCGGGCTGCTTCGGGGTGTCCAGGGCGCGTACGAGGGCCAGGGTTCCGGCGATCAACGCCACGATGGTGGGGTGCTGGTGCGCGTCGAAGCGCTGCGCCGCGTCACCGTCCACGGGCTGGTCGTCGCGGGGCACCATGCCGTCCGCGTGCTGGACGGCCGCCAGCCGCTGCCAGTCGTCGTCCTCGGTCCAGGGCTCGGGCAGGCAGGTTCCGACGATCATCAGCTCGGCCATCAGGTCCCACTGCCCGGCCTCCGCCCAGATGTCGGTCCACACCGGCAGCCACCGGGTGAGGTAGTGCGCCAGGTCGGTCGGCAGGCCGTCGGGCAGCCGGCCCCAGTCGGTGAGGTGGAAGGCGGTGTGGGTGACGGAATAGCCGGTCAGCCAGTCGATGTGCCAGGGCTCGGGCGTGGCGCCGAGCCAGGTGGCGCGGGTCAGCCCGGCCCAGTCGGAGGCGCCGGGCCCGTGGTCGAGACCGACGACGCGCGCGGCGTTGGCGACCGCGAGCCGCCGGTTCGGAATGTGTTCCACGACGTGCGTCGAACGCAGCGCGACGGTGTGGGCGATCAACCGCTCCACTTTCGGGTGGCGATAGCCGCCTCGGAAGAAGTGCGCGTACGTCTCCATGGGGTCGGTCGCGAGCGGGTGCCGCAGCATCCGTTCGTACAGCAGGGAGCCGTCGTCCAGTTGGCCCCAGCAGAATTCCAGCAGCTCGCGGGCGAGGCCGAGTTCGGCCGTTCCGGCGACCCCGCTGCGCAGGACCAGCGAGGCGGCGAGGGCCGTTTCCCCGACGGCCTTGTACGCCTCGGCTTCGTCCGCGAGGTCGGCACGCGGCACGTCGGAGAGCGCGCCGTGCTCGCGGTTGGCGTGCAGCCAGGTCAGGGCGCGGGAGCCGATGTCGTGCGCGGTACGCGCCGGGGCGGGGCTCATACGGCCTCCACGCCGAGCAGCCGGCGGGCGACGGCGGTGTCCAGCGCGGTGCGGTCGCCGCCGCCGAGGAGCCCGGTGTGCTCGGTCAGGAGCATGGGATCCAGCGGCAGTCGCTGCCCGTCGGCGTCCAGCCAGGCCAGCCAGCGGGTGATGCGCGCGGCGGTCGGGAAGTCGCGTCGCAGCGTGGCTCGGGTGGCACCGCGGGCCAGCCCGAGGACGCCGGACCGGGCGGCGTCGTGTACGGGGCCGTCCAGCCCCGGCAGGGCCAGCGAGGCCAGTTGTCCCATCCGTACGGACCAAGGCACCCAGCCTTCCCGTGCGGTGCCGTCGGAACCGTGTGCACGGTCGCCGCCCTCCGGGGCGGGGGTCGGCGGCAGATGGCGGGGTGCGGAGTCGTCGCACCGCGGAGGGGCCTGGGGGAGGGGCGCCGCCGGCGCCGGGGAGCGGGCGGGGTCGAGGCGGGACAGCGCGGTGGACAGGCCCCAGTCGATCCAGGCCATGGTCCATGCCTGCTCGGGGCCGTCGGGCGGAGCGGCGGGCGGCGGATCGGTGGGCGGCAGGGCGCCGAGGGCCAGTCCGAGGGTCTCCGTCTCGCCGGCGGGCGGGCTCTGGCCGGTCAGGATGTACGGGGCGAGAACGTCCGCGCCCAGTATGCGGACCGCTCCGAGCGCGACGGCCGGGTCGCCGTCGGACCCCGACGACGCGGATTCCACGTGTGCGGCGGCCACGGCGGCGCCCCCGGTGCCCTGAAGGGCATCGAGGGCGCGACGGGCCAACTGGTCGGCCGATTCGCTGTGGGCGGTTCGTGCGCGCTCGGAAATCACCGGCGCTTCGTTTCCTTCGGCTCCTTGGGGGAAAGGGCGAGCCCCAGCCCCAGCACGAGTGCGCCCGAGCCGCCGACTCCCGCTTCCGGTGCGGGGACCGGTGCGTCGCTCAGCGGCGCTTCCGGCTGGGTCGCCACCCACCCGAGGGTTCCCTCGTCGAGTGCGAGGCCGGTGGTCCGCATGGTTTGGGCAAGCATCATTCGCTCCCTCGAAGAGATGTCACCACCAAGGTCCGGTGGTGCCCCGATACCACCTCCCAAACTACGCCCGAATCGACATATCGACCATTTGGTGGCAAGGGGGGCGGGCCGGTGCGCGACGGGTCCGCCTCCGCGGGTGCCCCGGTGAACTGCCCGGTCACCAACAGGTTCCCCAGTCACCAAAAAGTGCGTTCTTCCATGTCAGTGGCCACTCTCCTACGGTTCCCCGGTAACCACAGGAAACCGGGCTCACTTCGCTCCGGCGCTGCCGGGCCGCCCGACGACTTACGGAGACCGCATGGCCGTCACGCTCGTGAACCCCGAGGGGTTGCCGGAAATCCCCGCCTACCGGCAGGTGTCGATCGCGTCCGGATCGAAGCTCGTCTTCACTGCCGGGCAGGTCGCCTGGGACGCCGACGGGGTCACGGTCGGCGAGGGCGATCTCGCCGCCCAGGTCGAGCAGTGCTACCTCAACGTCGGTACGGCCCTGGCCGAGGCCGGTGCCTCTTTCGGCGATGTGGTGAAGATGTCCGTTTACGTCGTGGACTGGACCCCGGACAAGCTGCCCCTGTTCATGGAGGGCGTCGCCCGGGCGTCCGCGAAGCTGGGGAGCACGCCGGTGCCGCCGTCCACGCTGCTGGGGGTCGCGGCGCTGCACATACCCGAGCACCTGGTGGAGGTCGAGGCGACCGCGGTCATCGACTGAACCCTCCGTCGATGCCGGGGTGCTGACGCTCCGTCAGCCGAAGAGGTCGTCCGCCCCCGACTCCGTCACATGCGCCCCCATGTTCCGCTCCATCATGCGCAGCGCCGCGTCGGCGAGGTCGGGGTGGATGTGGGCCACCGCGTCGCGCGGGACGGTCACGTCCAGGTGGCGGATGTGCGCGTCCAGGGCCGAGTACAGCACGCACTGCTCGGTGACCTGGCCGCACAGCACTGTCCGCCGGATGCCGTGCTGGCCGAGCAGGTACTCCAGCGGTGTCTCGTAGAAGATCGAATGGCGGGCCTTGACCACGAACAGCGAGGAGTCGTCGGGGCGGATCGGCTCCACCACGTCGGCGTACGGGCCGTCCAGTGCCATCCGCAGGATCTCGTCGTGGTGCGAGCGCCACCGGCCGAAGTTGTCGTTGACGTAGATGACCTCGACGTCCGAGCCGTCCGCGCGGGCGCGCTCCAGGGCGCGCAGCATGCCGGGCAGCGCCTCGCGGACCGACGGCAGCAGCCGTTCGGCGTCCTCGTGCTCGTACGTGTTGATCATGTCGATCACGATGAGCGCCGTACGCATGTCAGCCGTTCCCCTCGATGAGCACCCGGACGGTCTTCAGCTCGGGATCGGCCGCGTCGGGCACGTTCATCCCGGCCTCCACCCCGCTCGTCAGGTAGCGCACCACGGGCCCGTCGAGCCGCTCGCCGGGCAGGGCCGCCGGGATGCCCGGGGGATAGGGCGTCAGCATCTCCGCCACGACCCGGCCGGCCGCCGCGCTCGCCGGTACGTCCTCGGTCCGGCCGAAGTACGCGTCGCGCGGCAGGCACACCTGCTCCAGCCGCAGCTCGCCCGGCGTCGGCACCGCCACCTCGGGCGCCGGGCGCAGCTCCGCCGCGTGCCGCGACAGGTCGCGCAGGGCGTCGAGCAGCACCGCGGTGGTCGACGGGTCGTCCGCATGGGTGAGCTGGGCACTGATCCGGCGGTGGTCGGCGAGGTGGGCGTCCACGGCGCGGTGCTCGCGCAGCCAGTCGGCGGCCCGGTAGCCGCTCGTGCCCAGGCCGCTGACGTCGATGACCACGGGCAGCGGGTCGAAGTCGTGGGCCAGGCCGGGGCCGCAGAAGTCGTTCCGGTCGTTGACGTGCAGTCCGTCGATGGCCTCGATGTCGGCGCGTACCCGGTCCGCCAGGTCCAGGGCCCGGCCCATCAGGTCACGGCCCCGCAGGGCCATCTGCCGCCGCCAGCCGTCGAGTCCGGCGTACAGCAGCACCGAAGGGCTGGTCGTGCCGAACAGGTCCGCCCGGGACTTCAGGACCGTCGGCCGGATCAGGTCGCCCCGCAGGTGGAACACCGAGCCCTGCTCCAGCCCGCTGCCCATCTTGTGAATGCTGGTCACACAGACATCGGCGCCCGCGTCCATCGCCCAGGACGGCAGGTCCGGGTGGAAGGGCAGGTGCGCGCCCCACGCCTCGTCCACGATCAGCGGGCGCCCGCGCCGGTGGCACACCTCCGCCAGGGCGCGCAGGTCCGCGCAGGCACCGTACGGAGTGGGGCTGGTGACCAGTGCGCCGCGCGCGTCCGGGTGCTCCTCGAAGGCCCGCTCGAACGCCTCGGCCGACGGCGGGTGGGCGATCCGGCGCTCCGCGTCCCACTGCGGGTCCACCCAGACCGGCTCCATGCCGGACAGGATCAGGCCCGACACCACGGACTTGTGCGCGTCCCGGCCGACCAGCAGCTTCTCGTGCGGACCCGCCACCGACAGCATCGCCGCCTTGACCGACAGGGAGCTGCCGCAGGTGGAGAAGAAGGTGTGGGTGGCGTGCACCGCGTCCGCCATCAGCGCCTCGGCCCGCTCCAGCACCTCGGCCCGGCCCAGCCGGTCGTCCAGCCCTCCGGAGGCCAGCAGATCGCCGTGGAACACCGCGTCGCCGAGCACCTCGCGCACCATCGGGTCGGCGCCGCGGGCCTGCTTGTGGCCCGGCGGTGTGAAGGAGACCTCGCCCGCGTGACGGTAGCGGGCCAGCGCCTCCAGAACCGGGGCCTGCGTGTGATCGACAGCCATGCGGCAGGGGTTCCCCGGGCCCGGACGGGTCAATCACCGCACCGTTCGATTCCGCCGCGCCGTACCCCGCCCGCACCGCGCCCGGCGCCGGTGGATCTTTCCCGTCCGGGCGGGTTTTCCCAGCCCGGCGCGGGGAACCCGCCCTCGCGCCGCCGGTCGGCACCGGCGGCACCGTCCCGCCGCGCCGGTGCGCCGCCTGCCGCCCCCGCTCGCAGCCGGAGCTTCGGCGGGCGAGCCTTTTCAGGAGGCACCCGCCGCCGGGGCCACCGCCATGGCGGACCGCAGACGCGCTGGAGGAGAAGCGATGGGCGTGCGCAAACGGGTTCGCGACTGGCCCGTGTACCGGCAGCTGACCGGGGGCGACCCGCTGGGCCGGGGCCGCGCCGCGATGTCGCCGTACACCGAGCGGCTGCGCCCGCGCACCGACACCGCCGACCGGACCGTGCGCTCGGTCTGCCCGTACTGCGCGGTCGGCTGCGGCCAGCAGGTGTACGTCAAGGACGAGAAGGTCGTCCAGATCGAGGGCGACCCCGACTCGCCCGTCAGCCGCGGCCGGCTCTGCCCCAAGGGTTCGGCGACCCTCCAGCTCACCACCGGCTCCTCGCGCCGCCACCAGGTGCTCTACCGGCGCCCGCACGGCACGGACTGGGAGCCGCTGGACCTGGAGACGGCCATGGACATGGTCGCCGACCGGGTCATCGAGACGCGTCGCCGTACCTGGGAGTGGGAGTCCGCCGAAGGGCTCCGCACGGCCCGCACCCTGGGCATCGCGAGCCTCGGCGGCGCCACCCTCGACAACGAGGAGAACTACCTCATCAAGAAGCTGCTGACCGGCCTCGGCGTGGTCCAGGTGGAGAACCAGGCCCGGGTCTGCCACAGCTCCACGGTCGCCGGCCTCGGCACGTCCTTCGGGCGCGGCGGCGCGACCACCTTCATGCAGGACCTCCAGCACGCGGACTGCATCGTCATCCAGGGCTCGAACTTCGCCGAGGCGCACCCCGTCGGCTTCCAGTGGGTCATGGAGGCGAAGGCCCGCGGCGCCCGCGTCATCCACGTCGATCCGCGCTACACCCGTACGAGCGCCCTGGCCGACCTGCACGTCCCGATCCGGGCGGGCAGCGACATCGCTTTTCTCGGCGGGATCATCCATTACGTCCTGAGCGAGGAGAAGGACTTCCGCGAGTACGTCCTGCACTACACCAACGCCGCCACCCTCGTCGGCGAGGACTTCCAGGACACCGAGGACCTGGACGGCGTCTTCTCCGGCCTGGAGGAGGCCGAGCACCACTACGACCCGATGAGCTGGCAGTACGAGGGCGTGGACGTCCAGGCGCCGTCCGGAGAGGTGGACGAGCAGTACGAGGCCCGCGTCAAGGAGGCCGGCGGGTCCGAGACGCACGGCTCCGGCGGCGCCCCCACCGGCTCCCAGGCGCCCCGCGACGAGACGCTGCAGCACCCGCGCTGCGTCTACCAGGTCCTCAAGCGCCACTACGCCCGCTACACCCCCGAGATGGTCGAGCGGATCTGCGGTGTGCCGCGGGAGACGTTCCTGCGGGTGTGCGAGGACCTGACCGCCAACTCGGGCCGGGACCGCACCAGCGCCTTCTGCTACGCGGTGGGCTGGACCCAGCACTCGGTCGGCGCGCAGTACATCCGCGCCGCGAGCGTCCTGCAACTGCTTCTCGGCAACATCGGCCGCCCCGGCGGCGGCATCCAGGCCCTGCGCGGCCACGCCTCCATCCAGGGCTCCAGCGACATCCCCACCCTCTTCAACCTGCTGCCCGGCTACCTGCCGATGCCGCACGCGCACGCCCACGAGGACCTGGACACGTTCGTGCAGGCGAGCCGCACGGAGAAGGGTTTCTGGGGCGACATGCGCGCCTACTTCGTCAGCCTGCTCAAGTCGTACTACGGCGACGCGGCGACCGCCGGCAACGACTACTGCTTCGGTCACCTGCCGCGGCTGACCGGCGCGCATTCCACGTACGAGACCGTCATGGCGCAACTCGACGGCACCTGCAAGGGCTACTTCCTGATGGGGGAGAACCCCGCCGTCGGCTCCGCCAACACCCGCCTCCAGCGCCTGGGCATGGCCAACCTGGAGTGGCTGGTCGTCCGGGACTTCTCGCTCATCGAGTCGGCGACCTGGTGGCAGGACGGGCCGGAGATCGAGACCGGCGAGCTGCGGACCGAGGACATCGGTACCGAGGTGTTCTTCTTCCCCGCCGCCGCGCACACCGAGAAATCCGGGTCCTTCACCAACACCAACCGCTGGGTGCAGTGGCACCACGCGGCGGTCGAGCCGGAGGGCGACGCCCGCAGCGACCTGTGGTTCATGTACCACCTCGGCCGCCGCATCAAGGCGAAGCTGGCCGCCTCCACCGACCCCATGGACCGGCCCGTACAGGACCTGACCTGGGACTATCCGGTCGAGGGGCCGCTTGAGGAGCCGGTCGCCGACGCGGTGCTCGCCGAGATCAACGGGCGCGGTCCGGACGGCGCGCCGCTGACCGCGTACACCGAGCTGAAGGACGACGGCTCGACGCGGTGCGGCTGCTGGATCTACTGCGGCGTCTACGCCGACGGCGTCAACCAGGCGGCCCGCAAGAAGCCGCACACCGAACAGGACTGGGTGGCCGCCGAGTGGGCCTGGGCCTGGCCCGCCAACCGCCGCATCCTCTACAACCGCGCGTCGGCCGCCCCGGACGGCACGCCGTGGAGCGAACGCAAGGCGTACGTGTGGTGGGACCCGGCCGAGGGCCGGTGGACCGGCCACGACATCCCGGACTTCGTGCCCGACCGCGCGCCCGACTTCGTGCCGCCGGAGGGCGCGAGCGGCCCCGACGCGCTGCGCGGCGACGACCCGTTCATCATGCAGGCGGACGGCAAGGGCTGGCTGTACGCGCCCGCGGGGCTGGTGGACGGGCCGCTGCCCACGCACTACGAGCCGCAGGACTCCCCGTTCGGGAACGCGCTCTACCCGTCCACGCCGCGCTCGCCGGTCCGCCGCGTCCACCCCCGCGAGGGCAACCGCTACCACCCGAGCGGCGACGAACCGGGCGCCGGCGTCTACCCGTACATCGTCACCACCCACCGCCTCACCGAGCACTTCACCGCGGGCGGCATGAGCCGCTGGTCGCCCTACCTGGCCGAACTCCAGCCGGAGTTCTTCTGCGAGGTCTCCCCGCAGCTCGCCGCCGAACGCGGCCTGGAGCACCTGGGCTGGGCCACCATCGTCACCGCGCGCAACGCCGTCGAGGCCCGCGTCATGGTGACCGAGCGGATCAAGTCGCTGACCGTACAGGGCCGTACGGTCCACCAGATCGGCCTGCCGTTCCACTGGGGACCCAACGGCGTGGTGACCGGCGACGCCGCCAACGAACTGGTCGCCATCGCGCTCGACCCCAACGCCCACATCCAGGAGGACAAGGCGCTGACCGCCGACATCCGGCCCGGCCGCCGGCCGCGCGGCCCCGACCTGCCCAGGCTGGTCGCGGCCTACCGCGAGCGCGCCGGCATCGACGAGACCACCGGGACGGAGGCCCGCACATGACCGACCACCTGCTCAGCGGCGTCGAACCGGACCCCGCCGGGGACGCGGGCCACCCCGACGCGCCGCCCCGCGCGGGCTTCTTCACCGACACCTCGGTGTGCATCGGCTGCAAGGCGTGCGAGGTCGCCTGCAAGGAGTGGAACGCCATTCCCGAGGACGGGCTGTCCCTGACCGGGATGAGCTACGACAACACCCAGGGCCTCGGGGCCTCGACCTGGCGGCACGTGGCCTTCATCGAACAGTCCCCGCCGGCTCCCGAGGGGCGTACGGAACTGCCGCTGACAGACGGGCAGGGAAGCCAAGGACCGGGTGGAGCGGGCGGAACGGACGGCTCCGGCGGCGATCTGCGCTGGCTGATGGCCTCCGACGTGTGCAAGCACTGCACCCACGCCGCCTGCCTGGACGTCTGCCCCACCGGATCGCTCTTCCGCACCGAGTTCGGCACCGTCGTGGTCCAGGAGGACATCTGCAACGGCTGCGGCTACTGCGTCCCCGCCTGCCCGTACGGCGTCATCGAGCAGCGCCCGTCCGACGGCCGCGCCTTCAAGTGCACGATGTGCTACGACCGGCTCGGCGCCGGGCAGGAGCCCGCCTGCGCCAAGGCGTGCCCGACCGAGTCCATCCAGTACGGGCCGCTGGACGAACTCCGCGAACGGGCCGCGCTGCGCGTCGACCAGCTGCACGCGGCCGGAGTCACCGACGCGCGGCTGTACGGGCACGAGCCCACCGACGGCGTCGGCGGCGACGGCGCGTTCTTCCTGCTCCTGGACGAGCCCGAGGTCTACGGGCTGCCGCCGGACCCCGTGGTGACCACCCGCGACCTGCCCGCGATGTGGAAGCACGCGGGCACCGCGGCGCTCTCGCTGATCGGCGGGGCGGCACTGTCGTTCGCCGTGCCCGCACTGAAACACCTGGCCGGGACCACCGGACGGAAGGGATGGCGATGACCGGCTCCGATGTCACCCGCGAGGGCCCGGAGGGCGAGCGCCCCGGCCGGGACGCCGCGCCGGGGATGCTGCGCGGCGGGCCGGGCGCCGACGGGGGAAGGCGCCGCAAGGGCGGCAGGCGCGGTCGCGGTGAACAGCTCATGGCACCCCCGGCCGACTTCACGTCGTACTACGGCAGGCCGGTCATCAAGGCGCCCGCCTGGCGCGCCCGGGACATCGCCGGGTACTTCTTCCTCGGCGGTCTGGCCGGTGCCGGATCGGTGCTGGCCGCCGGCGCCCACGCGACGGGCCGCACCACCACCGCGACCGCGATGAAGATCTCCTCCCTCGCCGCGGTCTCGCTGTCCACCGCCGCCCTCGTCAACGACCTCGGCAGACCGGACCGCTTCGCGAACATGCTGCGGGTGGTCAAGCCGACCTCGCCGATGAGCGTCGGCTCCTGGCTGCTGGCCGCCTACGGGCCCGCCGCGGGCGCCGCGGCCGCCTCCGCGGTCACCGGGCGGCTGCCCCGGGCGGGCGCGGCGGCGACCGGCGCCGCGGCGCTCCTCGGCCCGGCCGTCGCCACGTACACCGCGGTCCTCGCGGCGGATACCGCCGTACCCGCCTGGCACGGTGCCCACCGCGAACTGCCGTACCTGTTCGCGGCGTCGGCGACGGCCGCGGCCGCCGGGATGGCGCTCGTCGTCGGGCCCGTACGGGAGACCGCGCCCGCCCGCTGCGCCGCGGTCCTGGCCGCGGTGGCCGACAGCGCCGTGCACAAGGCCGCCGAGGAGCGGCTCGGCATGGTCGCGGAGACCTATCGCACCGGCCGGGCCGGGAAGCTGCTGCGTACGGCGCGCGCCCTCACGGCGCTCGGCGCCGCGGGCGGCGCGCTGTCCGGCGGCCGTGCACGCCCCCTGGCAGCGGCGAGCGGCCTCGCCCTGCTCGCCGGTTCCGTGTGCACCCGCTTCGGGATCTTCGCGGCCGGCATCGCCTCCGCCGAGGACCCGAAATACACCGTCGTACCCCAACGGGCGGCCAAGGAAGCCCGCCGCACCACCCCAGCGCCCAGCGCGGAGAGGACACAGCCCACATGACCCGCACACCCCACAACGACGAACCCGCGCAGGTCGTGCTCAGCGCGCAGTCGCCGGCCGACGCGGAGGCCGTGCTCGGCACGCTGCGCAGCTGCTTCGCCTCCGACCGCGCGGACGGCGACACCCCGCACGACGAGCCCAAGCAGCCCGGCCACCCGATGGTCTGGACGGAGAACTTCGAGACCTCGGAAGTGCAGGGCGACGTCCGCAAGGGCACCCAGCCGTCCGCCCCCGTCACCGTGAACCTCCAGGGCAGCCCGCTGGCCGTGGACCGGCTCCGGGACGTGCTGACGCGCGCGTTCGCCGTCCGTATGGAAGGAACGGTGTCGGGCGACCAGGAGGTCGAACTCCAGCTCGTCCTGGAGCAGCCGGACCAGGACTGACCAGCCTCTGCCGTACGCCCACCGGTGCCGCGGACCCGCCATTGCAGGGTCCGCGGCACCGGTGCGTTCCGGCCGTCGACTCAGTCTCTCGCTTCTCGTGTATCTTGGAAACCAAGGGAAATGAGTGAGAGGGTGGGCGTAGCGTGCCGAAGGAAACCGAGTCGATCAGGGCGGCCCTGGGCAGGGCCGTGCAGGCGTACCAGGGGGCCGTCGACGACTTCGACCGTGAGGTCGCACGCCTGCTGGGGGTCAACGAGACCGACCTGCGGTGCCTGGAGCTGCTGCTGAGCGCCGAGCGAGCCACCCCCGGCGAGCTGGGCGGGCGGCTCGGGCTGAGCACGGGCAGCGTGACCGCGATGATCGACCGGCTGGAGAAGCGCGGCCACCTCGCGCGCACCCCGCACCCCACCGACCGGCGCAGCACGCTGGTGCAGGTCACCCCCGAGTTCCAGGAGCGCGCCCGCGCGCTGATGACGCCCTTCGTCGAGGACTCCGCCGCGCAGGTCTACGCCCGGTACGACGACGAACAGCTGGCCCTGGTCGCCGACTTCCTCGACTTCAACCGCGAGCTGCAGGAGCGGCACACCGAGCGGCTGCGCGCCGTGGCCGCCCCGAAGTGTGGCCGCGGCAGGCCCGGTCCGGTGTCCACGTGAGAAGCCGGTGCCCGGCCCCGCCCATGAGCGAAGAGAAGGCAGTCCCATGCACGTAATGATCATTGGCGCCGGTACCGGCGGCCTCGCGCTGGCGCACGGCCTGCGGCGGGCCGGCATCAGCTGCACGGTCTTCGAACGCGACCGCACCCGCGGCGGTGGACTCCAGGGCTACCGCGTCGGCATCGACCACGACGGCAGCCGCGCCCTGTCCAGGCTGCTGCCGCCCGAGCTGTTCGACACCTTCGTGGCCACCTGCGCCCGCACCCCCGACCACTTCACCATGTACACCGAGAAGTACAAGGAAGTGCTCTCGCTGAGCGGCTTCGCGCGGGCGAGCGGCGACGGGGCGGGCGCGGAACGGTCGGTCTCGCGGGTGACGCTGCGTCAGGTGCTGCTCACCGGACTGGAAGACCTGGTGCGGTTCGGCAAGGTCTTCACCCACTACGGACAGAACCCCGACGGCACGGTCACCGCGCACTTCGAGGACGGCACGTCCGCCACCGGCGACGTGCTGGTCGGCGCGGACGGCTCGAACTCGCGCGTCCGCCGCCAGTACCTGCCGCACGCGCAGCTCAAGGACGCCGGGATCACCGCCATCGGCGGCAAGGTGCCCCTGACGGACCACACCCGCGCCCTGCTGACCGAGAAGACCGTCGACGGCGTCAACCTCTTCTTCGCGCCCGGCGGTTACTCCCTGATCCTGCACGTCATGCGGTTCCCCTGGGACGAGAACGGCGCGCCCAGGAGCGGCATCGGCGCCACCGACGCCGACCTCATCGAGAACTGGCCGGGCCTGCAGTTCGACAACACCCGCGACTACATCATGCTCGGCATCAGCGGCGCCACGCGGAACCTGCCCGCCGACCTCCTCCGGCGGGACGGGGCGGGACTGCGCGAGCTGTGCCGGGAGCTGACCGGCACCTGGGACCCGCGGCTGCGCGCACTCGTCGACCTGGTGGACCCCTCGACCTGCTTCCCGATCCGGATACGCACCTCCGTACCGGTCGAGCAGTGGCCCTCCAGCAACATCACCCTCATCGGCGACGCCATCCACACCATGACCCCCGGGCGCGGCGTCGGCGCCAACACCGCGCTGCGCGACGCCCTCCTGCTGTGCCGCAACCTCACCGCCGTCCGCGACGGCCGGATGTCCCTGGTCCCCGCGGTCCGTGACTACGAGACACAGATGATCGACTACGGCTTCGACGCGGTGCGCAGATCCCTGGAGCAGATGGACGGCAACGCGCCGGTCCACAAGCCCGTCGTGGGCCGTGCCGTCCTCGCGGCGATGCGCACCGGCATGCGCCTGGTCAATCATCTGCCGCCGGTCAAGCGGAAGATGGCCGCTTCGATGCAGGCGTACCGGGGCCAGGACCGCGACATGTAGCGCACCGAGATCCCCCGATTTGCCGGGCTCCGGACGGGTGCGGCACCGCGGGCGGCGTGCCAAGCTGGCGGTGGCAGGCTGGAGGCCGTCATGACAACTCTGACTGCTCGGCACGGACTTCGCGCGGTACCGCCCCTCGCGGTACGGAACGGGTGACCCCGTGCGCCCCGGCACCCGTCCGGAGGCGGGCGAACGCTGGCTGGCCCGCGCCGCGCTGCTCGCGGCAGCGGCGGCCGTGGTGGTGCTGCTCCTCTTCGCGGGCCTGCGCGCTATCGCCCTGCTCGCCGTGGGGGCCGGCGGCGTGGTGGTGACGGCGGCCGCCCTGTGGTGGGCGCTCACACACCGCGGCACCCGGCGGGCCCTCGCCGTCGCGCTGGCCGTCGCGGCGCCGGTCCTGGTGCTGATCGCGTATATGAACCGCCATGTGGCCTGGGTCGTCGCGCTGTCCGCCGCGCTGTGGCTGTCCGCCGTCGCGGCCGGCCGGTCCGCCCTCGTACGGGTCGACCGGCCGGCGACGATGCCCGAGACCCCGGCGGCGCCGCCCCGGCAGCCCTTCATGATCATGAATCCCCGTTCCGGCGGCGGCAAGGTGGCGCGGTTCGGGCTGCGGGAGAGAGCGGAGGCCCTGGGGGCGGACGTGGCCCTGCTGGAAGGGCCGGGCACCGTCGATGTGGCCGGGCTGGCGCAGGCGGCCGTCGCCAAGGGCGCCGACGCCCTCGGCGTGGCGGGCGGCGACGGTACGCAGGCGATCGTCGCCGATGTCGCCGCCGAGCACGGCCTGCCGCTGCTGGTCATCCCGGCGGGCACCCGCAACCACTTCGCCCTCGACCTGGGACTGGACCGCGACGATCCCGCCAAGGCCCTCGACGCGCTGCGGGACGGCACCGAACTGCGCGTCGACCTCGGCCGGGCGGGCGGCCGCCCCTTCGTGAACAACGTGTCGTTCGGGGCGTACGCCGAAGTGGTGCAGAGCCCGTCCTACCGCGGCGGGAAGACCCGTACCGTCGCGGACGTGCTCCCGGACTACCTCGTGGGGCACCGCGGCGCCCATCTGACGGCCCGCACGGGCGACGTGGTCGTCTCCGGGCCGCAGGCCGTGCTGGTCAGCAACAACCCGTACGGCATGGGGGACGTCACCGGCCTGGGACGGCGCCCGTACCTGAACGGCGGGGTGCTCGGCATGATCGGCGTACGGGTGTCGAGCGCCACGCAGGCCGCCGGGCTGCTCCGGGGGCACCGCTCCGCCGGACTCACCCGGGCGACGGGCCGGACCGTGACCGTGGAAGCGGACCGGGACCGGATACCGGTCGGCGTCGACGGTGAGGCGCTGACGCTCCCCGCACCCGTCCACTGCGAAGTGCGGCCGTCGGCTCTGCGCGTGCTCGTGCCCCGGGAGCGCCCCGGGGTGCCCGGCCCGCGCCCGCACGTGGCCTGGAAGCGGATCTTCCGGCTGGCCCTGGTGCCGGACCGGGCCTCCGCCGGAAGGGCCGCCCGCCGATGACCGACGTACGGCAGGCCGTGCCCGGTTTCCGCGCGCTGTCGTCCTACCGGCGCGCCTGGCTCGTCAAGGACCTGGTCGCCGGAGTCGTCCTGACGACCCTGCTGGTGCCGCAGGGCATGGCGTACGCGGACCTGGCCGGACTGCCGCCCATCACCGGCCTGTACACGTCCGTCCTGTGCCTGGTCGGCTATGCGGTGTGCGGGCCGTCGCGCATCCTGGTGCTGGGCCCGGACTCCTCGCTCGGCCCCATGATCGCCGCGACCGTGCTGCCGCTCGTCGCGGCCGACGGCGACCCCGGACGCGCGGTCGCGCTCGCCTCGATGCTCGCCCTCATGGTCGGCGCCGTCATGGTCCTGGCGTCCGTGGCGAAGCTCGGCTTCGTCGCCGACCTGATCTCCAAGCCGACCATGATCGGCTACATGAACGGGCTGGCGCTGACCATCATGATCGGGCAGTTGCCGAAGCTGCTGGGGTTCGGCGTCGACGGGGACGGCCTGATCGACGAGGCCGCCGGTTTCGTCCGGGGCCTGGCGGACGGCGAGGCGGTCCCGGCGGCGGCCGCGGTCGGCTGCGCCGGGGTCGCGCTGGTCCTGGTGCTGCAGCGGGTGCTGCCGAAGGTGCCGGCGATCCTCGTCATGGTGGTGCTGGCGATCGGCGCGACGGCCCTCTTCGATCTGGACCGGCACGGCGTCGACACGGTCGGCGTACTCCCGAAGGGCTTCCCGCCGTTCACCCTTCCCCAGGTCCGCCTGGACGACCTGGGGCTGCTGTTCGCCGGTGCCCTGGGGATCGCCCTGGTGTCGCTGGCCGACACGATCTCCACCTCCTCGGCCTTCGCGGCCCGTACCGGCCAGGAGGTCCGGGGCAACCAGGAGATGGCCGGGATCGGCGCGGCGAACCTGGCCGCCGGTCTCTTCCAGGGCTTCCCGGTCAGTACGAGCGGGTCGCGTACGGCCGTGGCGGAGCGCGCCGGAGCCCGCACCCAGCTCACCGGGCTGGTCGGAGCGGCCCTGATCACCCTCATGATCGTGCTGCTTCCGGGCCTCTTCCGCGACCTCCCGCAGCCCGCGCTGGCCGCCGTCGTCATCACCGCGTCGCTGTCCCTGACCGACCTGCCCGGGGCGGCACGGCTGTGGCACCAGCGCAAGGCGGAGTGCCTGCTGTCGGTCGCCGCCTTCCTCGGCGTGGCGCTGCTCGGCGTGCTGCCGGGCATCGCGATCGCCGTCGGGCTGTCCATCCTCAACGTGTTCCGGCGCGCGTGGTGGCCGTACGAAACCGTGCTCGGCCGGGTGGACGGGCTGGAGGGCTACCACGACATCCACTCCTATCCGGACGCCGACCACCTGCCCGGACTGGTCCTCTACCGCTTCGACGCGCCCCTGTTCTTCGCCAACGCCAAGACCTTCCGGGACGCGGTACGCAGGCTCGCCCGCGCCGATCCGCCGCCCCACTGGATCGTGGTCGCGGCCGAGCCGGTGACCGATGTGGACACCACCGCCGCCGACGTCCTGGAAGAACTCGACAGAACCCTGAACGCGCAGGGCGTCCACCTGGTCTTCGCCGAACTCAAGGACCCCGTCCGCCGCAAGATCGAACGCTATGAGCTCACCCGCACCATCGACCCGGACCACTTCTTCCCCACGGTGGAGGCCGCCGTCGCCGCCTTCCGGGCGCGTACCGGGGCCCGGTGGACCGGCGGGGAGCGGGTGGAAGGCGGCGGGGCGTGAGGAGCGGCGTCAGACGGGCAGGACGCAGCCCAGCGACGAGGTGGCGAACGGCGGCCCGGAGGGGGTGAGGGCGCCGGAGTCCCGGTTCACGGTGAAGGCGGCGACGGTCCTGCCGTACTGGTTGGCCGCGAAGAGCAGCGTTCCCGACGGGGCGAGGCCGATGTGCCGGGGCCAGGAACCGCCGCTGGGCACGGTGTCCAGCAGGCGCAGTCCGGCACCGCCGCCGGTGACGGAGAACCGGGCGACGCTCTCGTGACCGCGGTTGGACAGGTAGAGGAACCGGCCGTCGGCCGAGATCACCACCTCGGCCGGGTAGTTGCGGACGGCCGAACCCGCGCCGCCGGGGACGGTGGGCAGACTCTCACCGCGGGTCAGCACGCCGGTCGCCGCGTCGTACGCGTAGACGGTGACCGTGCTGTTCAGCTCGTTGGCCACGTAGGCGTACGGGGCCGTGGGGTGGAAGACCATGTGCCGGGGGCCCGCGCCCGGGACCGAGCGGGCCTCGGACAGCGGCCGCAGCGCGCCGCTCGCGGGGTCGAGCCGGTAGGTGTACACCTTGTCGGTGCCCAGGTCCACGGCGAAGACGTGGGTGCCCTTGGGGTCGGTGATGATCTGGTGCGCGTGCGGGCCCTCCTGGCGCCCGGGGTCGGGTCCGGAGCCGGTGTGCTGGACCAGCGCGGTGCGGGCGCCCACGCTGCCGTCGCCGTTGACCGTGTGCGCCGCGACGCTGCCGGCGCCGTAGTTCGCGCTGAGCAGGTAGCGGCCGGTGGGGTGCACCGACAGGTGGGTGACGTTGGCGCCGCCCGTGGAGCGCGCCGGGCCCAGCGCGGTCAGCGCGCCGCCGGCGCCGATGGTGAAGGCCCGCACGGCGCCCTGGCGGCCACCGTTGTCCAGTGAGTAGAGCACCTTGCCGTTGGGGGAGACCGCGAGGAAGGACGGGTCGGTCACGCCGGGGAAGCTGCTCTGCCGGGTCAGCGCGCCGGTCGCGGTGTCGTACGTGCAGGAGATGATGCCGTTGCCGTACGTACCCAGGAACACCGGCCGCTGACCGGCGGCGCACTCGGGGCGGGAGGGCGACGGCAGGGCCCATGCGGCGGACGCGTGGACACCGAGCGCGGCGCCGAGTGCGCCGGCGCCCAGCGCCCCGACGAGCGAGCGGCGGGCGAGGCCGGGGGCGGGGGCGGTGTGCTCGGGGTGTTCCGAAGGGTGTGCCAGGGGGTGTGCCGGAGGGTGTTCCGAGGGGCGGGGTGGCTGTGCGGGCATGGGCGGGCACCTTTCCACACCGGAGGGGTTGGCGTGTGCTCGTCAACAGCATGGCGATCGTCCGGTTCCAGGTCCAGACCATTGCTGTCATCGGTGTGCCGCGCCCCTTGTGTGATCCGGACATACGGCGACTTCTGGCCGTTCTGGGTTTGTCCGGGGCATGACCGCGCGGCACGGGAGTTGAATCGGGAACGTTCCGGGGCGGCACACCGGAGCCGGTACTCGACATGAGGATGTGAGACGGGTGAACGAGGGACGCAGACTGAGCCGCAGATCTCTGTTACGGAGCGGACTGGGGGCGGGCGGACTGGCCGTGGCCACCAGCCTGCTGCCGGGGCTGTGGGGACGCCCGCCGGGCGCGGCATGGGCAGCCGCCCCGGCCGTTCCGGCAGGCACCGCAGCGGCAGCCGGACCGTCGGGGCCCGCGGCCCCCGCCGCCTTCCCCGACTGGGCCAGGTTCGCCCGGATCGCGGACGGGACGTTCGACGACGACGCCGAACCCCGCGACATGAAGCCGGTGATCGACAAGCTCAAGGCGCAGAACGTGAGCGTCATCGAGGTCGACACGATCCTGTCCAACTGGCTGCCGGACAAAGAGTTCAGCACGCACATGGCCCAGATGAAGCGGTTCTCCGACCTGGCGCACGCCGCCGGGATACGGGTGATCGTCTACTACCCGTCGCTGGAGGTCATCAGCGTCGGCGGGGAGAAGGGCAAGTCGTTCTACAAGAACAGCGACGGCAAGAACTGGGTGCAGCGCGGCCTCGACGGCAAACCCAACGTCTTCTACGGCAGCCTGGTCGTCTGGGTCGACCCGGGCGACGAGAGCTGCTGGGTCAGCCCCAACTCGCCCTGGCGCGACCACTACCTCACCCGGATCAAGGCCCTGGCGGGCACCGGTGTGGACGCCATCTGGCCGGACGTGCCGATCTACTTCGACGGCGCGCTGAGCTGGTGCGACGCCTCCACCTGGGCGGCGGACGCCTTCCGGGCCGACACCGGCCTGGCGCTGCCCAAGAAGGTCGACTGGACCAACCCGGGCTTCCGCCGCTACGTCGAGTGGCGCCACCACAACCTCAACCAATTCCAGCTCGACATCGCCGCCGCCGGCCGCTCGGTCAACCCCGACCTGGTCACCTTCGTCGAGACCGTGACCATGGACTACAAGTACGCCACCACCGTGGGCCTCGACGGCGCGTACCTGCGCCGGGCGGAGGGCGTCAGCCACGTGTGGGAGGTGGACATCCTCGGCAACTACGACGGGATGCGCCACGCCACGGTCTCCGACTGGACCTGTCTGATCTCGATGTACAAGTACGCCCGCGCGGCCAGCGGCACCAAGCCCGCCTGGGCCTTCTCCTACGGCTGGAAGGCCGACGACGCGTCGCTGGTGATGGCCGAGACGCTGGCGGCGGGCTGCAACCCGTACGAGGTCAAGAGCCCGTTCAAGACCGACAGCACGGACACCGCGATGCGGACCCGGATGTACGGCTTCGTCGCGGCCCACCAGGAGGAGCTGTTCGCCGCCGCCTCCGGCGCCAGGGTCGGCGTCTACCACTCGTCCTCGTCGCGTGACTTCGTCAGCCCCGTCGAAGGCAGCGGCATGTACGTCAACACCAAGCCGCCCGCCGGGGTCAAGGACTGGTGGAGCTTCGACACGCCGGAGGAGAGCTGCACCAAGCAGCAGTGGCTGGGCGAGTTCCGCGGCACGGTCAAATCCCTGGTGCTCGCGCACATTCCGTTCAACACCGTGCCCAGCCCCGGCGTCGGCGC
The DNA here is from genome assembly GCF_000720725.1 of Streptomyces rimosus subsp. rimosus. Lineage (GTDB taxonomy): Bacteria > Actinomycetota > Actinomycetes > Streptomycetales > Streptomycetaceae > Streptomyces > Streptomyces rimosus_A. The sequence continues at coordinate 49,522 of NZ_JOCQ01000001.1, forward strand.
CGACGACCTGGCCGGGTACCGCGTGCTGTACCTGCCCAACCTCCAGGCCGTCTCCGACGCGGAGGCGGACGTGCTGCGCGCGTACGTGGCGGGCGGCGGCACCGTCGTCCTCACCGGGCCCGCGCCCACCGGCCTCGACGAGCACGGCGGCACCCGCGGCGAATACGCCCTCGCCGATGTCCTCGGCTTCCGCAAGGCGGACGCGGTGCCCGCCACCAAGCGGAACACCTTCGGCCAGGGCACCTGCTGGTTCATCAAGGACCTGCTCGGCCTGAAATACCTCACCCGCACCGACCAGCCCACCGCCGACCGGCTCCTCGAACCGGCCCGTACGGCCGCCCCGCCCGCCGTCACGCTCACCGGCGACCCCCGCGTCCACCTGGAGCTGAGCCACCTCGGCGACGCCACCATCGTGCAGCTGGTCAACTTCACCGCCTTCGGCGAGACCCCCGCTGCCTTCACGACCAAGCCCACCACCTGCACCGTCACCCTCACCGTGCCCGCCGGCCGGCAGGTGCGGGCGGCCACGGTCAGCTCACCGGACGGCTCCGGCGGCCCCGGGCCGAAGCCGGTGGCCTGGAAGGCGGACGGCGACAAGGCGAGCGTGGAGCTGACGGTCGCGCAGTACTCCCTGCTCAACGTCACCATCAACTGAGCACGCAATAGCGGAAGTTGTCACCGCTTCCCGGGAGCGGGGACCCGCCACAAGGACGTCGGCCGGTCCCTGCTTCCCGGGTGCGACTCGAAGGCGATCCAGCGGCCGTCGGGCGACCAGCTCGGCGCCCCGTCGTACGTACCGGGCTCGCGCGTCACCTGCACCGGCGCGCCGCCGCCCGCCACCGGCATGACGAAGATCTTCGGCAGGCCGAGCCCGCCCGTGGTGGACGAGAAGACCACCGACCGGCCGTCCGGCGACCAGCTCGCGTCCGTGTGCTCCCCCTGCACGGTGGTCAGCCGGCGCACGCCGCTCCCGTCGGCGTTCATCACGTACAACGCCCACGCGTCGCTGCCCAGTTCCCGCCGCTGGAAGACGAGCCGGTCGCCGCGCGGCGACCAGTTGGGCTCGCGGTTGTCCGTACGGCTCGCGGGACCGTTCACCAGTCGCGTCTGCTCCGTACCGTCGCGTCTGACCTTCCACAGGGAGCCCAGTGCCGACCGGTCGGCGAGCGCCGCCCGCTCGTCCGGGTCCTCCCGCTGCACGCTCTCCTGGAAGACGATCCACTTTCCGTCCGGCGAGAAACTCGGCTCCAGATATCCCGAATTCCCGGGATGATCGGTCACCCGCTCCGGCCGCCCGCCGGGCTTGAGCACCCAGATCTCGTCCTTGCCCGCCCGGTCGGAGGCGAACGTCACTCCCGCCGAGGGCCGCCAGCTGGAACCGGGGAGGTTCACCGCCGCCCGGTCGTGCTCGTCCAGCAAGTCGCGGGCGGCCTTGCGGGAGTCCGGGGCGCCCCGGTTTCCCAAGGGCAGTACGCGCAGCGCGGCGGCCCCCTCGTTGTAACCGCCGTGGAAGACCGTGAACAGCAGGGACTTACCGTCGGGCGCGAACGCCGGATTCTGCGCGCTGCCCTTTCCGGACTCCCGGTGGACCAGCTCGGCCCCGTCCCCGCGCGTCACCGCGGGCTTCGCGGAGGGAGAGCCCGCCGACCCCGGCGACGGCCGCGCCGTCTCCGACGGATGGCGCGACGGCCCGCCCCCGCCGCCCCCGCACGCCGTAAGAATCAGGGCTCCGGCGCCCAGCCAGCCCGCGACCCACCCTCGCCTGCGCATGCGTCCACGGTAGGCGGGCGAACTCCAGTGATTCCACTGGAGTTTGCGACAAAATGGCGGCCGAAGGAGCGTGCATGGCGTTGCTTTTGCATCTTTTCAAGGCTTTGGGGATTGCCGCTGCGTGCATCTGGGAAAGATGGTCAATTTCAGGGGCCATAGAGGCAGGCAGGACTTGAGGAAGTGGTCTGTTTTTCATTGACAGTTGATCCGGGCCGGTGGTTGAGTCGGGCCACCGAATAGGGAAACCGAAAGCCACCACGTGGCTGTACGCGTACGTTTCCCCGCCGGGGCGGTGATGTCGTCCGGCGGTGGGAAATGAGCCTCAGGGAAGCCCGTTGATCCGGCGCCCGGGTCCAGGAACAGGAGCAAGGTGTGCTTGACGCCCGCAGAGGGCCCCGGAAGGAATTCGACCGGCCGGACACCGACTCACCGGATCTGGTGGTGGACGGCGGGCGGGCCGAGCAGGCCGTCGGAGCCGGTGCGCTGAGCGTCGGGGTGCCGGGGGACAAGTCGGTCAGCCACCGGGCGCTGCTGGCGGCGCTGCTTCCCGGCGCGCCCGAGGTGCTGACGGTGCGCAACGCCAACCTCGGCGGTGCCGTACGGGCCCTGCTTCCGGCGATGCGGGCGCTGGGCGTGGCGGTCGACGTGGACGGCGGCACGCTGACCGTGCGGCGCGGCGCGTCACCGGTGCCGCAGCAGGCGCGGGCCCACCCGGGCGTGACCGGCTGGCCCGAGGGCGTGCCGTATCTGGAGACCGGCGGGTCGAGCGCCGCGGCCCGGCTGCTGATCGGGGTGCTCGCCGGGAGCGGCACCGCGGCGGTGGTGGACGGCGACGAGGTGCTGCGGCACCGGCCGATGGACTGGCTGGTCGATCCGCTGGCCGAACTGGGCGCCGACATCGCGTATCTCGGGGACGACGGCTGCCTGCCCGTATGGGTGAAGGGACCGGTGAACCTCCCCGGCAGAACCGTGCGGCTGCGCGTGGGGAGCGCGCAGGCGCGGTCCGGTGTCCTGCTGGCCGTGGCCGCCGCGGGGCTGCCCGCGACCGTACGGCACCCGGTGCGCTCGCGGGACCACACCGAGCGGATGCTCGCCTCGTTCGGCGGTGTGCTGGATGAAGGGGAGGGTGAACTCGCCTGGGGCGGCGGGGCTTTCGAGGTGCCGGAGGTCATCGACGTACCGGCCGATCCGTCGCTGGCGGCATATCCCGTGGCGGCGCACCTGCTGTGGGGCGACGGCGGCACGCTGCGGGTGCCGGGCGTGTGCCTGAACCCGACCCGGACCGGGTTCTTCGAGGTGCTGCGGCGGGCCGGGGCCGATATCGCGTACGAGTACGAGGCCGCATACGGAGACGGAGGAGCTGAGGGGGGACGGTCCCGGGGCGGGGAGCCGGTGGGGACCGTGGTGGCCCGAGGGGGGCTGGAGGAGGCCGGGCCCGTCCGGGTGGACGAGCCGTGGCTGCTGCACGCGCTGATCGACGAAGTGCCGCTGCTGGCCGTGGTCGCGGCCCGGCTGCCGGGGACCTCGTGGATCGGGTGCGCGCAGGAACTGCGGTTCAAGGAGACGGACCGGCTGGCGACGACGGCGCGGATGGCCGGTGCTTTCGGCGCCCGCGTCGAGGTGGCGGAGGACGGGCTGACGGTGCGCGGCGGGGCGCCGCTGCGGGCCGGCGTGGTGCCGGGCTTCGAGGACCACCGGATCGCCATGGCCGCCGCGACGCTCGCGGGGTGTCTGCCGGGGCGCACCACGGTGCGCGGCGGCGCCTGCCACCGCACGTCATTTCCCGACTTCGCCGATGTGCAGCGGGCCGTCGGCGCCCGGATCGCAAAGGACCCCCTGTGATGCCCCCTGTGACACCCCCTGTGACAGCCCCTGTGACGGCGAGTGAGGCGAGTACCGAAGCGCGGTCCACGGGCAGCACCCTGGGGCCGGCCTTCACCGGCGGCAGCGGCCCCTGGCTGTACGCCGAGGACGGCACGGCCTGGTTCGACGGGACCGCGGGCAGCGGCGCCGCGACCCTGGGCCACCAGCACCCGGACGTGATCGCCGCCGTGACGGCCCAGGCCGGGCGCCTGGCGCACACCGGCTGCAAGCTGGGCTCGGACGTCCGCAGGCGGATGATCGGGCGGATCGGCGCGCTGTCCCCGTACACGGAGCCCGCGGTGCTGCCCACCACGACCGGCGCGGAGGCGGTGGAATCCGCGCTGAAGATCGCCCGCGCGGCCACCGGCCACCGGGCCGTGGTCGGCTTCCGCTACGGCTTCCACGGCAAGACGGCCGGAGCGCTGGGGCTCACCTGGCGGGCGGAGTTCAAGACCTACAGCGGGTTCGGGGACGACGACGGCCGCGCGCCGGTCGTCATCGCGGAGTTACCCGATCCGCGCGAGCCGGGGCCGGACGACGCGGCCCTGTTCGCGGACGGGCTGTCCGCGGCGCTGGACGCCGCCGACCGGCGCGGCGGCACCGCGGCCGTGCTCCTGGAGCCGGTCCAGGTGACCGAGGGCGTCCTGGACGTGGCGCCGGAACTGCTGGACGAGATCGCCCGGCAGGCGCACTCCCGGGGCGCGCTGCTGATCCTGGACGAGATCTACACCGGACTGGGCCGCGCCGGGCGCCTGTTCACCGCCGAGCTGATGACCCGGAAGCCGGACCTGACACTGCTCGGCAAGACGCTGGGCAACGGCTTCCCGGTCGGCGCGGTGGTGGGGGAGCGCGCGGTGGTCGACGCGCTGCCGCCGGGCGTGCAGACCTCCACCTTCTCCGGCAACCCGGTCTCCTGCGCCGCCGCCGAAGCGGTCCTGGACGTCGTCGTACGGGAGGACCTGCCAGGCCGGGCACGGCAGCTGGGGAAACGTTTGCGCGCCGACCTGGACGCGCTGGCCGCCCGGTATTCCTGGATGCGGGCGGTCCGCACGACCGGCGCGCTGGCCGCCTTCGACTGCGTACGGGACGGGCGGCCGGACCCGGAACTGGCGCGGGCCGTCACGGGCGGCGCCCTGCGCGGCCGGCTGCTGCTGTTCGGCGGCGGGCCGGAGGGCGCCAGTGTCAAGATCGTGCCGCCGGCGCTGCTGGACGACGACGGCTACCGGTTCCTGATCGGCGCGCTGGGGACGGCGGTGGCCGAGGCCGCCCGGAACGGCGGCCTCATATGACCTTCCAGCAGCTCGAAGAGGACGTGCTGGCCCCGCAGCTGTGCACCGTGTGCGGCGCCTGCGAGCTGGCCTGCCCGGCCGGGGTGATCGGCTTCGACGAACTGGACCCGGTGCTCACCGTGGCCTCCTGGACCGCCGCCGACTGCGGGGAGTGCACCGACTGCCTGGACGTCTGCCCGGGAGCCGACCCCGGCACCCCGGCCGCCGAGGAGCGCCTGTTCGGCCGCACCCGCACCCCCGACGAACGCTGGGTCGGTGTCTTCGGGGAGGTCGTCGCCGGGCATGCGCTGGACCCCGTGGTGTACGAGGCGTCCGCCAGCGGCGGCAGCCTCACCGCGCTGCTCCAGACGGCGATGCGGGTGCTGGGCGTCACGGCGGTGCTCTCCATGGGGCGGGACGCCGAGCAGCCCTGGCGGGCGGCGCCCGCGCTGGTACGCGACCCCGGCGAGCTGGTGGAGACCGCTCAGTCCACGTACCAGCTCGCCCCCTACCTGGGCGCGTTACGCCGGCTGATGACCGAGGAGCCGGACGCCCGGGTCGCCATGTCCGGAGTGGCCTGCCACATCCAGGCGATGCGCAAGCTCCAGGCCATGGACACCGAGATCGGGCGGTGGGCACGCGACAAGGTCGTGCTCCTGGTCGAGCCCGCCTGTTCCTCCAGTACGCGCCCCGAGGGCACCGCCGCGGTAATACGGGAACGCGCCCATGTTCCGGTGGAGTCGGTGGTGCGGCTGCGCTACCGCGAGGGCGAGTACCCGGGCAACATCGGCATCCGTACGCGGGACGGCGTGGACCACCAGGTGGAGTTCTGGCAGGCGGTCCGGGACTTCGCGGGCAACAAGACGCACCGCTGCCTGTCCTGCGGGGACTGGATGTCGGGGCTGGCCGACGTGAGCGTCAGCGACGGCGACCCGAACATCTTCGCCGCGAGCGTCAGCGGCGAGGGGCAGCCCAAGCACGGCCGGGTGTTCATCCGTACCGCGACCGGTGCCGAAGCGGTGGCCGCCGGGCGGGAGCACGGGCTGCTCACCCACGAACCGGTGGACCTGGCGGGCCTCAACCTCGGCCTGGAGCGCAAGCGCAACCGGCGCGCCACGTACGAGCGCTCCGGCCGGCCGGTGCCGCTGGGGCCGATACCGGGACACCGCGAGGAACTGGAGATCGTGCCGGACGAGCGGTGGATCGCGGCACCCGAGCGGGAGGACGGCCATGCGGCGAAGGGCCGATGAGGTGATCGGGACGGGCGCGGTGCCGCTCGGTGGCGAGTCCGTACCGGCCGGGGCGCTTCCGTTACCCGTACGGCAGCTGGTCGCGCACGGGAGTCCCGAGCCGGTCGTCGAGGAGGTGCTGCGGCAGCCTCCGGAACGCGGCGAGATACGGCTGCGGGCCGCCTGGAGCCTGGTGAGCCCGGGCACCGAACTGCACTACCTGGACCGCTCGGCCCGCACCGGCGAGCGCTTCGTCCTCGGGTACTGCTCGGCCGGTGTGGTGGACGCGGTCGGCCCGCAGGCCCCCGGGTTCGCGCCCGGCGACCGGGTGATCGCCATGGGCTGGGGCGAGGCCGTGCACAGTGGTGCGGTCACCGTGCCGTACCGGCTGTGCCGCCGGGTTCCGGACGGCCTGGACCTGGTGGACGCGGTGGTGGCGGGGCTGGCGGCGACCGCGGTGCACGCGGTGGACCGGGCCGTACTGGAGCCCGCGGACGAGGTGGCCGTGGTGGGCGCGGGCATGGTCGGCCAGCTGGTCGCCCAGATCACGGCGGCCCGGGGCGCCCGCACCACCCTGCTGGACCTGCGCCCGGAGCGGCTGCGCACCGCGCCCGCACTCGGGCTGGCCGCTGCCGACGGGGAGCGCTTCTTCGCGGAGGAGAGCGCGGTCCCGGGGCACGGCGGCCGGTGCGTCTTCCTGTGCGGAACCGGGGACGCCGGAGCCACCGTCGCGGCGGCCGCCCGCTGGGCGGGCCGGGCCCCGGGGCGCCCCCGGCTGGTCGGCGTGGGCAGGTTCGCGGCGCACATCGACTTCAGCGTCGAACTGGGCAACCTGGACATCCGGTACGCGGCCCGCTGCGGCGCCGGATACCGGGACGCCTCGTACGCCCGCGGCCTGACCGACGTCGTGGCGCCGGCCGGCGAGGGCACGGTCACCGAGAACCTGCAACGGGCGCTCGACCTGATCGCCTCCGGCGCGATCCGTCCGGCCCTGATGGGGCTGCCGCGCCTCCCGCTGGAGCGGGCCGCCGAAGCCTACGCGCGGCTGCGCGAGCGGCCCGCGCACCCCGCCGTCCTCTTCGCCCACGGCCCGGCCGCGGTGCCGGAAGGGAGCGCCGCGCCATGACCACGACGGCACCTTCTGCCGAAGTGCCCACCGGACACCGTCCGTTCCCGCCCGCCGAGCAGGCCGGAACCCTGGTGCACCGCTTCCTGGAACAGGCCGCCGCCCACCCCGGGCGCGAGGCCGTGGTCACCCCCGAGGTGCGCTGGACCTACCGGGAGACCGCCGGGCGTGCGGCCCGCGTCGCCGGCTCGCTGACCGCGGCCGGACTGCGGCCCGGCGACCGGGTCGGGCTGCTCTTCTCGCACGGCGCCGAGATGATCGCGGCGCTGCTCGGCGTGTTGCAGGCCGGACTGTCCTACGTACCGCTGGACGCCGCCTACCCCGAGCCGCGCCTCGCCTTCATGGCCCGGGACGCGGGCGTACGGGCCCTGGTCGCCACCGAGAAGCTTCTGCCGCTCGCGAAGCAACTGGCGAACGGCCAGCCGGTGTTGGCGTACCAAGACCTTGTGGCGGGAGACGAGTCGGACGCCGTACGGGCGCATCCCGACGGCGAGGCGTACGTCCTCTACACCTCCGGCTCCACCGGGCAGCCGAAGCCGGTCGCGCAGCTGCACCGCAACGTGCTGCACCACGCGCGGGTGTGGACCGACGGTCTGGCCATCGGCCCGCTGGACCGGCTCACCCTCCAGTCCGCCTACAGCTGGGACTCGGCGGTGCAGGACACCTTCGCCGCCCTGCTCAACGGCGCGGCCCTGTACCCCGTCGACCTGAAGTCGCTCGGCATCAGCGGCCTGCTGGAGTGGATGGCCGCCGAGGAGATCACGGTCTACCACTCCACGCTGCCGGTGTTCCGCGCCCTCGTACGGGCCATGGAGTCGCGGGGCACCGCCCTGCCCGCCATGCGGATGCTCGCCCTCGGCGGTGACACCCTGCACCTGGCCGACCTCGACGCCGCCCGGCGGGCCTTCGCGGCGCACTGCCGGGTGGCCGGCGCGTACGGCTCGACCGAGTGCTCCTGCGCGCTGCTGCGCGTCGCCGACCGGGACTACCGGCCGCCGACCGGCGTCTTCCCCCTGGGCTTCCCGGTGACCGCCACGCAGGTATGGCTCCAGGGTGGCGACGGGCGGCCGGTCGAGGGGCCGGGCGAGGGCGAGATCGTCGTACAGAGCGACTACCTGGCGCCCGGCGCGGTCGCGGACGGGCGGACGTACCGTACCGGCGACCTCGCCCGGTGGCTGGCGGACGGCACCCTGCTGCTGATCGGCCGCCGCGACTTCCAGGTGAAGATCTCCGGGATCCGGGTGGAGACCGGAGAGGTGGAGAGCGCGCTGAAGGACCTGCCCGGGGTGCGCGAGGCGGTGGTGATGCCGTTCACCGACCGGCTCGGCGAACGGCAGCTGGCGGCGTACCTGGTGGCGGCCGACGGGGCGCGTACCGAACCGGCCGTCCTGCGCGCCGCGTTGCGCGGGGTGCTGCCCGACCACGCGGTGCCCACCGCGTACGTCCTGCTCGACGCGCTGCCGCTGACCCCCAACCACAAGATCGACCGGGCCGCGCTGCCCGATCCGCTCGCGGCCCGGGAGACCGGGCCGGCCGCCGGTGCGCGCGGCGCCGGGCCGCTGGAGCGGGCCGTGGCCGAGGCGTGGCGCGACGTGCTCGGCACCGCCGCGGTCTCCCCGGACGACAACTTCTTCGACCTGGGCGGGACGTCCCTGCGGGTGGCCGCCGTCCATGAACGGCTCACCCGCACCGTCGCGCCCGGACTGCGGATGACGGACCTGTACCGGGCGCCGACCATCCGGAGCCTGGTGCGGCTCATCGGCAGCGGCCGGGAGGACTCCGCGGCGGGCACCGCCCGGGGCGCCCGCAGGCGCGCCGCGGCCCGGGGCGGTGCCCGCCGGGCCGCGGTCCGTACCCGCCCCGCCAGCCCGCCGCCGCACCCCCAGCAACCAGCAGGAGGAACCAGTGACTGACCGTCCTTACGCCGACGCCGCCGCGGCGGACGGCGCCGACCTCGACGGCCGGATCGCCGTCGTCGGCCTGGACTGCCGGCTGCCGGGCGCCCGCGACCACCACGCGTTCTGGCGCAACCTGCTGGCGGGCACCGACCAGATCCGCGACGTGGACGAGGAAGAACTCGCCGCCGCCGGCGTCGAGCCCAAGACACTGGCCGACTCCCGCTACGTACGCCGGGCCGCGACCGTCGAGGACGCGGACCTCTTCGACGCCTCCTTCTTCTACCTCAGCGCCCGCGAGGCCGAGCGGATGGACCCGCAGCTGCGGCTGTTCCTTCAGTCCTCCTGGAAGGCGCTGGAGCACAGCGGCCACGACTCCGAGCAGTACGCGGGCCGCATCGGCGTCTTCGCGGGCGCGCTGACCAGCACGTACCTGCTGAACAACGTGCTGACCGGGGAGCAGGGCTTCGCCGGGTCGCTGCCCAGGATGCGCCAGGACCTGGCCACCCTGATGGGCAACGACCCCAACTACCTGGCCACCCGCGTCTCCTACCACCTCAACCTCACCGGCCCCAGCATCTCCGTGCAGACCGCCTGCTCCACCTCGCTCGTCGCGGTGCACCAGGCGGCGCAGAGCCTGCTGGCTCAGGAGTGCGACGTGGCGCTGGCCGGCGGCGTCGCACTGCGCTTCCCGCAGGAGGCGGGCTACCGCCACGAGACCGACGGGATCGCCTCGGCGACCGGCACGGTGCGGCCCTTCGACGCGGACGCGGACGGCACGGTCTTCGGCAACGGCGTCGGCGTGGTGGTCCTCAAGCGCCTGTCGGACGCGCTCGCCGAGGGCGACACCGTGTGGGCGGTGCTGCGCGGCTCCGCTGTCGGCAACGACGGCGCCGACCGGGTCGGCTACACCGCACCGGGCGTCACCGGCCAGGCCGCCGTACTGGCCGAGGCGCTGGCCGTCGCGGACGTGGACCCCGCCACCGTCGGCTACCTGGAGGCCCACGGCACGGGTACGAAGATGGGCGACCCCATCGAACTCGCCGCCGCCGCACAGTCCTATCAGGTGGACGGCGCGCCGCCGCTGACCATCGGGTCGGTGAAGGCCAACCTCGGCCATCTGAGCACCGCGGCCGGCGTCACCTCGCTCATCAAGTGCGTGCTGATGCTGCGGCACCGCACCCTGGTGCCCACCCCGCACTTCACCGAATGGAACCCGCAGTGCGAGGTCGCGGGCACCCGCTTCCGCATCGGGACGCAGGTCGAGCCGTGGGAGCCGGGGGCGGACGGCGAACCGCTGCGCTGCGCGGTCACCTCCACCGGCATGGGCGGCACCACCGCACACGTCGTCCTGGAGGAAGCCCCGGCGCCCGCCCCGGCGGAGCGGCCCGCCGACCCCGTCGTCCTGTTGCCGGTCTCGGCCAAGTCCCCGGCCGCGCTGGAGACCGCACGCCGGGAACTGGCGGACCATCTGGAGGGCACGGCGCCCGAGGTGCCCGACGCACTCGGTGACACGGCCCTGGAGGACGCGGCCTACACGCTTGCCACGGCCCGCCGTACCTTCAACTACCGCGCCGTGCTCACCGTCCCGGACCGCGAGACGGCCGTACGCGCGCTCCGCAGCGGCGATCCTCGCTTCACTCACCAGGACTCCGGGCAGCCCGCCGACCGCCCCGTCGTGCTCCTCTTCCCGGGCCAGGGCGCCCAGCACCCCGGCATGGGCCAGGGCTGGTACCAGCACCTGCCGGTGTTCCGCGAGGCGCTGGACGAGTGCGCCCGGCTGCTGGAACCGCACCTGGGCCTGGACCTGCGGGACGCCCTTTACCCGCGGCTGCGGGAGTACACCGGCACCCCGCACGACCTCAACCGCACGCGGCTGACCCAGCCCGCGCTGTTCGTGGTGGAATACGCGCTGGCCCGGCAGTGGATGGCCTGGGGCGTGCGCCCGGCAGCGCTCATCGGGCACAGCGTCGGCGAGTACGTGGCCGCCACCCTCGCCGGGGTCTTCCGGCTCCCCGACGCCCTGCGGGTGATCGCCGAGCGCGGCCGGCTGGTGGACGAACTGCCCGGCGGCGTGATGGCGGCGGTCATGCTGCCGCCCGCCGAACTGGCCCCCTACCTCGAAGAAGGCGGCGAGGTCGCGCTCGCCGCGGTCAACGAACCCGCGGTGTGCACCGTGGCCGGCCCCAAGGACGCGGTCCGCGCGCTCACCACCCGGCTCACCGCCGACGGCGTCGCCCACCGGAAGGTCGTCACCTCGCACGCCTTCCACTCGGCCATGATGGACCCGGCCGTCGGACCGCTCACCGAGCTGCTGCGCGGCGTCCCGCTGCACCGCCCCGAGATCCCGTTCCTGTCCAACCGGACCGGCACCTGGATCACCGACGAGGAGGCCACCGACCCCGCGTACTGGGGGCGGCACCTGCGCGAGACCGTACGGTTCGCGGACGACGTGGCCACCGTGCTGGACGGCGAGCCCCCCGTCTTCCTGGAGGTGGGTCCCGGCCAGACGCTGGCCACCTTCACCCGGCGCCACCCGGACCGGGAGACCGGCGTACCGGTCGTCACCTCCGCCGCCCGCGGCCGGGACGCCGGCGCCGACCTGACCGCGGTGACCGCCGCGCTCGGCCGGCTGTGGGCGGCCGGTCTGCCGGTGGACTGGCAGGGCCACTACGCGGCCCGCGGGCGCCGTCGGGTGCCGCTGCCGACGTACCCCTTCGAGGGCACCCGCTACTGGGTCGAGCCCGGCACCGGGACGCTCACCGGCGCGGGCGGCGGCTCCGGCGACGGCGTACGCAAACTCCCCCTCGACGCGTGGTTCTCCGCTCCGGTCTGGCGCCAGGCCGTGGGCACCCTCGACGCGCCCGCCGAGCCGGCCGCCGACCCCGTGCTGCTCTTCGCCGACGCGCAGGGCACCGCCGCCCGGATCGCCGCGCACGCCTGCGCGGGCGAGGTGCTGACCGTACGGGCCGGTACGGCGTACGGGCGGGACGGCGACACCTGGACCCTGCGGCCGGACTCCGAGGAGGACCACGCCCGCCTCGTCGCCGACCTGCTGGCCGAGGAGCGGCTGCCGGACCGCGTCCTGCACGCCTGGTCCACCGCCCCGCTGCCCGCCGAACGCGGCAAGGACCGCTTCGAGACCGCCCAGCGGCACGGCCTCTACAGCCTGATCGCCCTGGTCAAGGCGCTCAGCGAACACGGCGTCAGCAAGCCGCTCCAGCTCGACCTGATCAGCGCGGGCGCCTACGCCGTCAGCCCGGCCGAGCCGGAACCGGCGGCCGAACTGGTCCCGCTCGCCGTCGCCGCCCGGGTCATCGGCCAGGAGCACGGCAACATCGGCGCCCGCCACTTCGACCTGCCGGCCGCCGTGGACGAGCGCTCGTTGCGCACGCTGGCCGCCGAACTGGCCGGGCAGCGCCGCCCCGAGGTGGCCACCACGCTGCGCGGCGCCACCCGCTGGATCACCGACCTGGAGCCGGTACGCGCCGACTGGACCGCCAAGGCCGTCTCCCGGCTGCGCGAGGACGGCGTCTACCTCATCACCGGCGGCCTCGGCGAGATCGGTGCCACGATCGCCCGGTGGCTGCGCCGCGAGTGCCCTGGCGCCCGCCTGGCGCTGCTCACCCGCGATCCGCTGCCCGACCGTGCGGAGTGGGACGCCTGGCTGGACGCGCACGACGAGGACGACGGGACCTCGCTGCGCATCAAGCGGCTGCGGGCCCTGGAGGACGGCGGCGGCGAGCCCTTCCTCGTGCACGCCGACGTGGCCGACGAGGACGCGCTGCGGGCCGCGGTGGAGCAAGTGGCGTCACATTTCGGTGAGTTGCACGGTGTCGTACACGCCGCCGGGCTGCCCAGCGAGCAGTGGGACCGGGCGATCACCGCGGCCAGCGCCGAGCAGTGCCAGTGGCACTTCGCGCCCAAGGCCCACGGCCAGATCGCCCTGGAAAAGGTGCTGTCCGGCCACGACGTGGACTTCGTGCTGCTGCTCTCCTCGCTGGCCGGTGTGCTCGGCGGTCTGCGGCTGCTCGGCTACGGCGCCGCCAACCATTTCATGGACGCCGCCGCCGAGCGGGCCAACCGCGGCCTGGACCGTACGGTGTGGATCAGCGCGGCCTGGGACGTGTGGCAGCACCACCAGGACGAGAAACGGGCGATCTCCGCGATCGGCCGCAGCATGGACGACAAGGCGATCCAGCCCGACGAGGGCCTGGAGGCCATTCGCCGCCTGCTGACGCTGCGCGATGTCTCCCATGTCGCCGTGTCCACCTGGGACATCGCGCACCGACTGGACCAGTGGGTGCGCGACGAGCGGATCGCGCGTCCGACGGCGGGCACCGCCGCGGCCGTGGACGGCGCCGGCGGACCGGAGACGGCGGACGACCTCACGGGGCAGGTGGCCCGGCTGGTGCGCGGCGCGCTCGGGGCCGAGGACATGCCGCTGGACGGGGACATCTTCGAGTTCGGCGGTGACTCGCTGCTGATCGTGCGGCTGCTGTCGGACCTGCGGGACCAGTTCTCGGTGGAGGTGCCGCTGGCGGACGTGCTCGGCGAGCCGACGCCCGCGGCGCTGGCCGCGCTCGTACAGCAGCGGCTGGACGCCCGTACGGAAGCCGCTGAGGAGCCGGCACAGGCGCCCGCCGAGGACGACATCGAGGCGCTGGCCGCGCAGCTGGCCGCCCTCGACCCGGAGGACATCGAACACCTGCTGGCCGAGGTGCGGCAGGGCGGCCAGAACGACCGAGACCGGCAGGAACAGGAGCGCTGACCGTGGACTTCAGCCTGATCTTCTTCTCCGGGGACGAGAAGAACAAATACCGCTTCGTGCTCGACGCGGCCCGCTACGCGGACGAGAACGGCTTCACCGCCATCTGGACCCCGGAGCGGCACTTCCACCGCTTCGGCGGCCTCTACCCCAACCCCTCCGTCCTCGGCGCGGGCCTGGCCATGCACACCCAGCGCCTCCAGATCCGGGCCGGCAGCGTCATCCTCCCGCTGCACAGCCCGATCCGGGTCGCCGAGGAGTGGGCGGTCGTCGACAACCTCTCCCGGGGCCGCGCCGGTATCGCCCTGGCCACCGGCTTCAGCCCGCTGGACTTCGCCATCCGGCCGGAGGGCTGGTCCGACCGCAGGCAGCGCACCTTCGACGCGGTGGGCACCATCCGCGAACTGTGGGAGGGCGCGCCGGTCTACGTCCAGGACGGCCTCGGCAACCACGTGGAGGTCGAGCTGCACCCGCAGCCCGTCCAGCCCGAACTGCCCATCTGGCTGACCTGCACCAAGAGTGTGGAGACGTTCGAGACGGCCGGACGGCTCGGCTGCAACGTGCTGACCGCGCTGATCGACATGACCAACGAGGAGCTGGAGGAGAAGCTCGCGGTCTACTACAAGACCCTGGAGGAGTACGGGCACGATCCGGACAGCACCACGGTCACGCTGATGCTGCACACCTTCATCGGCACCGACCTGGACGAGGTCCGGGAAACCGTCCGGCCCCCGTTCAGCGACTATCTGCGCTCCTTCTTCACCGTCATCGACTCGCAGAAGAAGAACCTGGCGCCAGGTGCCGGGGTCCGCGACATCTCGGCCGGCGACCAGGACGAGCTGATCAAGTTCGCCTTCGACAAGTACTTCGAGAAGGGCGCGCTGCTCGGCACCCCGGACTCCTGCGCGGCGGTGGTCGACCGCTTCCAGGGCATGGGTGTCAACGAGATCGCCTGCCTGATCGACTTCGGGGTCGACGAGGACCTCGTCGTGCAGAGCCTGAGCCACCTCAACGAACTCCGGAGGCGCTACGCATGACCGCCGCCCCCTCCCGGGCCGACCTCGTCGCCCGGCTCACCGGCCTCACCCCCGGCCAGCGTGCGCGCCTGCGCCGCCGCATTCCCCAAGTACTCGCCGAACGGCGCAGGTTGACGCCGGGGCAGCGCCGCCTCTGGCTGACCCAGCAGCGGCTGCCCGGCCACCCGGTGGACGTGGTCTGCCAGGCCGTGCACCTCACCGGCGGTCCGGTGGACCTCGACACGCTCGCCGAGCGCGTACGCGGTTTCGCGGCCCGGCACGAGGCGCTGCGGACCACCTTCGAGGAGGGCGGCCCGGGCCTCCGCCCGGTGGTGCACGACGAACTGCCGCCCAGGCTGTCCCGTACCCGCTGCGCCGATGCCGACGACGCACACCGGCTCGCCCGGGAACTGGCCGCCGAGCCGTTCGACCTGGCAGCCGGGCCGCTGCTGCGGGTCACCCTCGCCGAAGGGCCCACGCCCGACGAGGCATGGCTGCTGGTCGTGGTGCACAACCTCGTCTTCGACGCATGGTCCTTCGAGCTGCTGCTGGACGAACTGGCCCGCCCCGCCGGGACCGATCCGGCCGCCGCGCCCGCCTTCAGCGACCACGCCCGCGAGCTGCGGCAGTGGCTCGGCAGCCCGGCCGGCCAGGAAGCGGCCGCCTACTGGGCCGGTGAGGTGGCCGACGCCCCGCCGCCGCTGCCCACCGACCGGCCGCGCCCCGCCGACGGCACCTCGCGCAAGGGCGGCCGCGTGGACTTCACGGTGTCCCGTGCCGTCACCGAGGGGATCGCCGCGACGGCACAGCGCGAGGCGGCCACCGCGTACGCCGGATGGCTGGCCGTGGCCTGGGCCGCGCTGGCCGAGTTCGGCGGCCGTCAGGACGTCCTGCTCGGCACGTTCACCGCGGGCCGGGACCGGCCGGGCACCGCCGAAGTGGTCGGCTATCTGCTCAATGTGCTGCCCGTACGGCTGCGGGACTCGGCCGACGGCACGCACGCCACCCGAGTCCGTGCCGTCCGTACGGCGACCCGGGCCGGACTCCGGCACGCCGCCTACCCGGGCGAACTGGTCGCGGCGGAGGTACGGCCCGCCCGGGTCCCGGGCGACCACCCCCTCCTCGACGCCGTCTTCGTCTTCGACAACCTCGGCGAGGGCGGCCGGGAGATCCAAGGCGCCCGCGCGGACACCGCCGACCTCGACAAGGGCACCGCCCGCTACGACCTGACGCTGGCCGTCTACCCCGGCCCGCAAGGCACCCAGGGCTGGTTCGAGTACGACCGCGAGCTGTACGACGAGGCCACCGTGCGCCGTCTCGCCGAGCGGTTCACGGCCCTGGCCGAGGCGGCGGCCGGAGCGGGAGGCCACGAGTGACCACCGCACGGCTGTGTGCCCCGGCCTACGAGCTGGGCGAGTACGCCGAACCCGTCACCGAGCTGCCGGAACTGCTGGCGGACCCCGAGGCCGCGGCCCGGCTGACCGCCCCGGCCGCCGGGTTCGACACCTACCACTGGTCGGACGGCCAGGTGGTGGAGCTGATGGCCGCCGCCGCCCAGCGCACCCTGGGCGAAGCCGGCGTACCGGGCGACGAGGTCGATCTCGTGCTGCTGGCCACCGACTCGCTGCCGCGCGACCGCTCCGCCCACCGGGACGTGGCCGAACTGCTCCAGGAAATCGGGCTGACCCGCGCCACCGCCAGCACGCTCGGCCTGATGGACTGCGCCACCGCCATGGCCGCCGTCGGCACCGCCGCCTCCCTGGTCCGGGACGGCAGCGCCCGCCACGTCCTGGTCGTCACCGGCGACCTGGCCGACCACGCCACCGGCGGCGAACGCATCGTCGCGGGCGGCGCGGCCATCGCCAGTGACGCCGCGGCCACCGCCCTCGTATCGGCCACCGCGGCCGGGCTGCCGGTGCTGGGCATGGCCCACCACGCCGCCCCGGAGACCCTTTCCGCAGAGCCCGCGCGGCAGCAGCTGGCGGCCCGGATCGCCGCGCACCGCGAACTGTTCGCCCGGCTCGCGGAGCGCCACCCGGTCCGGCCCGAGGACGTCCGGGCCGTCCTGCCCAGCAACTTCGCACGCAACGTGCTGGAGATCTACCTGTCCGATGTCGGTTATGGCGGCGACCGGCTCGCCCTGGGCAACGTCGGCCGGATCGGCCACTGCCTGGGCAGCGACCCGCTGATCAACCTCGCGGACCGGCTCGCGGAGGCGAAGGCCGCCGGGGAGGACGCGGGCGGCCCGGACGACCTCCTCGTGCTGCTCGGCGCGGGCATCTCCCACCTGGCGGCCGTGCTGCTGGGCGCGCGCCCGCTGCCGGCGGGGGAGGGGCCCGGGTGAGCGCGGCCTATGTGAACGGCTGCGCCGCGGAGTTGGGCCCGATCCGCCGCAAGGTCGCCGAACTCCCCGAGTACGCGGCCGGACCACCGGACGCGGGCACCGGCTTCGCCGAGTACCGCGAGGCCGAGGGCGGCATCCTCGGCCTCCTCGGCCCGGCCGTGCGGGGCGCCCTGGACGCCTCCGGAACTGACCCGGCCACGGTGGACACAATCCTGCTCGCGACCGAGTCGCTGCCCGCCGACGGCCCGGACCGGCCCGCCCTCACGGGCCTGCTGGACGATCTCGGCCTGCGCCGCGCGTACCCGGTGATGCTGGGCCTGGCCGACTGCTCCACCGCCATCGCCGCTTTCGACATCGCGGCGTCCCTGGTGCGGTCGGGCGCGTCCGGGACGGTGCTGGTGGTGTCCGGGGACCTGGTGCGTACGGTGCTGCCGGGCGGGCGGGTGGTGCTGGGCGGCACCGCGGTCGCCGGGGACGGGGCCGCGGCGGCCGTGGTCTCCGGGCGGCGGTACGGGTGGGAGTTGCTGGGCGGGGCCCGCGGGATCGCCCAGTTCGAGCCCGGGCCGCCGAGCCGCCTCTTGGGGGCCCAACTGGCCATGTACCAAACGGTGTTCGCCGACCTGTGGAAAGTCACGGGGCTGACGGCACGGGATCTGGGGACCGGCGCCGTGCTGCCCAGCAACCTCGCCCGGGACGCGCTGCGGACGTTCCTGGGCGAGGCCGGAATCGCCGACCGCCAGATGTACCTGGACAACGTGCCGCGTATCGCGCACTGTCTGGGCAGCGACCCACTGATCAATCTCGCCGACCGTACGGCCGGGGGCGCCGAACCGTCCCCCGTCGTACTGCTGGGCACCAGCGCGGCGCACGCCGCCGCCGTTCTACTACGTCCCGTGGAGGAATGAACACATGCCGACGGCAGAGGAGAGGACCGCCGGAATCTGGCGGGAGATCCTGGACCTGGACACCGGGACGCCCATCGGCCCGCAGGACGACTTCTTCGCCCTGGGCGGCACGTCCCTCCAGGCCATGTCCCTGGTGCAGCGGCTGCGCGAGGAGTTCGGGGCCCCGGTGGCGCTGAGCGCGCTGCTGGCGGACGCCTCGCTGCGCGCCGTCGCCGCCGCGGTGACGGCGGACGCGGCCGGGCACGAGGAGACCGCCCGGCCGTGAAGATCCAGTCTGTGGCCGCCCTGCGGCAACTCCCGCCCCGCACCCGGGCGGTGATGGGCGCCAACCTGGTCAGTTCGGTGGGCACCGGACTGGTCCAGCCGTTCCTGGTCCTGTACCTGACCCGGGTGCGCGGGCTGCCGGTCGGCTCCGCCACCGCCGTCATCTCGGTGATCGCGGTGGCCTCGCTGCTGGGCGGACCGCTGGCCGGACGGCTGGCCGACGGCCGCTCGCTGCGCGCCACGGCCGCCGCCGCGATGACCCTCGCGGCCCTCGGCACGGCCTCCTTCGCCCTGGTCACCGGGGCGGGCGGCGCGGTACTCGCCGGGTCGGCCTACGGACTGGCGTACGGCGCGATGCTCTCCGTATGGAACACCGCCATCGCCCGGAGCGTGACGGGGGAGGCCCGGTCCACCGCCTTCGGGCTGCAGTTCGTCGGGCTCAACGCGGGGGTGGGGCTCGGCGGCCTGCTCGGCGGGATCTTCGCCTCGACGGCCGATCCGGGCCGCTTCCAACTGCTGTACGTCTGCGACGGCCTGTCGTTCCTGGCGGCCGGCGCGGTCCTCGTCCTCGCGGTGGGGCGGCGGGCACCCGGGCCGGACCCGGCCGCGCCGGAACCCGCCGCCGGACCCCGCGGCTACGCCGTCGTCCTCCGGGACCGCGCACTGCTCAAGGTGCTCGCCTTCACCGTCGCGCTGATGGTCGTGGGATACGGGCAGCTGGAGTCCAGCATCCCCGGGCTGGTCGCGGTGCGCGGCATGGACGCGCGGATCATGGCGTGGGGCTTCGTCGCCAACACCTGCTGCATCGTGCTGATCCAGTTCGCGGCGGTCACCCGCATCTCCCGCTCCCGGCCCGCCGTCCTGCTCGCCGGGACCGCCGGGAGCTGGGCGGCGAGCTGGCTGCTGCTCCTGCTGGCCACCGTCAGCGGCGGTACGGCGGCGCAGGCCGCGCTGGTGATCGGCGCGCTGGCGGTGTTCGCCGTGGGGGAGGCGCTGCTGGCCGTGGCGCTGCCCACCCTCGTCAACACGCTGGCCAGTGACCCGGTGCGCGGCCGGTACAACGGGGCCTATTCCGCGGCCATGTCGGGCGGCTTGGTGCTGGGCCCGCTGCTGGGCGGCTGGCTGCTCACCGGCGGCCGGCCCTGGCTGCTGGCCGTGGTCCTGGGCGCGGGCTGTGTGGCGTGCGTGGCCTTGGCGCCGCGGCTCGAGCGGCTGGGCGGCCCGGCGGACGGCGCGCGGACGGCTGCGTCCGAGGAGCCGGACGTACAGAACCTCAGTGATCCGTACGAGGACGAAAACAAAGACGGAAACAAGCACGAGGGCGAGCCGCAGCGGCTGGGCACCGGGGGTGGGCGATGACAGCCGTACACGAGGTCTTCCGGCGGCGGGCGGCGGAGCGCCCGGAAGCCACCGCCCTGCTCCACGGCGAGCACACCGTCAGCTACCGGACGCTGGACCGTGCCTCGGACGCCTACGCCGCCGAACTCGCCGCGGCAGGCGTACGCGCCGGGAACATCGTGCCGGTGCTGATGCCGCGCTCCCCGCGCTATGTGGCGACCGTCCTGGCGATCCTCAAGCTGGGCGCCGCCTACGCGGCCCTGGGCCCCCGCTGGCCCGCACCCCGGATCGCGGACCTGATCCGGCGGGCGGACGCCCCGCTGATCGCTGCCGACTCCGGCGGCAGGCCCGGGACCGCGTCGGTCCCTGTCTGGGCGCCCGGAACAGACCTGGAGCAGGCCGCCGCCACCGGCAGCGCCCCGCCCCCGGTGACCGTACGGGAAACGGACACCTGCTGCGTCTTCTTCACCTCCGGCAGCACCGGCCGCCCCAAGGGCGTGCTCTCCCCGCACGCGGGCACGGTACGGCTGTTCACCCCGACGGAGCCCCCGGCCCGCTTCGCCGACCTCGGCCCGGACACGGTCTGGCCGCAGGCCGCCCCGCTGCCCTGGGACGCGGCCTCCCTGGAACTATGGGGAGCGCTGCTCAACGGGGGCACCTCCGTGCTGGTGGACGAGCCCTACCTGACGGCGGACGGGCTGCGCGACCTCGTACGCCGGGCGGGCGTGAACACGCTGTGGCTCACCGCCTCGCTCTTCAACCTGCTCGTGGAGGAGGACCTGAGCTGCTTCCACGGGCTGCGGCAGCTCATGGTGGGCGGCGAACGGCTCTCGCCCGCCCACGTCCGCCGCTTCGTACGGGCGCACCCCCGCATCACCCTGGTGAACGGCTACGGCCCCGTGGAGACCACGGTCTTCGCCACCACCCACCGGATCACGGCCGCCGACATCACCGACGGCCCGGCCCCCACGCAGATCCCGGTCGGCCGCCCGGTCGGACGGACCGAAGTCCTCGTCCTGGACGAGGAAGCACGGCCGGTCCCGCCGGATACCACCGGCGAGATCTGCGTCGCGGGCGCCGGGCTGGCCCGCGGGTACCTCGCGGACCCGGAGCAGACCGCGCGCAGTTTCGTCGACATCCCGCTGGACGGTGCCGTACGCCGTGTCTACCGCACCGGCGACCTGGGCTTCCGCTCCGCCGACGGCACCCTGCACTACGCGGGCCGCCGCGACCGCCAGGTCAAGGTGCTCGGCCACCGCATCGAACCGGGCGAGGTGGAAGCCGCGGCGGCCCAGGTGCCCGGGGTGCTCCGGTGTGCCGTCGTCCCGCTGATGGCGGACGGGCGGTGCGAGGGGCTGGCCGCCGCGTACACGGTGCGGGACGGCCGGGAGCCGGTGAGCGCGGAAACGGTACGCCGCGCGCTGTCCGAGCGGCTGCCGGAGTACCTGGTGCCGCGGGAACTGGCCGCCGTGGCGCGCTTCCCGCTGACCGACAACGGAAAGCTGGACACCGCCGCGCTGCTGGACCTGATCACGGCGCAGACGCAGACGGCCCGGCCCCGGGCCGACGCGTGCCGGGTCCGTGATGCGGAAGACGGATCGGTGGCGGGCCAAGTGACCGCGGCCTTCGCGCAGATCCTGCGCAGGGACCCGGACGACGTGCCCCCCGACGCCTCGTTCTTCGAACTGGGCGGTACCTCGCTGGACGGAGCCCGGCTGTGCGTCCGCATCGGCGGACGTACCGGCGTCCCCGTACCGGCCTCCGTACTGATCGCGGGCCCGACCGTACGGGACCTGGCGCGGTGGATCGAGAAGCGGCAGGCGGAAACGGGGGAGCCCGCGCGGCCCGCGCACACAGGCCCGCTGACGCTGCTCCCCGTCCAGAGCGGCTTCCTGTTCGAGCAGCAGCTCGACCCGTCCGACACGTCGGCGCACTGCGTGCTGCTGTGGCGGGTGACGGGCGCCTTCGCCCCGGAGGCGTTCCGGGCCGCGGCGGACGACGTACACCGGCGGCACCAGTCGCTGCACGCCCGCTACGTCTTCGACCGCCAACCGGTGGCGCTCCTGGACGGCCCGGCCGCACCGGTGGACGTACGGCTCCTCGACCCGGCCGGGGACGAGACGGCCGCGCTCAGGGCCGTCCACACCGAGCTGCACCGGCCGCTGGACATCGGTGCCGGAGCCAACTGGCGGTGCGTCATGACGCCGACGGAGACGGGCTGGCTGCTGGGGATCGTCGTACACCACATCGCCTTCGACGGCGGCTCCGCACGTCCGCTGGCCGAGGATCTGTCGGCGGCCTACGCGGCCCGGCTGCGCGGCGAGGAGTCCCGGGCCGCGCGCCCTGCCCCGCTGGCGGCCGTCCTGGCGGGCCACCGTGCTCAGGTGAACGAGCACACCGGCGAGGAACAACGCGCGTACTGGCGTAGTGAGCTGACCGGCGTACCGCCGCTGGCCTTGCCGGCTCACGAGACGCCTCCCGAGACGCCTCCCGAGACGCCTTCTGAAAGCGCGGCCCCCACCTTCACCCTCTCCACCACCGAGTACGCGGCTCTGGAAGAGCGGGCCCGGCACCACGGCAGCACCCGCTTCGCGGTGCTGCTGGCGGCCTACGCCGAAGCCCTGGCAGCCGTGAGCGGGCAGCGCGATGTGGCGGTGGGCGCGCCCGTCGCCAAGCGCTACCACCCGGACACCGCCGACGCGATCGGCTGCCTGATCGACGTGGTCTGCTTCCGGATGCGCCCGGCCGGAGACGGTACGGCGAACGCGCTGCCCCGCCTCCTGGAGGGCATCCACGCCGGTCTGGCCGCGCAGGACGTGCCGTTCGAGGAGGTGGTACGGCTGGCCGCCGACCCGGCACGGGACCGGACCCGGCATCCGCTCTTCCAGACGATGTTCGCGCTCCAGGAGGGGCCGCCGCAGCGCCTGGGCCTGGAGGGCTGCGTGACCGAGCCGGTACGGGAACCGGACCCGCGGGCGGTGCACGAGCTGGAGGTGGAAGTGTGGCCGGACGGCGCGGGCGGCGCCCGGGTGGTCTTCGGGCACCGGCCGGACCAGGTGTCCACCGCGTTCGTGGCACGGGTGGCCACCGCGTACCGCCTCCTCCTGCGGCAGCCGGACCGGCCGCGAGCGAGCGGACCGACGCGGTGAACGGCGGCGTGGACGGCATGGAAGGACCGGCCCGCCACCGGTCCCGCATCCACGAACTGGACCGGGACATCGCCCGGCTCATCCGCCTGCGCACCGCCGAGGACCGCCGCCTCCAGGACGCGCGCCGCGCCGTGGGACACCCCCGTACGGACCTGGCCTGGGAGAACGCCGTACTGCGCGGCTACCAGGAGGCGCTGGGCCCGGCCGGCGCGCAACTGGCCCTGATGCTGCTGGGGCTGGGCCGCAGCGCGCCCCCGGGGCCGGCAGTGGAACCGGAAGAACGGAAGAAGGAGCACACCAGCACATGACAGCGCCCGAACGCGGCTACGCGGACTACCAGTACCAGATCTACGTGCGAGGGCTCCAGGACGCGATCCCGCCCTTCACCACCGACCTCAGCGCTCTGGAGGACCAGGCCCGCGACCGCCTCGGCCCCAAGCCGTACTGGTACATCGCCGGCGCGGCGGGCACCGGCGCCACCGCACGCGCCAACCGCGCCGCCTTCGACCGGCACCGCATCGTCCCGCGCATGCTGCGCGACGCCACCGCCCGCGACCAGCGCACCACCGTACTGGGCAGCGAACTTCCCGCCCCCGTCGTCCTCGCGCCGATCGGGGTGCAGTCCATCGTCCACCCGGAGGGCGAACTCGCCACCGCCCGCGCCGCCGCGGCGACCGGTGTCCCGATGGTGCTGAGCACCGCCGCCTCGCACACCATCGAGGAGGTCGCGGAGGCCGGCGGCGACGGGCAGCGCTGGTTCCAGCTCTACTGGCCGCACGACGACGAGGTGACCGCCAGCATCCTCAAGCGGGCCCGCACATCCGGCTACACGACCCTGGTCGTCACGCTGGACACCTGGCAGCTCGCCTGGCGGCCGCACGACCTCGACCAGGCCTATCTGCCGTTCCTGCGCGGCGGCGGGGTGGCGATCCCGCTATCCGACCCGGTCTTCCGCTCCCGGCTGGAGCGCCCGGTCGATGAGGACCCGCAGGGCGCGGCCATGCAGTGGCTGCCGATCTTCAGCGGCAAGGCGCACACCTGGGACGAACTGGGCTTCCTGCGCGAGCACTGGGACGGGCCGATCGTCCTGAAGGGCATCGTGCACCCCGAGGACGCGCGCCGGGCGGTGCAGGCCGGGATGGACGGCATCGTGGTGTCCAACCACGGGGGCCGGCAGGTGGACGGGGCGGTGGCCGCGCTGGACGCGCTGGTCGACGTGGTGGCGGAGGTCGGCACCGAGACGGAGGTGCTGTTCGACTCCGGGATCCGCAGCGGCGCCGACGTCTTCAAGGCGCTGGCCCTGGGCGCGCGGGCGGTGCTGCTGGGGCGTCCGTACGTGTACGGGCTGGCCCTCGGTGGCGCCGCGGGTGTGGAACACGTCGTACGCGGCCTGCTCGCGGACTTCGACCTGACCATGGGGCTGTCCGGGTGTACCACGATCGCGGACATCGGTCCGGACACGCTGCACGCGGGGAACGGCGGGGAGGCGGGGCGGTGAACCGGCGGGCACGGAAGACCGGTTGGACTGCTCTGGCCCTCACCGGCGCCTGCGCGCTCGCGTTCCAGGCCGCACCCGGACCGGCGCAGGACTCCGAGGACGGCGCCTGGCCGCCCAGCACCGGCAAGGGCCCCTGCACCGTCGGCAAGACCACCGATGTCGGGGCACGCATGCGGGACGGCACCGTGTTACGGGCGGACGTGTACCGGCCGCGCACCAAGGAGAAGGTGCCGGTCATCCTGATGCGCACCCAGTACGGCAAGCAGGCGGCCGAGGTCCAGCCCTCCAGCTACCAGTCCCCGGAGTGGTTCGCTTCGCACTGCTACCTCGTCGTGGTGCAGGACGTGCGCGGCCAGTACGCCTCGGACGGCGACTTCTACGAGTTCGCCAACGAGGGCAAGGACGGCTACGACAGCGTGGAATGGGCGGCCCGGCTGTCCGGCTCCAACGGCAAGGTGGGGATGTACGGCTCCTCCTACGTGGGCGCCACCCAGTGGCTGGCCGCCCAGGAGCGCCCGCCGCACCTGAAGACGATCGTGCCCGACAAGACATCCGACGACTACTACGACGGCTGGACCTACGAGGGCGGCGCCTTCCGGCTGAACTTCGTCATCCCGTGGGCCATGCGCAAAATCGTCCCGTCCGCCGCCGCGAACCGCGGCGACTGGGACACGTACCACCAGGTCAACCGGGATTACCAAGACGTTCAGAAGTGGCTCGGCAGCGCCCCGTACAACCGCTTCGAGCCCCTGCATCCCGGTGACCCGAAGGTCGCCCCGTACTTCTTCGACTGGATCCGGCACCGTACGTACGACGACTACTGGCGCAGGTGGGCCCCGAAGGAGAACTACGGGAAGGTCGACATCCCGGTCCTCAACTACGCCGGATGGTACGACGCCTTCCTGGACGGCTCGGTCCGCAACTACCAGGGCATGGTCCGGCGCGGCGGCTCCTCCGCGGCCCGCGCGAACCAGCGGCTGGTCGTCGGCCCCTGGGACCACACCGGCTGGGGCCGCCCGACCAGCAACCCGGCCCCGCTGCTGAAACAGATCGGCCCGGCCGGCAACAGCCCCGTCAACGAGATGATGCTCGCCTGGTGGGACCACCACCTCAAGGGCAAGGACAACGGCGTCCGCGAGAACGGCGTGGACTACTTCGTCATGGGCGCGAACAAGTGGCGCACCGCGCCCTCCTGGCCGCTCCCGCAGACCCGCTGGACCGACTACTACCTCTCCAGCACCGGCCACGCGGCCGGCAACACCCAGGACGGCACACTGTCCACCGCCCCGCCCGCCAAGGGCACGCCGGCCGACCACTACACCTACGACCCGCGCAACCCGGTGCCCAGCGTCGGCGGCCACTCCTGCTGCACGGCGGCCATCAGCACCCAGGGTCCCTACGACCAGCAGCAGATCGAGCAGCGCCCCGACATCGCCGTCTACACCGGCGCCCCGCTGACCGAGGACACCGAGGTCACCGGCCCCATCACGGTCACGCTGTACGCCAGGTCCTCGGCGCCGGACACCGACTGGACCGCCAAGCTGGTCGACGTCCACCCCGACGGCACCGCGGTGAACCTCAACAGCGGCATCGTCCGCGC
Source organism: Streptomyces rimosus subsp. rimosus (assembly GCF_000720725.1). Taxonomy (GTDB): domain Bacteria; phylum Actinomycetota; class Actinomycetes; order Streptomycetales; family Streptomycetaceae; genus Streptomyces; species Streptomyces rimosus_A. The sequence continues at coordinate 75,555 of NZ_JOCQ01000001.1, forward strand.
CAGTTACCGGGAGTCGCTGAGCGATCCCACACCGATCGTGCCCGGCAAGGTGTACGCGTACAAGATCAAGGTGTGGCCGACCAGCAACCTGTTCAAGAAGGGCCACCGCATCCGGCTCGACATCTCCTCCAGCGACTACCCCCAGTACGATCCGAACCCGAACACCGGCAACTGGCTGGGCGAGTCCACCGAGCGGCGCACCGCTCGGCAGACTGTGCTGCACGACGCGGCGCACCCGTCGAAGGTGACGCTCCCGGTGATCCCGGACGGCGGCCGGGACCAGGGCAGCGGCACCCCGCCGCAGAAGTAGCGCCGTCCCGTAGACCAACAGCAGAAACCGACATCACCGACCGAAAGGCAGGACATGCACGACGTACGCCGGGCCCGTACGACCGACCACACCACGCTCGTGGAGTGCGTACAGCGCTGGTGGGGCGACTCGCGCACCCCCGAACAGGCGCGGCAGCTCTCCATGCTGCTGCCCCGGCTGTTCCTCCAGCACTTCGCGGACACCAGTCTGGTGCTGGAGGACGGGACGGGGGTACGGGCGTTCCTGGTGGGCTTCCACTCCGCCGACCGGCCCCACGAGGCGTACATCCACTTCGTCGGCGTGGACCCGGAACTGCGCAAGCAGGGTGTGGCCCGCCGGCTCTACACCGCCTTCTTCGAGCGCGCCGCGGCGGCCGGCCGTACCGAGGTACGCGCCATCACCTCGCCGCAGAACACCGGATCCATCGCCTTCCACCGGGCCATGGGCTTCGAGCTGGACGCGGGCGACCGGGAGGTGGACGGCGTGCCGGTGCAGGGCGACTACGACGGGCCGGGGCAGGACCGGGTGGCCTTCCGCAAGAAGCTCGGCGCCCCGGAGGTCCGCACCCTGGCGCCCTTCACGACGCGTGCGGCGGTGCCGGAGGACTTCGACACCGTCGTCTCGGTGGTCGACGACTGGTGGGGCCGCCCCGCCTCCCGCGACCTGACCCGGGTGTTCGTGAACCACTTCCACGACACCAGCCTGATCGCCGAGCGCGACGGCGAACTGGCGGGCTTCGTCGTCGGGTTCCTCTCCCCGTCCCACCCGGAGGAGGCGTACATCCACTTCACCGGGGTCAACCCCGCCTGGCGGCGCACCGGCCTGGGCCGCTTCCTGTACGAGCGGTTCTTCGACATGGCCCGGGCGAACGGCCGGACCGTCGTCAAGGCCATCACCTCGCCGCAGAACGCCCGCTCCATCGCCTTCCACAGCGCGCTCGGCTTCACCCCGTCCGACCCGATCACGGACTACGACGGCCCCTCGCTGGACCGGGTCACCTTCCGGCGTGAACTGTGAGCCGGCGGTAGCTCTCAGGAGGCCGGGGGCGGCGGCATCACCTCGCACAGCTCCTCCGCCGCCTGCCGCCACAGCGCCGGGATCCGGTCCGCGCCCGGCACCGCCGTGTCGCTGAGCATGGCGATCTGGGCGGTCGAACGGTAGGTCGTCAGGCAGACGTTGAACGGGTGGCCGGGCGGCAGCAGGGTCAGCGGCAGCAGGTCGGCCAGGGCCGGCGGAATCACGTCCTCGGCCACCCCGCACGGCATGTACGACGAGATCACGGGAGCGTACCGAGGGTCCAGCATCCGGCGGAAGGCGAACCTGACGAGCCGGTCAGGGGAACTGTCCAGCAGGTCCTGCGCGGTCTGCCGTACGCGTGTCGATTTGAGCCGGGCGGCAGCCGCCACCGTACGCGTCAGCCGACGCCGCGGGTCACTCTCCTGGCACGGCAGCCACACCCGCTTCAAGAAGAGCCGATTGCCCCACGTCGACGGCTCCTCGGGGTGCCGGACACTGAACGGGACGGCGACCGCCAGCGGCGCGGGGGTCCGGCCGGTCTCCAGGAGCCAGGCGCGCACCGCTCCGGCCAGGGCGGCGAGGTGGACATCGTTGACCGTTCCGCCGGCAGTACGGGCGACCGTACGCAATCGGGGGAGCGACGTGGTGGCCGTCGACACCTGACGCCGGCCCGAGAGCTCCCACGGCGCGCCCAGTCCGGTCGGCGGGAAGCGCCGGTAGTCGGCGTACAACGCCGCGGACGTGCCGACCGCCCGCAGTGCCCGGCCCATCGGCGAGCCGCTGCCCGCGTGGAAGGCGGGCCGCGGGGCCGGCCCGGGACCCGCCGGAGCGAGGAGGGTCTGCAGCGTCTGTCGGATCGCCAGACCGTCCTGCCGGCTGTGGTGCACGCGGTACGACAAGGCCCAGCCGGTCCCCGAGGAGGGCCGCACCAGCCGCAGTTCCCAGCCGATGCCCGGGGGAAGGCGCTCGGCCCACACCAGCTGGGCCGCGTCCAGCACGCACGAAAGCCCCTCACCCGGGACGACCGTCTCCACGACATGCCGGTCCAGCCGGAAATCGGCAGCCGGCAGCCAGGCGACGGCCGTGCCCGCCGCGCACAGCTCGTGCGAGAGCACCGGCAGTATCCGCAGCGCCCTGCCGACCGAGTTCCGCACGTTGTCCAGCGTCGGCGCCCCATCCGTCAGATACGCGATGCTCCCCACCTCCAGGCGGGCGTGCGGGGAGCTTTTCCCGAACGCGAGGAAGGCCCGGTCGATGGGTGAAGGACGGGAAGGTGCCGGGGAATTCACAGGCGGCCTCCTTTGCGCGATCCGCCGGAGGCGGGTTCCGGCTCGCTTCTCGACCATGCGGCACGACCGGGCCGGGGGGAAGGGGGCGAGGAAGGCCGTTCACCGGTACGGATGACCCGATGACCCCGGACGAGTCACCCTGGTGCCTGCCGATGAACGCATCGTCCGCTGTTCGGAATATCGGCGCACCGGACCCGGCCGGGCGGCATTTCACGGCCGGGCGGATTCTCCGAGACCCGCCGCGCCCCCGCCCAGCAACTCCGTCATGTCCCGCTGATAGGGGAACGTCCCGGGTTCATAGTCGCACCACGGCTCCTCCGCGTACGGATCGCCGGTGACGGCATGGGCCCGGGAGCGCGACCCTCCGCAGATCCGGCGGAATTCGCACCGGCCGCACCGGCCGCCCAGCCGGTCGGCGTCGCGCAGGCCGGTGAACAGGTGCGACTCGCGGTAGATCGCCGGCAGCGGGCGGGTGCGCACGTTTCCCGCCGCGAGGGGGAGGAAGCCGCTGGGGTGCACGGTGCCGGTGTGGGACACGAAGACGAAGCCGCGGCCCGCGTTGACGTCCAGGGGCGGGCGGCGGGTCCGGCGCCCGCCGGTGTAGAGGCCGAGCTCTTCGCCGCGCCGGCGGAGCCGGCGGTACAGCGGCCCGAGCCGCATCACCTCCACGTGGTCCGCTCCCCTCGCGTCCAGTACCGCGCGCTGCAGTGCGACACGGCGGAAGTGGTGGGCCTCGGTGGTCTTGGCAGGTATCGAAAGCCCCACGTCGTAAACGAAGTTGAGGACGTCCTCGGTCTCCGTGGGGCCCAGCGGGGCCAGCTCGCGCCCGCGTCCGGTGGGCACGAGGAAGAACGCGCTCCACAGCATGACCCCGTGCTCGCGGACCAGGGCCGCGACCTCCGGCAGGTCGTGCAGGTTGTGCCGGCCGACCGTGGTGTTGATCTGCACCTTCATGCCCAGGCCGCGGGCGGTGTCCCAGGCGTCCAGGGTCCACCCGTAGACGCCGGGGACGCCGCGGAAGCCGTCGTGCAGCGCGGCGGTGGAGCCGTCCAGGCTCAGGGACAGGCCCACCGCCCCCGCCTCGTGCACCGCCCGGAGGTTGGCCGCCGTCAGGGTGGGGGTGCCCGAGGGCGAAACGGCGACCCGTACCCCCGCACGCGTGCCGTAAACGATCAGTTCCAGCAGATCCGGGCGCTGGAAAGGGTCGCCGCCGGTGATGACGAACAGCGGTGCGGGCCGCCCGAAGGCGGCGATCTGGTCGATCAGGCCCTTGGCGGCCCGGGTGTCCAGCTCGCCGGGATCCCGGTCGGGCACCGCGGTCGCCCGGCAGTGCACACAGGCCAGGGGACAGGCGCGGGTCGACTCCCAGATGACGATGAACGGCTTGTCCGCCACAGCCTGGTGCTGCCGGCGGACCGCGCGGGCGCCGCTCACCGGGGGAGCGGACGGGACGGAACGGGGCGGGCGGGGTCGTACATGGGCGGGTACCTCCGATTCGATCACCCCCAGCATGCGGCCGGGGAGGCGCCCGCCGCCCGGGGCGTGCGGCCCCCGCGCAGGGTCGTTGGTCCCGGGTGGCCGAAAACATTCGAGGTCCTGTGGCCCTGCGCCGCGGGACGCTTCGCCCACCGTCACCCGCGGGGGAGCGACTTAGCGTTCGTTTTATGGAGAACGAAACAATCGGCGGTCCGGCGGCCGCTGAGGAACGCGGCTGGCCGCTGGCCGGCCGGCGGCTGCTCAACCGGCGCGAGGTCAGCGAGGACGGGCGCGCCGTGTTCGGCACGGGGGACCCGCGGTGGGAGGGCTTCTACCGCGACCGCTGGTCGCACGACAAGGTCGTCCGCTCCACGCACGGGGTCAACTGCACCGGGTCCTGCTCCTGGATGGTCTACGTCAAGGACGGGATCATCACCTGGGAACACCAGGCCACCGACTACCCGTCGATCGGCGCCGACTGCCCCGAGTACGAGCCGCGGGGCTGCCCGCGCGGCGCGTCGTTCTCCTGGTACACCTACTCGCCCAGCCGGGTCCGCTACCCGTACGTCCGCGGCACGCTGCTGAAGATGTGGCGGGAGGCGCGCCGCCGGCTCGGCGACCCGGTGGCCGCCTGGGCGGAGATCACCGGCGACCCGGCCAAGGCCCGCGCCTACAAGAAGGCCCGGGGCAAGGGCGGGCTGGTGCGCGCCGACTGGGACGAGGTGGCCGAACTGGTCGCCGCCGCCCATGTGCACACCGTCAAGACGTACGGCCCGGACCGGGTGGCCGGGTTCTCGCCCATCCCCGCCATGTCGATGGCGTCCTTCGCGGCGGGCGCCCGCTTCCTGTCGCTGCTCGGCGGCACCCTGTTGTCCTTCTACGACTGGTACGCGGACCTGCCCGTCGCCTCGCCGCAGGTCTTCGGCGACCAGACGGACGTGCCGGAGGCCGCCGACTGGTGGAACGCCGGATACCTGGTCATGTGGGGGTCCAACATCCCGGTCACCCGCACCCCGGACGCCCACTTCCTGACCGAGACCCGCTACAACGGCACCAAGGTCGTCGCCGTCAGCCCCGACTACGCCGACAACGTCAAGCACGCCGACGAGTGGCTGGCCCCGCACCCGGGGACGGACGGGGCCCTGGCGATGGCGATGGGCCACGTCATCCTGCGCGAATTCCTGGTCGACCGCTCCACGCCCTACTTCGAGAACTACCTGCGCCGATTCACCGACGCCCCGTTCCTGGTCACGCTGCGCGAGCGGGACGGCGATCTGGTGCCGGATCGCTTCCTGACCGCCGCCGACCTCGGCGACACCGACGAGCATGCGCGCTTCAAGACCGTCCTCGTCGACCGCCGCAGCGGCGAACCGGTGGTCCCCAACGGGTCGCTCGGCTTCCGCTGGGGCGAGCAGGGCAAGGGCCGCTGGAACCTCGAACTGGGCGACGCCGAACCGGAATTGAGTCTGCTGGAGCGGGGCGGGGCCACGGCCACCGTGGCGCTGCCGCGCTTCGACGAAGGCCCCACCGAGGGCGGCGCGGTCATGGTGCGCGGCGTCCCGGTCCGCACGGTCGGCGGTCGGCAGGTGACCACCGTCTTCGACCTGATGCTGGCCCAGTACGGTGTGCGGCGCGCCGGGCTGCCCGGCACCTGGCCGGCCTCCTACGAGGACGCCTCCCAGCCGTACACCCCGGCCTGGCAGGAGACGGTCACCTCGGTCCCCGCCGCGCAGGCGGCCCGTATCGCGCGGGAGTTCGCCCGCAACGCCGAGCGCACCGAGGGCCGCTCGATGATCGCCATGGGCGCGGGCACCAACCACTGGTTCCACTCCGACACCATCTACCGCGCCTTCCTGGCCCTGACCACCATGACCGGCTGCCAGGGCGTCAACGGCGGCGGCTGGGCCCACTACGTCGGCCAGGAGAAGGTCCGCCCCGTCACCGGCCTCCAGCACCTCGCGTTCGCCTTCGACTGGCAGCGGCCCACCCGCCACATGGCGGGCACCTCGTACTGGTACCTGGCCACCGACCAGTGGCGTTACGAGGCCTTCGGCCCGGACGAGCTGGCCTCCCCGCTGGGGGAGGGCCGCTTCACGGGCCGCGCCACCGCCGACTGCCTGGCCCAGGCCGTCCGGATGGGCTGGACCCCCGGCCACCCCGGCTTCAACCGCAACCCGCTGGACCTGGCCGACGAGGCGGCAGCCGCCGGCCGTCCCGTGTCCGAGCACATCGTCGACGAGCTGACCTCCGGCGCGCTGCGCTTCGCCGCCGAGGACCCGGACGACCCCGCCAACTTCCCGCGCGTCCTGACCGTATGGCGGGCCAACCTGCTGGGCTCCTCGGGCAAGGGCAACGAGTACTTCCTGCGCCATCTCCTGGGGACGGACGCGGCGGTCCGCTCCGAGGAGACACCGCCGGAGAAGCGGCCACGGGACGTCGTCTGGCACGCGGAGGCGCCGGAGGGCAAGCTCGACCTCCTGGTCAGCATGGATTTCCGGATGACCTCCACCGGCCTGTTCGCCGATGTCGTGCTGCCGGCCGCCACCTGGTACGAGAAGGACGACCTGTCCAGCACGGACATGCACCCCTTCGTGCACGCCTTCACCCCGGCCATCGCACCGCCCTGGCAGGCCCGGACCGACTACGACACCTTCCTGACCATCGCCGACCGCTTCAGCGAACTGGCCGCGGATCACCTGGGCACCCGCACCGACGTGCTGGCCGTGCCCCTCCAGCACGACACCCCCGACGAACTCGCCCAGCCCGGCGGCGTCGTCGCCGACTGGAAGGCCGGCGAGTGCGCGCCGGTCCCCGGCCGCACCATGCCCAAGCTGGTGACCGTCGAGCGGGACTACGCGGCGGTGGCGGACAAGATGCGCGCCGTCGGCCCCCTCCTCGACACGCTCGGCACCACCACGAAGGGCGTCACCGTCCACCCGGACCAGGAGCTGGAGCAGCTGCGGCGCAGCAACGGCGTCCGGCGCGGGCGTGCGGCGGACGGACGGCCGTCGCTGGCCACCGCCTCGGACATGTGCGAGGCGATCCTCGCGCTGTCCGGCACCACCAACGGGCGCCTGGCCACCGAGGGTTTCAAGGCGCTGGAGAAGCGGACCGGCACCGGCCTGGCGCATCTGGCCGCCGAGCGGGAGGCGGAGCGGATCACCTTCGCCGACACCCGTGTGCAGCCCCGGTCGGTGATCACCTCGTACGAGTGGTCCGGCAGCGAGACCGGCGGCCGCCGCTACTCCCCGTTCGTCATCAACGTCGAGCACCGCAAGCCCTGGCACACCCTCACCGGCCGCCAGCACTTCTTCGTCGACCACGACTGGATGACCGAACTCGGCGAGCAACTGCCCGTGTACCGTCCCCCGTTGAACACCGCCCGGCACTACGGCGACGAGCACCTGGGCGAGGAAGGCCGCGCCGAGGTGACGGTCCGCTACCTCACCCCGCACTCCAAGTGGTCCATCCACTCCGAGTACCAGGACAACGCCTACATGCTCGCCCTCTCCCGGGGCGGCCCGGTGATCTGGATGAGCACCGCCGACGCCGAGAAGATCGGCGTCAGGGACAACGAGTGGATCGAGGCGTACAACCGCAACGGCGTCGTCGTCGCCCGCGCGGTGGTCACCCACCGGATGCCCGAGGGCACCGTGTACATGTACCACGCCAAGGACCGCACGGTGAACGTGCCCAAGACCGAGCTCAGCGGCAAGCGCGGCGGCATGCACAACTCCCTGACCCGGCTGCTCATCAAGCCCTCACACCTGGCCGGCGGCTACGCCCAGTTCACCTACGCCTTCAACTACTACGGCCCCACCGGCAACCAGCGCGACGAGGTCACCGTGATTCGCCGCCGCTCCCAGGATGTGGAGTACTGACATGCGCGTCATGGCCCAAGTGGCGATGGTGATGAACCTCGACAAGTGCATCGGCTGCCACACCTGCTCGGTCACCTGCAAACAGACCTGGACCAACCGCACCGGCGTCGAATACGCCTGGTTCAACAACGTCGAGACCAAGCCCGGCGTCGGCTACCCGCGCCGCTACGAGGACCAGCGGCAGTGGAAGGGCGGCTGGATGCTGGACCGGCGCGGGCGCCTGGTGCTCCGCTCCGGCGGCCGCCTGAAGCGCCTGGGCTCCCTGTTCTCCAACCCCGACCTGCCGGCCATCGAGGACTACTACGAACCGGTCACCTACGACTACGACAACCTCGTCAGCGCCCCGGCCGGCCAGGACGTGCCGGTGGCCCGGCCCCGCTCGGTGCTCACCGGCAAGCCGACCTCGATCACCTGGGGCGCCAACTGGGAGGACGGCCTGGGCGGCGCGGGCGAGACGGCGGCCGGCGACCCGAACCTGAGCGGGGGCCTGGCCGAGAAGGTGAAGTTCGCCTTCGAGCAGACCTTCATGTTCCACCTGCCGCGGCTGTGCGAGCACTGCCTCAACCCGGCCTGTGTGTCCGCCTGCCCGTCCGGCGCGATGTACAAGCGGGCCGAGGACGGCATCGTGCTGGTCGACCAGGACCGCTGCCGCGGCTGGCGGATGTGCGTCACGGCCTGCCCGTACAAGAAGGTCTACGTCAACCACGCCACCGGCAAGGCCGAGAAGTGCACCTTCTGCTTCCCGCGCATCGAAGCCGGGCAGCCCACCGTCTGCTCCGAGACCTGCGTCGGCCGCCTGCGCTACCTCGGCCTGCTCCTCTACGACGCCGACCGGGTCGGCGAGGCCGCCGCCACAGCGGACGAGAAGGACCTGCTCGACGCCCAGCGGAACGTCTTCCTCGACCCGGCCGACCCCGAAGTCCGCTCCGCGGCCCGGCGGTCCGGCATCCCCGAGGACTGGATCGACGCCGCCCGCCGCTCTCCCGTACACGCCCTGATCAGCGAGTACAAGGTGGCCCTGCCGCTGCACCCGGAATACCGCACCCTGCCCATGGTCTGGTACGTGCCGCCACTGTCCCCGGTCCTGGACGCCGTCGGCGAGGCGGGCGGCGACGCCGAGGACCCCGACCACGTCTTCGCCGCCGTCACCCGCCTGCGCATCCCGCTGGACTACCTCGCCAACCTCTTCGCCGCCGGAGACACCGACGTCGTCGCCGGGGTCCTGATGAAGCTGACCGCGCTGCGCAGCCACATGCGGCAGCGCACGCTCGGGGAACAGGGAGACGAGAGCGCGCTGAAGGCCGTGGGGCTCACGCCCGCACAGGCCGAAGATCTGCACCGGCTGCTGGCCGTCGCCAAGTACGCCGACCGGTACGTCGTCCCCGCCGCCCACAAGGAAGACGCCGCCGCGCTCAGCGCGATGGAGGACCGCTGCCCCGTGGAGAGCGCGGGCGGCAACCCGTCCGCCACCGGCCGCAAGGTCATGCTCGGGCTTCCCACCCTGCGGCGACGGACCACGGCCCCGGGCGCGGGAGGCGCTGTATGAGCTCCCTGCGTACCCGCCTCCGCCCGGCGGCCGGGCGCCGCGCCCGCCCCGGCCCCGAAGAAGCCGCCCAGCGCGGGCTCCTGCTACGGCTGCTGTCGCTGCTGTTGCAGTACCCGGATGCTGAACTGGTCGAAAAGCGGGCCGAGTTGAGTGCTGCGGTCGATGTTCTGCCGCCCTCGACCGCCGCCGGACATCTCGCCGCCTTTGCCTCCTGGTTCATGGTTCAGCCGTCCGAGGACCTGGAAAGCCACTACGTGGAGGTCTTCGACCTTCGCCGCAAGAGCAGCCTCTACCTCACCTACTACCTGCACGGCGACACCCGCCGACGGGGCATGGCCCTGCTCGCCCTCGCCCAGACCTACCGGGCCGCCGGGTGGAGCGCCGACAGCGGCGAACTCCCCGACCACCTGCCCGTCGTCCTGGAATTCGCCGCCCTGGCCGGGCCGCGCGCCGGAGAAGCACCGCTGCGCCGCCACCGGCGCGGACTGGACCTCATCCACCACGCCCTGTCGGACGTGCGGTCCCCTTACGCGGACCTGCTGGCGGCACTGCTGTCCCTGCTGCCGGCGGCCACCGACGCCGACCTGGAGGCGGTGGCGAAGCTGGCCGCCGAAGGGCCGCCCGCCGAGGACGTCGGCCTCGACCCGTACAGCGGCACCGGCTTCGCCCCGCCCGGCACCTTCGTACCGCCGGCGCCCGCACCGCCGACCCTGATGCCCCCTCTGACCGGCCCCATGGACTCGGAGACCCGCCGATGAGCGCCGCCAGCAGCCCTCTGACCTCCGTGGACGGCACCGACCTGCTGCTGTGGGTCGCCGTCCCCTACGCCTGCCTGGCCGTCTTCGCCGTCGGGCACTTCTGGCGCTACCGCAAGGACCAGTTCGGCTGGACCAGCCGCACCAGCCAGCTGCTGGAACACCGGTGGCTGCGCTGGGGCAGTCCGCTGTTCCACCTCGGCGCGTTCGCCGTGATCGCCGGACACGTCGTGGGCCTGGCCGTTCCGGCGTCCCTGACCGCGAAGGCGGGCATCGGCGAGCACACCTACCACACCGTGGCGGTGGGCCTCGGCTCCGTGGCCGGTGCGGCCATGGTGGTGGGGCTGGGCATGCTCTGCGCCCGGCGCCTGATCGCCCCGCGCATCCGCACCCGCACCAGCTCCAGCGACAAGCTGCTCTTCCCGCTGCTGGCCGCCACCGTACTGCTGGGCATCGCCGCCACCGTCGTCCACAACGTCGCCGGAGGCGGGTACGACTACCGCTCCACCGTCTCGGTGTGGTTCCGCGGCCTGTTCCTGCTGCAACCGCAGCCCGGGGCCATCTCGGGCGCGCCCCTCCTGTTCCAACTGCACGCCCTGAGCGCGTGCCTGCTCTTCGCGGCCTGGCCCTTCACCCGCCTCGTCCACGTGTGGAGCGCGCCCATCGGCTACCTGCGCCGCCCGTATCTGGTCTACCGCCGCAAGACGGCCGCTCCGGCGTACGACCGGTCCCCGGCCGTCCCCGCTCGGCGCGGGCCGGCCGGGACCGAGGCGTCTTGATGAAGCCGGCCACTCCCCGGCCTGGCGCTGCCCCACAGGGCCCGGCACCAGGCGATTACCAGAACGACCAGAACGACTCGACCGAGAGGCACCCGATGCGCCTGCTTGAGGACACCACCGGCGCCCCGTCACCGAGAGAGGCAGGCCCCGCCATTCCGGCCGGCCGCCCGTGGATGATGCTCACGCTGGCCACACTGGGCTTCGCCGTCAACTTCTGGGCGTGGGCGCTGCTCAGCCCGCTGGGCCCGCGCTTCAAGGAGACCCTGGCACTCAGCTCGTTCGAGCAGTCCCTGCTGGTGGCGGTGCCGGTCGTGGTGGGCTCACTGGGACGGATCCCGGTGGGCGCGCTGACCGACCGGTTCGGCGGCCGCGTGATGTTCCCCCTGGTGTCCGCCGCGACCATCGTGCCCGTGCTCTACCTGGGGCTGGCCGGGCACTCCTCACTGACCGCCCTGCTGATCGGCGGGTTCTTCCTGGGCATCGGCGGCACCGCCTTCGCCGTCGGCGTGCCGTTCGTCAACCGCTGGTTCCCGCCGGAGCGGCGCGGGCTGGCGATCGGTGTCTTCGGCGTGGGCATGGGCGGCACCGCCATCAGCGCGCTGACCACCGTCAAGCTCGTCGACGCGCACGGTATGGCCAACCCGTTCCTGATCACCGCCGCCGCGCTAGCCGTCTACGCCGTGCTGGCCGCCGTCCTGCTGCGGGACGCGCCCGGCCGTACCGTACCGGCCGGGCCCCTGGCCCGCCGCCTCGCCGACACCGCCCGCCTGTCCGTCACCTGGCAGGCATCCGCCCTGTACGCCGTGGCGTTCGGCGGCTACGTCGCCTTCTCGGTCTACCTGCCGACCTACCTGAAGACCGGTTACGGACTCGGGCAGGCCGACGCCGCCAACCGGATGGCCGGCTTCGTCCTGCTGGCGGTGGCCATGCGCCCGGTCGGCGGCTGGCTGTCGGACCGGATGGGCCCGGTCCGCGTGCTCGCCGGATCCCTGGCGGTCGTCGTCGCGGGCGCCGCCGTACAAGCCGCGACCCCGCCGCTCGCTCCGGTGGGCACCCTCGCCTTCCTGGCCATGGCCGCCGCGCTCGGCGCGGGCAGCGGCGCCACCTTCGCGCTGGTGGCCCTGCTGGCCCCGGCGAACAAGGTCGGCTCGGTCACCGGTGTCGTCGGTGCCGCGGGCGGGCTGGGCGGCTTCATCCCGCCCCTGGTCATGGGCGTGATCTTCAGCGCCTCGGGAAGCTACGCCCTCGGCCTGCTCCTGCTGGCCCTGGTCTCGGCCGTCGCCCTGGCCTTCACCGTCACCCGGGTCCGGCGGGCCGTCGCCTCCGAGGGCACCTCACCGTGATGGGGCAACCGGCCCGGTGAACTTCAGCAGGTTCGGATACGGGCGCCCCTGAGGCGCCCTCAGAAAGGCAGCGCAGCCCGATGAACGCATCCACCACCCCGCACCTCCCTTCCTCCTCCCTGCCCGCACCCTCCGCCCCGGCGCCGGGGGAGACACGGCCGCACATCGTGGTGGTGGGCGGCGGCATCGCCGGACTGACCGCTGCCGCCCGCCTCAGTGGCGCGGCGGGCGGCAGCGGTTCCGGGGCGCGGGTGACACTGCTGGAATCCGCCGGACGGCTCGGCGGCAAGCTCCTGTGCGGCGAGGTCGGCGGCGTACCCGTGGACCTGGGGGCCGAGGCGGTGTTCGCCAAGCAGCCGTCCGCCGTGGAACTGGCCCGGGAGGTGGGGCTGGGGGACGAACTGGAGCCGCCGGTCACGGCGGAGGCTTCGCTGTGGACCCGCGGCGCGCTCCACCCCCTGCCCCGCGGCCACATCATGGGCATCCCCGCCGACCTCGACTCCCTGGCCGCTTGCGGGGTGCTGTCCGCCGACGGCCTCGCCCGCGCCCGCCAGGACCTGGCACTCCCGCGTACGGACGTGGGCGACGACATCGCCGTCGGCCGGTACGTGGCCGCCCGGTTGGGGCGCGAAGTCGTCGACCGGCTCGTCGAACCCCTCCTCGGCGGCGTGTACGCCGGGCACGCCGACCGCATCTCCCTGCGCGCCGCCCTGCCGCACCTGCTTCCCATCGTCCGGGAAGAACGGTCCCTGCTCGAAGGCATCCGCCGCATGCGGGGACCGGCGCCCGAAGCGCCGAAGCCGGCGGCGGCCGTGCCCCCGTTCCGGAGCGTACGGGGCGGACTGGGCCGGCTGCCCCTGGCCGTCGCCCGGGCGTGCCGGGCCGCGGGCGTGGACATCCGCACCGCCACCGCGGCCCGCACGCTGCGCAGCACCGGGCACGGATGGCGGCTGACGGTACGGGACGCCGCCGGCGAGCACCGGATCGACGCCGACGCGGTGGTGCTCGCCGTACCCGCGCCCGCCGCCGCCCGGCTGCTGGCCGACGAGGTACCGGCCGCGGCCGCCGCGCTGCGCGCCGTCGAGTACGCGGACATGGCCCTGATCACGATGGTCTTCACCCGTGCCGACCTGCCGGGGGAGTTGCCGGGCAGCGGCTTCCTGGTCCCGCCGGTGGACGGGCGCCTCATCAAGGCGGCCACCTTCCTGAGCAGCAAGTGGGCATGGCCGGGCCGGTCCGCGCCCGACAAGGTCGTGGTGCGCACGTCCGTCGGCCGGTACGGCGAGGACACCGCCCTGTGTCTCGACGACGCGGAACTGGTGGCCCGTTCGCGCGCCGAGCTGGCCGAGGCGACCGGCGTGGCGGCCGTACCGTACGACAGTGCCGTCACCCGCTGGGGCACCGGCCTGCCCCAGTACACCGTCGGCCATGTCGGGCGGATGACCCAGGTGCGGGAGCACCTCGGGCGGCTCGGCACGCTGGCGGTCTGCGGGGCCGCCTACGACGGTGTCGGCATCACCCATTGCGTCGAGGGCGCCGGGCGCGCGGCCGAAACGGTCACGGCAGCGCTCGACGCCCGCCTGCCGGGCCGGGAACGCGTCCGCTGACACCCGGCCGCGCGGATATGGCCCGGATGACCGGCAAGAAGGGCCGTCCGGCCCTGGCCCTTCGGTCCCGGTGTGCGGCAGGCTGCACAGGGCGCCGCCTGTGGAGGCGGGCCGCACCAGGGAACATCGGAGCTGCGTGATGACGGAAAACCCGGCCGACGCCCGGACGAAGGCACCGGTCAGCGTCTTCCTGCTCGACGACCACGAGGTGGTGCGCCGCGGCGTGCACGACCTGCTGGACGCCGAACCGGACCTGACCGTGGTGGGGGAGGCGAACACCGCCGAACAGGCGCTGGTGCGGGTGCCCGCCCTGCGGCCGCAGGTGGCGATCCTGGACGTCCGGCTGCCGGACGGCGACGGCGTGAGCGTCTGCCGTGAGCTGCGCTCCCGGATGCCGGACCTGGTGTGCCTGATGCTGACCTCGTTCGACGACGAGGAGGCGCTGCTGGACGCGATCATGGCGGGCGCCGCCGGTTACGTGCTCAAGCAGATCACCGGGACCGACCTGGTCAACGCCGTACGGACGGTGGCCTCGGGCCAGTCGCTGCTGGACGCCGGCGCCACCGCCCGCGTCATGGCCCGGTTGCGCGGCGAGACCGAGCGGGCCGAACCGCGGGCGGACGGCCTGTCCGGGCTGAGCGAGCGGGAACGCGAGATCCTGGCGCTGGTGGGCGAGGGCCTGACCAACCGGGAGATCGGCAAGCGGCTCTACCTCGCGGAGAAGACGGTCAAGAACAACATCTCCCGCCTGCTGGCCAAGCTCGGCGTGGAGCGCCGCGTCCAGGCCGCGGTCATCGCCGCCCAGTCGCTCGGGGCCGCGCCGGAACCCCGTACGGGCCCCGCCGCGCCGCCGCGCGACGGCGGCCCGCGGCACTGACGGGGGCTCCGGTGCCCGGTCCGGCAAGGGTTTCCGCGGCCCGCCTCCGGCCCCCGGGCCCGGACCGGGGCGGGGCCGGGGCGTGACCGGTCAGCTCCGCGTCCGCCATAACGCCCCGGTGTCCGGGGGACCGTCGCCGCCCGCCCGCGGGACGAGGCGGTTGACCACGCCCACGACTCCGTCCACCCGCCAGGTCAGGCCGATCGCGACCGGGATGTCGTCCTCGTGCGCGAGCGTTCCCCGCAGGGTCACGACGCCGTCCCGTACCGAGACCAGCACGTCGTCCGGCGGTACGCCCAGGGTGCGGCCCAGCACCTCGTCGGCCACCTCCGCGCGGATCTGCCGGTCCGTCCGCAGGAAGACCCGCAGCAGGTCGCGGCGGGTGGTGATGCCGATGAGGCGGTCCTCCTCGTCCACGACGGGCAGCCGGTCGACATGCCGGCGCTGCATGATGCGGGCGGCGTCCACGACGCGGTGCTCCGGGTGCACGGTGACCGCCGGAGTGGTCATCACCTCGCCCGCGGTCGTGCCGCGGACGGCACCGGGACCGACCGGCGGGCGCGGGACGGCAGGGCTCTCCGGCCGGCCGCCCGGGGGCGCGGGGAGGTCCGTACGGGAGACCACCCCCATGACCTTGTCGTCGCCGTCCACCACCGGCAGGCCGCTGATCCGGTGGACGTCGAGCAGCCGGGCCAGCTCCTGCGCCGGGGTGTCCGGGCGGGCCTGTACGACCTCCCACGTCATCACCTCGGCAACGGTGTGGTCCTGCACGGCGATACCTCCCCTCGGTCGGTGCCTCACGGTTCCGGCCCGTGTGCCGGTCCCGTTCCCCGCCGATCGAGTCTGGCCGAGGACGGGGCCGGGGAGCAGGGGCCTATCCGCCTTCGTCCGAGGGCCACCAGGCCCGCCGCGCCCCACGCATGACCTGGGCGGAAGCGGGTGAGCGCAGGTGGGCGGCGGTCGGGTCCCGCTGTGCGGACAGGGTTACGCTGACCGGGTACGGCGGGCGGACCGAAGAAGGAGGACCGGTGGGCACGCAGGAGTCGTTGTCGCGGCTGCCTCAGATGCGACTGGACGAGTTGCTGGAGGAACTGCAGGCACGCATCGACGCGGCGCGCGGCACCCGGGACCGGGTGCACAGCCTCCTGGAGGCGGTGGTCTCGGTGGGGCGGGAACTCGACCTGCCCCAGGTGCTCCGGCGCATCGTCGAGGCCGCCGCGCTGCTGGTCGACGCGCAGTACGCGGCGCTGGGGGTGATCGGCCCGGACGGCAGGCGGCTGTCGCAGTTCCTGACCGTCGGCCTGACACCCGAGCAGGTCGCCGCGATCGGGCCGCTGCCCGCCGGACACGGCATCCTGGGCGAACTGATCCGCAACCCCGAGCCGTTGCGGCTCACCGACCTCAGCGCCCATCCGTCGTCGTACGGCTTCCCCGCCCACCACCCGCCGATGCGCACGTTCTTGGGCGTGCCGATCCGGGTGCGCGACGAGGTCTTCGGCAACCTCTACCTGACCGACAAGCGCGGCGGCCACGACTTCGACGCGGAGGACGAGTCGGTCATCTCCACGCTGTCGGTCGCCGCCGGTGTGGCGATCGACAACGCCCGGCTCTACGAGGGATCGCAGCGCCAGCAGCGCTGGCTGAAGGCGGGCGCGGAGATCACCAACAGCCTGCTGTCCGGCATCCCCCGCCTGGAGGTCCTGGAGCTGATCGCCCGCCGGGCGCAGGAGATCACCCGGGCGGAACTCGCGGACGTGTGCGTACCCATGCACGACACCGGCGACCTCGTCGTGGAGCTGGCGATCGGCGGGAACAGCGACAAGCGCCGCGGACTGGTCGTACCCGCCGACGGCACGCTGTCCGGCGCCGCCCTCCTGTCGGGCGGGCCGGTCACCACGTCCGGCCTGGCGTGCGACGACCGGTACACCGCCGGGCCCCGCCGCTTCGACGGCCTGGGGCCCGCGGTGGCCGTGCCGTTGGGCAGCGAGGGCGGCAGCGCCCGCGGCGTCCTCCTGCTGGCGCGTGCCGAGGGCGAGCCGGTGTTCACCGACGAGGAGCTGGAACCGCTGCACGGGTTCGCCGGGCAGGCGGCCCTCGCCCTGGAGCTGGCCGAGCGCCGGCGCGACGCCGAACAGCTGGCCCTGCTGGAGGACCGCGACCGGATCGCCCGCGACCTGCACGACCTGGCCATCCAGCGGCTGTTCGCCACCGGTATGACGCTGCAGAGCGCCGCCCGGCTGGTCGAGCACGCCGGCGCGGCGGAGCGGGTCACCCGGGCGGTGGGCGACCTGGACGAGACCATCAAGATCATCCGTTCGACGATCTTCGGTCTGCGGATCCGGGAGGAGGACACCGGACCGAGCCTGCGGGCCCGGGTGGCGCGCGCCGTGGGGGAGGCCGGCACGGCGCTGGGCTTCCCGCCCCGGCTGAGCATGGAGGGCCTGCTGGACACGGACGTACCGGTCCAGGTCGCCGACCACGTCGTGGCGGCCCTCACCGAACTGCTGAGCAACGCGGCCCGGCACGCCCACGCGACCCGGGTCGAGGTGGCGCTCCAGGCCACCGGCGACGAGGTCGTCCTGACCGTCACGGACAACGGCCGGGGCATTCCGGAGGGCGGCCGGCGCAGCGGGCTGGGCAACCTGGCCGAACGCGCGCAGAACGTGGGCGGGGCGATGGAGATCCGTACACCGGACGGCGGCGGAAGCCAGGTCGTGTGGCACGCCCCGCTGCCCGCGGCCGGATGACGGACGGCCCGGCCTGACATGTTGCGTCAGGCCGGGCGTCAGAAACTGGCTTACGGCGCTCCGTTCAGCACCGTGCCGTGGAACCGGGCGCTCAGCGCCCCTCGCCGCCCGCCGCGCACACCGCGACCGCGGGCTGCGCCACCAGCCGGAAGCCGGTGACCAGGTCCGGCTGGATGCGCAGCACGCCGTTCATGGTCTGCGCCACCCACGGCCGCAGCAGGTCCCCGTAGCGGGCCACCTGCGCCGGGTCGGCCACCAGCCGCGCGTACCCGGTGACGATGACGCTCCAGCCCAGGTGCGTACGCGGATCGATGGCATCGGCCTCGTACGCGACGACCAGGCCCGCCTCGCCCGCGGGCGGCGCGATCGAGGTGAGGGTCGCCCCGTCGTTGAGCCGGACGACGATGTCCTCCCCGTCCAGCAGGTGGTTGACGGGCCGGATGGCCGGCAGGGCGTTCTGGGTGAACACGAGCCGGCCGAGCGGGACGCTGCCCAGCAGCCGCAGCGATTCGCCCCGGGGCAGCTGTTGCATGCTCCGGGGAGCCACCGGTTCACGGAGTTTCTCGACCTGCTGAGCGTCTTCGTCGTTCATCCTGCACACCCTCTGCTCCGGCGGCGTTCGTCCGGGCACTCGTTGCCTGCCCGCCAGCCTCCCCGAAGCGGGATCGCGGCAACAGGGCCGAACGGACCCGGCTGCGGGCCATTCGCGGAGGGCCCTTCGCTGTCCGCGGTTCAGGGGTGGGGCACCACCGCCACCGGGCACGGTGCGTGGTGCAGCGCCGCGTGCGCGACCGCGCCGATCTTCCTGAGGTCGTGCCGGCCCGGGCTGCGGCGTCCCACGACCAGCAGCCGGGCTTGCGCTCCGGCGGCCAGAAGGACCTGCCCCGCGCCGCCCAGTTCGACGTGCTCGACCACCTCCACCTGCGGGAAGCGCTCCCGCCACGGCCGTACGGCGTCGGCCAGCCGCTTGCGCTCCAGCGGCTCCAGGCCGCCGGCGTCGTCGGCCGCCCGCATGGTCTCGCCGCCCCACACGACGACCGGCGGCACGTTCCAGGCCCGTACCGCTCGCAGGCCCGCCCCTTGGGCCACGGCCGCCTCGAAGGCGAACTCCAGCACCGGACCGCTCTCCCGTACGTCCTGCACGCCCACCACCACCTCGCCACGCGGCCGCGCCGCCTCGTCGGGGCGCCGACCGCGGACGAGGACGACGGGCCCGGCCGCCTGCCGCAGCACCTGCAACCCCACGGAGCCGAGCAGATAGCCGACCAGCGTGCTGTGCCCACGCGAACCCAGCACCAGCAGGTCCCCCGCCGCGGACGCGGCGACCAGGGCCGCGACCGGCTCGTCCGCCAGGATCTCGGTGGTGACCG
The DNA here is from genome assembly GCF_000720725.1 of Streptomyces rimosus subsp. rimosus. Classification (GTDB taxonomy): domain Bacteria; phylum Actinomycetota; class Actinomycetes; order Streptomycetales; family Streptomycetaceae; genus Streptomyces; species Streptomyces rimosus_A. Next base: position 94,552 of record NZ_JOCQ01000001.1, read on the forward strand.
GCAGCCCGGGGAAGTCCTCGGCCACCCGGGCCGCGGCCTTGTCCAGCACTTCCGTGGCCCAGCGGCGCTGCACTTCCTCGTCCGCCGCGACCGGTACGTCCAAGGGGCGCCAGACCCACGCGTGAACCAGCCGCAAGCGCGCTCCACGGCGGCCGGCCTCGGCGGCGGCCCAGTCGGCGGCGGCAAGGCTGTGGTCGGTTCCGTCCAGTCCGACGGTGACGGTGCCGGGCATGGTGGCCTCCTGAGGCGGGAACGGAAGTACGTCCGGCCCCCACTCTCCGGGCTCCACGGCCACCGCGGGGACGGTCCCAAGGTCCCGCGCCCGGGGACCAACGGCCTTCCGACACGCGGCACGCCGCCCGCCGAGGGCCCTTCGGCCCCCGGGTCGGGACCATCGCCGACCAGGGGAGACGGTGCGTGGGAGTGCAATGGAGGCGGGCGCAAGCACAGCGAATCGGAAGGTACGCACCATGACCGCCACACCTTGGGAAAAGACGACCGACGGCACGGCCTGGGAGGGGTTCGGCGGCGGTCTGTGGCGCGACGCCATCGATGTCCGCGACTTCGTCCAGCACAACCACGTCCCCTACGAGGGCGACTCCTCCTTCCTGACGGGCCCCACCGAACGCACCACCGCGGTGTGGCGGAAGCTGCTCGGCATGTTCCCCGACGAGCGGAACCGGGGCATTTACGACGTGGACACCCACACCCCGTCCCGCATCGACGCGTTCGCGCCCGGCTACATCGACGAGGAGCGAGACCTGATCGTCGGCCTCCAGACCGACGCCCCGCTCAAGCGCGCCATCATGCCCAACGGCGGCTGGCGGATGGTCGAGAGCGCCCTCGCCGCGTACGGGTACGAGCCCGACCCGGCGGTCAGGGAGATCTACACCCGGCTGCGCAAGACCCACAACGACGGCGTCTTCGACGCGTACACCCCCGAGATCCGCGCCTGCCGCTCCGCCGGCATCATCACCGGCCTGCCCGACGCCTACGGCCGCGGCCGCATCATCGGCGACTACCGCCGCGTCGCGCTCTACGGCGTCGACCGGCTCATCGAGGACAAGCAGGCCGCCAAGGCCGGGGCCGACGCGCAGTGGCCGACCGAGGACGTGATCCGCGAGCGCGAGGAGACCGCCGAGCAGATCAAGGCCCTGTGCGAACTGAAGGCCATGGCCGCCACGTACGGCCACGACATCTCCCGCCCCGCCGCCACCGGCCGCGAGGCCGTGCAGTGGCTCTACTTCGGCTATCTGGCCGCCGTGAAGGAGCAGAACGGCGCAGCCATGTCGATCGGCCGCATCGACGCCTTCCTCGACATCTACCTGCGGCGCGACATCGAGAGCGGCATCCTCGACGAACAACAGGCGCAGGAGCTGATCGACGACTTCGTCATCAAGCTGCGCATCGTACGGTTCCTGCGCACCCCCGAATACAACGAGCTGTATTCGGGCGACCCGACCTGGGTCACCTGGTCGCTGGCCGGGATCGGCGAGGACGGCCGCCCGCTCGTCTCCCGTACCACCTTCCGCGCCCTCCAGACGCTCTACAACCTGGGCCCCGCCCCCGAACCCAACCTGACCGTCTTCTGGTCGCCGGGCCTGCCGCGCGGCTTCAAGGAATTCGCCTCCCGGGTCGCCATCGACACCTCGGCCCTCCAGTTCGAGTCCGACGACCTGATGCGGCCGAAGTACGGCGACGACACGGCCATCGCCTGCTGCGTGTCGGCCATGGCGGTCGGCAAGCAGATGCAGTTCTTCGGCGCCCGCGTCAACGTCGCCAAGGCCCTGCTGTACGCCATCAACGGCGGCCGGGACGAGCTGACGGGCAAGACCGTCGTGGCGGGCTTCGAGCCGGTCGAGGGCGAATACCTGGACTACGCCACCGTCGCCGAGCGCTACGACGCGATGCTGGAATGGCTGGCCGAGACCTATGTGCACGCCCTCGACGTCATCCACTACATGCACGACAAGTACGCCTACGAACGCATCGAGATGGCCCTGCACGACCGCACCGTGCTGCGCACCATGGCCTGCGGAATCGCCGGACTGTCGGTCGCCGCGGACTCGCTGTCGGCGCTCAAGTACGCCCGGGTGCGGGCCATCCGGGACGAGACCGGGCTGGTCACGGGCTACGAGACCGAGGGCACCTACCCGGCGTACGGCAACAACGACGACCGGGCGGACCGGTTCGCCGAGGACATCGTCCACGCGTTCATGCAGAAGGTGCGCAAGCACCCCACCTACCGGGGCGCCGTGCACACCCAGTCCGTGCTGACCATCACCTCCAACGTCGTCTACGGCCGCAAGACCGGCGCCACCCCGGACGGCCGCCCGGCGGGCGCGCCCTTCGCGCCCGGCGCCAACCCGATGAACGGCCGCGACGAGCACGGCTACATCGCCGCCGCGCTGTCGGTCGCCAAGCTGCCGTACGACGACGCCGAGGACGGCATCTCGCTGACCAACACCATCACGCCGGACGCGCTCGGCCGCACCGGACGCGAGCGGATCGAGAACCTGACGGGCGTGCTGGACGGCTATGTGGCGGGCGGCGGCTTCCACATGAACGTCAACGTCCTGGACCGGGCGACCCTGGAGGACGCCATGCAGCACCCCGAGAAGCACCCGCAGCTGACGATCCGGGTGTCCGGGTACGCGGTGAACTTCGTACGGCTGACACGTGAGCAGCAGCTCGACGTCATCAACCGCACCTTCCACGGGGCCCTGTGACGCCCCCACCCCGGCTCACGGCGCCGGTGCCGGGCCCTCACCCCGGTACCGGCGCCGTGTCCTCCTCCTCGCCCGCACCCGGGCGACACCACCCCAGGAGAGCCTGACATGGCAGTTCCACTCGGGACCGAGATCCCCGTACGCACCCCGCCCCTCCCCGGCGTGACCGCCCAGGAGGCCGCCACCCCGGCCGCCGCGGTCCAGCACCGCCCGGTGGCCGGCTCGGTGCACTCCTGGGACCTGTCCACCGGCGTCGACGGGCCCGGCACCCGCTTCGTGACCTTCCTGGCCGGCTGCCCCCTGGCCTGCCTGTACTGCCACAACCCCGACACCTGGAAGATGCGCGACGGCAAGCGGGTCCTGGCCGACGCCATGGTGGCCGAGGCGGCGAAATACGAGGCGTTCATCCGGGCCGCGGGCGGCGGCGCCACCCTCAGCGGCGGCGAACCGCTCCTCCAGCCGGTCTTCGCGGGCGAACTCCTCCACCGCTTCAAGCACGAACTGGGCCTGCACACCGCCCTGGACACCTCCGGCTACCTCGGCGCCCGCGCCACCGATGCGCTGCTGCGGGACACCGACCTCGTCCTGCTGGACATCAAGTCCTGGCACCCCGGCCTCTACAAGCGACTCACCGGTCAACGGCTGCGCCCCACCCTGGACTTCGCGCGGCGGCTGGCCCGGCTGGACACGGAGGTGTGGGTGCGCTTCGTCCTCGTCCCGGGGCTGACCGACGATCCGGCCAACATCGAGGGGGTGGCGACGTTCGCCGCCTCGCTCGGCAACGTGACCCGTGTGGACGTGCTGCCCTTCCACAAACTCGGCGCCTCCAAATGGGACCGCCTCGGCATGGACTTCACGCTGCGGGACACACCGACGCCCACCGCTTCGGAGCTGGCGACGGCACGGGAGATCTTCGCGGGCGCAGGTCTCACGGCGGTCTGAGGGGGCGCTCCGTCAGCCGAACCGCACGCTGGAAAAGGACGTGCTGCGCGGCGCCTGCTTACCCGGAGCGAGCGGAATGGACCGCCCCTTGCACTTCTTGCGAGGGAAAAGGACGGCCGGCGTCTTCGTCGCGTTGCGGGGAGCTTGCGCGTGCTGTCCCATCGTCAGGCACCGGCCGTTCGGCGGGTTCTCGACGAGATACGACTGGCCTTTCGGCCCCAGCCAGATGAATGACCCCTTGGCGGCGAACGCTTCGCCCGTGGAAAGGGTCGTGGCGAAGGTGAGCCCCGCGAGAGCTACGACGACTGGACGGAAGACACGCATCGTTCATCCTCAATTCTGGAACGGCTGACCGACCGGATCGGCCTTTGCCGGGTCAACGACACTCAGCTTTGTCCGACACGCCTGGTACGCCCCATCGGATCACTCCGGCACCCGCACGATTCCCCGCCGGGGCGAGCCGGGCGCATGCGTCGAAGCGGGCGAGGACGAGGCGTGCCATGGAGGCTTGGGCACCGAGCGGGCGGGCGGTGCACAGACAGCCCGCGCGGTCGGCCTCCGCGGCGAGACGGTCGGAAAAACGGCCGGGGGCCATGAGGTACGGGAGAACCGCGATACGGGTGCGGCCCTCCGCGCGCAGGGCCTGTGCCGTACGGGCCAGGGAGCGGGCCTCTTCGGGCCCGGCGCACAGCAGAGTCGGCCGTACCGGAACGGGGGCCCTCCGCTGCGCGCGCAGGACCGTGCTCAGGTGCCGGGCAGCGGCGTAACAGCTGTCATTGCCACCGGGCCGGCGCGAGCCCGCGGCGGCCAGAATCACGGCGTCGGCCGGCAAGCCGGTGTGCGATTCGGCCTCCCGGAGACGGTGCACGAGCGCTTCGGTCAGCAGCGGGTGCGGTGCCAGTGTATGCGCGGCGCGGGCGGGGCCCAGCAATGCGGGCAGGTCCACGGTGAAATGAAAGCCCGTACCCAGCAGCAAGGGCACCACGATCGCCGGCGCCCCGTGCAGAGCCGCCACGGCCTCGTCGACCGTGGGCCGGTGAATGTCGAAGAACGCGGCTTCCACCCGCAGCGTGGGACGTAGCGCGCGCACCCGTGCCAGCAACCGCTGCGTTTCCGTTTGCGCCCGGGCCTCGCGACTGCCGTGCGCGGCGGCAATCAGTACAGGAGAAAGGGAGGCCATGCCGTCACGATAAGGGCGCATTCCCGCCGCGATAAGACGCCGCCGGTCCCGGCCCCACCGGGACGACCGGCCCTGATCAAAAGGCCGTTCGGCGCGGGGTACGGGCGCGGAGCGGGCATAGCCTGAAATCGCTGCGGCCCGGGAAGGCGCGGGCTTCGGGCGGCAGTCGGGGGAATTCGGAAAACGCGTCCCGGCGCCCAGCAGTTGGCAGGAGTGCTCTCATGGTGTCATCCACCGACCGGCCCACCCTTGTACTCGTCGGCCACGGCATGGTCGGCCAGCGGCTGCTGGAGGAACTGGCCGTACGGGGCGCGCTCGCCGGGCCGGACAGAGCGGACGGGCCGGGCGGGGCCGACGGCCGGGACGAGGCCGGGGGGCCGGACGGCCGGGAGCTCCCGTCCACGGGTGACGGCACGGGTGACGGCCTGCGCTGGCGCGTCGTGATCCTCGCCGAGGAGGAGCGGCGCGCCTACGACCGCGTACACCTGTCCTCCCTCTTCACCGGCACCACCCCGGAGGAACTGAACCTCGCCGACCCCGACTTCCTCGAACGCCACGACATCACCCTGCGCCTCGGCGACCCCGCCACCGCCATCGACACCGCCACCCGCACGGTGACCACACGCCGGGGCGCGGCCTGGCACTACGACGCGCTGGTGCTGGCCACCGGCTCGTACGCCTTCGTCCCACCGGTCCCCGGCCGGGACGCGCCCGGCTGCTTCGTCTACCGCACCGTCGAGGACGTCCGGGCCATCCGGGAAGCGGCGCGCGGCGCCCGTACCGCGGCCGTCGTCGGCGGCGGACTGCTGGGCCTGGAGGCGGTCGGGGCCCTGCGCTCGCTCGGCCTGGAGACGAGCGTGGTGGAGGCCGCGCCACGGCTGATGCCCGGCCAGGTGGACCGGGGCGGATCCGATGTCCTGGCCCACACCATCGAGGCGATGGGCGTCCAGGTGCACACCGATGCGGCGATCACCGAGGTGTGGACCGGCGCCGACGGCCGCGTGCGCGGCCTGTCGCTGTCGGACGGCGGCAGCGTCCAGGCCGACCTCATCGTCTTCTCCGTGGGCGTACGGCCCCGCGACGAACTCGCCAGGACCGCCGGCCTCGACGTCGCGGACCGCGGCGGCATCGTGATCGACGCGCAGTGCCGCACCTCCGTACCCGAGATCTACGCGCTCGGCGAGTGCGCCCGCGCCGCCGACGGCAACGTCTACGGCCTCGTCGCCCCCGGCTACCGGATGGCGGAAGTCCTGGCGGACACCCTCACCGGCGCGGAGAACCGCTTCACCGGCGCCGACACCTCCACCAAGCTCAAACTGCTGGGCGCGGACGTCGCCTCCTTCGGCGACCCCTTCGCCCCGGACGCCGGCGGCTCGGTCCTGTGGGCCGACTCCGGCTCCGGCGTCTACAAGAAGCTGGTGCTCGGCCCGGACGGCAAGCTGATGGGCGGCATCCTGGTCGGCGACGCCGACGCGTACGGCACCCTGCGGCCCCTCGTGGGAGCCCAGCTGCCCGGCCCGGCCGCCTCCTTCCTGCTGCCCGCCGACGAGTCGGGCCCGGTGGACACCACCGCGGTGCTGCCCGACGACGCGGTGATCTGCTCGTGCAACGGCGTCACGAAGAAGGCCCTGCGCGACGCGGTCCGCGGCGGCGCGCACGACCTGGCCGCCGTGAAGAAGTGCACCGGCGCCGGCACCCAGTGCGGAGGCTGCGTCGGCGCCGTAACGTCGATCATGGAAGCGCAACTGGCGGCCGAGGGGATCGAGACGGGGCCGGGCGGACTGTGCCCGGACTTCACACAGACCCGCCGCGAGCTGTACGAGATCGTCCGGGTGACCGGCATCGACAGCTTCACCCGCCTGGCGGGGGAGTACGGCGTACCCGGCCCGGACGGCAAGCCGCCGCACGGCTGCGCGGTCTGCCGCCCGACCGTCGCCTCGCTCCTCGCCACCCTGGGCCCCGAACTCGGCCTGCACCACATCCTCGACGGTGAACAGGCCGCCCTCCAGGACACCAACGACCTCTTCCTCGCCAACCTCCAGAAGGACGGCACCTACTCCGTGGTGCCCCGCCTGCCCGCCGGTGAGATCAGCCCGGACCACCTCATCGTGCTCGGCGAGGTCGCCCGCGAATTCGGCCTCTACACCAAACTCACCGGCGGCCAGCGCATCGACCTGTTCGGTGCCACCGTCGACCAGCTGCCGGACATCTGGCGCCGGCTGGTCGACGCCGGCCTCGAATCGGGCCACGCGTACGGCAAATCCCTGCGCACCGCGAAATCCTGCGCCGGTTCCCGCTGGTGCCGCTTCGGGCAGCGCGATTCCGTCGGCATGGCCGTGGAACTGGAACTGCGCTACCGCGGACTGCGGTCCCCGCACAAACTCAAGCTGGCCGCTTCGGGCTGCATCCGCGAATGCGCCGAGGCCCAGAGCAAGGACGTCGGCGTCATCGCCACGGCCAAGGGCTGGAATCTCTACGTGGGCGGCAACGGCGGCACCAAACCCCGCCACGCGGACCTGCTCGCCCAGGACCTGGGCGACGCGGAACTGATCCGCACCATCGACCGCTTCCTCATGTTCTACATCCGCACCGCGGAACGCCTGGAACGCACCGCGACCTGGCTGGAGCGCATCGACGGCGGAATCGACCACATCCGGGACGTGGTCCTGCACGACTCCCTCGGACTGGCCGGGGAACTCGAAACCCAGATGCAGCGCCACGTGGACGCCTACCGCGACGAATGGCAGGCCGTTCTCGAAGACCCGGCCAAACTCCGCCGCTTCACCAGCTCCTTCCCCGCCCCCACCGGCCCGGCCGCCCCCGGCCATGTCCAGGTCCGTACGCACGAGGGCGACTGGCGGTCGGTCTGCCTCCTCGACGAACTCGAACCCGGACGCGGCATCCCGGTCCGCGTCGGCGACGAACCGGACCCCGTCGCCCTCTTCCGCTCCCCGGACGGCGAACTCTTCGCCGTCTCCGACACCGACCCCGTCTCGCACGCGGGCATCATCTCGCGCGGTATCTACGGCGCGGTCGACGGCGCCCCGGTGGTGACCTCACCCATGTACAAGCAGCGCTTCGACCTGCGCACGGGCGCCTGCTTGGACGACGAGGGGCAGCGACTCGCCGTGCGAGCGGTCAGGGTGTTGTAGCCGGCCGGCCCGGCCAGGTGCCCGCCGCCGCAGTGACGCCCCGCCCGAGTCCGGTCGGACGGGGCGTCGTACCGCCCTGGGCGTCATGCCGCGCGGATCACCTGAAGAAGTTCCAGTTCCCCTCGATCGGCAGCGGGTAGCCGCTGTCGGTCCGGTCGCTGACCAGGTCGTACCGGACGTACTGGTCGTCCTTGAACAGGTACACCTTGTCCGTGTCGAGCACCGAGTTGACGGCCGCGTCGATACCCCGCTGGAAGTTCTCCGGCAGCCCGCGCCAGCCGCGCAGGATGGGCGTCGGCCCGCCGAGGAGCTTGTCGTTGGGAACGTCGTAGCGGATGTACAGGTCGTCCTTGAAGAACCAGCTGACGTTCGGGTCGCTCTGGTGGTTGACGGCCGCGTCGATGCCGAGCTGGAAGTCCGGCGGCAGCCCCTTCCACGCCTCCGCGATGCTGAGCGGGTAGCCCGGCTCCACCTTGTCGGAGTCCAGGTCGTAGCGGACGTACTGGCTGTCCTTGAAGAGGTACACGATCTGCGGCTGGTCCCGGCGGTTGAGCGCGGCGTCGATACGGCGCCCGAAGGTGTCCACCAGGCCGGGCCAGTTGCCCTCGATGAGCTTCGGGTAGCCGTCGAAGCCGTGGTCCTCCTTCATGTCGTAGCGCGCGTAGGAGTTGTCCTTGAGGACCCACGTGATGGGGTCGTTGCCCTTGGCCCTCACCACGGCGTCGATACGCCGGTAGAAGGATCCCGGTGAAGCGGTCTGCTCTGCCACGTTCCACACCCTCTCGCGGTCGATGGGTCTGGTTCACGCCTGCCGGCCGGCGGCTGTGCGAGCTCGCTCCGTCACATTGCCAGCCCACTACGGTCGTGTCACGCCACCATCACGCATCGGCTCATTCCTCACCACTCCGCCATTCGGATCGGGCCATGCCACACCCACCCAAACATCCCCCGTGGCCACGTGCTTCACCCGCGCGCCCCGGGGCCCCCGCGGACCGTCGTGGATCCGTAACAGCGCCCGACGGACGCAACCCGCGAAGTGATCCGTTCATCTGGATGGTTGGCGAGGGGCGGGGACGCCTTCGAGCGTCACTTCCTGCTCGGCCGTCACACCATGAGTGATTGACGACATGTTCGGTGGATGCGACATGGGGGAGCTCCACGGAAGGGGAAGTCCATGACCAGGACGATGAAGACCGGAACGACGAAGACCGGGACGCAGGCGCTGAGCCGGCGCCGCGTGGCCGTGACCGGCGCGCTGGGGCTGGCCACCGTGGCGCTGGCCGCCGTGCCCGCACACGCCAAGGGCAACGTGGACGTCACGGCGCCGGGCACGGCGGCGGTCGGCAAAGCCTTCACGGTCACCGCGCAGGGGGAGGACGACGCGACCAACTACAAGCGGGTATGTCTGGAAGACCGCAGCGGCGGCCGGGCCTGGCACCAGGTGGCTTGCGGCGCCACGGTCGGTCGGGGAACGGAGGCGCGGGTCGTGGCCCAGGCAAAGGGTACGCATCGCGGCACTCTGGAATTCCGTGCCGTGCTGTACGGGCTGAGCGGCCCGCAGGACAAGCATCCGACGCGGATGCGGAATTCGGACGTGGTGAAGGTGCAGGTTCGTTGACGAAGCCGTGAAGCCGTGAAGCCGTTAAGTCGGGCAGCCGTTAAGCCGGGCAGCGGTACGGCGGCCGTCGGCGCGGGACGGTGAGGCGGGGTGATGCGCCCCGTCCCACCGTCCCTCTTCCGTACGGTGAGGTACGTCGCCTGACGCGTCCGGTACGCCCCGCTGCCTGCGCCCACGACGTTTCGGCGGCGGCCGAAACAACCCGGGCCTACCGTCCAGCCATGACTTCACACACCTACGCCACCCACCTGCGCTGGGACGGTTCCACCGCCGCGGGCATCCGCTCCTACTCCCGCGACCACGTCGCCACCGCACCACCCGCGGCCGCGGAGGTGGCGTTGAGCGCGGACCCGGCGTTCCGGGGCACCCCTGAGCGGCTCAACCCCGAGCAGCTCCTCGTCATGGCCGCCTCGTCCTGCCAGATGCTGTCGTTCCTCGGCGCCGCCGCCCGCGCCGGCCTCGACGTACGGTCGTACGACGACGAAGCGACGAGCCATCTCGACCTGACGGCCGAGCCCGTCCGCCTCGGAACGATCGACCTGGCGGTCACCGTCAAGGTCGCTGCCGGGACCGACCAGGCCAAGGTCCAGGAGCTGGCGGAACAGGCCCACCGCGAGTGTTACATCGCCAACTCGCTGTCGGTTCCTGTCGAGGTGACCATCACGGTGGTGAGCGAATGACACGCAACCGGACCGGCTCGTTGCCGCTCACCGCCTGAGCTCACCGTCGTGCTTGCTGCCGTGCGCCTTCAATTCGGTGCCGTTCGGGCCGGTCTCGTAATGGGTCACCGTGCCGGGTCTTTGGTTTTCGCCGAACAGGTCCGCCCACGATGCGTAGGCGCCGATCGACTGGTTCACGAGGAGGCCGATCACGGCGAAGACCGACAGCTGGGTTGCCAGCAGGAGGCCGACGCGGCCGAGGACCGAGCGCCGGTCGCGCTTGGACAGGCGTGGCCACGACCAGACGGTGAGGACGAAGAGTGCTGCCGCGAACAGGACGGCCAGGAGCAGCACTTTTTTGCTGGTGAGCTCCATGCGGTGCTTTCTTTCGGGCGGTCGGTCATCGGGGCCGCGGGAAAACCTCGGTCACTGGAAAGCCATCGGTGTAATGGTTCGGTTACGGCGATTGGAACTCGTGTTTCTCCTCGGCCCGGATGAGAGGCGAATGATGTCTGACCGGCTAGATGGTGAGAGGCGCCGGTACGGTTTCGTGGCGTTCGTCACCCGGGCCGGGTGGCATTGTCAGGGCCGATTGCAGCTAAGAGGCGCTTTCACGCATATCCTCTAATGTCACCTGCCGACGCCGGTAAACCCTGGATCGGCCGCCTCGTGAGGAGCAGTGCGTGACGATGCCGACCGCCGGCTTGAGGAATCAGCCATGGGCCCTGGTCCGGAGGCTGCCGGCGACGACGCTGTACGTCGTACTGCTCGCCGCCACCGCCGTCTGGCTGGCCGCCCAGCCGCTGCACGAGCAGAAACGCTTCATCCGGCACAGCAGCAGCAATGTGCACCACCTGGAGGTCGGCAAGTGGTGGACCCTGTTGACCAGCGGTCTGGTGGTCGACGGGGTGCCCGTGCTGCTCGGTATCGGTGCGGTGGCCGCGGCGCTCGGGCGCGCCGAGTGGCGCTGGGGCAGTGCGCGCGGCCTGGGCGTCTTCCTCTTCGGGCACGTGGCGGCGACCTTGCTCACTCAGGGCGTCGTGTGGCTGATGCGGCTCGCGCACATACCGGGCGCGCTGGCCCGCATGCAGGACGTCGGCATCAGCTACGGCCTGGTGGCCACCGTCGCGTGCCTGCTGGCACTGGGCGGCAAGCACGCCCGGCGCTACGGTCTGCCGGCGCTCGCCGTGGTCCTGGCCGTCGCCTGGACGGTCAACCAGGAACTGGCCGATGCCGGGCACCTGGTCGCGCTGGGGCTCGGTGTCCTGGCCTCGCGCACCCGCTGGTTCCGGGCCGACGTACCGGAGTGAGGAGGACAGGCGGCTGACGGGGCGCCCGGCAGGCTTGCGCCGGAATCTCGCCACCCCCGAACGCCCCCGCGTCGCCATGCAGCCCTCCACCTGCATCAACGCGGTCTTCGCCCGGTTCCCCTGAGCGCCCCCACGCCCCCGCCGCCCTTCAAGCCGCCCAGCGCTTCCGCTGGCGGCGGGTGCGCAGTTTGCGGCGCTCCTCCTCGTCCGTGCCTCCCCAGATGCCGTAGTTCTGGCCCGTCTCCAGTGCCCATTCCAGGCACTCGGCGGCGACCGGGCATTGTCGGCATACCGCCTTGGCGTCCGCTTGTTGTTGGGCGGCGGGGCCTGTTACTCCTACGGGGAAGAAGAGTTCCGGGTCCTCGTCCAGGCACGCCGCTTGTTCCCACCACTCCATGTCTGCTTTCCCTCGCCGAGTCGCCAGGAGATTGTTGTCGGATTCCGCAGGCTCCGTGGCGGCGCGCATCGGGCCGTGTCCGCACGGTGAGGCGGCACACCGGCCGGCCCGGCGCCGCAGGGGCGGCGGGCTCGTGTGGTCGGCCGGTGTGGCGCTCTGTTGTCCGAGACCGCACGTGGAGCCTGGGTGTCCCGGGTTCCCTGGGGCGCGGGATTCAACCGCGTGATGCGGACGGGAATGCGCACACGGCCAGGGCGCGTTCGTGGAGGCTGCCGAGGACCAGGTGGCCGTCGTGCTCGTGGACGCTGGTGACCATGCGGTAGTCGGGACTGCGGCGGCGCAGGTCGTGGACGATACGGCCGCTGACGTCGATCGCCAGGACGCCGGTGAGGGGGCCCGGCCGCGGGCGGACGTGCCGGGCCACGCTTCCCACGGCCTGGCGCAGGGCCGGTTTCCCGCGGTGCAGGCGTTCCAGGCTCGTGGAGCGCGGTCCGGCCAGCGCCACCCAGAACAGGCCGCCGGATCCGCGCGACATGTTGTCGGGGTAGCCGGGGAGGTCGCCGGCGAGTACGTCGCGCTGTCCCGCCCGCGGCCCGGCGAGCCAGAGTCTGGTCAGCCGGCGGGAGCCGGTCTCCGCCACCGTCACGAAGGACTCGTCCGGCGCCAGCGCGACGCCGTTGGCGAACTGGAGCCTGTCCAGGAGGACTTCGGGCCTGCCGCCGGGACGCAGCCGGACCAGCTGTCCCGTGCCGGAATGCTCCAGGATGTCGCCCAGCCAGTCCTCCAGCGGGTAGCGGCGGCTGGAGACGCTGAAGTAGACCGTGCCGTCGGCTGCTGCCGTGACGTTGCTGCAGAAGCGCAGCGGAGCGCCGTCGACGGTGTCGGCGAGCGTCCGTACCGTGCCGTCGGACGGATCGACGCGCAGCAGGCCCCGGCGCGCGTCGCAGACCAGGACACCGCCGTCGGGCAGCGGTTCCAGCCCGAGCGGCCGGCCGCCCGTACGGGCGACGACCTCGGCCCGCGGCGCACCGGCCACCGCGCCCGCCGCGTGCTGCGGTCCCTTCGGGAAGGGGCCCAGCCGCAGCACCCTCCCGTCCTCCACCCCGGTCAGTACCCGTCCGACCGCGTCCACCACCACGTCCTCCGGGCCCCTCCCGTCCAGCGGCACGGTCCGCAGCGGCGGCATGGGCAGGGGCATCCGACTCGTCTCCTGTGTGTTGGCCATGTCCCCCTGACTACCCGGGTGCGAGGGCCCGTACCAGAGGTGGCGGCGGGCCGGACGGTCAGGGATTGGGCCGGTTGGCGACTTGCTGCGGGGCCGGGTGTCCGGGGGCGGTGGGCGGGAGTTCGTACGTACGGCGGCCCGAGACGGCCCACCAGGCGGTGGCCAGGGCCAGGACGAGGAGCAGGGCCACGGGGGCGTAGTTGAAGGTGGCGAGGGAGACGGGGGCGGACTGCGGGAGGCAGAAGAGGACGGTCACGAAGGCCACCCAGACGACGGCCACCCAGCCGACCGGGACGCCCCAGCGGCCCAGGTTCCACGGGCCGGGGCGGAAGCTGCGGCGGTGGCGCAGGCGCAGGTAGATGGGGATCGCGTAGGCCGGGGTGATGCCGATGACGTTGATGGAGGTCACGGCCGCGTACGCCGCCGGGGAATAGAGGGAGGGAAGGGCGAGGAGGAAGGCGACGGCGACGGACAGGAGGACGGCGCGGGTCGGGGTGCCGGTACGCGGGGACACGTGCCGCCACCGGGCGGAGCCGGGCAGCGCGCCGTCGCGCGAGAACGCGAACACCATCCGCGAGGTGGCCGCCACCTCCGCGTTGCCGCAGAACAGCTGCGCGACGATCACCACCAGCAGCAGCGCCTTCGCCCCGCTGACGCCCAGCGCGTCGAGGAAGATCTGCGCGGGCGGCACCCCGGTCGGGGTGTCGCGTACGCCCGCGTAGTCCTGGATGGCGAAGGTCAGCCCGGCCAGCAGGACGAAACCGGCGACCCAGGACCAGCGGATGGCGCGGACGATGCCGCGTGCCGCGTTCACCTGGGCCCCGGTGGTCTCCTCGCTCAGGTGCGCCGACGCGTCGTACCCGCTGAAGGTGTACTGGGCCAGCAGCAGGCCGATCAGCGCCACGTACAGCGGGCTGTGCCAGCCGGTTTCGTCGACGAACGTGGTGAACACGAAGGAGACCGAACGGTGGTGGGAGGGGACCAGCCACAGCGCTCCCACGATCAGGGCGACTCCGGCCAGGTGCCACCACACGGAGATCGAGTTGAGGATGCCGACCAGGCGTACCCCGAAGAGGTTGAGGGTCGCGTGCAGGGCGAGGACGCAGACGTAGATGACCATGAGGGAGCCGGGCGTGGGCTCGAAGCCCCACTGGAGGCCGGCGAACGCGCCCGCGAACAGGGCGCATCCGTAGTCGATGCCGGCGATCGCGCCGAGCAGGCCGAGGAGGTTCAGCCAGCCGGTGTACCAGCCCCAGCGCTTGCCGCCGAGCCGGTCGGCCATGAAGTACAGGGCGCCGGAGGTCGGGTAGGCGCTGGTGACCTCGGCCAGCCCGGCGCCGACGAACATGACCATGACGCCGACGCCGATCCAGCCCCACATCATGACCGCGGGCCCGCCCGTGGCCAGCCCGAACCCGTACAGCGTCAGGCAGCCGGACAGGACAGAGATCACGGAGAAGGAGCTGGCGAAGTTCGCGAAGGGGCCCATCCGCCGTTTCAGCACCGGGGTGTAGCCCAGCTTGCGCAGGAAGTCGTGATCGTCCGGGGCGGGGGAGCCGGACGGCGTCCGGCCGTCGCGGCGGAGTTGCCTTGTGCGCGTCACGGAAGCTGCCTCCAGTACGGGATGGACGAGCCGTTGGCGCAAGGAAAGGACCAAGGGGGCGCGGGTGTCGAGGATCTTCCGGCCGGATGTCCGGATATCTGGCCGGTCCGTCCTCATGGGTGGCCGGTCCTCGTCCGGTTGCGTCGGTACGTACGCCCGCCCCCGTTGCGTCGCTACGGGGGTGTATCGACGCAACGGGGGCGGGGCGAGGAGGAGGGGAGGCGGTGGTACGTACGGGTTCAGCAGTCGCAGCACCCGTCACAGCAACAGCCGTCACAGCAGCAGGAGTCGGGGCAGCAGTCGCAGCTGTCGCAGCAGTCCTGGCACCAGCCCTCGCGCTTCTTGCGTGACCACGCGCCTTCGTACTCCGACGCGCAGCAGACCTGGCACGTGCAGCACAGACCGATGGCGACCACACACCCGGCCAGGAAGCCGCGGGGCTTCTTCGGCGGCTGGGGAGTGAGGTTCGGCATACCGCCGCCTCCGGCCCCACCGCCTCCGGCCCCGCCCTCCCAGCCGCCGAAACCGCCGCCCGAGCCCCCGGACCCACCGGAACCCCCGGGCCCGCCCGGCCCGCCGCCGTATCCCGCACCCGAGCCACCGGGCGGCACCGGCCCGCCCGTCGCGTACGGGTTCTGCGGGCCGTTCAAGTGCTGCGGGCCGTGAGCGTACGGAGCGCCGGCCGGTGCCTGCCCGTAACCGGGTGCGGGCTGACCCGGCCCGTACCCGTTGCCGTACGGGCCGCCCTGCCGGTCCTCGTACGGCCCCGCCCCGTGCCCCTGATGCGCGCAGGCCGCCGTACCGAAGGCCCGGTCCACCGACCGCCGCAGCTCGTGCACCAGCAGGACGTGCACCAGCTTGGAGTCCGCGAACTCCACGTCGCGCAGCGCGAGGCGGATGCCGTGCAGCGCGTCGTCGCACAGCCGGCGGGCCTGCGCGAGGGAGGCGCCGGTGGCGGTGATCGGGTTCCAGGCGCCTTCGGCGGCGTCCGCCGCACGGTCCTCCACCGCGTCCAGCAGATGGGCCAGCCGCCCGAAGAGCCGGCCCGCCTCGGCCAGCGGTGTGGCGTTGCCGGGCCGGCCGGCGAGCACGGCGGTGTGCGCGAAGGCCGCCGCGGTCGCCGTCTCGGTCGGCTCGGTGATGACCGTCAACGCCGTGCCGGGGCCCGCCAGTTCCTCGATGCCCACCTGCCGGTCGACCGCGTCGACGAGGACGGACGTGTCGAAGCCGAGGGTGGCGCCGGTGCGCGCCCCGGCCCGGTCCCAGCCGGCGGCGACCTTGCGCGCGGCGGCGGCCACCGGGCGGCGGCGCAGCAGCCCGTTCCGGTCGGCGACATGGTCGCGGATCTTCGCCGAGGCGAGCACGAGCGAGACCGAGGCGGCCAGCCGCGCGCCCTCGCCCTTGGCCACCGAGGCGGTCCGCATGCCGCGCAGCGGGCAGGGCCCGGCGGTCCGGCGCCGGTCGGCCACCCGGCCGGTCTGGGCGTCGGTCAGGACGGACACGATCAGCCCGTCGTAATTGGTGACCACCCGGGCGAACTGCCCGTGGTCGGCGCGCAGGGCGAGACACAGCCCGCACAAATGGGCCATCCACTCCGCCTTGAGTCCCTGGGACAGGCGGTGGGTGCAGGGCCGGACAATTCCGAACACGTGAAAGAAACCCCCGTAAGACTTCGGTGATGATCGGTCGTGGCTGGAAATCGTATTACCCGGCGTGGTCCGGTGGCGGTGACGGTGGCCGGTGAGGCGGAGCCGGCCGGGGGAGGCCGCCGGGACGGGCGGCGGGCGTGCCGGGGCGGGCCGGACGGGGCAAGCAGCAGGCACGACGACCGAAGCCGGAGGAGCAGCCATGAAGGACGCCGCGACGGCGACGACCGGGCCGGCCCCCGCGCGGGCCCGCCCGGCCACGCGTACCGCCCGGGCCGCCCGTACCCGCACCGCACCCGCCGCACGGCCGGAGGGACGATGAAGAGCCGCCGCGCCGGGCCCCGCGCCGGGCTGCCGGTGTCCGAGAGCGAACGGGTGCTGTTCGGCGGCGCCCTGCGCTACGACCTGTCGTTCACGCGGCACGAGATGCCGCTGCTGCGGATGGGCCTGTGGGCGATGGCCCGGCAGTTCCCCGCCATGATGCGCACCGTGGCCAGAGCCGCCTGGCGCGAGGACCGCACCGCGCTGCTGGCGCTGCTCGGTGCCGAGGTGGGCCAGGGCGTGCTGCGCGCCTTCACGCTGGTGGCCACCAACCAGGTGCTCGTCGCCCTGTTCGCGGCCGGGCCCACGCCCGCGCGGCTGCGCCAGGCGCTGCCCGCCCTGGCGGCCGTGGCCGCCGTCGCGGTGCTCTCGTCGCTGCTCTCGGCGGTGTCCACCGCGGCGTCCGGGCAGCTGGAGCCGAAGGTCGAGCGGGTCTGCACGGCCCGCTTCTACCAGGGCGTGATCCGCGTCGAACTCGCCGCCCTGGAGGACCAGCAGGTTCACCGGGCCTTGGACGCGGGCCGGTTCGGCACCGACTCGATCCGGATGATGCTCGGCTCCTCCATCCTCGTCCTCAACGCGCTGATCGGCCTGCTCGCCGCCGCCGGGGTGCTGCTCCTGCTGCACCCGCTGCTCGTCCTGATGCTGTTCCTGGTGGCCGCGCCCAAGGGGTGGAGCGCCGTGCTCTCGGCCCGCCGCCAGTACGACTCCCGGCACACCTGGATCGAACACCGCCGCGCCATCTCCGTCATCACCCAGAAGCTCACCGACCAGGCGTGCGCCGCCGAGATCCGGGTGCACGGCGCCGGGCGGCTGCTGGTCGACGCGTACGCGGACATGTCGCGCACGATGGAGCGCGAGCAGCAGCGGCTCGCCCGCGCCGAGGCCGCCACGCAGACCGTCGCCTCGGCGGGCTCGGGCCTGGCGGCACTGGGCGCCTACGGCGTGCTGTGGCTGCTGCTGACCGGCGGCGGCATGCCGCTGGCCGTGGCGGGCACCGCCGTGATCGCCGTACGGACCTCCAGCGCCGGCCTGCTGGCGCTGGTCATGCAGTTCAACCGGCTCTACGAGGAGGCGATGTACCTCAAGGACTGGGAGGACGCCTGCACGCTCGCCGAGCGGCACGCCATCCCCGGCGGCGGGGACGCGCTGTCCGGCCCGCTGGAGGAGGTCCGCCTGGAGAAGGTCTCCTTCACCTACCCCGGCGCCGCCTCACCCGCCCTGGACAAGGTGGACCTGACCATCCCGCGCGGCACGGTCGTGGCGCTGGTCGGCGCCAACGGCTCGGGCAAGTCCACGCTGGCCAAACTCGTCGCCGGCCTCTACCTGCCCGGCGACGGGCGGCTGCTGTGGAACGGCACCGACACCCGCGACGCCGACCGCGCGGCCGTCTTCGACCAGGTGGCGCTGCTGGCCCAGGACTTCCCGCACTGGCCCATGACGGCCCGCGCCAATGTCCACATCGGCCGCAGCGACCAGCGGCTCGACCAGTGGCGCGTCGAGCGGGCCGCGGACGGCGCGGACGCCACGGACATGATCACCGCGCTGCCGCACGGCTGGGACAGCCTGGTCGTCAAGGGCTTCGAGCGCGGCACCCAGCTCTCCGGCGGGCAGTGGCAGCGCCTCGGCGGCGCCCGCGCCCGCTACCGCGACGCGCCGCTGCTGGTCGTGGACGAGCCGACGTCCGCGCTCGACCCCCGGGCCGAGATCGAGACGTTCCGGGCCCTGCGCGCCCTCACCGGCCGCGGCACCACCGTCCTGCTGATCACCCACCGGCTCGCCGCCACCGCGAGCGCCGACCTCATCTACGTCCTCGACGCCGGCCGCCTCATCGAACAGGGCAGCCACGCCGAGCTCATGGCGCTCTCCGGCGGCCATTACCGCTCCCTCTACGAGATCCAGGCGGCCCAGTACGCGACCGCCGCACCGGACGGCGCCGGGATACGCGACGCGGCGGACGGCGAAGGAGCCGCAAAGACCGCGGATTAGCGGATCGGCGGTCATGTGACAGCGCATCGCGGGGTCCGGACCATCCGGCCCGGACCCCGCGATCCCGTATGCGCGACGCAGGTGGCTATTCCGCCAGTGACTTCGCGAAAAGGCCGTACAGTTTCTGGTACGCGGCGTCCTGCGTCGGAATCAGCACCAGTACGCGGATGGTCAGGTTGCCCTTGGCCGGGACGATGTGCACGCCCTCGGGAGGCGAACCGAGGAGCACATTTCCGTCCGAGCCGTCACCGATGATGAGCCCCCAGAAACTCGCCTCGAATTCCGGGGCCAGCACCGAACCGTCCGGGAGCTGGCCGAATCCGAGGTTCCAGTGCTTCACATCGGTTTCCCCGGCGTACATGGTGACGTCGTAGGAGTAGATGTACTTCTGGGTCTGCCAGTCCTGCCAGGAAGAGTTGAACTTGTACTCGACCTTCAGGTTCTTGTCGGCCGCCGTGAAAGCGACGGTGTCCGGCTCCGATTCCTGGCTGCCGCTGACGGCGGTCGCCGTCACACTGTGCTTCCCGAGCGGCCAGCCGCCGTCATGGGCGAAACTCCACAGATTGGTGGTCACTTTGACGCTGCCGAGCCGGCTGCCGCCCTCGGTGAGCGTCACCGTGTCGGCGTTGAACGCGACGCCGTCGACGGTGGCACCGCTGTCCACCTCGGCGCCCTCCTGCGGCGACCTGATGTCCACCACGGGCGTCGGCAGCACGACGTAGAAGCGCAGCGGCGCCTTGCCGGACTGCACGTCGTCGCGCACGGCGACGGCGGAGAGGTCGTGCTGGCCGAGCGGCCAGTCGGCGTCCGGGGCGTACTCCCACGCGCTGTCCTTGACCGGGCAGGTGCCCAGCAGCTTCGGCCCTTCGTACAGCAGCACCTGCTGGACGTCGGGCGCCGCGTTGCCCTGGACGGCCTGCCGGCGGTCCTCGGTCTGGGCGCTGGGCCGGGGAGCGGTGAACACCGGCAGCGGCACCGGCTTGTTGAAGGCGAGCGCGGACTGGGCCTGGTCGTTCCAGGTGCCGGTGGAGCTGCCGGACAGCGGAATCCGCGTCAGGTCGGTGATCGAGGAGTTGGCGGACACGGGTAACTGCGAGCCGCCCTGGTTCGTCCGCGTGAAGAGGATGTTGTCCCGGCCGGTGTTGTTGACGACGCTGCTCACACCGTCGTCGCTCTGGTCGAAACCGTAGTCGCTGAAATTGTTCGCCGTGCCGTTGACCGGGACGACGAGGATTTTGGTGCGGGGCCCTCCCACGTTGTAGTTGACATCGGCAAACAAGGAGAAGGCGTTGGCGGGGGCGGCGTCCTTCCCCCGGCCGGTGATGACGTACGGTTCGTCGGCGTTCTTGCCATTACCGTTGGCGGTCACTCGCGTCCCCATCCCGTCGCTGTTTCGGTGCTCGCAAGGCTGCCCGCGGCATGTGGCGCCGTCAATTGCGGAAGGCTTGTTCGACGGTGTTCAGGCCACCCGAAGCGCCGGCTGAATTACGGGTGAAAGGGGGCCGGGCCTCGCGGTTGCGCCCAGCGCGCCCCGGCCGCCGCACACGGCACCGCTTGCACTCGCGCACCCGGGCCCGTGATTCATCCGCGTACCGCGGGGCACTCGCAACCCCATGACGCGCGGGGGACCGTCGGCCCGCACGGGTTTTCCGACCAGGAGGTCACAGTGAGAACAGCGAGCACACGTCCGCGTCTCTTAGCGATGGCGGCAGCCGGGACGCTGTCCCTGGCCGCCGTCGCCGGCTGCGGCGGTACGGACGGCAAGGCATCGGGCAAGCCATCGGACCAGCAGGGGTCCCCGGCCGCACCGGGCGGGGCGGCGGACGGACCGCAGGCGGTACGGGCCGCGCACCAGAAGACCACGAGCGCCAGGACCGCCAAGATGACGCTCCTCACCAAGGCCCAGAGCGGCGGGACGAACGCCGAGGTCCGCGGGTCGGGTGTGGTGGACCTGGCCAAGGGCAGCAGTGAGCTGGTGCTGCTCACCGGCAACCAGCAGGTCCACCAGCGGATGGTGGAGGGCATCCTCTACCAGCAGCCGCCCGCCGCGCAGCGCAAGCAGCTGCCGCAGGGCAAGTCGTGGCTGAAGGTGGACGTGAAGAAGCTGCTCCAGCAGACCGGCGGCAGCTCGCAGTACGAGGACCCGACGTCCTCCTTCACCTACATGAAGGGCATCAGCGACAAGGACGTCAAGAAGGTCGGGACCGAGACCGTCGACGGCACGGCCACCACCCACTACAAGGTGTCCGTCGACGTGGCGGAGCTGGCCAAGGACAACGCGCAGCAGGCGAAGCAGCTCCGGGCCCAGCTCGGCGACCGGCTGCCGCTCGACATCTGGCTGGACGGGCAGGGCCGGCTCCGGCAGGAGAAGGTCGAGGTCAAGCCCAGGACCGGCCGGCAGGGCAACAGCGCCGCGCGGACCACCGTGAGCACCACGCTGAAATTCAGCGACTTCGGTACGGACGTGAACGTCACCGCGCCGCCCGCGAAGGACACCGTGGATATCACGGACAAGGCAGCCAAAGCTGCACAACAAGGACAGCAGGGGTAGCGGGGGCACATAGCGTGCATCGCAGTCCTGAGAGATCGAGGGGCTGACGCGGGAGTCCGCCGAGGGCACCGGGCGACGAGCCGGTGCCCTCGGCGTTTGTGTGCCCGGCCGCTCGCCCGGCGCCCTGGGAGTGAGTCGCATCACAGGCGGGCCGTGGGTGCTGTCGCGGGGTGTGGTCGTCCGGCTCGTGGTGCGGGTGGCAGACTGAGACGGGTGGGAAACGCGGTGTCCGGCGGCGCCGGCGTGGTCGGTGACCGGCAGGG
The DNA here is from genome assembly GCF_000720725.1 of Streptomyces rimosus subsp. rimosus. Taxonomy (GTDB): domain Bacteria; phylum Actinomycetota; class Actinomycetes; order Streptomycetales; family Streptomycetaceae; genus Streptomyces; species Streptomyces rimosus_A. The sequence continues at coordinate 116,137 of NZ_JOCQ01000001.1, forward strand.
CGGGGCGGCGACGGCGTACGGGCCGGGTGCGGACCACGGGAGCGGAGGAGCGGTAGCGGTGCGGGTCGAGGCGGTCTCTTGAGATTTCTGCACACCTCCGACTGGCACCTCGGGCGCTCGTTCCACCGCGTGAACCTGCTCGGCGCCCAGCGCGCCTTCCTCGACCACCTGGTCGAGACGGTCCGTACGGAGAACGTCGATGCGGTGCTCGTCGCGGGCGACATCTACGACCGCGCCGTACCGCCGCTCGCCGCCGTGGAACTCTTCGACGACGCGCTGCACCGCCTCGCCGGTCTGGGCGTGCCCACCGTGATGATCTCCGGCAACCACGACTCGGCCCGCCGGCTCGGCGTCGGCTCCGGGCTGATGCGGCAGTCCGGCATCCACCTGCGGACCGACCCGGCGGCCTGCGGCACGCCGGTCGTGCTGCGCGACGAGCACGGCGAGGTCGCCCTGTACGGCCTGCCGTACCTGGAACCGGCCCTGGTCAAGGAGGAGTTCGGTGCCCGGCGGGCCGACCACGCGCAGGTGCTGGGCGCGGCCATGGACCGGGTGCGCGACGACCTCGCCGGACGCCCGGCGGGCACCCGGTCGGTGGTCCTCGCGCACGCCTTCGTCACCGGCGGCGCCCCCAGCGACAGCGAGCGCGACATCACGGTCGGCGGCGTGGAATCCGTACCCGCATCGGTCTTCGACGGCGTCGACTACGCGGCCCTCGGGCACCTGCACGGCTGCCAGACGATCACCGACCGGGTCCGCTACTCCGGCTCGCCGCTCGCCTACTCCTTCTCCGAGGAGCACCACCGCAAGTCCATGTGGCGCGTCGATCTGGACGCCGCGGGCACGGTACGGGCCGAGCGCCTGGACTGCCCGGTGCCCCGGCCGCTGGCCCGTATCCGCGGCAAGCTCGCCGACCTGCTGGAGGACCCGGCGCTCGCCGGGCACGAGGAGGCGTGGGTGGAGGCGACGCTGACCGACGCCGCCCGCCCGCACGAGCCGATGGCCCGCCTCGCCGGGCGGTTCCCGCACATCCTCAGCCTCGCCTTCGAGCCGGAGGACGGCCCCGCCGCCTCCTTGGCCTCGTACGCGCAGCGGCTGCGCGGGCGCAGCGACCAGGAGATCGCCGAGGACTTCGTGGAACACGTACGGGCCGGCCGCGCCGTGGACGACGACGAGCGGGCCGTACTGCGCTCGGCCCTGGACGAGGTGCGCGTGGACGATGTGCTGCGGGAGGTGGCGCGGTGAGGCTGCACCGGCTGTCGGTCACGGCCTTCGGCCCGTTCGGCCGGACCCGGACCATCGACTTCGACCGGCTCACACGGGCCGGTCTCTTCCTGCTCCACGGGCCGACCGGCGCGGGCAAGACCTCGATCCTGGACGCCGTCTGCTTCGCGCTGTACGGGTCCGTGCCGGGCACCCGGCAGAGCGGCCAGGCGCTGCGCAGCGACCTCGCCGACCCGCTGACGCCCACCGAGGTGGTCCTCGAACTGACCGTGGGCGGGCGCCGGTTGGAGATCACCCGGCTGCCGGAGCAGCCCCGCCCGAAGAAGCGCGGGACCGGCACGACCCGCGAGAAGGCGCAGAGCCGGCTGCGCGAGTACGTGACCGATGCCGCCGGCGCGGACGGCGCCGCGGCGGACGGGCGCGGGCACTGGAAGGCGCTGAGCCGGTCCCACCAGGAGATCGGCGAGGAGATCGGCCAGCTCCTCGGCATGAGCAAGGAGCAGTTCTGCCAGGTCGTCCTGCTGCCGCAGGGGGACTTCGCGCGCTTCCTGCGGGCCGACGCCGAGGCCCGTGCCCGCCTGCTCGGGCGGCTCTTCGACACCCGCCGGTTCGCCGCGCTCGAAGAACAGCTCGCCACCCGCCGCAAGGCCGCCGCCGACCGGGTCGCCGCCGGTGACGACCGGCTGCTGGCGCTCGCCCACCGTATGGACCAGGCCGCGGGGGAGCCGGCCGGCTTCGGTGTTCCGGCGCCGGGGCGCGCCCCCGAGGACACGGCTGCCGGGTCCGGCCGCCGAAGCGGTACGGGACGTACTGCGCAGCGTACGGGCGCGGCGCGTGGCGGGACGACGGCCACCGCGACCACGCTCGTACCAGGACAGTACGGACGGGAAGCCGACGCAGGGACCGACGGCCGGGCGGCGGACGTGCCGGGCCCCGGGGACCCGGGCTTCGCCGACGCCGTACTGGTACGGGCGGCCGTGGCGCGCTCCACCGCGCGGGAGCGGTACACGATCGCCCGCCTCGCCGTACGCTCCGCCGAGACCGCGGAAGCCGCGGCCCGCGCACTGGCCGACGAGGAGCGGGAGCGCGACCGTCTCCAGCGCCGGTACGCCGAAGCGCAGCGGCGCGCCGGCGAACTGGCGGCGCAGACCGGCGAACGGGACCGCGCCCGGGACCGGCTGGCGCGCGCCCGCGCGGCCTCCGAGGTCGCCCCGGCACTGGCTCTGCGGGACGCGGCCTGGCGCGAGCACGGGACGGCACAGGCCGCCGAGCGGCGCGGCCGGTCCCAGCTGCCGCCGGACCTCGCAGGCGCGGACGGCGAACGGCTCGCCGCGCTGGAACGCGAGCTGCGGCAGGACCTCGGTTCGCTGACGGCGGCCCGCCGGGCCGAGGACCGCGCCGCCGAGATCCACCGGGAGCGCGCCGGAATCGAACGGGAGGCGCGCGCCGACGAGCAGACGCTGCTCGACGCCGCCGCCTGGCTCGCGGACTGGGAACCGGCACACCAGGAACACCTGCGGCGCATCGAAGCCGCACAGGAAGCCGCCGCCCGCGCCGAACAGCTCCACGTGCAGCTCGACCCGGCCCGGCAGCGCCTGGACGCCGCGCGGCGGCGCGACCGGCTCGCGGACGAGGTACGGGCCGCCGACGAGGAGGCGCTGCGGACCCGCGAGCGTTCGGCGGCGGCCCATGAACACTGGCTCGACCTCAAGGACCGCCGGCTGCGCGGCATCGCCGCCGAACTCGCCGCCGGGCTGGAGGACGGCGCCGCGTGCGCGGTGTGCGGGGCCACCGAGCACCCCGCCCCGGCGCGTACCGGGGCCGACCACGTGGACCGTACGGCCGAGGAAGCCGCGCTGGACGCCTACCGGCAGGCCGAGTCCGTACGCCAGGACGCGGAGCGCGCCCGCCAGTCCCTGAAGGAGGAACTGGCCGCCGCGACCGCGACCGCCGGAGACGCGGCCGTCGCCGAACTCGCGCGTGCAGCCGAGGAGTTGCGCGACTCCTACGCGCGCGAACGAGCCGCGGGCGCCGGGCTGCACGCCGCACGGGAAGCGCTGTCCCGCGCCGAGCGGGAGTACGAGCGCCGCCGCGCCGAACAGCAGGAGGCCGAGCGCCGCGCCGCCGCACGCACCTCCCACCGCGAAGCGCTGGACCGCGAACTCGCCTCCATCGAAACCGGGTTGGCCGAGGCGCGCGGCGACTGCGCCACCGTCGCGGATCGGGCCCGGCGCCTGGAGCGGCAGGTCGCGCTGCTGGCCGACGCCGCGGCCGCGGCCCGTACCGCCGAAGCCTGCGCCGAACGCCTCAAGGAAGCCGACGCCCACCTGTCCGATGCCGCCTACCGCGCCGGATTCGACACCCCGCAGGCCGCGTCCGACGCGCTGCTGAACGACGACGACTGGCGCGCCCTGCAACAGCGCCTGGACCGCTACCAGGCCGAATCGGCCGCCGTGGAGGCCGAGTTGGCCGACCCGGAAGCGATCGCGGCGGCCGGTCTCCCGCCCGCCGAGCCGGAGCGGGCCCGCGCCGAGCTGGACGCGGCAGGGCGCAGGCTGCGTGCCACCGGTGCCGCCTGCGCCGCCGCCGAGGAACGCTGCGCCGAACTGGACCGGCTGGCCGCGCAGGCCCACGCCGACGCCTGCCGGCTGGCCCCGCTGCGCGTCGAGTACGAGCGGGTCGCCCGCCTCGCCGCGCTCGCCGCCGGTACGTCGGCGGAGAACGAACGGCGGATGCGCCTGGAGTCGTACGTCCTCGCCGCCCGGCTCGAACAGGTCGCCGCGGCCGCCAGCGCGCGCCTGCACCGGATGTCCTCCGGCCGCTACACGCTCGTGCACTCCGACGAGCGGGCCGGCGGCGCCCGCCGCTCCGGCCTGGGACTGCACGTCATCGACGCCTGGACCGGCCACGAGCGGGACACCGCCAGCCTCTCCGGCGGCGAGACGTTCTTCGCGTCGCTGGCGCTGGCGCTCGGGCTCGCCGACGTCGTCACCGACGAGGCGGGCGGCACCCGCCTGGACACCCTCTTCATCGACGAGGGGTTCGGCAGCCTGGACGAACAGACGCTGGACGAGGTGCTGGACGTCCTGGACTCGCTGCGCGAACGGGACCGCAGCGTCGGCATCGTCAGCCACGTCGCGGACCTGCGGCAGCGCATCCCGGCGCAGCTGGAGGTCGTCAAGGACCGGGCCGGATCGTCCGTACGCCACCGCATACCGGAGTGATACGGGGGAGCCCCGGCGCCCCTCAGTGGCTGATCGGACGCCGGGGGAGCGGCGAGGAGTACACCACGCTGGTCGTCACCGACCCCAGCGCTCCCACCCGGCCCGACACCTCTTCCAGGTGTTTCATCGAGCGGGCGGCGACCTTCAGGACGAAGCAGTCGTCGCCCGTGACGTGGTGCGCCTCCAGGATCTCGGGCGTGGTGTCCAGCAGGTCGTGGAACGGTTTGTAGTTGCCGTTCGGGTAGCGCAGCCGGACGAACGCCAGCACCCCCAGCCCGATGGCCTCCGGCTCGACCACCGCCGCGTACCCGGATATCACCCCGGCCTCCTCCATGCGCCGGACGCGCTCGGTGACCGCGCTCGCGGACATGTTCACGGCGCGGGCCAGCTCGGCGTACCCCGCGCGGCCGTTGCGCTGCAGGACGTCGAGAATGCGCCAGTCGGTGGCGTCAGGGGAATAGTCGGTCATGAGAGGTGTTTAGCAGTGGAATCCCCGGCGGATCAAGACTTCTGCCGGTGATCATTGCTTCTCGGCACCGCGCCGTGACCGTAGATTCATCGGCATGACCACACAGATTGTTTCCCCCGACTCCCCGTCCGCCGTCTCCCCCGTCCTCCGGACACCGCCCGCCGCTCCCGCCGAGGCCGCCGCCTACTTCGCGGCCCGGCTCGCCTTCCACACCGACGCCGCCGACGTGCACGCCGCCCTCACCGGCAGCGGGGACCCCGGCTTCGTCCTCGTCGACGTCCGCAGCACCGAATCCTGGGACCAGGGGCACATCGCCGAAGCCCTGCACCTGCCCACGGCGGACATCCCGCAGCACGCCGCCAAGCTTCTGGACCCGGCCGTCCCCGTCGTCGTGCACTGCTGGGGCCCCGGCTGCGACGGCGCGACGCGCGCCGCGGGGGCGCTCGCCGAGCGGGGATATCGGGTCAAGGAGATGCTCGGCGGGATCGAGTACTGGATACGCGAGGGACACGCGGTGCGGACCGCGCAGGGGCGCGAACAGCACGCGCCCGACCCGCTGACCGCGCCCGTCGGCGAGGGGGACTGCGGCTGCTGACACCGTGCGGGGGCGCGCCGGGCGAAAAGCGGATGCAACCCGGAAGGGGGTTTCCGGCGCCGAAGCGGTGTGCGGGTGCCGCCCCCGCTGGCATGGTGCCGGATGTGAACAACGAACGCGAAGTCGTCCGCTATTACCGGCAGCCGGGATCACGCCTCGGATATCGCCTCTTCCTGCACGGCACCAAGCATTTCGGTTTCTACCGCGAGCACGACTCCGCGTGGAACTGGCCGAAGGCGCTGCGCCGCATGGAGGACGTCATGGGGGAGCGGCTCGCGCAGCCGCCGGGCGCGCGGGTGCTGGACGCCGGGTGCGGTGTGGGGGACGTGGCCGCCCGCCTGGCGGGCCGCTTCGGCCTGCGCATCCACGGCGTGGACCTGGTCGCCGCCCACGTGGCGGAGGCCCGGCGCCGGGCCCGCCGCCGCGGCCTCGACCCGCTGCTCACCTTCTCGCACGGGAGTTACGCGGTACTGGATTTCCCCGACGAGAGCTTCGACGCCGTCTACACGATGGAGACCCTGGTGCACGCCGCGGAGGCCGAGGCCGCGCTGCGGGAGTTCCACCGCGTACTGAAACCGGGCGGCCGGCTCGTCATGTTCGAGTACGCCAGGGAAGTGCCGACCCGGATGCCGGGGCCCGCGGCCGAGACCTTCCGGCAGCTGAACGACTGGGCCGCGATGCCGTCGTTCCAGCGTTTCGTCTACGGCACGCTGGAACGCCTCACCACGGAACCCGGATTCTCCGTCCTGCGCGTCGAGGACATTTCCCGCAGCATGTGGCCGATGCTCCGGTGTTTCGCGGCCATCGCGCGAGTGCCGTACGCCGCGTTCCGGGCGGCGGGGCTGCGGCGGCAGGCCGTGAATTCCATGTCCGCCGTCGAATTCTGGCGGCACCGGGCATTCTGGCGGTACGAAATCCATATCGCCGAGAAGTGATCCGGGGGCCGGGCCGTGGGGCAGCGTCACACCTCCGCGAAGACGTACGCCCGCAGCCCGCCCCGGTCGCCGGACGGGACGAACCCGGCCCGCTCCAGCACCCGCTGCGACGGGATGTTCGCCGGCTCGGTCACCGCCCGTACCGTACGGACCTCGGGCCGGCCGGACGCCCAGTCGGCCAGCAGGCGCGTCGCCTCCGTGGCCCAGCCCGCGCCGCGCGCCGCGGGGCAGAGCGTGTAGCCGATCTCCACCTCGCCCTCGTCGTCCGGCGGGCCGTGGAAGCAGATGGAGCCCACGGCCGTACCGTCGTCGGCCCGGGTGATCGTGAACAGGCCCCAGCCGGGGTGGTACGGCCCGACCTCGACGGACTGCGCGACGGCGGCGGCGGAGGCGGCGGTGGCCTCCGGCGGCCGTCCGCCCGCCCACACCGGCCCGCCGGGACGGTCGTCGAGGCCGCCGCCGTCCGCCAGCCGCGCCGCCGCGGTCGGCAGCACGGGCCGCAGCACCACCCGGCCCGCCGCCAGCGCCAGCGGGAAGCCCGCACCGGCCGTGGCCAGCGCCTCGACCAGCGTGCCGGTGTCCGCGCCCGCGGGAAGCCCGCTGACCTGCCCGTCGCCCACCTCGACCACCCGCCACACGCCGTCCGCGCGCAGCGCCAGGTCCGTGGTGACGAACCGGCAGCCCAGCTTGCGCAGCGCCGCCCGTACGACGGGCGCGACCGCCGACAGGTCCGGCACCGGGCACCGCCCCGGGGTGTCCGGGTGGGCTCCGACGAGCACCGGCTCGCCGTCCACCCACCACACGCGCGCCTCGCCCGCAGCCGCGTACTGCTCGAAAGCGCGCAGCACCACGCCGCCGGTCAGGAATTCCTCCTGCAAGGCCACGAACCGGCCGACCACCGAGGCCAGGCGCGCGGTGTCGGACGCGTCCGGGACGTACGCCGCCTCGTCCCACTCGTGCTTGCGGGACTTCACCCAGTCCTTGACCACGGCGGGCCCGCCGCCCAGCGGCGCGGCCAGCCGGGCCAGCTCCGCCTCGCCGGGCGGCCGGTCCGGTGCACACGGCAGCCAGCGGCTGTACGGCGTGAGGTCGGCGAACACCGCGTACCAGCCCGGGAGTTCGTGTGCGGAGCGGTAGCCCTCCGGGGTGGTCAGCAGCAGGCAGCCGCGCTCGGCGAGGGCCGCGGCGAGGCTGGCGTAGCGCTCGGCCGTGAGCATCCAGCCGCGGTACCACGCCGCCCCGGCCCCGCTCGGCACCCGCGCCACCGCCCGCGCCGCGTCCCCGGCGGCCAGCGCCTCAAGGTCGATCACCGCGCTGCGCGCGCCGATCGCCCGTACCGCACCGGCCTCACGGACGAACTCCGGATCGGTGCGGCCGGGGCGCAGCGGATCGCCGGGGAAGAGGAACACGCAGTCCACCGGCCTCAGATGCGCGACAGCTCGGCCAGCAGGTCGTCCAGACCCAGCGAGCCCTGCGACAGGGCGGCCATGTGCCACGCCTTGAGGTCGAAGTCCGCGCCGTGCCGCTGCCGGGCCGCCTCCCGGCCCTGGAGCCAGGTGCGCTCGCCGAGCTTGTAGCCGATGGCCTGGCCCGGCATGCCCTGATAGCGGATGATCTCGCTCTCGACGAAGTCCGCGGAGCGGCTGGAATACCGCGCGAAGAACTCCTGCGCCAGCTCGGGCGTCCACCGCTCGCCGGGGTGGAAGGGCGAGTCATCCGGAATGGTCAGCTCCAGGTGCATGCCGATGTCGATGATGACGCGGACCGCGCGCATCATCTGCGCGTCCAGGTAGCCGAGCCGGCGCTCGGGGTTGGTCAGGAAGCCCAGCTCGTCCATCAGCCGCTCCGCGTACAGTGCCCAGCCCTCGGCGTTGGCGCTGACCATGCCCACCCCGGTCTGGTAGCGCGAGAGGTCCTCGGCCACGTGCGTCCACTGCGCCAGCTGGAGGTGGTGGCCCGGCACGCCCTCGTGGTACCAGGTCGAGACCAGGTCGTACGCCGGGAAGCGGGTCTGGCCCATGGTCGGCAGCCAGGTGCGGCCCGGGCGGGAGAAGTCCTGCGAGGGCTGGGTGTAGTACGGCGCGGCGGCGCCGCCGGGCGGGGCGATCCGCGACTCCACGTGCTTGACCCGCTCCGCCAGGTCGAAGTGGGTGCCGTCCAGCGCGTCGATCGCCTGGTCCATCAGCGCCTGGAGCCACTGGCGGGTCTCCTCGACGCCCTCCACGGCCTCGCCGTTCTCGTCCAGCCAGGCCATCGCCTCCCACGGGGTCTTCGCCCCGGGCAGCACCTTCTCCGCCTCCTGGACCATCTCGGCGTGCAGCCGGTGGAACTCCGACCAGCCGTAGGCGTACGCCTCGTCCAGATCCAGGTCGGCGCCGTTGAAGTAGCGGGCGAGACGGGCGTAGCGCTCACGGCCGACCACGTCGGGCGCGCCCTCGATCGCCGGTGCGTACCGGCCGCGGAACCAGTCGCGCAGCTCCACGAGGGCGCCGGTCGCCAGCGCCGCGGCGGAGTTCAGCTCCGCGCGCAGCGCGTCCGGGCCCGGCTCGGTCAGCTCGGCGAACCAGCTGCGGCCCGTGCCGATCCAGGTGTCCAACTGGCCGATGACGGTGGCGACCTGGCGCGGCCCGGCGGGCAGGTCCCGCTTCAGGCCCGCCTCCAGCGAGGCGCGATAGCCCTCCAGCGCGGCGGGCACGGCGCGCAGCCGCCGGGCGAGCGCCGCCCAGTCGTCGTCCGTCTCGACCGGCGTGATCGTCAGGATCTCGCGCACCGAGTGCAGCGGCGAGTGGAGGTTGCTGACCGTGCGCAGCCCCTCACCCGCCTCGTGGACCGCCAGCTCGGCGGTCAGCCGCTCGCGCAGCAGCCGGGCGCAGCGGCGCTCGCCCTCGCTGTCCGCGCCCGGCCGCCGCTCGGCCTCGGCGAGCTGGTCCAGCGTCGTACGGGCGAGCTGCGCCACCGCCTCCTGCCCGGTGGGTGAGAAGTCGGGCAGCCGGCTCGAACTCTCCGGGACGCCGAGGAAGGTGCCCATGATGGGGTCCAGCTCCACCAGCGCGTCGACATAGGCGTCGGCGACCTGGCGGGGGAGGGGGGCGCTGTCGGAAGCAGTGGTGTGGGACATGCGCCCCATCCTCGTACGGAAGCCCCCGCCACGTCATCATCAGCGCGCCGTGCGTCCGCCCGCGCAGCGCCGCGTCCGCGCAGGGCGAACAGGGGAACGTGCCGCACGCGCCGCACGTACCGCGCCCGCCCGGAGCGGAAGGCGGGCTTCATCGGTCCGGACCGGACTATTGCTCCCGCCGGAGCGGACGCTCCAAGCTCACAGAATGGACCTGGAATTGCGGCATTTGAAGACGATCCGGACGATAGCCGACGCGGGGAGCCTCACGAAGGCCGCCGCACAGCTGGGCCTGGCGCAACCCGCCCTGAGCGCCCAGCTGAAACGGATCGAGCGCACCCTCGGCGGCAAGCTCTTCGAGCGCGGGCGCTACGGGGTACGGCCCACGGCGCTCGGCGAGTTCGTGCTGGAGCGGGCGCGCGTGGTGCTGCCCGCGATCAGCGAGCTCCAGCAGGAGGCCGTACGGTTCGGCAGCGCGGGCAGCAGAATGACCGGCTTCCGGCTCGGCGGCACCCACGGCCCGCTGCTGGGCGGCCTGGTGGACCGGCTCGCGACCGCGCACCCGGGCGTGCCGGTGACCACCTTCACCACCTGGTCCGAGCGTGAGATCGCCGCCGCGGTCGCCGCCGGACGCCTGGACTTCGCCCTGATCGGCGCCTGCGGCGAGGCCCCGGCGCCCGAGCCGGAACGGCTCAGCTGGCGGGAGATCGCGGTGGACCCGGTCTTCGTCATGCTCGCCGACAGCCATCCGCTGGCCGGCCGGCGCGAGATCGGCCTGGCGGAACTGGCCACCGAGGCCTGGGCGGACGTGCCGGGCGACGGCTGTTTCGCGGACTGCTTCACCCTTGCCTGCGCCCGCGCCGGCTTCACCCCGGCCCGCGTGTACGAGACGGACACCGCGTCCTGCATCCACCTCGTGCAGGTCAGCCGCGCCGCGGGGCTGTGCCGGGCGACCCTGCCGCCCACTCCGGGGATGGTGACCAGACCGCTCGCCGGTACGCCGCTGACCTGGCGCCACCTGGTCGGCTGGCACCCGGCGACCCCCGCGGCGAACTCCGCCCCCGAGGTCGTCGCCCAGGCCCGTGCCGCCCACGCCGACGCCGCCGCGCGCAGCGAGAGCTATACGCGATGGCTGGCCGACCACCGCACGGCGGCCGATCCGGGGCCGCCGGGAACCGGCGGCGGCCCGCTGCCGGATTCCGCCCGCCCACGGGCCGCCGCTCATCCGGATCATCCGGATTCGGGCCGTCCGCAGGCGATCGGCCACCCGGAGGCCGACCCGGGGCCACCGGAAGACACCGGCTACCCGAAGGCCGATCCGGGGCCATCGGAAGACATCGGCTACCCGGGACTCCCCCGCGGTATCCATAACATTCCGCAGAAGGACAACTGACATCTTCTACGGGCCGCCGCCCGGCTCCTACGGTTTCCGCACCTCCACCCCCCCGAGACCGAGGAGACCTCCCCCATGCGCCACAGACACGCCCGAGCGGGTACGTGTGCCGTCATCACCGCCGTCGGCGCCCTTGTCCTGACCGCGCTGCCCGGCTCCGCGGCAGCCCGGATACGGGCGGACTCGACGACCGCGCAGACCCCCCACCGGTCGGCCGCCGAGACCCTGTCCGTCGGTGCCACCTCCGACGCCGTGTACCAGGCGATGCAGCGTGACCTCGGCCTGAACCGGGCACAGGCCGAGCGGCGGCTCGCCAACGAGGCGGAAGCCGGTGCCGTGGCCGGACACCTGAGGAACGCGCTGGGCACGTCCTTCGCCGGCGCCTGGGTCAGCGGCACCGAGTCCGGCACGCTGACCGTGGCCACCACCGACACCGCGCGCCTCGCAGCCGTCCGGGCGGCCGGTGCCCGCGCCGTCCACACGTCCCACTCGCTCGCCCAACTCGAATCCACCAAAGCGAAGTTGGACCGCGCGGCACAGCACCGTGCCGCTCCCGAGGCATCCTCGTGGGCCGTGGACGTCCGGACGAACACGGTGCAGCTGCGGGCCGCCGATCCCGCGGCTGCCCGGACGTTCGTCGCCGCCAGCGGCGCCGACCGCTCCCTCGTCGGCGTGAGCGCCACCGCCGAGCGCCCGCGCCCGCTGTACGACATCCGCGGCGGCGACGCCTACTACATGGGCGGCGGCCGCTGCTCCGTCGGCTTCGCGATCACCCGCGGCAGCCAGCAGGGCTTCGCCACCGCGGGCCACTGCGGACGCGCGGGCACCTCCACCACCGGGTACAACCAGGTGGCCCAAGGCAGCTTCCAGGCCTCCACCTTCCCGGGCCGGGACACCGCCTGGGTCGCCGCCAACGGCAACTGGACCTCCACGCCGTACGTGAAGGGCCAGGGCGGCCAGAACGTCCGGGTCGCCGGCTCCACCCAGGCGGCGGTCGGCGCCTCGATCTGCCGCTCCGGCTCCACCACCGGCTGGCACTGCGGCACGATCCAGCAGCACAACACCAGCGTCACCTACCCGCAGGGCACCGTCAGCGGTGTGACCCGGACCTCGGTCTGCGCCGAGCCGGGCGACTCCGGCGGCTCCTTCATCTCCGGCAGCCAGGCCCAGGGCGTCACCTCCGGCGGCTCCGGCAACTGCAGCTCCGGCGGCACGACCTTCTACCAGCCCATCAACCCGCTGCTCCAGGGCTACGGCCTCACCCTGAAGACCAACACCGGCGGCTCCGAGGAGCCCGGCCCCAGCGAGCCGGGCGAGACCACCTGGGCCGCCGGCACCGTCTACGAGGCGGGCGCCCAGGTGACGTACGACGGGATCACCTACCGCTGCCTGCAGGGCCACCAGGCCCAGCCCGGCTGGGAACCGGCGAACACGCCCTCCCTGTGGGAGCAGGTCTGAGAGCCACGACAGGTGAAGGTGGCTGAGGCCACCGCAGGCCACTGAGGTACGGCACCGATCCGCACCGGTCTCCGTACCGCCCGGGGCCGGCTGGTACGAGCGCTCGCGTACCGGCCGGCCCCACTCCCGCGTCAGCGTGTGGTCACACCGTCACGTCGTCCGCGGACCCGCGTCCGGCGCGGTCCGGGCCTTCTGCGGCCGTACGGGCACCCCGGCCGGCCGGGCGGTGATCACCAGCGTGCCCTCCTCGATCTGGTAGTCCAGCGGCAGGCCCAGGCCGCGCATGGTGGCCACCATCCCGGTGTTGGACGCCTGAGTGATCGCGTACACGCTCGTGCAGCCCGCGTCCGCGGCCATCCCGACCAGCCGGCGCAGCAGTTCCGCGCCGATGCCGCGCCGCTGCCACGCGTCCTCCACCAGCAGCGCCACCTCGGTCTCCTCGCCGTCCCACAGCAGATGGCCGAGCGCCACCAGCCGCCCGGACGCGGTCTCGACCGCGAGCGTACGGCCGAAGCGCGGGCTGAGCAGGTGGTCCAGATAACGCTCGGCGTCGGCGACCGGGCCCTGGTAGCGCATCGCCAGCGTCCGGGCCGAGCAGCGGCCGTGCAGGGCGCGGGCCGCCGCCAGGTCGGAGGGGTCCGCGCGGCGCACCGTGATGGGGTTGCCCTCGGGCAGCGTCAGCACGTCGCGGCGCGGCGGCACCCGCTGACCGAGCCGGGCGTCCAGCTCGACGAGCGCCCGTACCCGCGCGAACTCGGTGGGCGTGAAGGGAAGGTGCGGGCGTTCGATGGTGACGGAGCCCCCGGACGGATCACGGAACGTCATGGTGTGCTCTTCGAGGATGCCCTCCTCCGGCACCGGCTCGGTGTTCCGCTGTCCGTTCCAGGTCCGCGCGGGCACCGAATGGATGGTGCAGCGGCCCAGCAACTGGCGTAGCGCGAGCGGCAGTTCGGCGGAGTCCAGGGCGGTACGGGTGGCCATCCCCAGCATCCGGGTGGGGGCGTCCACCAGGTCGTGCGCGTCCGCCCGCTCCAGCCAGGTGTGCGCGCCGCCCGCGGCGGCGACCGTCCTGGTCAGGTCCGCGGGGAGCAGCGCGGCGGGGGCGCGCAGCAGGAACTCGTCCACCGTCCCGTCCGACAGCGGGTGGGTCTGCAGGCTCAGGATGTCCACCCGGTGCCCGGCCAGCGCCGTGCTCAGCGCGGCCAGGGTGCCCGGCTCGTCCCGTACGGTCGTGCGCATCCGCCACAGCGCCGTCTCCTGCCGCTCCTCGGGGGAGGCGGCGGGGGACACCGGCGCCGCGGCGCCGGTATCGGTCGGCGGCGGCGCGTTCTCGTGGCGTCGTGCCCACCACGCGTGGAACGCGGCCGTGGCGATCAGTGCGACCGCCGAGCAGCAGAGCAGCACCGTGCCGGACGGGCCGTGCGCGATGGTGTTGGCGACGGCGTCCGCCACCGCCACGGCGGTGAACAGGGCCGCCAGCTCGACCAGCTCCCGCCGCCAGTGATGGCGGCGGGAACTCTTGGCAGATGTCGCGTCAGTCATACGGCCAGCCTCACCGACCGGTGTTGCCTGATCGCGAACGCTCTGTGACCGATGGGTAAAGGAGGCAATCGAGGCACAAAGCGACCGTTGTGTCCATCCCACGCCGGGACGGTACCTTTCGGCTCTCCTAGCTGCCGGGCTGCCCCACCCGCCCGGGCTGCAGCACCTTGCGGAACAGCACCTGCCCGTCGTCCTGCCGCAGCCGTACGGTCAGCTCGCCGCTGTCGCCGTCGATGTCCACCTCGCCGAAGAACTGCGGGTTCTCGGCGGGGGAGACGTTCGCCCGCCGCGGCGCCTTGACGAAGGGCTGCGCGGGCCCGAACGTACCGTCCAGCGGCACGGCCGGGAAGCCGCCCGCGTTCAGCGGCCCCGACACGAACTCCCAGAACGGCGCGAAGTCCTTGAACGCGGCGCGCGAGGGATCGTAGTGCTGCGCCGAGGTGTAGTGCACGTCGGTCGTCAGCCACACCGTGCCGGTGACGCGCCGGTGCTTGATGAACCGCAGCAGCTCCGCGATCTGCAGCTCCCGGCCCAGCGGCGCGCCCGGATCGCCCTGCGCCACCGCCTCGAAGTTCGTCCTGCCGTCCGCGACCACCAGCCCCAGCGGCAGGTCGGCGGCGATCACCTTCCACACCGCACGGGACCGCGCCAGCGACCGCTTCAGCCACGCCAGCTGCTCGGCGCCGAGGATGCCCTGCCGGTCGTCGGGCTGCCGGTTGGGGGAGTTGGCGTTCCGGTACGTCCGCATGTCGAGCACGAACACGTCCAGCAGCGGCCCGTGGCGCAGCACCCGGTAGACGCGCCCGCCCCGGTCCGAGTGGAGCGTACGGATGGGGAAGTACTCCCGGAACGCCCGCAGCGAACGCGCCGCGAGCACGTCCACGTCCTTCTCCGTGTACCGGTCGTCGTCGAGGATCTGGCCCGGGTACCAGTTGTTGCGCACCTCGTGGTCGTCCCACTGGATGACGGTGGGCACCTGCGCGTTGAAGCGGCGCAGATTGGCGTCCAGCAGGTTGTAGCGGAAGGCGCCGCGGTACTCCGCCAGCGTCTCGGCGACCTTCGACTTCTCCTCGGTGGTCACATTCCGCCAGATCCGGCCGTCGGGCAGTCGCACACTGGCCTCGATCGGACTGTCGGCGTAGATGTTGTCACCGCTGCACAGGAAGAAATCCGGGTCCCGACGGCGCATCTCCTCGTAGATCCGGTAGCCGCCGCGGTCCGGGTTGATGCCCCAGCCCTGCCCCGCCAGATCGCCCGACCAGGTGAAGCGCACACCGTCCCGGCGCCGGTCCGAGGCGGTACGGAAGGTCCCGGTCACCGGCCGGCCCGTACGCCGGTGGTCGTGCGGGTCGGCGAGCAGCACCCGGTAGTGGATCTGCTCACCGGACGGCAGACCGTGCAGCGCGGTGGTGCCGGTGAAGTCCGTACCGGGGCCGAGCAGCGGGCCGTGCCAGGTACGGGCGCCCCGGAACGACTCGGTCGCCGCGGTCTGCACGATCATCCGCGCCGGCCGGTCGGACCGCACCCACACCAGCCCGGACGAGGCCGTCACGTCCCCGGCCTGCACACCCCACGGGGCACCCGGCCGCCCGGCCCGCAGCAGCGCGGGCGCGCCCGCCGCACGGGACGCGGCCCTGGCTTCCGTGGCGCCGGCGAGGGCGGGCAGGGCGAGCGCCGCGGTACCGGCCGCCGCCCCGTGCAGCAGTGACCGCCGGTCGACGGCTCTGCCGGGTCCCTGCGCCATGTGAAACCTCCCGTGAAACGACCGATCTTGGTGACCTTCCGTTCGTACCGGGGCCCGGTGCCGCGCGGCCGAACGGGTGGTGAACTCCAGGGGGCGGGCCCGGACCGGCCGGGACCCGGAGCGTTCTCCGGCCGCCCCGTCCTCAGCGCGCCGTGTCGAGGATCACCCGGGCGACCAGCGCCGGATCGTCGTTCATCGGCACATGGCCACAGCCCGGCAGCCGTACGAGCCGGGCGCCCGGTATCGCGTACTTGGCCCGTATGCTTTGCCGCCGCAGCAGCAGCCGGTCGCGACTGCCCCAGGCGATGGTCACCGGTACATCCGGTACGTCATCGGTGAACAGTACGGTGCGCCCCGCCGCCAGAGTCGGTGCGAAACCGGTCGCGTTGCGCAACGCCCCGGTCTCGGCCATCACCGCCGACGCCGAACGGCGGCCCGGGTGCGCCTATATGGCGCTCGTCAGCGAGGCCCGTCCGGCCGCCGAACGGGCCGGCAGCCCGACCGCCGGCCGTGGCAGCACCTTCGCGCCGGCCCGCATGCCGCGCAGCACCCCGAAGGCGTACCGCCGTTCGGCCTGCGCGGTAGCGGTTTCCTTCGAGGGCCGGGGCGGGGCTGCGCCCGGGAGCCGGGGCGGGGCTCCGGCGATCCGGCGCCGGTACGGCTCCGCCTGCCGCGCGCCCTGTGCCGCACACCACGTCCGTACGCGTCTCTTTCCGATCGTTTCCGCTGGACAACGACCGGTCGGCCCGCTGGGATGAAGGGGTGCAGACCGACCCCGCAACCGATGTCTTCCAGGAACACCGCCCGGTCCTGATGGGCGTGGCCTACCGCATGCTCGGCCGGGTGGCCGACGCCGAGGACGTGGTCCAGGAGGCGTGGCTGCGCTGGTCGTCCACCGACCGCGAACAGGTCCGCGAACCGCGCGCCTACCTGGTGCGCGTGACGACCCGGCTGGCGATCGACCGCCTGCGGCAGGTCCAGGCGCGCCGCGAGGCGTACGTGGGCCCCTGGCTGCCCGAGCCGCTGGCCACCGACCTCGTGACGGCCGCCCCCGACTCCGCCGACCGCGCGGTCCTCGCCGAGTCCGTCACCCTCGCCGTCCTGGTGGTCCTGGAGTCGCTCTCGCCCCTGGAGCGCGCGGTGTTCGTACTGCGCGAGGCGTTCGGCTACCCGTACGCGGAGATCGCCACGGTACTGGAGCGCGGCGAGGCGGCGGTGCGCCAACTCGCGGGCCGCGCCCGGCGCCACGTCGAGGAGCGCCGGCCGCGCTTCGAGGTCGACCCGGACCGGCAGCGCGACCTGACCGAGCGTTTCCTCGCGGCGGCCGCGGGCGACGACCTGGACGGGCTGCTGCACCTGCTGGCCGAGGACGTACGGCTGGTCGGCGACAGCGGCGGCAAGGCCAAGGCGCCGCTGCGGGTCATCGAGACCGCCGACAAGGTCGGCCGCTTCCTGCTCGGCGTGGCCCGGGGCGGTATCCCGGCGGCGGAGTTCGTCTTCGTGGAGCTCAACGGCGGCGTCGCGCTGCTCGTGCTCTCCGCGGGCAAGCCGGACTCGGTCTTCCAGATCGACGTCGTGGACGGCCGGATCCAGACCGTTTACATCATTCGCAATCCGGACAAGCTGGGGGCGCTGGGCGCTGCGGGATGAGTAGCTGAGGAGGTACGGCAAGAGCCGCGGTCAGGCGTCGCCCGACGCCGTCCGCGGCTCTTCCCGTATCTGCCCTGCCACTGCCCCGTTACTGCCCTGCCCTGTCCGGCCACCGCACGCCGCGCGTCCTGTACCTCCGCTCCGCCTCTGCCCGCCGGCCGGCGGCCGACGACGGATCGGCGCATTGGTCTTGACCAAGGGTGGGGGCGGCCATATCGTCACAGGGATACTGCAACAACCTTTAATAAAGAAGCGCTCATATCCGAAGAGCGCGTGCGCGGCCAGGGACAGGCCCGCGGCCGACGGGGACCAGCCCCGTCGGGAAGACGGCCACGGCGGAGGACAGGGTGGGGACCACGCAGCTCGAAACGGCTCCGGAGCCGAAGTACTGGCACCTCAAGACCGTGCTCAGCGAGGCGCTCGACTCGGAGTTCGCGGTCGGCGAGATCCTGCCCAACGAGCGGGAACTGGCGGCGCGGTTCGGCGTCGCCCGCGCCACGCTGCGGCAGGCCCTGGAACAGCTCGAACTGGAAGGCCGCCTGCAGCGCCGCCGCGGTGTCGGCACCACCGTCGCGCCCCCGCGCGTGGGCGTGGCCGTCGACCCGGCGCGCCACACCTGGCCGGGCGCCCCCGGTGACGACTGGCAGCCCGTCGACGCCGTCGAGTCGCCCGAGGTGCCGGCGGCCGTGGCGCGACTGCTGGAGCTGACGCCCGGCGAGCGGGTGCACATCGTGCACCGCAGCCGCGTCACCCACGGCCAGCCGGTCGCCGCCGAGCAGCTGTACGTACCCGTCCGTACGGTGCCGGACGCCGCCGTCGCGGGCCCGGACGCACCGGCCCGCGCCCGCGCCGTGCTCCGCGCGCTCCAGCAGCTCGACCTGGAAGGCCAGGACCGCGCCGTGGAACTGGGCTCGGCCCGCGCCGACGACGCCAGGGAACTGGACCGCCTGCCCGGCGCCCCCGTCCTCGTCGTCACCACCCGCTACTTCGCCAACAGCCGCACCGCCGCCGTGGCCCTGTCCACGTACCGCGCCGACACCTGCCGGCTCACCTTCGGCGACAACGAGACGGGGGCGGGGGTCGCGGTTCTGGCCGGGTAGGCGTGCTGCCCGGGGAGGTGGGTGACGCGGCCGGCCGGGATGCAGCCCGAGGGCAGCGGCCACCGCGGATCGTGTGTCGGGTCAGCGGTGGCCGGGTCACGCCACTACCCTCGTGCGGATGATTACTTGTGTGGTCCGGTATGTGATCGATCCGACGAAGACCGAGTCGTTCGAGCGCTTCGGACGCCGCTGGATGGAGCTGGTCGACCGGCACGGTGGCACGCACCACGGGTACTTCCTGCCGGCCGAGGGCGCCAGTGACGAGGCGCTCGCCCTGTTCAGCTTCCCCAGCCTCGCCGCGTACGAGGAGTACCGCACGCTGTTCGGCCGGGATCCCGAGTTCATCGAGGCGGACCGCATCAGGGACGAGAGCGGCTGCGTCCTGCGCTACGAGCGCACCTTCATGCGCCCGCTGCTGCCGGTCGGGTCCTGACAGCGCTCTCCCGCACGGGCTCGGCGGTGCCGGCGTCGAGCCGGCCCTCTTGTGGGCGGACCGATGTCCTGAGGCCGTCACCTCGGCCGGCCTCTGTCACGCGAAGTGCTGGGCCTCCCGGTCGACTTCCTGCAACGCCGCACGGAAGGCGGCGGCCCGGCTCCGGGCTTCGCGGGCCGAGCGTCCGCCTTTCGGTCACCGCACCGCTACGTACGGCCTTCGGAACTCGACCTGATGGCCCGACTCGCCGGGCTCGCCCTGACGGAGCGGCGGGCGGACCGGCACGAGGCGCCGTTCACCGGCTTCAGCAGGCCCCACGTGTCCGCATGGCGGAAACCGCCCCGCCGTCGCGCGAGAATCGGCGCATGCTGAAAATCGGATCGGTGGTACTGGGCGCTTCGGATGTGCGGCGGGCCGCTGCCTTCTGGATGGACGCGCTGAGGTACGTGCCGCGCGAGGACATCGAGGACGACTGGGTGGTGCTGGTGCCGGCGGACGGGTCCGGCGTACAGATCGCCATCGGGCTGAGCGGGACGCCGGTCCAGGAGCACCCGCGTGTCCACCTGGACCTGTACGCCGAAGACGCGGCCGGCCAGGCTGCCGAGGTCGAGCGGCTGGTTGCCTTGGGCGCCCGGCGGGTCGACTGGGATCTCTATCCGGATGACCCCGATTTCGTGGTGCTTGCCGACACCGAGGGCAATCGGTTCTGCGTCATCGACACGTCGCGCGGCTGAGGAGGGGCGTCGCTTCCTGCTCCTGCCGCCGGCGTGCGTGGTTCAGCCCGCTGACGAGGCGGGCGGTTCCGGCGTCGTCGGTGTGAGGAACGCCTTCACCATCGGTACGACGAGGTCGGCGCGTCGTGGCAGGTTGCGGTGCGTCGTGCCCGGCAGTACGCCGAGCTGTGAGCCGGGGATCAGGCCGTGCATCTCGACGGCGTGTTCCAGGCGGACGAAGTCGGTGTCCCCGACCAGCAGGAGCACCGGCGCCTCCATGGCGGCCAGGGTTTCGGCGGGCCAGCCCTCGAAGCCGTGCACCGTCGGTTGCAGCTTCTCGGCGAACGCCTCGAAGCGGCCCGGGTCGGGCGCGACCTGGACGTACGCCTCGTACATCTCCTGGAAGTCGCTCTCGGTGGGCATCCGCGGGGAGCCGGGCCGGGCGTGCGGGTCGAGGATCTCGGGGTGGTAGCCGTCGCGGCGGTAGTGCGTGGAGGCGAGCACCAGGCGGTTCACCCGTGTGGGACGGGTGACCGCCAGCTGGAGGGCGGTCAGGCCGCCGAGGCTGAAGCCGAAGACGTCCGCCCGGTCGATCCCGAGGTGGTCCAGCAGCCTCACCACATCGTCGGCCAGACAGGAGAGCGCCGGCTCGCGGTCGATGTCGCCGGTGTGTCCGTGCCCTTGCAGCTCGACCGCGACGACCTGCCGCGTGGCGGCGAGCGCGGGCAGTATGCCGCCGAAGGTCAGGTCGATGGTGAGCAGCCCGCCGTGCAGCAGGACCAGCGGCTGTCCCGTGCCGTGGATCTCGTAGTACAGCTCCAGCCCGTTGACCTGCGCGTACCCCGCGGACGACGGGTACGTGGTGGAGTCTTGTCCCTCGCTCAACCCTGCCTCCATGGCTCGCGGCGCGCTTGACCACCGGGCCCCCGCGCCCTCCTCGGCTCGGCTCCGGGGCCACTGCTCAGCACATTAGCCGGGGGGTGTGACAACGCCCCCGCGTCGCGCCGTGGGAGAGGAGGATGTCGGCGGAGGGACGTCGCGGGTACGCCTCAACGCCGGGCCGTGACCGTCCCCTCCACCGCGAACAGTTCGCCCTCGACATGATCCAGTGCCAGCCGCAGGGCTCCCGTGGCCACCGCCGCCTCGCCGAGTACGGACAGGGCCACCTGGGGCGGGCGCAGGCAGTAGCGGGCGAGTTCGGCGCGCAGGGGCTCCAGTACGTCGTCCAGACCGGCGGCCCAGCCGCCGACCACCACCAGCTCCGGGTCGAGGGCCAGCACCAGTGCCGCGACATCGTGGACCAGCCGCCGGATGAAGCGGTCCATCGCGTCCCGGGCCCGCGCGTCACCGTCGCGCGCGAGGGCGAACACCCGCGCCACCTGCGCCTCATCCAGCGGGTGCAGCGGCTGCCCGGTCGTGGACAGCAGCTTCTCCGGAGTGGCCTCGCGCCCCAGCAGGTGCAGCGCGCCGATCTCCCCGGCGGCACCGCCGAAACCGCGGTGCAACCGCCCTCCGATCAGGGCCCCGGCCCCGGGGCTGAGGCCCGCGAGGACGAACACGGTGTCGTCGCAGCCGGCGGCCGCGCCCTTCCAGTGTTCGGCAACGGCGGCGGTGTTCGCGTCGTTCTCCACCAGGACGGGGCACCGGAACGAGCGGCGCAGCCGGTCGCCGAGCGGCAGCCCGGTCCAGCCCGGCAGGGCCGTACCCAGCCGTACGGTGCCGTCCGCCTCCACGATGCCGGGGCTGCCCACCCCGACCGCGCGCAGCGAACTGCGGGCCACGCCCGCCCGCCGCAGCAGCTCGGCCACCGCGGCCCGCACCTTCTCCAGCCGTTCGTCCGCGGGCGCGGTCTCCTCGACCGCGCGCTGCGCGGAGCCGAGGACCCGCCCGCCGAGGTCGGACAGCAGCGCGGCCACCCGGTGCGGGCCGATCTCGATGCCCAGCAGGTGACCGGCCTCCGTACGGAAGCGGAAACGGCGGGCCGGGCGGCCCTGGCGGCGGGCGGCGCCCTCCTCGGCGGGCGCCTCGACCACCAGGCCGGTCTCGATCAGGCCCTCGACGACACCCTCGACGGTGGGCCGGGACAGACCGGTCACCTCCACGAGGTGGGTGAGCGTCGGGGAGTCGGCGGCGCGCAGCGCGTGCAGCACCACCGCGGAGTTGATCCGTCGCAGCAGGGAGGGGTCCCCGCCGGTTAGCCGCCCCAACGTCCGTCTCCCTCGCATTGCGTGTGTGGCGGATCGTAGCCGGTCAGCCGGTGTGCGGCGAGTCCCGGGCGGCGGAAGGGGGAGGGCCGGGAGGTGGCGTGGGGGGCCGTGGGCCGGTCCCGTACCCGGTGATCGTCCGCCTCGGGAGCGCCTGGCGGAGGCCTGACGCGGAGCCAATTGTCAGACCCTGGCGGTTTACTGACGGCATGACGAAAGCGACCACAGCACAGCACCTCACCGCCATCGACCTCCTCCGCGGCCGCGCGTTCCCCACCGAGCCGGTCGGCTCCGCCATGGTCGAGAGCGGGCCCGGTTTCCACGTCGCCCAGCTGCGCGCCGACGAGCAGCTCTGGGACGCCGACCCCGCGGATGTCGAGGAGACGGCGCAGGAGTACCGCGCCGAGCTGGAGGGACTCATATCGGCTCTCTGCTTACGCTGGGGCGAGCCCGAGGTGCTGGACCTGGCGGACCACCTGGAGCGGGTGGCGATGGGCATGCCCGTACGGCCGCCGCTCGACGTGCTGTGCGGCCAGGTGCCGCGGGTGCACGCCTGGCGTGCCGACGGCCGGTGGATCGCGGTCGGGCTGGGGGAGGGCGAGCCCGAGATGCCGGCCTTCCGGCTGCTGGCGGCGGTGGGCCGGGCGGACACGGTGCGCTGAGTGCGGGCGGGCATGTCGCGCCGGGTACGGCCGGGTGTGCCGCGCCGGGTACGCGCAACGGGTGGCGGCGCCGGTGCCGCCCGCCCGCCGCGGTCCGGCCGCACTGCCGCCGCCACCCGTGCGGGGGCCGTCGGGCGCGGGGGCCGCGCGCGTACCGTACGGGCGCGGCCGTCCCGTCGTTCCTGCTCGGTCTGCCGGCCCCCGCCCTACTTGTCCCCGTCGTTCTGCTTGTCGCGGTGGTGTGCCCACGGGTGGCGCAGCCGGATCCAGATGTCCCGGGCCTGGCGCCCGGCCTCGGTACGGCTGTGGGCCACCAGTTCGCGGGCCTGCTCCGGGGTCTCGACCATCGGCCCGGACCCGCGCAGCGGCTTGCCCGCCGTCTCGTGCAGGAAGAAGGCCGCGATGAAGCCGATGACACCCGCCACCATCAGGTAGTACGCCGGAATCATGTGGCTGCCGGTGGACTCCACCAGCGCGGAGGCGACCAGCGGAGTCGTGCCGCCGAAGAGCGACACGGAGATGTTGAACGCGATCGACAGCGCCCCGTAGCGCAGATGGGTGGGGAAGAGCGCCGGCAGCGTGGAGGCGGAGGTGCCCGCGAAGCAGACCAGCAGCAGGCCCAGCACGAGGCAGCCGAACGCCGGGAAGAGGATCCCGCCCTGCCGGATCAGCAGGAACGCCGGATAGGAGAGCGCCACCAGCGCGACGCTGGACGCCATGAACACCGGCCGACGGCCCCACCGGTCGGACGTACGGCCCACGGTCGTGATCGTCAGCGCGACGACGACCATGGTGCCCAGCACCAGCAGCTGCGCGGTCGTGGGGTCCTCGCCCAGCGTCTCGGTCATGAAGGTGGGCAGATAGGACGTCACCATGTAGTTGGTGACGTTGTACAGCAGCACCAGCCCCATGCAGATCAGCACGGCTTCCCAGTGCCGCGTGAAGATCTCCTTCAAACGGCCCTTGCCCGACTGCCGCGCCTCCTCGATGGGCGTGTCGTCCGGACCGGCGGCCTCGGCCTGCTGCCGCGCCGCCTCCGCCTCCTGCTTGAACGCCGGGGTCTCCTCCAGCTTCATGCGCATATAGAGGCCGATCAGGCCGAGCGGCCCGGCCACCATGAAGGGGATGCGCCAGCCCCAGCTCTCCAGGCCGTCCGTGCCCAGTACGGCGGTGAGCACGGTGACCAGGCCCGAGCCGAGGGAGTAGCCGACGAAGGTGCCGAAGTCGAGCCAGCTGCCGAGGAAGCCGCGGCGCTTGTCCGGCGCGTATTCGGCGATGTAGGTCGTCGCGCCGGCGTACTCGCCACCGGTCGAGAAGCCCTGCACCAGCCGGCAGACGAGCAGCAGCAGGGGGGCGGCGAAGCCGATGGAGTCGTAGCCGGGCAGGAAGCCGACCGCGAAGGTGCTGATCGCCATCATGATCATCGTGGCGGCGAGCACCCGCTGCCGTCCGATGCGGTCGCCCAGCGGCCCGAAGACCAGACCGCCGAGCGGCCGCACGAGGAAGGCCGCGGCGAAGGTGGCGAAGGTGGAGACGAGCTGGGCGCCGGGGGAGCTGGACGGGAAGAAGACCTTGCCCATCGTGGCCGCCAGATAGGCGTAGACCCCGAAGTCGAACCACTCCATCATGTTGCCGAGGGCGGCCGCCGTGACCGCGCGGCGCACCTGCGGTCTGTCGGTGACGGTGACTTCCTCGACACTGAGCTGGTGTTTGCGGCGGCGCAGCAGGGTGCGCAGCAGCCGGTCGGTTTCGGAGCTTCTTCCTCCGTCCGACCGCTTGTTCCGCCGGACACGCGGCGGCTGAGGCTGACCGGTAGTCATCTCGTCCTGTCGCTAGGGGCTGAGCGGCACATCGGTAACTCCGAGTATCAACGCAAAGGTCGAAATCGGCATAACCAGCATAGGAACGACACGAATGGGGCGAACGCCGCGTTTGATGTCTTATCGGCTCACTGGCCGTACCCGTACGGCGCAACACCGCCGTATGGCCCAAACGCCTCGCACAGCCCCGCCACCCCGTGCGCCCTACACACAACGCACGCCTTACCCGTAACGCGGGACTCACACGTCCCGGACGTCACCTTCCTCGGCTTCCTCGTCGAAAGCCGCAGCTCGCAGCCGTGCGTACGCCTCCGCCAGCGCGGCCGGCGGATAGTGCGCGTTGAGACCGCTCGGGTTGGGCAGCACCCAGATCCGGGTGTCACCGATCGTCCGCTCCTGCGGGCCGACCTGTGCCCGCTTGTCGTCGAAAGCCACCCGATAGGCCGTCACCCCGGCCACGGCGAGCCACCGCGGCCGCAGCCGCGTCACCTTCTCGACCAGGTGCCGCCCGCCCTCGCGGAACTCCTCCGCGGTCAGCTCGTCGGCCCGGGCACTGGCCCGCTCCACGACGTTCGTGATGCCGAGGCCGTACGCCAGCAGCTCCTCCTGCTCCGCGGGCCTGAGCACGCGCGGGGTGAACCCGGCCGCGTGCAGCGTGGGCCAGAAGCGGTTGCCGGGCCGGGCGAAGTGGTGGCCGGCGGCGGCCGACATCAGCCCCGGGTTGATGCCGCAGAAAAGCACCCGCAGGCCGGGCGCCGCCACGTCGGGGACGAGGCGGCCGCGCGCGGCCTGCAGTTCCTCGGGAGTGAATCCCATCTTAGCGGGGCCTCACAGGATGGAGCCCGGCGCGTAGGCCGCGGCTTCGGGGTGCTGCTTCGCGATCTCCTCGATACGGGACACGACGGTGGCCACCTGGTCGGCGGCGGCGCCGGTGAAGGACAGCTTGTCGGCCATCAGCGCGTCCAACTGCGCCCGGTCCAGCGGGATGCGCTCGTCCGCCGCCAGCTTGTCCAGCAGTTCGTTGCGCTCGACGCCCTGCTCGCGCATGGCGAGCGCCGCGGCGACCGCGTTCTCCTTGATCGCCTCGTGCGCCACCTCGCGGCCCACCCCGGCCCGTACGGCGCCCATGAGCACCTTGGTCGTGGCGAGGAAGGGCAGATAGCGGTCCAGCTCCCGCGCGACGACGGCGGGGAACGCGCCGAACTCGTCCAGCACGGTCAGGAACGTCTCCAGCAGGCCGTCCAGGGCGAAGAAGGCGTCCGGCAGCGCGACCCGGCGCACCACCGAGCAGGACACGTCGCCCTCGTTCCACTGGTCGCCGGACAGCTCGCCGGTCATCGAGGCGTAGCCGCGCAGGATGACCATCAGGCCGTTGACGCGCTCGCAGGAGCGGGTGTTCATCTTGTGCGGCATCGCGGACGAGCCCACCTGGCCGGGCTTGAAGCCCTCGGTGACCAGCTCGTGCCCGGCCATCAGCCGGATCGTCTTGGCGAGCGAGGACGGCGCCGCGGCCAGCTGCACCAGGGCGGTGACCACGTCGTAGTCCAGCGAGCGCGGATAGACCTGGCCGACGGAGGTGAACGCCTGGCCGAAGCCGAGGTGCCCGGCGATCCGCTGCTCCAGCTCGGCCAGCTTCGCGGCGTCGCCGCCCAGCAGGTCCAGCATGTCCTGCGCGGTGCCGACCGGGCCCTTGATGCCGCGCAGCGGGTAGCGGGACAGCAGGTCCGTCAGCCGGCCGTACGCCACCAGCAGCTCGTCCGCGGCGGTCGCGAAGCGCTTGCCCAGCGTGGTGGCCTGGGCCGCGACATTGTGCGAACGCCCCGCCATGACCAGCTCGGCGTGCTCACCGGCGAGCCGGCCCAGCCGCGCCAGGACGGCGACGGTACGGTCCCGCATCAGCTCCAGCGACAGCCGGACCTGCAGCTGCTCGACGTTCTCGGTCAGGTCGCGCGAGGTCATGCCCTTGTGGACCTGCTCGTGCCCGGCGAGCGCGTTGAACTCCTCGATGCGGGCCTTCACGTCGTGCCGGGTGACCTTCTCCCGCTCGGCGATCGACGCCAGGTCGACGGTCTCCAGCACCCGCTCGTAGTCGGCGAGCGCCTGCTCCGGCACCTCCACCCCGAGGTCCTTCTGCGCACGGAGCACCGCGAGCCACAGCTTGCGCTCCAGCTTGACCTTGTACTCGGGGGACCACAGGACGGCGAGCTCCGCGGAGGCGTAGCGGCCGGCCAGGACATTCGGAATGCGGGGCTTGGCAGTCACGTGACGAGAGTCTACTGGTCACGGCGCAGCCCCTATGGCCAGCCCTCCGACCTGCGCAAACCACCCTGTCTCCTGATCAACTGGGAGAGAAGCGGGAAAGGGGGCATTCCAGAGGCCCCCGCTGTCCGGCGGAAGTCAGGCAGCACTCGCCGAGGACCGCAAACGCAAACCGCATTCACCTGCACGTCGCTAACTGCATCCCCCTGCACGTCGCAGACCGCCGCCCCGGCCCGGTGTGCGGGCGACGGTCAGGGCACGCCAGGTTTTCGAATTCCCGACTCAGGGATCTCCGGCAAAACCGTCGGCACCCTCCCCGGCAGGAAGGGGCCGGTGCAACGCCCGACAAAGGCGGTGCGGGAAATGTCGGGTGGCCGGGGCCGATGTCGCCGCACGATGAGGGCATGGATGACACGACTTTGATATCCCGCTTCCTCCGCGACGGCTTCGTGAAGCTGGAGGGCGCCGTCGCGCCGCGCGTGGCCGCGGACTGCGCGCGGCTGCTGTGGCGGGAGACGGGCTGCGACCCGGATGATCCGTCGACGTGGACGCAGCCCGTGCACTGGGTGCCCGGGATGGCGCAAGGGCCGTTCGCCGCCGCGCCCAACTCCCCGGCCCTGCACCACGCGTACGACCTGCTCGTCGGCGCGGGGCGCTGGGAGCCGCGCTACTCGCTGGGCACGTTCCCGCTGCGCTTCCCGCACGGGCAGGAGCCGGACGACGCGGGCTGGCACATCGAGGGGAGCTACCTGCCGGAGGGCGAGAGCTGGTACTTCACCAATCTGCGCTCCCGGGACCGGGCGCTGCTGATGCTGTTCCTTTTCAGCGAGGTCGGAGAGCAGGACGCCCCGACCCGGATCCGGGTCGGCTCGCACCTCGACGTGCCGAAGGTCCTGGAGAGGTACGGCGAGGACGGGGCCAGCGGGCTGGCCCTCGCGCCCGAATTGGTGGCGGCGTCCGATCACCGGGCCCTCGCCCTGGCCACCGGGTCGCCGGGCGACGTATTCCTGTGCCATCCGTTCCTGGTGCACGCTGCGCAGCCGCACCACGGGACGCGGCCGCGCTTCATGGCTCAGCCGCCGCTGATGCCGGCCGCGCCGTACGAACTGGAGCGGGCCGACGGCGCGTACTCACCCGTGGAGATCGCGATCCGCCGGGGCCTGGGACGGGATGCGGCCGGTCCGGACGGGGACGGCGCCGACCGCAGCGCCGGATAGGCGCGCTTCGCTCTACGCCGTACGCGTGGCGGCCGCCGACGGCATGGCGTCCGGGCGGCTTCGGCCGTCCACCACGACCCGCTGGCGCGCATCAGTGCGCCTGGTGGTCCGACGTCATAGGCGATCCCACGGGAAACGCCCCGGCCCCCGGCCTGATTACTGGTGGCATGGTCGAGGGAATGCGGCATCAGGTGTGCTGGAGAGCTTGCTGGGCTCTCGCCCAATTGTTGTGCAGACGGTCCAGATAGGACTGGGCCTGGGGGCCGGGTGCTGTGCCTTTTGCAAAGGCACGCATGTTTCCCGCCCCGGTGTTGTAGCCCAGGGCCAGCAACTCGTCCCGGGACAGCGATCCGCTGCGCTGGGCGGGCAGCTGTCCGCCCAGGTCGTGCAGGTACCACGCCGCGGCCTTGACGGCGAGGTCGCGGTCGTCGGGCAGTTCGTGCCAGTCGCGGCCGGCGAAGTCGCGCCCGCGCTTGGTCTGGTCGAAGGCGGCCTTGTGCATGTTGGCGATGCCGAAGGCGGCATCCGGCTTGGTCCGCTGCCAGGCCCGCTCCCACGCCGGGTCGTGCGGCTTGTACGACTCGTTGTACAGAATCGCCATCAGCAGACGGGCGTTCACACCGGCCTGGCGGGCGTGTGCGACCACCTGTGGTGCGAAATGGGCGGGGTCGTACGCCTGGGCCGACGGCGCGGCGGTGGCGGCAGACGGCGTCGGCGTATCCGGTGCCCGGCCGGAACCGACCGGAGTACAGGCCGAGCCTGCCGCGGCCAGGACGAGGGCCGCGATCACCGGCCGTACCAGAGAACAGCGCCGCGCGGTCACCGTGTGCCGGCCTCCCTCACCACGTGCGTACTCCCGTCGTCGGCTCCGTGCCCGGACGGATCCATTATCGGGGACAGCGGCCGCCCGCGATGGGCAGGCCGCCCACGAACTCGTCCGGTGATCCGGCGGGCGGCCGGGCCGAGTTCAGTCCTCGTACGGAAGCAGGTCGGGGCGCTTCGGCGGGCGGCCGTCCCCGCTGGAGCGGCCGGTCAGGCGCCGGCCGATCCACGGCATCAGGTGCTGGCGCGCGAAGCGTACGTCCGCGGTGCGCCGTGCCGCCCACCGTGGGCGTACGAACGCGGGGAGCGGCGCGTCCCAGTCGGACTCGGCCGGGAAGCCGAGGGCCTGCCAGACGGCCTCGGCCACCCGCTTGTGACCGGCGCTGTTCAGGTGGAGGCGGTCCTCCGCCCACATCCGCGGGTCGGCCAGCGCGCGGGAGGAGAAGAGGTCCACCACGATGGCGCCGTGCCGCTCGGCCAGCATGTCGATGTGCGCGAAGAGCTGTTCCATGCGCGGGCGGAAGCGTTCCAGGACCGGGCCCTGCCGCCCCGGGCTGCGCATCAGCACGAGCTGTCCGCAGTCCTTGGCCAGCCGCCCCGCGGCCTCCTCCAGGAGAGCGCAGACCCGGTCCACGTCGCACTTGGGCCGCAGTACGTCGTTCAGCCCGCCCACCAGCGTGACCAGGTCCGCGCCCATCGCGGCCGCGGGTCCGGTCTGCTCGGCGACGATCTGCCCGATCAGCTTGCCGCGCACCGCGAGGTTGGCGTAGCGGAAGCCGGGGGCGCGGGCCGCGAGGCGCGCGGCCAGCAGGTCCGCCCAGCCCCGGTACGAGCCGTCCGGCAGGGCGTCGGACATGCCCTCGGTGAAGCTGTCGCCCACCGCGACGAAACTGGTGTACGTGGCATTGATCTCCATGGCGGGAGGCATCCTACCGGGGCGGAAACGGGGGCCCGGGCGCGCCACTCGCCGAAAGCCGGGCCCCGGGCGCACCACCCGCCGGAAACCGGAGCCCCGGGCCCGCATGCGTCCCGGGGCCCCGCGCCTACCGCCTGGACGTGCCCCCGACCGGCCCGGCCTTCCGGGGCTGCTGCTGGAGCACCAGCTCCCGCAGCACGTCCTCCATCGTGACCAGGCCCGCCAGCCGGCCGTCCTCGCCGATCACCGCCGCCAGGTGCGTACGGGAGGCCCGCATCGCCGTCAGGACGTCGTCCAGCGGCGTCTCGGCCCGTACGCGCGCGATCGGCCGCAGCGTCGACAACGGGAACGGCAGATCGCGCGGTGAGGCGTCGAGCGCGTCCTTGACGTGCAGGTATCCGAGGATGCGCTGGGTGCTGTCGACGACCGGGAAGCGGGAGAAGCCGGAGGTCGCGGCCAGCTCCTCGACGCCTTCGGGGGTGATGCCGAGCCGGGCCGTGACCACCTTCGTCACCGGCACCACCACATCGGCGACCGGACGGCGCCCCAGCTCCAGGGCGTCCCGCAGGCGTTCCTTCGCCCGGTCGTCCAGCAGCCCGGCGGCCTGCGAGTCCTCGACCATCTTCGCGAGCTGGTCGTCGGAGAAGGTCGCGGCCACCTCGTCCTTGGCCTCCACCCGCAGCAGCCGCAGCAGCGCGTTGGCGAACGCGTTGATCGCGAAGATCACCGGGCGCAGCGCGCGGGTCAGCGCGACCAGCGGCGGCCCCAGCAGCAGGGCCGTACGCACCGGTTCGGCCAGCGCCACGTTCTTCGGCACCATCTCGCCGAAGAGCATGTGCAGGTACGTCGCCACGGCCAGCGCGAGGACGAAGGAGACCGGGTGCACCAGGACGTCCGGCACGCCGACCGTGTCGAAGACCGGCTCCAGGAGGTGGGCGATGGCGGGTTCGGCGACCGCGCCGAGCACCAGGGTGCACAGGGTGATGCCCAGCTGTGCGGCCGCCAGCACGGCGGAGACGTGCTGGAGCCCCCACAGGACCCGGTCCGCACGGCGGTCGCCGTCCTCCGCGTGCGGCTCGATCTGACTGCGGCGCACCGAGATCATCGCGAACTCGGCGCCCACGAAGAACGCGTTGACGACCAGCGTGAGCAGGCCGATGAACAGCTGGAGCGCGGTCATCGGGCGACCTCCCCGGCCTCGTCGGCGCTCTGCGGCAGCGGCGCGTGCAGCAGCACCCGCGCCGCGCGGTGCCCGGAGGCGTCCAGGACGTCCATCCGCCACCCCGCGGCCTCGATGCCGTCCCCGGCGGCCGGGATGCGGCCCAGTTCGGTGGCGATCAGGCCGGCCAGCGTCTCGTACGGGCCTTCCGGCAGCTTCAGGCCGATCTGCTCCAGCTGGTCGGTGCGCACGGCGCCGTCCGCCTCGTAGCGGGACCGGCCGTCCGCGTCCTCGCCCGCCGGGGCCAGGTCCGGCGTCTCCATCGGGTCGTGCTCGTCGCGTACCTCGCCGACGACCTCCTCGACGATGTCCTCCAGGGTGACGACCCCCGCCGTACCGCCGTACTCGTCGATGACCACCGCCATCGTCTGCTTGCCGGACAGCCGGTCCAGCAGCCGGTCCACGGTCAGCGTCTCCGGTACGAGCAGCGGCTCGCGCAGCAGCTCGGAGACGGGGTGGCGGGGGCGCCGGTCGGCGGGCACGGCCAGTACGTCCTTGATGTGCGCGACGCCCACCACGGCGTCCAGGCTGCCGCGGTAGACGGGGAAGCGGGACAGGCCGGTGGCGCGCGTCGCGGTGGCCACGTCCTCGGCGGTGGCCTGCACGTCCAGGGCGGTGACCTGCACCCGCGGCGTCATCACGTTCTCCGCGGTCAGGTCGGCGAGCGCGAGGGTCCGTACGAACAGCTCGGCGGTGTCCGGTTCCAGGGCGCCTTCCTTGGCGGAGTGCCGGGCCAGCGCGACCAGCTCCTGCGGGCCGCGGGCGGAGGCCAGCTCCTCGGCGGGCTCCATGCCCATCCGGCGGATCATCCGGTTCGCGGTGTTGTTCAGGTGCCCGATGAGCGGCTTGAAGGCGGCGCTGAAGCCGCGCTGCGCGGTGGCGACCCGCCGGGCGATGGGCAGCGGGCTGGAGATGGCCCAGTTCTTGGGGACCAGCTCGCCGACGACCATCAGGACGACGGTGGAGACCGCCGTACCGAGGACCAGGGCCACCGAGTCCGCCGCGGAGCCCGGCAGGCCGAGGGCGTCCAGCGGGCCGGCCAGCAGCGCGGAGATCGACGGCTTGGCGAGCATGCCGATGACCAGGCCGGTCACGGTGATGCCGAGCTGGGCGCCGGAGAGCTGGAAGGTCAGGCTGCGGACGGCCTTGAGGGCACTGTCCGCGCCGCGCTCGCCGCGCTCCACGGCGCGTTCCAGGTCGCTGCGTTCGACGGTGGTCAGCGAGAACTCGGCCGCGACGAAGACACCGCAGGCCAGGGTCAGGAGCAGGGCCACGGCCAGGAGGAGCAGCTCGGTCATCGGGTCACCTCCGTCCCATGTTCGAACAGGACCGGGAGGTTCGCGCTCCGGGTGGAGGCGGGATGACAACTGGGAGGCTCGCCCATGGCTGGACGCTCACTCCTTTCGCTGGGAGACGTGGGAACTATCCATAGTAAAGGATGGGCAAAGCGGGTGGCGGACGAGCGGACCGGGCGGGGGCGGGGCGGCTCAGGCCTGGGTCAGCGGCTTCACCCACCGCCGCCAGTGGTCCTCGCGCCGGTACCCGGCCGCCGACCACGCCCGGTGGGCCCGTTCGTTCGACTCCAGCACCATGGCGTCGCCGCGCCGGCCGTCCACGGCCAGGAAGCGCCGCTCGGCCGCGTCGAGCAGCGCCGTCGCGACCCCTCGGCGGCGGTACGAGGGGAGCACCGCGAGCCGGTACAGCGAGCACCGCCAGCCGTCGTAGCCGGCGATCACCGAGCCCACCAGGAGGCCGCCGGACTCCGCGAGGAGGAGCGCCTGCGGATCGCGTCGGACGAGGCGGGTCACGCCGTCCACGTCGTCCGTGATGGAGGTGCCCTCCGCCGCCTCGCGCCAGAAGGCGAGTACGTCCTCGGCGTCGTCCGGTACGGCCGTGCGTATCTCTACGTCGATCATGCCCGCGAGCCAAGCACGGAACGGCAGCGGGCCGCCACGGGCTTTCGGAGTCCGAGACGTGGCACCGCGTCGGCCGGGGCGCGCCGGCGGCAGGCTCTCCCGGTCCCAAGCGCCTGCCTCAGTCGAACGCGATGTCCCCGGACCGCGGCGGGACGGCGTCGAGCGCGGCGAGGCTCGCCTCGTCGAGGGTGATCGCTCCCGCGTCGACATTCGCCTCCAGATGGCCGGGGTCGGCCGTGCCGGGGATCAGCAGCAGGTTCGGGGCGTGATGGAGCAGCCAGGCCAGGCCGATCTGTGCGGGGGTGGCCGCCAGGTCGCGGGCGGCGGCGATCACGGCGGGCTCGTCGGTCACCTTCGGCAGACCGGCGAAGGCGCTGCCGAGCGGGAAGAACGGCACCCAGGCGATGTCCTCCGCCAGGCACAGCCGGAGCAGGTCCTCGTCGTCGCGGGTGAGCAGGCTGTACGCGTTCTGTACGCAGGCGATGCCCGCGGGCAGGGCTCGGCGCAGTCCGTCGGAGGTGACACCGCTGAGACCGAGCGCACCGATCTTGCCTTCGTCGCGCAGGGCGGTCAGCGTGGCGAGCTGGTCATCGAGGCCGACGACCTGGTCGCCTTCGGCGCGCAGCCCGGGGCCGGTGTCCAGGCGGCGCAGATTGACGAGCGGGATCTGTTCGAGCCCGAGAGCGGCCAGATTGTCCTCGACGCCGGCCCGAAGCTGTTCAGGGCGCTGCGCGGGGCGCAGGGGAAGAGGGCCGTCGGGGTCGGGGTCGGCGCCGACCTTGCTGACCACCATGACGTCGTCCTCGGGGCGAATGGCCTCGCGGATCACGTCGTTGACGAAGCCGTGGCCGTAGAACTGGGCGGTGTCGATGTGGTCGATGCCCAGCTCGACGCCGCGGCGCAGGAGCGCCACGGCTGCCGCGCGGTCGTCCCGCAGGCGTTCGAGCTGCATCGCGCCGAAGCCGATGCGGGAGACGGTGCGGCCCGCGAGCCGTCCGGGCCCTCCGGCACGGCGCGCGCCGCAGGCCGTGTGCCGCAGAGATCGGGTGATAGCAGCCATGACGGTCCCGTTCTCGTGAGACGATGGATTAAACGGAGTGGCTCCGTTTAGCCAACCTAGCAGTAACCGGAGGTTCTCCGCTTTGTCAGCGCCCGAATCCTCGGCCACGGGCCGCGGCGCGGCATCCGGCCGCCCGGTACGCGCCGACGCGCGGCGGAACCGCGACAGGATCCTCGCCGTCGCCCGTACCGCCTTCGCCTCGACACCCGAAACCGTTCCCCTCGACGCGATCGCCCGCGAGGCCGGTGTCGGCATCGGCACGCTCTACCGCCACTTCCCGACCCGCGAAGCGCTCGTGGAAGCCCTGTACGCCGCGGAACTGGACGAGGTCGTCTCCAGCGCCCCCGCGCTGCTCGCCGACCTGCCGCCCGAAGCCGCGCTCCGCGCATGGATGGACCGGTACGCGGCGTTCTTCGAGGTCAAGCGCGGCATGTCCGCCACGCTCCGCGCAGGCTGGGCGTCCGGCAGCATCGCCACACCCGCGACGCGGGAACGGATCACGGCGGCCATCGCGGAAATCCTCGACAGCGGTGCGCGGTCCGGCTCGCTGCGCGCGGACATCGAGCCGGAGGACGTCACGCTGATGCTCCTCGGCGTCTTCCTCGCCACGACCGCGGGCGACGCGCCCCAGAGAGTCGGTCAGCTCCTCGACCTGGTCGTTGACGCACTCCGGCCCCCCGCCGGGAGCCGTAACGGATAGGAGGCCGATGCGTCGCGCGGACGGGCCAGGCGCCGCGCGGCCCGCTCTGCGGGCGCACGACGGGAATTCGACGACAGGTCCTAGCTCCCCTTCAGCTCCTCGATCACCGGCGCGAACGCCTCCATCGAGGGGCCCAGCACGGTGATGTACGAGAAGCCGTAGCGCTCGCGGTGTTCGCGGAGCTGTTCGGCCATCTGCGTGGTCGTGCCGAACAGGAACGTCGGGACGTGCAGGGCCTGTTCCTCGTCCACGCCGATGTTGTGCCCGGCGATCTCGCGCGCCACGGCGCGCCGGTCGTCGGTGCCCCTGACCTGCTGGACCAGGATGTTCAGCTCGGCCGGCCGGGTACGGTCCGCGGCGGCCTTGCGGTAGACGGCGAGTGTGTCGTCGAGCGCGTCCGGCGTCAGGAGTTCGAGGGTGCCGTCCGGCTTGCCGGGGGCCGCCCGGCCGCCGGCGAAGGCCACGATGTCCGCGTGCCGGGCGGCGAGCCGCAGCATGCGCGGGCCGTTGCCGCCGATCAGCAGTGGCGGGCGGGGCTGCTGGACCGGCTTGGGCGCGTGCTCCGGGTCGCCCAGGAGGCGGTCCAGCTCCTCGATCGTACGCACCAGGTGGTCCACCCGCTCGCGGGGCGATCCCCAGGGCAGGCCCGCCGTGTCGTGTTCGGCGCGTACGTAACCGGTGCCCAGGCCGAGTTCGAGCCGGCCGTCGGTGAGGAGGTCGGTGGTGGCCACCTCGCGGGCGAGCAGCGCCGGGTTCCAGAAGCCCGCGTTGAGGACGAAGGTGCCCAGGCGCGGGCGCTCGGTCACCTCGGCGGCGGCGATCAGGGCGGGGAACGGCGCGGGCATCCCGAGGTGGTCCGGTACGAGCACCACGTCGTATCCCAGGTCCTCGGCGCGGCGGCACTTCTGCCGCCACTCGGCCCCCGACTCGATGGTGAGCATGTTGACGCCGAAGCGGAACGGACGTGCCATGAGGCCCCCTTGGATACGTGCACCCGGCTCGGGGCGGGTGCACGGTCGACGCGTGGTCCGGACAGTCGGTGAGTCTACGTACGGTCCCTCATGTGCGTACGGTCCCTCATGAACGTGCGGCCACCCATGTAGGTACAGTCACCCATGTACGTACAGCCACCCATGTACGTACGGTCACTCGTGCGCGATGGCGGCCAGCACGTTGAGCCGGGACGCCCGCAGCGCCGGCAGCAGTGCCGCCAGCAGCCCGACCAGTACGGATCCGATCACCACCGCGGCCACCGTGGACCACGGAATCGCGAACGCCGTCAGCCCCTCCAGCGCCAGCACCCGTTGCGTGGCGGCTCCCCAGACCAGGCCGAGCCCGAGGCCGAGCAGCGCGCCGAACACGGCGATCACCACCGACTCCAGCCGGATCATCCGGCGCAGCTGCTTCCTGGACAGGCCGACGGCGCGCAGCAGCCCGATCTCACGGGTACGCTCCACGACGGACAGGGCCAGGGTGTTGACCACCCCCAGCACCGCGATCACGATGGCCAGCCCCAGCAGCCCGTACAGCAGATTCAGCAGCCCTTGGATCTGTCCGCTGACCAGCTGCTTGTAGTCGGCCCGGTCGTTGACCTGGACCTGCGGGAACGGCTTGAGCGTCCGCTCCAGGTCCGCCCGCAGCCGCTGCGGATCGACGCCGTCCGCGGCGTTCACGTACACCGCGGAGTCCTGGCCGCGCGGCACGTACTTCGCCAGAGTGGCCATCCCCATGAAGACGCCCCCTTGGGCCGCGGGTCCGGAACCGGAGTCCGCGGTGAGCGCGCCGACGGTGAACCGGGCGGGCCGCCCCGACGGCAGCACCGCGTCCAGCGTGCTGCCCACCCGCAGACCGTGCTCCCGCGCGAATTTCTCCTGTACACCGACCCGGCCGGGCGCCAGTGCCGCCGCCGTGCCGCCTGCCGCGTAGGTCACCTTGCCCACCGCGTCGAAGTCCCGGTCGAAGGCGCCCGCCACGGTCGTCACCGTCCGGCCGTCGGGCAGGTGCAGCCGCAGCGGGACGATCCGCTGGCGTACGACCGTGCCCACGCCCGGTGTCGCCCGCACCCGGTCGGTGACCTCCCCGGAGAACGGCGCGAACGACGTGTTCTGTACGACGAAGTCCGCGCCCAGCGTCCGGTCGATCTGCCGGTCGACCGACGCGGCGGCCGACGCCCCGGCCACCGACAGCCCGGCCACCAGCGCCAGCCCGACCATCAGGGCCGCCGCCGTCGCACCCGTACGGCGGGGATTGCGCAGCGCGTTGCGGCGGCCCATCCGGCCGACCGCGCCGAACGCGGGCTCCAGTCCGCGTCCGAGCAGCCGGATCACCGGGCGCACCAGCAGCGGCCCCGCGACCACCACGGCCACCAGCGTCAGCAGCACGCCGAGCGCCAGCAGTGTCCCGGCGAGCGCCGTCCGGGTGCTCAGCGCGCAGCCCACGAGGGCGGCCGCGCCCGCGGCGCCCACCAGGGACCCCGCGATCGCGCGGTCGCGCAACGGCCGCCCGGCGCCCGGGACTTCCGCGTCGGCGAGGGCGGCCATCGGGGAGACCCGGCCCGCCCGCAGCGCGGGGAGCAGGGCGGCGACGAAGGTCACGCCCACCCCGACGATGTACGCGACGACCACGGTCGGCCAGTTCAGCACCAGGTCCGCCGTGTTCAGCCGGAGCCCGAACCAGCCCAGCGCGACGACCAGCAGCACCGCGAGCCCGACACCCGCCGCGAGCCCCACCGTGGCACCGAAGACGCCCAGCAGCAGCGCCTCCAGCAGCACCGAGCGGCGCACCTGGCGGCGGTCCGCGCCGAGCGCCCGCAGCAGGCCCAGTTCCCGGGTGCGCTGCGCGATCAGCATCGAGAAGGTGTTGACGATGAGGAAGACGCCGACGAGGACGGCGACGCCCGCGAAGCCCACCATCATGTACTTCAGGATGCTGAGGAAGTCGCCCAGCTCCTCGGCCTGGCTCTTCTTCTGCTCGTCGCGCGTGCGGATGTCGTACGCGGCGGCGCCGGAGCCCAGCGCGGCGCCGATCCGGCTCTTGAGCACGCTGTCCGGGACGCCGGGCGCGGCGTCCACGGAGATTCCGGTCGCCTTGGCCGTACTGCCCAGCAGGCCGCGCTGCGCGGCCCTGGTCTCCAGGAAGACCAGCGAGGCGCCCGGGTTGGTGGTGGTGAAGGTGGCGATGCCGACGACGCGTACGGAGAACGTGCCCGGCGGGGCGATCACGTGCAGGGTGTCGCCGATCCGGATGCCCTTCCGGTCGGCGGAGTCGCGGTCGAGCATCGCCTCGCCGGCACCGCGCGGCGGCCGGCCGCTGGTCACCTGCACCGGACTGTGCTCGCTCGGATACCAGGCGGCGACGATGGACGAGGCGTTCTGCGTCGGCCCCACCGGCTGGTTGCGGGCGTCGGTGACGGTGGTCCGGTTCAGCGAGACGTCGAGGTGCGCGCCCGCCACCCCCTCCACGCCGGCCACCCGGGCCCGCAGGGCCGCCGGTACGGTCGGGGTCTCCGCCGAACCGATGCCGCCCGGCGCGTCGAAGTCCTGCCGCGGCGCGATCCGTACGTCCGAGGCGGTCGAGGCGAAGAGCCGGTCGAAGGTGGCGCCCGTCGTGTCGGAAAAGATCAGGCTGCCCACCACGAACGCCACCGAGAGCACCACGGCGAGGGCGGAGAGCAGCAGCCGTCCTTTGTGCGCGAAGAAGCTCCGGAGCGTGGCGCGTAACACGGCGGGTCAGCCGTTCCGCGGTGCATCGGGGGAGGAGGCGGGGCCGGTGGGCGGATCGGTCGCGGGGCGGGGAGCGGTGGGTGGTTCGGAGTCGGAGTCGGAGTCGGGGTCGGGGTCGGGGGCGGGGTTGGAGTCGGCGTTGGGGCTGGGGCCGGCACCGGTTGCAGGAAGGGGCTGGGCGGCCTTCGGGCCCGTGGCAAAGATCTGCATCCGTTCCAGTACGGATTCCGCCGTGGGCCGCGCCATCTCGTCCACGATCCGGCCGTCCGCCAGGTAGAGCGCGCGGTCGGCGTGGGCCGCGGCGTTCGGGTCGTGGGTGACCATCACGACCGTCTGCCCGAGCCCGTCCACCGCCTCCCGCAGGAACTGGAGCACCTCCAGGCCGGAGCGCGAGTCCAGGTTGCCGGTCGGCTCGTCCGCGAAGATCAGGTCGGGGCGGGCGGCCAACGCCCGCGCGCACGCCACCCGTTGCTGCTGTCCGCCGGAGAGCTGGGAGGGCCGGTGCCGCAACCGGTCGCCCAGCCGCAGTGTGCTGATGACCTCGCGCAGCCACTCCCGGTCCGGTTTGCGGCCCGCGATGTCCATGGGCAGCGTGATGTTCTCCTCGGCGGTCAGCGTCGGCAGCAGGTTGAACGACTGGAACATGAAGCCGACGTGGTCCCGGCGCAGTCGGGTCAGCTGCCGGTCGTTCAGGCCCGTGATCTCCCGCTCGCCCAGCCACACCCGGCCCGCGGACACCGTGTCCAGGCCCGCCAGGCAGTGCATCAGCGTGGACTTCCCCGAGCCGGAGGGCCCCATCACCGCCGTGAACCGCCCCCGCCCGATCGACACGTCGACGCCGTCCAGCGCCACGACCCGGGCCTCGCCCATCCCGTACGTCTTGACCAGTGACACCGCCCGCGCGGCCGTCTCGTGGCCGCCCGCTGCGCCCTTCGCCGTATCCGCGACCGATGTGGACACGTCAGCCTCCCGACGTCGGCCCCGTGCCGGCACGGGGCGGCAACTCCCGCGTGGCCCCCGACAGTAGGGCAGCATCCATCGCCCCGGAATCCCTCTACGGGCCACCTCCCCGGCCCCGGCTCTCGTTCCGCCGGAGGAGCGCAACCCTGATGATCCGCGTGTGCGCCGGGGCGGGAGGCCGGGGCGAGGGGTACGGGAGTGCCCCTTCGCCCCGCCTCACGGTGTCACGATGCGCTCCACCGCGGCCTCGACGAGCCGGTCGCGTTCGGCCTCCGAGAAGACCCCCGGCAGCGTGAGCTGTTCGACGATGAGCCAGTTGAACGCCAGGTACAGCAGCCGGACAGCCGTCGCGTCGCCGGGCAGGCCGGATTCCTCGTGGTAGGCCACGTTCGCGTCCACGTCGGCACGGACGCGCTCGGTCAGCACGGCACGCAGGCCGGGGCGCCGGGTGGCTTCGAGGCGCAGTTCGAGCAGCGCCAGGTAGCCGGTGCGGAAGGAACTGATCCGGCCGATCAGCTCCCGCATCAGCTGCGCGTACGTCTCCCGGTCCGGCGTGCTCGCCCGCTGCCGGGCGATGGTGGCCTCGTCGGGCTGCAGCCGTTCGTAGACCCGGGCGCCCGCCTGGGTGAGCAGGTCGTCGCGGTTGGCGAAGTAGTTGGAGGCCGTGCCGGCGGGGACGGCGGCTTCGGTGTCCACCGCCCGGAACGTCAGCCCCCGCGCGCCCTCCTTGGCCAGCACCTCGATCGCGGCGTCGACCAGGGCGGCCCTCCGCTCGTCGTTCCTGCGCGCCATTGACACCACTCCATTCGTAGTACTAAGTTCAAACCACTGTAAGCAGAGTACTACGGGTGGAGTTATTCTTATGCGCAAGCTCGTCTACTACGTCGCCGTCACCCTCGACGGCCGCATCGCGGGCCCCGGCGGTGAATTCGACTTCTACCCCGTGGGCGACGCGGAGCAGGCCGCCGCCTACTCCGCGTGGGTCAACGCCCGCCACCCCGAGACCGTCCCCACCGCCATGCGCGCCGCCCACGGCCTGGCCGACGCGCCCAACGTCCGCTTCGACACGGTGGTGATGGGCCTCGGCACCTACCGCCCCGCGCTGGACGCGGGCCTGACCAGCCCGTACGCGCACCTGCGCCAGTACGTGGTGTCGAGCACCCTCCCGCAGGACGTCGATCCGGCCGTGACCGTGGTCCGCGCGGACCCGCTCGCGCTGGTCCGCGGCCTCAAGCGGGAGGAGGGCCGGGACATCTGGCTGTGCGGGGGCGGGCGGCTCGCCGGGGAACTGTTGCCGGAGATCGACGAACTGATCATCAAGAGCTATCCCGTGGTCGCGGGGGCCGGGGTCCCGGTGTTCGACGGTGGGTTCACGCCCACGGACTTCGCGGTGGCCGAGCGCACCTCCTTCGCCAACGACGTCACCATCACCCGCTTCACCCGGCGCTGAGAGCCGTACGGGCAGTGTGATCGGCTCGGGCGGTACGGGTGGGCACCGGATCGTTGAACTTCACCTCCGGGTAGGTCCTGCTCGGTCCGTCGAGCAGCGGCTGCGGTATGTGGCGCAGGTGCAGGTCGAAGAAGGCGGCCACGTAGGACCGGGTGATGGCGGCCGAGCGCTTGCCGGACAGGGCGGGCCGCGGGGCCGTGGGGTCCGCTCCGGTGATCGGGAAGCCGAGCTGGTCGCCGAGGACGGGCGCGTCGCTGAAGCTGTAGTGGTCGGCGCCCGCGACCGTCAGCCAGCGCTTCCACCCGTCCAGACGGCTCCACGTCAGGTCCCAGGTCTTGTCCCTGCCGCCGGGGCGGTGGATCCCGTCGTCGGCGCCCAGCATGAGGAAGGGGCGGGAGCCGAGGCCGTCGGCCGGTACGGGGTCCCCGAACGCGCCGTCCAGGTTGAGGCCCGCCCGTATACGGTGATCGCCCGCCATGGCGGAAGCGGCGCTCGCACCGCCGAGCGAGTGGCCTGCCATGCCGATGCGCTTGCCGTCGATCATGTGCGCGTACCGCCAGGAGGGGTGCCGGCCGGTGAGCCGGTCAAGGATGAACGCGACGTCCTTGGCCCGGCCTTGCGTCGCGTACCGGGTGCCGCCCTCCATGCCGGCCACCTTCTCGCAGGCCGCGCAGGTCAGCGTCCGGCCGCCGGGGAACGTCGTCCCGATGCTCTCGTAGGCGTGATCGACGGTGGCGACGACGTAACCGCGACTGGCGAGGTCTTCCGCGAGGCCGGTGAGGGAGTAGCGGGAGGCGCCGAAACCGGGGGAGAGGACGAGCAGCGGGTACTTCCCGGCCGCCGGGCGGGCGCCCGTGCGGCTGTGGACGGCCGTGTCGCTCAGCCTTTCGGGCTCGACCTTGCCCTCCAGGCCCGCCTGCTTGAGCAGCAAGCGGGTCTCCTCGGTGGTGGCATACCGCGCGGGCGCGCCCGTACCGCGGCGGGCCGGGTAGTACATGTCGACCATCAACTCCCGGGCCTTCGCCGTCGGCACCCAGGGGTCGGGGCGGCTGTGGTCGGTGAGCGGCAGTGTGGTGCGGCCGACCGCATACGGCCCGGTGGGCGCGGGGAGCTGTAACGGCGTGGCGGCGTTGGTGTCCGCGGCGGGCGCAGCGGCAGGTACGGTGGCCGACGGTGCGGCCCAGGCCGTACCGGCCGTGGCGGCGAGCGGCAGGGGGAGGCCGAGTGCGACGGCCAGAGCCAGGGCTCCGGCTCTCCGGGGAACTCTGATCATGTGAATGACGGTAGGTGCCGGTACCGGCCCGGCGCGTCAGCCTGTGGGTTGGTCCCAGGTGGCCGAAAGGCGTACCAAGGCTTACGGCGAACGGTAGTTGCGCTGAGGCTTCTGGTTGCAGTA
Organism: Streptomyces rimosus subsp. rimosus; assembly: GCF_000720725.1. GTDB lineage: Bacteria > Actinomycetota > Actinomycetes > Streptomycetales > Streptomycetaceae > Streptomyces > Streptomyces rimosus_A. The sequence continues at coordinate 158,055 of NZ_JOCQ01000001.1, forward strand.
TTGAGACCGCGCTTCGGGGCGGGCGCTCCGCGCCCGCCCCACCGCCTACTCCTCCGCCCGCCGAGCCACCCCCACCACCGTCCACGGCAGTGCGGGACCGGGTCCGTGCCGCAGCAGACGGCCGCGCCGGTACGGTCCGATCTCGAAGCCCGCCGCCCGAATCTCGCCCAGCGGGTCGCGCGCCAGGTGGCAGTTGCCCATGAGCAGCGGCCACACCGTACGGTCCAGGGCCCGCTGCACCGTGGCGGGCCCGTGCCGCCGGGAACGCCCGTGTTCCAGGAAGCGGAGTTCGCCGCCCGGCCGCAGCACCCGCCGCAGTTCCGACAGCGAGCGCTGAATGTCACGCACCGAGCACAGCACCAGCGACACCACCGCGGCGTCGAACGCCTCGCTCTTGACCGGCAGCGCTTCCGCGGTGGCCGGTACGACGTCCACCGGAATACCGGCGCGTGCCGCCTCGGTCAGGGCCCGGCGCCGTAACGTGCGTTCGGGCTCGACCGCGACCACTTCCGCCACGGTACGGGGATAGTGGGCGAAGTTCGGGCCCGTACCGGCGCCGATCTCGATCACCCGGCCCGAGAGCCCGGCCAGCATCTCGCGCCGCACGCCCGCGAGTCCGGCGCGGTGGTCCGCGAAACACGCGTACCAGTGGGCGAAGACCGGGTGGTGCACGATGGCCCGCTCGACTGTCCTGCGGTCTGGCATGGCTGGGTCCCTTCACCGGACGACGTTCGCCGGTTCGAGTGTCCGCCCTTGCCGTGCCGCGGTACCACCGTGGGAGCGCGATGCGGTGCCGGGGACCGGGAAGCGCCGTGCGGCGGGTTACGCGGTGCCGCCGAGCGCGGGCGCCAGCCAGACCGGTGCCCGCGTACGGAACTCCTCGGGCGCCAGGCTTCCCGCTCCCTCCGGGATACGGCCCAGGAGCGGCGCGCCGGCCGCCTCGGGGAAGTCGTCGAGATTGCAGCGGGCGGCGAGACCCGGCCGCGCGGGCCAGCTGCCGACCACGATTCCCGGCGAGTCGATGCCGTACGACCGCAGGGCGAGCGCGGTCAGCGCCACCGCGTTGAGCGCCCCCAGACCGGCCTGCGCCACCACCAGCACAGGGGCCCCGGCCAGGCGCGCCGCGTCGGCGAGGGTCGAGCCCTCGTCGTCGAACCGCACGAGCAGGCCGCCCGCGCCCTCGACCAGGACGAGGTCGTGCGAGGCCGCCAGTTTGGCCGCGGCCTCGGCGATCTCCTCGGGGCGCACCGGCGGCAGCCCGGCGCGGCGGGCCGCGGTCGCGGGGGCCAACGGTTCGGGGTAGCGGGCCAGTTCCGCCGTGGTGACGCGCGGGCCCGCGAGCCGTACGACGTCCGCGGTGTCGCCGGGCTCGTGCGCGGCGACACCCGTCTGGGCGGGTTTGAGCACGGCCACGGAACGGCCCTGACCGAGGGCCGTGGCGGCGAGCGCCGCCGTGGTCACGGTCTTCCCGATCTCCGTGCAGGTTCCGGTAACGAACAGCACCGGCATGAGTGTTCTTTCTCCTGTCGTCTCGTCGAGGTCGGCTGTCGCCGTGCCGGGCGCCCGGAATGCCGGTCCTCGCGCGTGCATTCCCGCGCCCGGCCCTCTCAGCTCTCCCGGGCCACCGCGCACACCGCCGCGCAGATCCGTGCGATGTCCTCGTCCCCGGTGATGTACGGCGGCATCGTGTACACCAGGTCGCGGAACGGGCGCAGCCACACGCCCTCCCGGGCCGCGGCCCGGGTCGCGGACGCCATGTCCACCTCGTGGCCGAGCTGGACGATGCCGATCGCGCCCAGCACCCGTACATCCCGTACGCCTTCGAGGGCCGCGGCACCGGCGAGCCCGTCCCGCAGGCCGGCCTCGATCCGCTTGACCTCACGGGCCCAGTCCTGGGACAGCAGCAGGTCCACCGAGGCGTTGGCGACCGCGGCGGCCAGCGGGTTGCCCATGAAGGTCGGGCCGTGCGCGAGCACCGGCACCTCGCCCCGGGAGATCCCGTCCGCCACCTCGGCGGTGCACAACGTCGCGGCCATGGTGAGGTATCCGCCGGTCAGCGCCTTGCCCACACACATCACGTCGGGCGTGACGCCCGCGTGCCCGGCGGCGAACAGTGAACCCGTACGGCCGAAGCCGGTGGCGATCTCGTCCAGAACGAGCAGCACGCCGTGTTCGTCGCAGGCCTCGCGCAGCACCCGCAGATAGCCGGGGGAGTGGAAGGACATACCGCCCGCGCCCTGGACCACCGGCTCCACGATGACCGCCGCCAGCTCGTCGGCGTGCCGGGCGATCAGGTCGCGCAGCTGCGCCTCGTAGGCCGGGTCCGGCGGGGCGTCGAAGCCCGGCGGTGGCGCGTCCGCGAACAGCTGCCGGGGCAGGGCGCCCTGCCACAGCCCGTGCATGCCGCCCTCCGGGTCGCACACCGACATCGGCTGCCAGGTGTCGCCGTGGTAGCCGCCGCGCCAGGTCATCAGCCGCTGCTTGCGGGGCCGGCCGACCGAGCGCCAGTACTGGAGGCACATCTTCACGGCGACCTCGACCGACACCGATCCGGAGTCGGCGAGGAAGACGTGCTCCAGGCCGTCCGGAGTGATCTCCACCAGCCGGGCGGCGAGCCGCACGGCGGGCTCATGGGTGAGCCCGCCGAACATCACATGGCTCATCCGGTCCAGCTGGCCGCGGGCGGCCTCATTGAGCACAGGGTGGTTGTATCCGTGCACCGCCGACCACCAGGAGGACATTCCGTCCACCAATTCGGTCCGGCCCTCGACGGGTTCGGCCAACCGCAGTCGTACGCCGGATGCCGACGCGACGACCAGCGGATCGGTCCGGCCGGGCATCGGGCCGTACGGATGCCAGACGTGCTGCCGGTCGAGCGCCCGCAGTTCGGGGGCGGACAGCGGGCCGGACAGCTGGGCGGGCTCAGGCATTCGGCGGCAGCTCCGTACCCGCGCCCCGGCGGCGGACGGCGACCAGGTCCGTACGGGCCTCACCGGCGGCCGACGCGTCGGCGTCAGCCCGTGCGCCGTCCCCTGCGACCGCTTCCGCCGCGCCGTCGCCGTCCCCGCACGGCCCACAGCCACCGCCCCCGTGCCCGCCGCAGCCCCCGCCCGCGAGCGCGTCCGCACGGTGCTCCGGCAGCGTGGTGGTATCCGTGCCCTCCACCTCGAAGCCCGCGTCGGCGATCATCGCCAGGTCGTCCTTGCCGGCCTGGCCCTCGCTGGTCAGGTAGTCACCCAGGAAGATGGAGTTGGCCAGGTGCAGGGCGAGCGGCTGCAGGGAGCGCAGGTGCACCTCGCGACCGCCGGCGAGCCGTACCTCGACGTCGGGGCAGACGAAGCGGACCATCGCCAGGATGCGCAGCGCGCGCTGGGGCGTGAGGTTCCACTCCTTGGCCAGAGGGGTGCCCTCGAACGGGATCAGGAAGTTCACCGGGACCGAGTCCGGGTCCAGCTCGCGCAGTGCGAACACCACGTCCACCAGGTCCGCGTCGCTCTCGCCCATGCCCGCGATCAGGCCGGAGCAGGCGGACAGGCCCGCCGCCTGCGCCTGGTGCACCGTGTCGACCCGGTCGGCGTAGGTGTGGGTGGTGGTGATGTCCCCGTAGGTGGCCTCGGAGGTGTTGAGGTTGTGGTTGTAGGCGTCCGCGCCCGCGGCCCGCAGCCGGGCCGCCTGCCCCTCCGAGAGCAGGCCCAGGCACGCGCACACCTCGACGCCCTCGTTCTGCTCCTTGATGGCGGCGATGGTCTGCGACACCCGGTCCACGTCCCGGTCCGTCGGCCCCCGGCCGCTGGCCACGATGCACACCCGCTTGGCGCCGCCGGCCACCCCGGCCGCGGCGGCCTCGGACGCCTCCTCCGGCTTCAGCCAGGTGTACTTGAGGATCTCCGCCTTGGACCCGAGCCGCTGGGAGCAGTACGAGCAGTCCTCCGGGCACAGCCCGGACTTCAGGTTGACCAGGTAGTTCAGCTTCACCCGCCGCCCGAACCACCGGCGGCGCACCTTTCCGGCCGCGGCCACCACGTCGAGCAGGTCGTCGTCGGACGTCGCCAGTACGGCGAGCGCCTCTTCGCGGGTCGGCGATTCGCGCCGCAGCCCCTTGTCCACCAGCGTTGTCAGCAGATCCATGGCGCTGATCCTGACGTACGGCCACTGCCCGCGACCATGGAGGAACCCAACAACGGCGCTCTTTCGGGGTGTGTGCATGGCCACACCGTAAGACCGCGTAACGACCGCTAACGTCTATCGACAGCCCACAAACGCGAAGGAAACCGATGCACCAGGACGATCCCGTTCCGCCGGCGCCCCGCGGCGGGCCGCCACCGCCTCACGACGTGCCGGTGGAGCCGGTCGCGGCCCGCCGCGGCACCGGCGCGCGGACCGCCGCCTTCGGCTGGATCGACACGGCCCGCGAACAGCGCCGCCGGGCGGGCCTCGTCCGTACCCTCCGGCCGCGGCCGGTCGAGTCGCCGCTGCTGGACCTGGCGAGCAACGACTACCTCGGACTGGCCCGGCACCCCGAGGTCACCCGCGGCGCCGCGCAGGCCGCGCACCGCTGGGGCGCGGGCGCCACCGGCTCCCGTCTGGTGTCCGGCAGCACCGAGCTGCACGCCCGCCTGGAGGCCGAACTCGCCGATTTCTGCGGCTTCGAGGCCGCCCTCGTGCTGTCCTCCGGCTACGCGGCCAACCTCGCCGCCGTCACCGCCCTCGGCGGCCACGGCAGCCTGATCGTCTCGGACGCGGGCAACCACGCCTCGCTCATCGACGGCTGCCGGCTCGCCAGGGCCCGGACCGTCGTGGCTCCGCACGCCGACCCCGACGCGGTACGCAAGTCACTGGACGGGCATGACGGCCCGGCGCTCGCCGTCACCGACGCCGTTTTCTCGGTGGACGGCGACGCCGCGCCGCTGCGGTCCCTCGCCGAAGTCTGCCGGGCACAAGGCGCGGCCCTGCTCGTCGACGACGCGCACGGGCTGGGCGTGCTCGGCGACGGGGGGCGCGGCGCGCTGTACGCGGCCGGGCTGGCCGGGGACGCGGACGTGGTCGCCACCGCGACGCTGTCGAAGTCCCTCGGCAGCCAGGGGGGCGTGGTCCTCGGACCGGCCCGGGTCATCGAGCACCTGGTCAACACCGCGCGGACCTTCATCTTCGACACCGGACTCGCCCCCGCGGCGGCCGGCGGGGCCCGCACGGCGCTGCGGCTGCTGCGCCGCGAGCCGGAGCGCGCGAGCCGGGCGCGCGAGGTGGCGGACGAACTCCACGAGCGGCTCACCGCCGCCGGGCTGACGGCCGCCCGCCCGGACGCCGCCGTGGTGTCCGTACGGGCGCCCTCGCCGGAACAGGCCGTCCGGTGGGCCGCGGACTGCCGCGACGCGGGCCTCCTGGTCGGCTGCTTCCGCCCGCCGTCCGTACCCGACGGCATCTCCCGGCTCCGGCTGACCGCCCGCGCGGACCTGACCCCGCGGCAGACACGGGAAGCGGTCCGCACGATCCTGCGGACCGCGCCCGGGGCCTGAGAGGTTTTCGTACGGCGGACCGGCTCACCCCGCCTCGGCGAAGGCGAAGCCGTGGTTGGCCAGCCCGCCGACGAAGGTCGTCCAGGCGGCGGAGGTGAACAGCAGGGCCGGGCCCGCGGTGTTCTTCGAGTCGCGCACCGCGAGCAGCCCGGGGCCGATACGGGCCGTCTCCACGCAGTTGTTCATCCCGGTGCTGCGGCTGCTGCGCCGCCACCGGACGCCGGGCGGAACGGTGCGGGGCCGGGCGTGCCCGGACGGGACTGACATGGTGCCTCCTCAGACGCCGGTGCCGGCCCATGAGGTATCGGCGGCCCGGGCGATGAATTCCGCTGACTTCTCGCAGGAGAGGGCGCGCCCCCGCAGCGTGTCGAACGCATCGCTGTACGCCCTGAGGTCCTCTTTACGCTCCAAGTAGAGGCTACTCGTCAAGTGGTCGAGAACAACCACATCCAAGTCAGAAGTGAGCGGAAAGGAGAAGATAACGAAAGGGCCGGTGATGCCGATGTGCACACCGGACGCGAAGGGCAGCACCTGCAGTCGCACATGCGGCCTTTGCCCCACGTCCAGAATGTGGCGGAGCTGGGCCGCCATCACCCGGGGCGAGCCGATCTCCCGCCGCAGCACCGCCTCGTCCAGCACCGCCCACAGCTCCAGCGGCCGCTCGCCCCGCAGCACCTCCTGGCGGGCCATGCGCACCTCCACCAGCTCGTCGACCTGCCGCGCGGGCAGGCCGGACAGCGTCGCGCGGGTCACCGTCCGCGCGTAGTCCGGCGTCTGGAGCAGCCCCGGCACCACCGTCGTCTCCAGCGTGCGCGCCCGCGACGCCCCGAACTCCAGGCTGATGAAGTCCCGGTACTCCGGCGGCAGCAGGTCGCGGTGCGTGTGCCACCAGCCCTGCCGACCGCTGCCGTCCTGCGCGCCGCCCCCGCACAGCGCCGCCAGCAGGGCGCGCAACTCCGCGTCCCGGACGCCGTACGCGTCCAGCAGCAGTTCGACATCGCCCGGTTTCGCCCCGCTGCGACCGGTCTCGATGCGGCTGACCTTGGACTGGTGCCACCCGACCCGGCGGGCCGCCTCGTCGCTGGTGAGTCCGGCGAGCGTCCGCTGACGCCGTAATTCGGCGCCCAGCTTGCGGCGGCGCACCACGGGCCCGTGCCCCATGCCGATTCCTCCGTTGCTGTCCGTGAGGCCATCCCCGTGCGCGCGCACCCGGCCCCGGTGGCCGATTCCGATCCGACAGTGTGCCGCGCAAATACGGTCTCGCGTAGCAGAGTTCACTGCTTCGGGCGACAGATATATGCACATCTTGGTGGATGACCCGTCACAGTCGCAGCATGAGTGGCAGTCTGGCGCACAGCAGCGGTCCGAGGCCGGAGACGAGGGTGCCGAAAAGACCGGAAAGCGACGGCGGCTTCCTCCGGCGGGCCGGTGTCGAGCCTCGGTGGGAAAGGGACGGGTCGCGATGGCAGACCACCAGGAATCCTCACTCACTCTGCCCAGCACACCGGCTTCGGTCGCCGAGGCTCGCAGGTACGTCACGGGCGTGCTCGCCGAATGGGGCCTGCCGGACCGGACGGAGACGGCCGACACCGTGCGTCTGATCGTCTCGGAGCTGGCCACCAACGCCGTGCAGCACACCTTCGGCCGGTCCCCGGCCTTCACCGTCGACGTCCGGCTCGACCGCGACGAGCGGCTGCGGATCGGTGTCACCGACGACCATCCGCGCTGGCCGAAGCGGCTGCCGGCGGCCGTCCAGCAGGACAACGGGCGGGGGATGGTGATCGTCCGCTTCCTCACGGCGGAGTCCGGAGGGCAGCTGACGGTCGAGCCGACGGAAACCGGGGGCAAGACGGTGTGCATCACGCTGCCATGGAAATCGTTTCTTCCCTAGCGAAGGCGCGGCATCTCACGGCTTGGTGAGGAAGCGCGGCCGGCGGCGGCGCCCTCCGCCGCATGCGCAGCCCACGCCGTCGTCCCGCACCTGCCGGTAGGTGGGACTGCTCTCCCGGCCGCAGCGGGAACAGCGGCACGGCCACGGCTCGTAGGCGCCGGGGCAGGGGACGAGCGGCGTGAGCCCGGCGGCGTACATGACGCGCTCGGCGACGGTGGCCGGTCCGGGGGCGGTGACCGGTCCAGGGATGGCTGGGGGCGGGGTGGCTTGGGGGACGGCCGAAGCCGTGGTTGCGGGAGGGGCGGTGATTACGGGAGGGACGGATGGGGCCGGGGGCGGCGCGAAACCGCCATGCGCGGGACCGCCCGCCACGCGACCGCCGTTCGCCGGGGTTCCGCCCATCGGCTCTCCGCCTGCCGGCTCTCCGCCCGCGGACACTCCGCCCACAAGATCGCCCGGATGCCACTGATGCAGGCAGGACGCGCACCACCACAGGAGCTCGCCGGCGCCGTAGACCCCCTCGTCCTCCCACAGCACGTCCGTGCTGCCGCAGGCCGGGCAGGGGGCGGCGGGGGAGCGGCGGCGCAGAAGTCCGCGCAGGTTCACGAGTCGGTCCTGGTGTGCGGGGGCTGGGGCAGGTGCGTGTGCATGGGTCTCCTCACGTGCTAAGGAGACTCCATCGGTTCGCCGCCGCCAAAGCAAGGACGACCAGGTCACAAAAGATTTCCACCGCGCGGTGTCCGCCGGCCTCCCGGGGTACCGCGGGGGTTCGCCGGGCCGGGCGGAGGGCTCTCAGGAGGACGAGTCGCGGACCGCGGGCTTGATGTGCCCGTTCCGGTGCCCCAGTACGCGGGGCAGCAGCGCCCACAGGCCGCCGCATGTCACCAGCGTCACGGAGCCCGCCGTCACACCCGCGCCGCGCCCCAGGACGACATCGACGACGAGCAGGACGGCACCGGCCAGCGCCAGCGCGAGCACCGCCATGCCGGCCGCCGTCAGTCGCGCCGAGACCTCCACGATCAGCCGCTTCGCGCGCCGCCGGAACAGCACCCGGTGCACCGCGGCCGGCGCCGTGAGCAGCAGCGTCGCCAGCACGGCCAGCAGCAACGTACCGACGTAGAAGCCGCGTTGCGTGGTGTCCAGGGACACGAAGCGCGGGGTGAAGGCCAGCGTCAGCAGGAACGCGAACAGGATCTGCACACCGGTCTGCAGGACGCGCAGTTCCTGGAGCAGTTCGCCGAAGTTGCGGTCGTAGCGCTCCAGGGGCGTCTCGTTGCGGTCCGCGCACACGGTGTAGCGGGCGGACCCGGACGGCTGGTGCGGTTCGGGCGTCGCGTTCCGGTCGTCGTCGGTGAAGGGGACCATTGTGGCCGGGTATCCACCGGCGCGTTGAACATTCCTGGCGCGTTCATGTACGTACGGGCGCCCTCGCGTGCGTACGGGTGCCGGAGTGCGTACCCGGGCACGGGGCCCCGGGGCGCACCCGGTCCCGTACGCACGCTCTTTCAGGACAGTTGCAGGCCGGCTACAGGACAACTCGGGACGGCCGCGTCAGCGGACCCGGCCGTACGAGACGCTGCGCGACCAGATGCGTTCCAGGCGCACCACGGTGCCCGGCTTGGGCGCGTGCCAGATCTTGCCGTTGCCCGCGTAGATGCCCACGTGGTAAATCCCCCGGCGCGAGTGGAAGAAGACCAGATCGCCGAGGCGGCGCGAGGACGCGGACAGGTGCCGGGTGCGGTTGTACTGGGCCGCCGCGGTGCGTGGCAGCCGCTTGCCGGCCCGTTTGAACGAGTACAGCGTCAGCCCTGAGCAGTCGAAACGGTACGGTCCGCTGGCCCCGTACTTGTACGGCGAGCCCTTCTTGGAGGCGGCTATCCGCAGCGCCGCCGCCGAGGTGGACGCGGCTTCCGCGTCCGCGGAGGCTCCAGGTACGACCAATGTTCCGCCGACCGTGGCGAGTGCGACGGCCGAGACCAGCCCGGCTCGCACCAGCAGGGGGGAAACGGTGGTACGCGCGCTCATGCGCAACCCTTCGTCAGCCGCCGACGAAGGAGTACCTGTCGGGTTCGGGCAGGCGAAGATGCCCGGTCGCGGTGGCGACTTCACCCCAAGGGCCCGTGCGGCCGCGGTGGCCGCCGGTCCCGTCGTGCTCGGGTCCTCCGCTCCTGCCGATCCAGGCGCATCGACCAGACGTCCGGTGCGGCGGCAGGATTGGGCGTCCGTCCGGACCGCCCCACCGCTGTGGCGGGGGCTTGTCGTCGGAGCGATCGTTGCGCAACCGGCGCCCGGATTCCGAGCAGAAACGATGATATGTGAGGTTGGTCACGCCTGCGCCGTTCGGGTGGACAGTGGGTGTTTCGCCGGGGCGCCGGGAGGGGTGAGGACCCGCGTACCAGGCCCGGAACCGGGCGTTCCGGGCGACACGTACGCGTACCGCGCAAGCCGTGTGGCGCAGGGGCCGACTCCGTGACTACGCCGTCCGGGCGAGCCCGATCGGGCTCCGTGTCGGCGTGTTCCTGTGCTCTTGGGGTGCTCCGGCACCTCCTGTCCGGCTCTGTCGCTCCCGTCCGGCAAGTGCCTGTTGAGGCGGATGGGCATCAAAGGGCGGCAGGGGGAAGGAGGGAGGGCGTCCGACCCCCGTCCGGACGCCCTCCCGGCGGGCGCGGCTGAACGTCAACTTCGCGCGTCGCCTTCACGGTGGCGGCGCGGGCCGGCTGCGCGCCGGGGGTACGGAGACGAGTCGCGCGCGGCGCTCGCCGTCCAGTACGCGCAGGGCCTGCGCCAGCGTCCCGGCGTGCACCTCGCGTTCGCCCCGGTCGTGCATCAGCGTCAATGCGTCCCGCAGGGCGATGGACTTGCCGACCAGGGCCTGTGCGGCCCGCAGTCCGCCGTAGGTGTCCGTGCCGCGCGCCGGGTTGATCCGGCCCAGCAGGTCCAGGACCGCCAAGTAGCTGTCGATGAACTCACCCTCGGCGCGGGTCAGCGCGGGCAGTGGCGGCAGTTCGGGCGGCAGCATCCCGGCTCACCTCGCGCCGGGCGCCGCGGAGTGCGCCTTGCGGCTGCGGGTGAGTCCGTCGATCAGCCCGTACTCGACTGCGGCCGCGGCGTCGAGGATCTTGTCGCGTTCGAGGTCTTCGGTGATCTGCTCGGCGGGCCGGCCGGTGTGCTTCGCCAGCAGTTCCTCCAGCAGCGCGCGCGTGCGCAGCAGTTCATCGGCCTGGATCCGCAGGTCGTCGGCCTGGCCCTGGACCGGTTCGCCGAACGAGGGCTGGTGGATGAGGATCCGGGCGCCCGGCAGGGCGAGGCGCTTGCCCGGCGTGCCGGCCGCCAGCAGCACCGCGGCGGCGGAGGCCGCCTGGCCCAGGCAGATGGTCTCGATGTCGCAGCCCACGAACTGCATCGAGTCGTAGATCGCGGTCATCGCGGTGAACGAGCCGCCGGGGGAGTTGATGTAGAGCGAGATGTCCCGGTCGGGCGCGTCGTGGTCGAGGTGCATGAGCTGCGCGATCACGTCGTTGGCCGCGGTGTCGTCGATCGGGGTGCCGAGGAAGATGATCCGCTCGCTGAGCAGCTTGGAGTAGGGGTCCATGGTCCGGGCCCCGTACGAGGTGCGCTCGGTGAACTCCGGGAGGACGTAGCGGGCCTCGGGGCGGTTCATGGGGACTCCTCTTCGCTGTTCATCTGTAAAGAATGTACAGAACGTACGTAGGGCTTGATGGGAGCACGTTTCCGGTACGGAAGGCAATGGCTTTCGGGGGTGGAGTGCCGGACGCTCGCTGAGAGCGAAACGCCTCATGCGGTGTCAGCAGCGATTGAGACCACGGCACCTGACTGCCTGTGAGGTGGCAAGGCCTGTCACCGCGGCCGGGGCGCCTGGCCGGACAACGCCCGGTCGAGGGGCCCGGCCGGGACCCTCCCGGGGTGATGGCGTGCACAATGGGCGCCGTACGCCGTAACACCCCGCAGAGGACGCCCGATGCCCGACTTGTCCCACCTGACGCCCCTGCCGCCGAAGGCCGCCACCGACGACCGCCACGCGCTGCGGGAGCGCATCCACAGCGCGCTGGCCGAAGCACTCGTCAACGGCACTCTGGCGCCCGGCCAGGAGTACGAGGAGGCGCGGCTCGCCGCGCGGCTCGGTGCTCCTCTCGCCCCGCTCCGGGAAGCGCTGCTCCAGCTCGCCGCGCAGCGGCTCGTCGAGTACGCGGAGCCGGAGACGGTACGGGTGACGACGGACGACGCCACCACCCGCCGGCACACGGCGGCCGTCCTGCACGGTCTGTACCGCACCGCGCTGCTGACCGCGCCATGGCCGCTCGCCGAGGACGCCCTCGACGGTCTCCGTAACTCCGCTGACGCGTACGCCCGCGCCGCCGCCCGCCGGAACGCGGTGGAAGCCGCCGCTGCCGAGCGTGCGCTGTGGAGCGTCTTCGTCCACGCCTGCCGCAACCGGCCCCTGTACGACGCCGTGACCCAGCTCGCTTCCGTATGGCAGCGGGCGCAGCATCTCGAAATCCCGCTGCCTGCCGACGAGCCGGGGGATGTCTGGAGCGGCCTGCTGGCAGCGTGCGCGGCAGGCGACCGGCAGCGCGCGCTGCGGTGCGTCGACGACTATTGGTCGCGCGCGGGCGGCATGACCGGCATGTGATCCGTCAGACGGGCGGCTGAGGAACGGACCGGCGCAGCCGGGCAGCTCCCTGCGTTTCCTCTGCGGTATGTTCCGGCCGAAGTCTGCCGTGCCCTCCGTCACCGGCCCGGCGTGCGGCGCACCGGACTGCCTCTGGTGCACCGCCGGCCGCTCGGGGAACCCCTCCGGCCCGCGGAGGCGACACCGGGCGCCCGGGCCCCTGGCCGAAGGCTCCCTTGCGGAATCCGGCCCTACGCTTGCCCCCGTTGCCGCTGTGGCCGCCCGGGTACCCGCCGGGCGGCCCGAAGCCCATCGGGCCGAGTCGAGTCCAGGAGGGACGCGATGGCTACCGCTTCATCCGCCGGATACCCGGAATCCGGCCGGTCCCGGGCCGCCCGAACCGAGCGGCCCACGAGCGCGGAGACCAAGCCCGCGTTCAAGAGCACCGAGTTCTTCGTCTACCTCGCCGCGGTCGTCGCGGTGCTGGTCGCCTCCGCCGTCGTAGGCGCCAACGCCGCCGAGACAGACCGTTTCCCCGCCGGCCAGGCATGGCTCTATGTCACGCTGCTGACCATCGGCTACATGATCAGCCGCGGCCTGGCCAAGTGCGGCAGCCGCGACATCACCGACACCACCGACACCGTCGACCGGACCACCACCTGACCGCACCCGGCGGGCGGCCCGGCAGCGCTGCCGGGCCGCCCGCCGCCGCCCTGGCCGGGATGTCGTGGACGCGACCTAAGCTAGGAGCATGGCTTACGAAATTCCGGTGACACAGGCTCGGGCGGAGCTGGCGGATCTGATCAACCGCGTCGTCTACGGCGGCGAGCGGGTGGTCGTCACGCGCCACGGCAAGCCGCTGGTCGGCCTGGTGTCCGCCGCCGACCTGGAGCGTCTGGACGCGTGCCGGGAGGCGGAGGAGGCCGCGGCGGAGGAGCAGGTGATCAGCACGGTCTCCTCGGTGCGGCCGTTCCCGGCCGCGCCCGGCGAGTGGCGCCGCTTCGGCATCGCGGCGGAGCACCGGGGCGCGGCCGGCGACCGCGGGGTGCCCGGGGGGTTCGCGGAGCACGGCGGTCCGGGCGCGGGGGAGCACTGACCGGTCCCGCGCCGGCGGCCGTCGCCGCCCGGACGCGCCGTGCCCGGACGCGCCGTGCCCGGATGGGGCGGTGTCAGGAAGCGAGCTTCCACACCGCGTCGGCGATCGCGGCGGTGTGGTTGCCCAGCGCCGTGTCGTCGATGTTCTTCACGGTGTCGCAGGACGCGTGGTAGCAGGCGTCGAACGCCTTGCCCGCCGTGCCGCCCCACTTCTTCGCCTGCTCGGCGGTCTTGATGTAGTCCGCGCCGGAGAACAGGCCGCCCACCGGCACGCCGGCGTCCTTGAACGGCGCGTGGTCCGAGCGCCCGTCGCCCTCCGTCTCGACCTCGGTGGCGATGTTCTTCGCCGCGAAGTGGTCCTTGAAGACCTTCTCCAGGCGCGCGTCGTCGTCGTAGACGAAGTAGCCCGGGTTGGGCGAGCCGATCATGTCGAAGTTCAGGTACGCGTCGATCTTCCCGCGGTCCGCCGCGGACAGCTGGTCCACGTAGTGCCGGGATCCGACCATGCCGTACTCCTCGGCGCCCCACCAGGCGAACCGCAGGTGCTTCGCGGGCTCCAGGTGGGTGCGGGAGACGGCGAGCGCGACCTCCAGGATGCCCGCGGCGGCGGATCCGTTGTCGTTGATGCCGGGGCCTTCGGTCACCGAGTCGAGGTGGGCGCCGGTCATCACGGTCCGGTCCGCGCCGCCGCCGGGCCAGTCGGCGATGAGGTTGCGGCCCGTCCTGCCGTTGCGGGTGAACTCCTGGACGGTCGTGGTGAAACCGGCCGCGTCCAGCTTCTCCTTGATGTAGTCGACGGAGGCCTGGTACCCCGTCGTGCCGTGGGCGCGGTTGCCGCCGTGGGCGTCCGCGACGGCCTGCAGCTTTTCGAGATGGGCCTTGACGCCGGCGACGGGGATGTCCGGCGCGGCGGGTGCGGCGGAGGCGGTGGCCTGTGCCCCGGCGACCGGTCCCAGGAGGGCGGCGGCCAGGGCGGTGCAGGCGCCGGCGGCCAGGGCGGTGCGGCGTATTCGGGAGGAAGGGGACCGGTGGGAGGTGTGGGGAGTGGCGGGCGTGGGGGGCGCGCTGTTCACGGTGGTGGCTCCGATGCTGATGTGGGGGGTGCGCCGTGGGGTGACGCTGTGGGGGCGCCGAAGCGCTTGCACGCTTGACGTGCGCATGAGAATCACGGGTGATCCGTACCGCGTCAAGAGCGGATACCGGACTCCGGTGTCCGCACAGCAGACACATCGGGCGGAAGCGGCGCCACGGGCCGTCCGGATGCGGCGCCGCGGCCCGGCCGGTGAAGTTCCGCGCCCGCACCGCCGAGTTAACGCCGTCGAAATCGCGCCGAACTAACCTGCGGACACCGGGTGATTGATGGAGCGGAGCTGGCGAGCAGTTTGCTCCGCCTTTAATTAGTGTGTGATACATCTGCTTTGCGGGTGTATTGACACCCGTGACCTGGGCTTATGCGCCCGGGCGGAGACTGTGAGGTGAAGGTATGCAACTGACCCCGCATGAACAGGAACGCCTCATGATTCATGTGGCGGCGGACGTGGCCGAAAAGCGCCGCGCGCGCGGGGTGCGGCTCAACCACCCGGAGGCCGTCGCGCTGCTGACCTCGCACATCCTCGAAGGGGCCCGGGACGGCCGTACGGTCGCCGAGCTGATGTCGACCGGGCGCAAGGTCCTCACCCGTGACGACGTCATGGAGGGCGTGCCCGAGATGATCCACGACGTGCAGGTGGAAGCCACCTTCCCGGACGGCACCAAGCTGGTCACCGTCCACGAACCCATCAACTGACCGGGGGAGAGCCGACCATGATCCCCGGCCAGATCCTGCACGCCGACACACCGGTCCGCCTGAACCCCGGGCTCCCCGTCACCCGCCTGACCGTCCTGAACGTCGCCGACCGCCCCGTCCAGGTCGGCTCCCACTACCACTTCGCCGAGGCCAACCCCGGCCTCGACTTCGACCGTGCGGCCGCGCACGGCAAGCGCCTGAACGTCCCCGCCGGCTCCGCCGTGCGCTTCGAGCCCGGCATCCCCACCGAGGTCGAACTCGTCCCCGTGGCGGGCAAGCGGATCGTCGCGGGCCTGCGCGGCGAGACCGGAGGCTCCCTCGATGGCTGATCTCTCCCGCGCCGCCTACAACGATCTGTACGGCCCGACGGTGGGCGACCGGGTACGGCTGGCCGACACCGACCTCCTCGTGGAGATCACCGAGGACCGGGCGGGCGGCCCGGGCCACGCCGGTGACGAGGCGGTCTTCGGCGGCGGCAAGGTGATCCGCGAATCGATGGGCCAGTCCCGCGCCACCCGTGCCGAGGGCGCGCCGGACACCGTCATCACCGGCGCGGTCGTTCTGGACCACTGGGGCGTCGTCAAGGCCGACGTCGGTATCCGGGACGGGCGGATCGCCGCGATCGGCAAGGCCGGCAATCCCGACACCATGGACGGCGTCCACCCCGACCTGGTGATCGGTCCGGAGACCGAGATCATCGCGGGCAACGGCAAGATCCTCACCGCCGGCGCCATCGACACCCATGTGCACTTCATCTGCCCCCAGCAGGTGGACGAGGCGCTGGCCTCCGGCGTGACCACCCTGGTCGGCGGCGGTACGGGCCCGGCCGAGGGCAGCAAGGCCACCACCATCACGCCCGGCGCCTGGCACGTGTCCCGGATGTTCGCCTCGATGGACGGGCTGCCCGTCAACGTGGGCCTGCTGGGCAAGGGCAACACCATGTCCGCCGCCTCGATGCGCGACCAGCTGCGCGCGGGCGTTCTCGGCTTCAAGATCCACGAGGACTGGGGCGCCACCCCCGCCGTGCTCGACGCGTGCCTGCGCGTCTGCGAGGAGAGCGGCGCGCAACTGGCCATCCACACCGACACGCTGAACGAGGCGGGCTTCCTCCAGGACACCCTGGCCGCCATCGCGGGCCGCGGCATCCACGCATACCACGTCGAGGGCGCCGGCGGCGGCCACGCGCCCGACATGATCGCCATGGTGTCCGAGCCGAATGTGCTGCCCGCCTCGACCAACCCGACGCGCCCGCACACCGTCAACACCGTCGAGGAACACCTCGACATGCTGATGGTCTGCCACCATCTCAACCCCGCCGTGCCGGAAGATCTCGCCTTCGCCGAGTCCCGCATCCGGCCCTCCACCATCGCGGCCGAGGACATCCTGCACGACCTCGGCGCCATCTCGATCATGTCCTCGGACGCCCAGGCCATGGGCCGCATCGGCGAGGTGGTGCTGCGTACGTGGCAGACCGCGCACGTGATGAAGAAGCGGCGCGGCGCGCTGCCCGGCGACCTGCTCGCGGACAACGAGCGCGCCCGTCGCTACGTCGCCAAATACACCATCAACCCCGCCATCGCGCAGGGCATCGACGACGAGGTCGGCTCGGTGGAGGAAGGGAAGCTGGCCGACCTGGTGCTGTGGGACCCGGCGTTCTTCGGCGTCAAGCCGCAGCTCGTCATCAAGGGCGGGCAGATCGCGTACGCGCAGATGGGCGACGCCAACGCCTCCATCCCCACGCCGCAGCCCGTGCTGCCCCGCCCGATGTTCGGCGCCATCGGGCAGGCGCCGGGCCGCAACTCGGTCAACTTCGTCTCCCAGCAGGCCGTCGAGGACGGGCTGCCGGACTGCCTCGGGCTCACCAAGCCCTTCCGGGCCATCCGCAGCACCCGCGGCGTGACCAAGGCGGACATGCGCAACAACGACGCGCTGCCGCGGGTCCACGTCGATCCCGACACCTTCACGGTGACCATCGACGGCGACGTGGTCGAGCCCGCACCTGCCGCCGAACTGCCCATGGCGCAGCGGTACTTCCTCTTCTGAGCGGACGGTCGATGTGCGAGAGGCCGAAGAGGTGCACAAGGCCGAAGAAGGAGGTGCGGCGATGAGCCGGGCGGCACTGCTCGTCCTGGCGGACGGCCGGTTCCCGGCGGGCGGGCACGCCCACTCCGGCGGCGCCGAGGCGGCCGTGAAGGCGGGCCGAATCCGGGACGCGGCGAGTCTGGAGGAGTTCTGCCGGGGGCGGCTGCACACCGCGGGCCTGGTCGCGGCCGCCCTGGCCGCGGCCGCGGCGGCCGGGTGCGATCCGCTGGCACTGGACGAGGCCGCCGACGCCCGTACGCCGGTGCCCGCACTGCGGCTCACGGCGCGCCGGCTCGGGCGGCAGATGATGCGCGCCGCCCGCGCCACCTGGCCCTCGGCCGAGCTGGACGCGCTGGCCGCGGCCCGGCCGCGCGGCGTCCACCAGCCCGTCGTCCTGGGCCTGGCGGCCAGGTCGGCGGGGCTCGCGCCGCTGGACGCCGCCTGTGCGGCCGCGTACGAGAACATCAGCGGCCCGGCCACCGCCGCCGTACGGCTGCTCAGCCTGGACCCCTTCGACGCGACTGCCGTGCTGGCCCGCTTGGCCGCGCCGCTCGACCAGGTCGCCGGGCAGGCCGTGGAAGCGGCGCGGCGCGTCCCGCTGGAGGGGACCGGCGCGCTGCCCGCGGCGTCCGCGCCGCTGCTGGACATCACCGCCGAGCAGCACGCGGCCTGGCCGGTACGGCTGTTCGCGTCGTGAGCACCGGCCCCCGCCCCGCCTTACGGGCCGTACCCGGCCACCCGGCGCGTCCGCCGCCCGCGTCCGCCTTCCGCCCCACGCGCCCGCCGCCCGCACTCGCATTCCGAACGGCGCCGTTTCCCCCCACCCAGCCCCCGACACGACCACGGAGCAGTCATGCATCTCGATCACGACCTCGACGAACGCTTCCCCCACCGGCACACCTACAGCGCCGCCGACCCGAAGCGCGCCGACGGCACCCGCCGCGCGCTGCGCATCGGGCTGGGCGGGCCGGTCGGCACGGGCAAGACCGCCACCGTCGCGGCCCTGTGCCGGGCGCTGCGCGACGAGCTGTCCCTGGCGGTGGTGACCAACGACATCTACACCCGCGAGGACGCCGAGTTCCTGCTGCGCGAGGCGGTGCTGCCGCCCGAGCGCATCGCGGCGGTGGAGACCGGCGCGTGCCCGCACACCGCCATCCGCGACGACATCTCCGCCAACCTCGAAGCCGTGGAGGATCTGGAGGACGCGGTCGGCCCGCTCGATCTGATCCTGGTGGAATCCGGCGGCGACAACCTCACCGCCACCTTCTCCAAGGGCCTGGTCGATGCCCAGATCTTCGTCATCGACGTGGCGGGCGGCGACGACATCCCGCGCAAGGGCGGCCCCGGCGTCACCACTGCCGACCTCCTCGTGATCAACAAGACCGATCTGGCTCCGTACGTCGGCGTCGACCTGGAGGGCATGGCTCGCGACGCCAAGGCGCAGCGCGGCGACCTGCCCGTCGTCTTCACCTCCCTCAAGGCCGAGCACGGCGTACGGCCGGTCTCGGACTGGGTACGCGAGCGCCTCGCCGACTGGACCGCGGGCCCCGCATGACCCTCGCGCCTCCCGAACGGGTCCGGCCTCCGGCCCCCGGACCGCTGCCGACGCCCGGTGGCGGCCCGGTGCCGCACGGTCTGCGCGCCACGGCCCGTATCACCGCACGGGCCGACGCGAACGGCATGACCGGCCTGCCCGTCCTGGACGGCGAGGGCCCGATCGCGCTGCGCCGCGTCCGCTCGTACGGAACGCAGGCCGGGGTATGCGTCGTCGGTGCCATGAGCGCGCCGCTCGGCGGCGACCGGCTGCGCATCGAGGTGATCGCCGAGGACGGCGCAGGCCTGCGCGTCACGGCGGCCGCGGCGACCGTCGCGCTGCCGGGGCGTGTCCCCGGGCACGCCACGTACGACGTGGAGCTGACCGTGGGCGAGGGCGCCCGGCTGGAATGGCTCCCCGAACCGCTCATCTCCGCCGAGGGCAGCGATCTGCGGATGACGACGACCGTCCGTCTCGCGCCCACCGCGCGCCTGGTCCTGCGCGAGGAGCAGGTGCTGGGGCGCAGCGGCGAGCGGCCGGGGCGGCTGCGCAGCCGCCTCACAGTCCACCGCGCCGGGCGCACGCTGCTCGACCAGGACACGGCGTACGGGCCGGGCGCCCCGGGCTGGGACACCGGCGCGGTGCTCGGCGGCCACCGCGCCGTCGGCCAACTGCTCATCGTGGACCCGGAGTTCGAGGACCAGCCCGCCCAAGTCCGGGTGCTGGGATCGGGGCCGGGCGAGGGCCAGGGTGTGCGCGCCCCGCTCGCCGGGCCCGCCGCGCTGACCACCGCCGTCGCCCCGGACGCGCTCCGGGTGCGGCGCCTGCTGGAGGCGGGGGCCGTCCCGGAGTAAGGGGCGGTCAGTCGCCGGCCGCCCGGGACGCGTTCCGGGCGGGGCGGTGCCGGTCCACGATCCCCTCGATGATGCGCATCAGCCGGTCCCCGGCCTGATCGATACTGCCGTTCTGTGTGCTGACCTGCGCGCCTTCGAGGACGAACGTGATCTCGGCCGCGGTCTGTCCGGGGTCGGGCAGTCCGGCCCCGGCGCACATGCCGACCAGCCTGCGGGTCTGGCGGGCCTTGTGCTCCTCGATCACCTGGCGCGCGGGGTGGGAGCGGTCGGGCAGTTCGGCGAGGGAGTTGATGAACGGGCAGCCCCGGTACGAGATCGCCGGCAGCCCCTCGGCGATGAAGCGGGCCAGCGCCAGGATCTGCTCCCGCGGCCGGTCGGGGTGTTCGGCCTCGGCCCGGTCGAAGGCCGCCTGATAGTCGGCGGCGACGATCCGCAGCCACTCGGCGACCAGCGCGTCCTTGGTCTCGAAGTGCCGGTAGATCGCCATTTTGGTGGTCCCGGCCCGCTCGGCGATCGCCTGGACGCCCACCCGCTGGATGCCCTCGCTCTGGAAGAGCTCTTCCGCCGCGTCGAGGATGCGCTCGCGGGGCGGCAGCTTCGCCACCCTGCCCGGCCTGCTGACGGTCGATGCCATGACTTCCGCTCCGTGACGTCCGTATCCGGTCCGAGGGTGGTCCGTTGTGGGGCCTCTCTTCCGCTGTTACGGTACCAGTCCGTCCCTTGCGATACCGATCGGTATCGTTAGAGACTCATCGGTATCGTTCGTCTTGCCGGGAGTGACAGTGAAGGTTTCCGAATACGTGGGCTTCGACGCGGTCGGGCTGGCGGAGCTGGTGGCCGGGGGAGAGGTGGCCCCGGCCGAAGTGGAGGCAGCCGCACGTGAGGCCGTGCAGGCGGTCGATCCGCGGATCAACGCCGTCGTGGAGACCTGGCCGGCCGACGACCGGCCCGCCCCCGGCAGCGCCCCGCTGGCCGGGGTGCCTTTCCTGCTCAAGGACATCGGGGTCACCATGGCCGGGCGGCGCACGGAGCTGGGCAGCCGCCTCGCGGCAGGCAATGTCGCCAGCGCCGACTCTTTTCTGATGCGGCGCTTCCGCCGCGCCGGCCTGGTGACGTTCGGGCGTACCGCGACACCGGAGATGGCGTACAGCAACACGACGGAACCGGTGCTGTACGGCGCGACCCGCAACCCGTGGGACCTCACGCGCAGCGCGGGCGGATCCAGCGGGGGCGCGGGCGCGGCGGTCGCCGCAGGGGTCGTACCGATCGCCCACGCCACCGACGCCGCCGGATCGATCCGCATACCCGCCGCCTACAACGGCCTCTTCGGGCTCAAGCCCACCCGCGGCCGGGTCTCCGCAGGGCCCGCCTTCGACGAGGTCTTCAACGGCCTGGCCGTACAGGGCAGCATCAGCCGCACCGTACGCGACAGTGCGGTGCTGCTCGACCTGATCAGCGGCCCGGAAGCGGGCGACCCCTACGTCGCCCCGGAGCCGTCCCGGCCCTACGCGGAGGAAGTCACCCGCCACCCCGGCTCGCTGCGCATCGGTGTCCTCGCCCAGGCGTGGGGCGGGCACCGCACCACCGCACCGGTGGCCGACGCGCTCTCCCGCACCGTGCGGCTGCTGGCATCCCTCGGCCACCAGGTGGAGGAGGCCGAGGTCGAACTCGGGGTCGACTGGGAGGAGTTCCTGCTGTCCAGCGCACACCAGTGGACGGTGAACCTCGCGGCCTCCATCGACGAACTGGCCGCCGCCTTCGGCCGGCCCATCGACTCCTCGACCCTCGAACCGCCCATCCTCGCCGGCTACCACTACGGGCAGCGGGTCAGCGGCGCGCAGTTCGTCACCGCCCTCGCGATGCGCAACCGGGTCGCCCGCAGCCTGGCACGCTCCTTCGACGCCTACGACGTGCTGCTCACCCCGACCCTGCCGGAGCTGCCCGTGCCCCTGGGCACCCATGCCGAAGGCGTCGAAGCCCTGGACGGCCTGGGCTGGCTCCGCCGCCTCTTCGACATCTCGCCGTTCACCGCGGCGTTCAATGTGGCGGGAACCCCTGCCATGTCCGTACCGGTGACGGCCGACGCCGGGACGGGGCTCCCGGTGGGCATGCAGTTCGCCGCCGGTTACGGGCTCGAAGGCCGGCTCTTCCGCCTCGCCGGACAGCTTGAACAGGCAAGTCCGTGGTCGGGCCGGACCCCCGCGGTGTGGGCAGGGGACCGCCCCGGACACTGAGTGCCCCGTCCCGCGTCGGGCGGCGCCCCCGAACGCGAGACGGCGCCGCTCCTGGGGGAAAGAGCGGCGCCGCGTACAGCAAGACGGCTGTCGGGTGGAATCGGTGCCGTCCAGTGGCGGGCAATTCACGGAAATCCGGAATCGCCCGCCGACCCTCGCCCGTCAGTCCTCCAGCATCGCCGCCAGTACCGACCGCCAGTCCTCGCCCGGACGCCCCGCCAGTTCGGCGGCGAGCGCGGGGGCGGGGCGGTAGCGGCGGCGGTGGTGCAGGAGGAAGTCCGGTCCGGACGCCTGGTGCTGATCGCTCGCGGGGCCCGCGTGCGTGGCGTGGATCTCGCTGGAGCTGCCGAGCAGCCGGATCAGCTCGGCGGCGAAGTCCCGCCAGTCGACGTGGCCGCCGACCGTGTTCACGACACCGCCGGACGGCCGTTCCACGCAGCTGACCAGCGCGCGGGCCAGCGCCGCACCGTGCACCCAGGGCGCGCCGTACCAGCCGCGCTCCCGCGCGGGCAGTTCGATCGGCTCACCGCCGCGCGCCGCCTGGAAGAACTGCCCGGTCGAACCCCAGCGCAGCTGGTCGCGCAGCCGGGCGTGCGGCCCCCACACGATCGGCACCCGCGCGACGGTGGCCCCGCCCCGCCCGCCGCTCCCGGCAGCTTCCAGCAGCATCCGCTCGCAGTCGAGCTTGGCCCGCCCGTACGCGGTGAACGGGCCCGCCGGCGGGGTCTCCTCCGTCACGTCGGTGACCGGCGGCTGCCCATACGCGTCCACGCTGCTGACGAAGACGAAGGCGCCCCGCCGCCAGCCGTCCAGCACCGCCCGCATCGCCGCGAGGTCCACCTCGGGAGAGGTGAAGGTGCAGGCGGCATGGATCACCGCGTCCGCGTCGGCCGCCGCCGCCCGCAGACTGTCCGGATCGCTCAGGTCCCCTTCGGCCACCTCGATTCCGTCGGCCGCCAGGAGGTGCGCCGACTCGGGCCGCGCCAGGGCCCGTACGGGAATGCCGCGCGCCGTCAGCTCCCGCAGCACGAACGAGCCCACGCCGCCGGTGGCACCGGTGACCAGGACCGTTCCGGTGCGGGCCGCCGCGGGCCGGGAGCCGCCGTGCGCCGGAGCCGTCGGCCGGGCCGCTGTCCGGACGGCGTCCAGCGCCGCCGCGCGTTCCCGGTCCCGTCCGTCCAGCAGGGCGGCGATCGCCCGCGGGCTGCGGTGCTCCATCACGTCGAGGCCGGTCAGCGGCAGGCCCAGCCGTTCGCGCAGCCGGTCGGCCAGCTGCACCGCCAGCAGCGAATGCCCGCCGAGCAGGAAGAAGTCCGCGTCCGGAGCGGGCCGTCGGCCCAGCAGTTCGGCGAACGCCTCCAGTACGGCCTGCTCGCGTGCTCCGCCGGTACCAGCGCCAGTATCGGAGTCGGCACCGCCTTCGGCACCGGCACGCGAAGGCGTGGCCGCCGCCGGCGCACCCGGCAGCCGGCCGTGGTCCACCGCGCCGTCGGCCGTACGCGGCAGCGCGTCCAGCACCGTCACCGCGGCCGGTACCAGCTCCGGCGCCAGCCGCGAACGCAGCGCGGCCCGCAGGCCCATCGGTTCGAGCGTGCCCACACCACTCGGCACGACGTACGCGAGCGGCCGTCCGCCGTCGATCTTTAGCAGGACGGACTCCGCCACCTCCGGCCGTTCCCCGAGGAACAGCTCGGCCGGGTGGACCGCTTGAGTACCGGCCCCGGGCTGCGGGTGGGCCAGCGGGTGGCCCGGGTTCGCGGCCACCGCCGCCAGCAGGTCCGCGAAGCCGCGCAGCAGCTGCCGGGCCGTCGGCTCGTCCAGCCGCGCCCGGTCGTACTGCACCAGGCAGCGCGGTGGCCCGCCGTCGCTCCGGTCCTCCTCCACGTAGAAGCCGAGACCGAACTTGGCCGTGCCCAGATCGACCTCGACCGGTTCGCTCACCAAACCGGGCAGATCCAGGGCGACCGGCGCCCGCAGTACGTCCGCCGTGACATCCACCAGCGGGTGGCCGTCCGCCCCGCGGGCCGCCGCCCCGAGCCGCTCGACGATCAGGTCGAACGGCACATCGCGGTGCTGCTGCGCCTCCAGCAGCGCGTCCCGCACCCGGTCCAGCAGCTCGCCGAAGGCATCGGCGCCCTGCGCGTCCACCCGCACGGGCAGGGTGTTGACGCACAGGCCGACCAGGCCGCGCATGTCCGCGCGGTCGCGGTGGCTGCTGGCGCACCCGAGCACCAGGTCCGCCGAGCCCGTCGCCGCCAGCACGGTGGCGTACGCGGCGGCCAGGACGACGGTGAACAGGGTGCTCCGGTGCTCCCGGCCCGTCGCCCGCAGTCCTTCGAGGACGGCGGGCGACAGCGGCTCGGCGAGCAGCGCCGCCTCTCCGCGCCGGGCCGCGGCGCCGGAACCGGCCGCCGGTGCGGGCAGCGGCACCGGCCGGGCGCCCGCGAGGCGCCTGAGCCAGTACTCCAGCCCGCTCTCCAGCACGTCCGTGGCCGCGTGCTCGCGGCGGGCGAAGTCCGCGTACTGGGGCGCCGGGCCGGGCAGCGCGTCAGACAGTGCCTCGTCGCCGCCGACGGCAGCTCCGTACAGCGTGCCCAGCTCGTGCGCGGCGACCGCCAACGACCCGCCGTCGATGGCGATGTGATGCAGCGTCAGTAGTACGGTGTGGTCCTCGGCGGCATGCCGTACGACGAGGGCGCGCAGCACCGGGCCGTCCGCCAGGTCGAAGGGACGCGCCGCGGCCTCGCGCAGCAGCCCCGCCACGTCACCGTCCGCCGGAACCACCTCGACCGGTACCGGCGCCGCGTCCGTCACCTCCTGGTACGGCTCGTCGCCGCGCTGCCCGTACCGCGTGCGCAGCACCTCGTGCCGCTGTACGAGAGCGGTCAGCGCCCGGCCCAGAGCCTGCGGGTCGAACGCCCCGCGCACCCGGGTGGCGAACGGTACGTGATACGCGGCGCCGCTGCCGCCGAGCCGGTCCATCAGCCACATCCGGCGCTGCGCGGCGGACAGCGGGGCGGGGCCGGCGGCCGGGCCGGCGGCGGGCTCGCACGCCGCGCCGTCGCGCTTCGCGGCCTGCCGCTGCCGGGCGATCCGCAGCAGCGCCGCCTCGCGTGCGGTGTCCGAAGCGGTGGTCATCGCGGGTCCTCCATGGCGGGCGGGGTGGTGTCGGACGTGCCGGGGCCCTCGTGCAGGCTCAGCAAGGCCTGTTCGACGTGGGCCGCCTGCGCGGCGACCGTGGGAGCGGCGAAGAAGTCGGCGAGCGACATCTCCACCCCCAGGTCCTCGCGCAGGTCCTCCACGACGCACAGCGCGAGCAGCGAGTGCCCGCCGAGCGCGATGAAGTCCGCTCCGGGATCGTCCACGGGAAGGCCGAGGGCCTGGCTCCAGAGGTCGGCGACGACCTGCTGGAGAGGGGAGAGCGGGCCGGAAGAGGCCGGGGAGCCCCCGGCCTCGGGCCCCCCGGGGGCATCCCCGTCCACCGGCCGCGCGGCCAGCGCCCGCCGGTCCACCTTCCCCACACCCGTCATCGGCAGCGCGTCCACGAACCCCCACCCGTTGGGTACGAGGTGCGCGGGCAGCCGCTCCTCCAGGTGCGCGCGGAGTGCGGCGGACCCGGGCGCCGCGCCGTCCCGCGGCGCGACGAAGGCCACCAGCCGCGCGTCGTCCGGCGTCGGCCGCTGCACGACCACGGCCGCGTCGGCGACCCCGGCGTGCTCGCGCAGCGCGTGCTCGATCTCGCCCGGCTCGATACGGAAGCCGCGCACCTTGATCTGGTCGTCGGTCCGGCCGTGGAAGTCCAGCGTGCCGTCGGGGCGCTCCGAGACCACGTCGCCGGTGTGGTAGAGCCGCCCGGCCGTCGGGTGGTCGACGAAGCGTTCCGCCGTACGGTCCGGCTGCCCGACGTAACCGAGCGCCAGCCGCGGCCCGCCGATCCACAGCTCGCCGCGGACGCCCGCCGCCACCGGGTCGCCGTGCTCGTCCATGACGTACGCGGTGGCCCTGGCGACCGGCCGGCCGATGGGCGGCGGGCCGTCGCAGTCGGCGTCCGTGACGCGGTGCGCGGTGGCGAAGGTGGTCGCCTCGGTGGGCCCGTAACCGTTGACCAGCTCCAGCCACGGGTGCGCCCGCAGCACGGAGCGCGCGTGCTGCGCGGACAGCGCTTCGCCGCCCACCAGTACGCCGCGCAGCACTCCGAAGAGAGGGGACCGGCGGGCGGCCAGGTGGTGGAAGAGCGCCGTGGTCAGCACGGTGACGGTCGCGCCGAGGCGCTCCGCGTCCCGGGCCAGGCCGGCCGGCGAGAGCCGGTCGGCGGTGGAGACCGCCACCGCCGCGCCGTTCGCCAGCGCGCCCCACACCTCGAAGGCCGAGGCGTCGAAGGTGACGGGGGAGTGGAACAGCACCCGGTCGCGCGGTGTGACCGTCACGTACTCGGGCCGGTGGGCCAGGCGCGCGATGCCCCGGTGGGTGACGGCGACGCCCTTGGGCTGCCCGGTCGAGCCGGAGGTGAACATCACGTACGCGACGGCGTCCGGATCGTATGCGTCCACGGCCGGCGCGTCGTCCCCGGCCTGCTCCGTCCCGGCAGGCGGCAGCAGCGCCCGGTCCGCGGGGATGCCCGCCGCCTCCACCAGGTCCTTGTCGCCGACCGTCAGGACGGCACCGGCCGTGTCCAGCATGGTCGCGATACGCGGCGGGGGATAGTCGGGATCGAGCGGTACGTAGTGCCCGCCCGCCCACCAGACGGCGAGCTGGGTGACCACGGTGGGCACCGAGTGCGGCAGCAGGACGCCGACGGCGTCGCCGGGGCGCACGCCCCGATCTCGCAGCACCCGCGCGAAGCCGCGGGCCGCTGCCGTCAGTCCGGCGTAGGTCAGCGAGGTCTCGCCGTCGGTCACGGCGAGGGCATCCGGGGTGGTGCGGGCGTAATGGGATACGAGGCCGGTAAGACCGGATTCAGTGGTGGTCATCTCACACCCCCGCCAGGTCGGCGGCGCCGCGCCGGGTGTCCACCAGGGCCGCCAGCGCCCGCAGGTCGGGCTGCCGCAGCAGCTGGGGCGCCCGCAGGCGTACGCCGCAGTGCTCCTCGATGGCGGTGAGCAGCCGGGCGGTGGACAGCGAATTGCCGCCCGCTGCCGCGAAGTTGTCGTCCGTGCCCAGTGCCGGGTTGCCGAGCAGGTCGCGGCACAGGCGGAGCACCAGTTCCTCGGTGGGTGTCCGAGGCGCGGCACCGTCCGGGGCCTCGGCGGTCTCCGCCTCCTCGGCCGCCAGGAGGGCAGCCCGGTCGACCTTTCCGTTGGCGTCCAGCGGGAAGCTGCCGAGGAACCGTACGACGGCCGGGACCGCCTGCTCGGGCAGCCAGCCGCGCGCCTCGCGTATCAGCTCGTCCGCGGTCGGCACCGGCTGTCCGGGCACGGGCAGGACGAAGGCGACGAGCTGGTTGACGCCGCCCGCGGCCGACCGGACCGCGACCGCGGCCCGCCGTACGCCCGGGTGGTGCTCGAACGCGGCCTCCACCTCGGCGAGTTCGATACGGACACCGCTCACCTTGACCTGGTCGTCCAGCCGCCCGAGGAAGTCCAGCACCCCGTCGGGCCGCATCCGTACCCGGTCGCCGGTGCGGTAGACGCGCTCGGTCCCGTCCACGCCGTCCGGCGCGGGCACGAAGCGGGCCGCCGTCAAGCCGGCGTCCAGATAGCCCAGCGACAGCACGCTGCCGCCGATGCGCAGCTCGCCGGCCTCACCGCGCGGGACCACGTGGCCCGCCTCGTCGGTGACGCAGACCACCGCGCCGTCGACCGGCGTGCCGATCGGCGGGGGCGCGGTGTCGCAGTCGTCGGCCTCGACGTGGTGCGTCGTGGTGACGACGGTGGCCTCGGCGGGGCCGTACGCGTTGTGCACCCGGGCCGTGACCTGCGGCGCGGGTCGGCGCCGCAACTTGTCGCCGCCCACCAGCAGGTGCCGCAGGTCGGGGAGTTCGGGCCAGGGCCGTTCGAGGACGGTCTCGGCGAGCGGCGTGGGCAGTACGGCTACGGACACCTTCGCGCGCCGCCACCAGCCGGTGAGCGCGTCCGGGTCCCAGCGCACCTCCTCGGGCGGCACACTCAGCGCGCCGCCCGAGGTGAGCGCCCCCCACAGCTCCTTGATGTGCGGGTCGAAGGAGACACCGATCAGCAGACTGTGCCGGTCCTCGGGCCCGGCGCCGGTGTACGCGTGGTACCAGTCCAGCAGCGCGCCGAGCGACGCGGCGCCCACCGCCACGGCCTTGGGGGTGCCGGTCGAACCGGAGGTCAGGACGGCGTAGAAGGTGCCCGGCGGCGCGGCCTGCCCGGCGCCGTCGGCGGGCGTGGCGCGGAACGCCGCCACCACGCTCCCGGCCGCGTTGGCGCCCTCGGCGGGCAGCGGCAGGGAGAGCGTGTCGCCCGTACGGTACGCCGCGGGCAGCAGCGCCGGATCGCCGACCAGGCAGGGCACGCCCAGCCGTTCGGTCACCGCGGCCAGCCGCCGCTCGCCGGGACGCGGCCCCAGCGGCAGGTAGACGGCGCCCAGCCGGGCCAGCCCGACCGCCACCGCGACCAGCGCGGCGGAGCGGTCCAGGCACACGCCGACCAGGTCACCGGAGGAGACCCGGCCGCGCAGCGAGTCGGCCACGACGCTCGCCAGGGCGTCCACCTCGGCGTAGCTCCACGACAGTTCACCGTCCTCGACGGCGGGCGCGTCGGGGGTGCTGCGCACCCAGTGCTCGTACCGGGCCAGGATGTCCGAGCGGTCCGGCCCCTCGGCCGCGGCGGTGCCGTACGCGATGCTGGGCCGGCCGTCCTGCGGGCTGCTGCCGGGACGCTCGTGCGCTGAAGTACTCATGATTCCTCTGCGGTTCGCAAGTTCACGCAATCGAATGGGGGCGGGGCCGGGGCGGCGTGCCGCGGCCCCGGGCCCCGGAGGGCGGTCGGCTCAGCCGAGACCCATGGACCGGGCGACGATCACCTTCTGGATCTCCGAGGTGCCCTCGATGATCGTCATCGACCGGACGTAGCGGTACAGGTACTCCAGCGGATGCCCGCGCACCCACCCCGTGGCGCCGTGCACCTGAAGGGACCGGTCCACCACGCGTACCGCCGTTTCCGACGAGGTCAGCTTGGCCAGCGCGGCGTTCTCCGGCGCCTCCGTGCCGCTGTCCACCAGCCGCGCGCACGCCAGCGTCAGCAGCTTGGCCGCCTCGATCTCGGCGCGGCTGGTCACCAGGTGCTCCTGCACATGCTGGTACGCGCCGATGCGCTCACCGAAGGCGCGCCGCTCACGGGCGTACGCGATGCCCTGCTCCAGCGCGTACTCGGCGATGCCGTCACACATCGCGGCCACCACCAGCCGCCCCCGGGACAGGCTGTCCATGCCGTTGCCGAGCGCCGAACCGACGCCGTCCGCACCGCCGATCACCGCGTCGCCCGGCACCCGGGCGTCCTCCAGCAGGAGTTCGTACAGCGGCTCGCCCGACATGCCGTCGTAGCGCTGCCCGATCCGCAGCCCCGGGTTGCCCGCCTCCACCACGAAGGCGGTCGGCTCGCCCTCCGCCGACGCGACGACCAGGGTGAAGTCCGCCCGGTCGGCGTTGCTCACAAAGGTCTTGCGGCCCTTGAGGACCCACTCGCCGGTCGCCGCGTCCCGCACGGCGGTGGTGGTCAGCTGGAACGCGTCCGACCCGGCGTGCGGCTCGGTCAGCGCCAGGCAGCGCACCGCCTCACCGCGCACCAGCGGCTTCAGATACCGCTCGATCTGCTCCTCGGTACCGTGCCGCAGCAGCGGGCTCGGACCGTCCGAACCGGCCAGGGCGTACGGCGCGAGGGGGCAGCCGCTGCGGCCCGCCGCGTGGTGCAGCAGCACCACGGCCGTGAACGGCATGCCGGAGCCGCCCAGCTCCTCGGGATAGTCGCCCGCGTAGAAGCCGAGGGCCGCGGAGCGACGGCGTACGTAGTCGCGCAGCTCGGCCGGGGGCAGGTCGGCGTCCTCCGGCAGGTCCGCAGCCAGCGGCACCAGCTCCTTGCGGATGAACGACTCGAAGGAGGTCACCAGTTCACGGTGGTCGGCCTCCAGGACCGACGAAGGTCGGGTGCTCACGCCGCGACCTCCGCCACCGCACGGGCCTGGTCGGCCAGCACCGGGTTCTGGAAGAACAGCCGCAGCGGCGGCCGGCCGCCGAGCCGGGGCTCCAGCCAGGCGGCGAGCTGCGCGGCCATCAGGGAGTGCCCGCCGATCTGGAAGAAGTGCGACGCCGGGGTGAAGTCGTCGTGGCCCAGCACCTCGCGCCAGCCCTCGGCGAGCAGTGCCACCTGCGGGTCGGCGGGCTCGGTCGCGGCGCCGCCGGCCGTCTCCCCGGGCTCCTCGGTCGGCAGTTCCGCCACCCGGCGGCTCAGGGCGGCGCGGTCGGGCTTGCCGCCCGGCAGCGTCGGCATGGCGTCCAGCCGTATCCAGCGCGCCGGTACGAGCGCGGTGGGCAGCCGCCGGGACAGGGCTTGGTGCAGCGCCTGTTCATCGAGGCCGGCACCGCCGGGGGACTCCAGGAATCCCAGCAACCGCGGACCGGCCGGACCGTCGGCGTCGAGCACCACGGCACACGACCGCCCGCCCAGCTCGGCCGAGGCCGCGGCCTCCACCTCCTCCAGCTCGATGCGGTAGCCGCGCAGCTTGACCTGGTTGTCGCGGCGGCCGAGGAAGCACAGCCGCCCGGACCGGTCGCGGTAGCCGAGGTCACCCGTGCGGTACACCCGCTCGCCGCCCAGCGCGTCGGGCGTCACGAAGCGCTCGGCGGTGACCTGCGGATTGCCGAGGTAGCCGTCGGCCAGTCCGGCGCCCGCCACGGCCAGTTCACCGACCGCGCCCGCGGGCAGCGGCCGCAGCCCGGCGTCGAGCACGTGCATCCGGGTGCCCGGCAGCTCCGTGCCGAGCGGCACCTCGGCGCCGTCCAGCAGGTCCGCGCGGGTCACCTCGTGGACGGTGCTGGTGATCGCCGCCTCGGTCACGCCGTACGCGTTGACCACGGTCACGGACGGGGAGCCGGGAGCCGCGTCCACCGCGTCGAACAGCTCGCGCAGCGCGCCGACCGGCAGTCGCTCACCGCCCAGCACCACCAGCCGCGGCGCCCAGCGGCCGTCCCGCAGCGCCTCGCCCAGCTCCGCCCGTACGGCCAGAAAGTAGCTGGTCGGCAGGTTGGCGACGGTGACGCGCCGGGCCGCGAGCACCGCGGTCAGCTCGTCCGGGGTGGGCACCTCGCGCTGCGGCAGCACCAGGCAGGCACCGGCCAGCAGCGACGGCAGCACCTCCTCCAGCGCCACGTCGAAGGACGGCTGGGCGAAGAGCAGCACCCGGTCCGCCTCCGTCAGGCCGTACCGCTCCGCCGTCGCGCGGGCATGCTGCGCCAGTGCCGCGCGGCTGACCACGACCGGCTTGGGCAGACCGGTGGAGCCGGAGGTGTGGATCACGTACGCGGCGTCCTTGAAGGCCTCCGGGCCGGTCTCCTGACCGGCGGGGGCCGCCGCGGGGAACGCGGGGCCGTCCAGCAGCCCCACCGGCAGGCCCTCCGCCGGGAGGGACAGCGCGCTCTCGCGGGTGGCCAGCACCAGGGCGGGGTCCAGCCGCTCCAGCAGCGTCTTGAGGCGTGCGGCCGGGTCGTTGGGGGAGAGCGGGCAGTAGACGGCGCCGGTGCGCAGGCAGGCGAGCAGCGCGACGACGGAGTCGGTGCCGCGCGGGAGCACGGCGGCGACCGGGCGGCCCTGCGCCACCCCGGCAGCGCGCAGCCTGCGCGCCAGGTCGTCCACGAGGGTGTCGAGCTGACCGTAGGAGAGGCTCTTCGTGCCGCCCACGAGGGCCGGACGGGCCGGGTCCTGACGGGCCGTCGGGTCCAGTACCTCGTCGGTGGGCAGGTCCGCGCGGATCTCCTGGTCACCGGCCTCCTGCCGGGCGGCACCCAGCGAGGCGAGCGGCGCGTCCGGCGTCTCCAGGTACGCGCGCAGCACCCCGAGGAAACGCTCCGCCAGCAGCCGGACCACGTCCTCGTCGAACAGGTCCCGGTCGTAGTCCCACACCAGCGTCATCCCGGCGGCGCCCTGCCGCGGGCCGACCATGCGCCGGTCGTCCGGCATCAGCACCAGGTCCAGGTCGAAGCGCGTGGTGCCGGTGTTGAACCCCTCGTACAGCGCCACCTCCAGCTCCGGCACCTCGATCTCCGGCAGCGCCGCGTCGTGCGCGCTGAACATCACGCTGAACAGCGGGTTGTCCGCGCCGCTGGTGTGCCGCCCGAGCGCCCGGGTCAGCTCCTGCACCGGCACCTCCTGGTGCGGCAACGCCCGGATCAGCGTGTCGGTGACCTCGTCCACCGCGTCGACCGCACCGGCCGCCGGGTCCAGGCGCAGGCGCAGCGGAATGGTGTTGACGAACATGCCGACGGTCTCCTCGAAGCCCACCGGACGGTTGCCCACCGCGGTGCCGACAACGATGTCGGTACGGCCGCTGTGCCGGCGCAGCAGCTCCGCGAACAGGCTGAGCAGCGTGGAGAACGGCGTGTGCCCCTGCGTACGGCTGCTCTCCCGCAGCCGCTCGGCCAGGTCGGCGCCGATCGCCTGCCGGAACTGCCCGCCCGCGTGCCGCCGCTGGGCACCCGGCCGGGCCAGCCCCGGCAGCGGCAGGTCGAAGGTCGCGTCGGCCAGCTCCGCCGTCCAGTGCGCGAGGCTCGCCTGCCGGTCCGAGCCCGCCGCGGCCCGCGCGTGCTCCTCGTACGAGCGGGCGGGGGACAGCTGCACTGGCTCGCCGAGCACCCGGGAGCGGTACGCGGAGAACACATCGCGCAGCAGGATCGCGAACGAGTGCCCGTCGTGGATCAGATGGTGCTCGACGTGCACGACGCGGTGGTGCCCCTCGCCCAGCCGGGCCAGGCACCAGCGCAGCAGCGGTGCCTCGGTGGTGTCGAGCGGCGTCTCGGCCTCGGCCCGCAGCAGCTCCTGGAAGGCGGCTTCCGGGTCCGCCTCCCGGGACAGGTCCACGGTGCGCATGCGTGGCTCACATCGCTCGCGCACCCGCTGTTTCGGCACCTCGCCCGGCTGCTCGACGAGTTCCAGGCGCAGACCGGCGTGCCGGCCGAGCGCGTCGCCGAGCGCGTCGCGCAGCGCGGCCGCGTCGAGCCGGCCCCAGAGGTCGATCGAGGCCGTGAAGTTGTAGGCACGGCTGCCCGGCAGCATCTGCTCGTGCAGCCAGACGACGTCCTGTGACGGTGACAATCCGAACATGGTCCATCCTTCGGGTGGTGGATGAGGGGTGAGCTCGGTCCGGTGCCCGCTGTCGGTCGGACGCGGGAACCGGGGGTACTGCGGTAAGGGGCCCGGGATCGGCCGGGCGGCCGGAGCGGCGGGGATCAGCCCACGGGCGCGTGACCGGCCGGTTCCCCGGCCAGTTCGGCGGTCAGCCGGGCGAACGCGTCGTGCGCGCGGTCGTCCGGGACGGCGTCCCGGTCCCAGGCCATCCGTACGAGCAGATCCGTGCCGTACGACACGGAGACCGCGAACGGCGCCTGGAGCGGCCGCCCGTCGATGTGGACCTCCCGGCCCGCTACGCCGCCCAGCCGCAGCGGCGGCCGGCGGTGCAGGTCCTCGAAGGTCAGCAGGCCGTCCAGCCGTCCCGTCCAGGACCCGGCGGCCGACCGGGCCGCGCGGACCACCTCGTCGAACGGGGTGTCGGCGTGGTCGAGGTCGTCCCACCAGGTGGTGGTCAGGTCGTCGAGGCCGCGGGCGGTGGCCGGGTGGACGACGGTGTTGAGGAAGCAGCCGAGGACATCGGGGGCCGCCGCGGGCCGGCCGCCCCAGGGGTAGCCGAGCAAGGGCGTATGCCCC
The DNA here is from genome assembly GCF_000720725.1 of Streptomyces rimosus subsp. rimosus. Taxonomy (GTDB): domain Bacteria; phylum Actinomycetota; class Actinomycetes; order Streptomycetales; family Streptomycetaceae; genus Streptomyces; species Streptomyces rimosus_A. The sequence goes on from NZ_JOCQ01000001.1 coordinate 191,550, forward strand.
GGCGCGTTCGCCCCTGCCAGGGCGCGCGCGGCGCTGCCGCACGCCCCGAGCATGACGGGGAAGGCGGTGGCCCGGCCGTCGTCGGCATGGATGGGCAGGCGGGTCTGGAGGGCGCCGGTGGGGCGGGGGCGCTGCGTTGTGCTGGTGGCGGTGGCCGCTGCGCCGCCCGCCGTCGCCGACGCCGGGGCGATCCGCCGCGCCCAGTACGCGAGCGATTCCGGCCGCGACGCGCGCTTCTCGGCGTCCAGTTGCAGGTGAACGGCCTCGCGGTAGCCGGCCGCTTCCTCGGCGGCGCGGTGCGGCGGTACGTCGCCGGGGCCGAGCCGCCGCTCATACGCGTCGGCGAGGTCCGCGGAGATCCGGCCGAGCGACTGCTCGTCGCACACGGCGTGGTCCAGGGCGAGGGCGAGGATCTCGACGGCTCCGGCGGCGCCGGACAGGGGGACGCCGCCGCCCTGCGGGTCGAGTGAGCTGTGCGCGTCGGCCAGGAACAGCCGGAACGGCGGGCCTTCGGCGGTCCACTCCAGCAGTGTGCGGCGCAGGGCGGCCGTCGCGCTCTCGCCGGGGCGCGGTACGACGCGCTCCACCTGGGCCGCAGGGGAGCCGAGCCGCTGTACGGGCGCCCCGCGCAGCACGTCGGGGCGCATACGGAGCGCCGGGTGCACGGCGGCCAGGTGACCTGCGGCGGCACGCAGCCGCTCCACGTCGACCGTGCCGCGCGGGAACGCGAAGAAGAGCGGGACGACGTCGGGCCGTCCGCCGGGCGCCAGCCGCCGGGCGAGCAGGAACCGCCGCTGCGCCCCGGTGACGGGCAGCAGCCCGGCCGGGTCGTCCACACCGGCGGCGGCCTTCTCGTAACGGGCGAGGTACTGCTCCGTGATGCTGGCGCCGGTACCGGTACCGATGCCGACTGTCGTGCTGGGGTCCACGATGACCTCCCTTGCGCCGCCGCGGACGGGCGCCGCCGATGAAGACGTTCGAGCAGAGCTGAGTACGGTGGATCACTTACGGGCGCGCGCTCGCGGACCGCGGCCACGGTGGTGCGTGCGCGCGCCACGGACCGCGATCACGGACGCTGCCGGTGACCGGGGATTTCTCGGAGGAGCGGGGTGGGCGGGGCCGGGCGGAAGCTCAGCTCTCCGGCCCGTGAACCGGGGTCAGACGGCGGCTCCGGGCGCATCAACTGCCTCGGGGCCCGGCCCGGAAGCCGCTTCGTCCGCCGCCGCGGGCGCCGTTCCGGCAGGAAGGTCCCGCAGTTTGCGTAGCGGAGACAGCAGCAGGGGCGCGGGTACGAGCAGGAACCCGGCCGCGCACACCCACACGGCGGCCCGCGAACCGGCCGCCTCCGCGATGGCGCCGCCGGCCAGCGCGCCGAGCGGCATGGTCCCCCAGACCATGAACCGCAGGGTGGCGTTCACCCGCCCCAACAGGGCATCGGGGCACAGCAGTTGGCGGAAGCTGACCTGGGCGACGTTGTAGACCACGGCACCGAAGAAGACAGCGCCGGAGCCCAGCGCGAACCATCCGGCGGCCGCGCCATGGCCGGACAGCGGCCACAGCAGGGCGAACGGCCCGGTGGCCACGGGGGCGAGCCAGATGATGCGGGCCTGCCCCAGCCGCCGCGCGACCGGCCCGGCGCACAGCGCCCCGGCCAGCCCGCCGACGGCGGACGCGGACAGCATCAGGCCGAGCACGCCGGGCGGCAGCCCCAGCTCCCGCGTCAGGAACACGGTCTGTACGGCGACGAGCATCGCCGAGAAGAAGTTCGCCACCCCGGTCGTCAGCGCGATCATGCGCAGCACGGGGTGCCGCAGCACGAAGGCCAGCCCTTCCTTGACCTGGGCGCCCAGCGACCCGCCCGCGGCCGCCTCCGGCTCCGGTTCCCGGACGCGGATGCCGCGCAGGAACAGGGCCGAGGCGAGATATCCGGCCGCGTTGGCAAGGACGGCGACCGGCGGGCCGAGCAGCTGGACGATGCCGCCGCCGAGCCCGGGCCCGGCCACCTGAGCGGCCGAACGCGCCGTCTCCAGCGCCCCGTTGCCCGCCACCAGCTGCCGGCCGGGCAGTACCCGCGGCAGGTAGCTCTGGTGGGCGACGTCGAAGAACACGGTGGCGACGCCGGTGACGAAGGCCACCACGTACAACTGCGCCATCGTCAGGACGTGGCACACCGCCGCGAGCGGCACGCTGCCCATCGCCACCGCGCGCACCACGTCCGTACGGATCAGCAGCGGCAGCCGCCGGACCCGGTCCACCCAGGCGCCCGCCGGCAGGCCGATCAGCAGGAACGCGGCGGTCTCGGCCGCGGTCAGCAGGCCCACTTCGAAGGCCGAGGCGTGCAGCCCGACGACGGCCACCAGGGGCAGGGCCACCAGGGCGACCTGGGTACCTGCCTGGCTGGCCGCGGCCCCGGCGAGCAGCAGCCGGAAGTCGCGATGGCGGAGGAGCCCGTCGCCGGCGCCGCGGCCGGAGGCTCGTGAGGTGGTCACATGGCTGACATTTGGTGATGAAGAGGGGACAGGTCAAAACGAACGTAAAGTTTCCGGACAGTTTCCTCCGCATTCCGGACGCTGCTCGCAAGTTTTGTCGTAAACCGTCCGTTCTCTCCGGTCCACCCGGTGATGGGGTGACCTGCTACGCCCTCACCAAATGTTCACCGCGCGACCATATTTTCGGCCGTCGAGTGAATGTCTGATTAGCGCGGCTGGGTGTGTTCGGGACCCGTAAGGACAGCTGACGTGCGCCGCGGAATGTGTTACAGGCCGTGAACCCGGGGTTGCGCGGAGTTCCGTGGGCTGGTGTCCCGGCCCCGGCCGTCCGGCTCCAGGGCCCGGAGCCCGGGTGCGGCACCCCGGTGACGGCGTCGCCGACGGCCCGTACCGGGGCGTACCGGCAGCCCCGCCCGGCACCGGTCCAGATAGTCCGTGATCTCCTCGTCGTCCCACCCGCCCGCCTCCCGCAGCCCCGTCCACAAGTGCGCGAGATAGGCGTCGGTCGGCTGGGTGCGCGGGACCTCGTCCACGCGCCACGGCGCGGTGAAGGTGAGCAGCGGCAGCCCTTCCAGCGTGCCCGCGTGCACCAGCGTCTCGTAACGGCCGGGCCCGAGCCGCGCCCGGCCCCGGTCCAGCACCTCGGACAGGTCCAGGTCGCCCGCCGGGGCCCGGTTCATCTCCTGGGCCGCGATGTCGGAGAACTGTCCGCGCGTCAGCAGATGGGCGCGGGCCCACACCTCGCCGGGCCCGTCCGGGTCGTAGAACGCGACGCCGCCCGTCCAGTTCAGGGACTCCAGCGCGAAGTACATGACTCCCGGCAGCACGACCGGCACGGACCGGGCCGGCGGCCGGGGATCGCGGCAGCCCGGACAGGTCCGCATGCCGCCCGGCGGACGCCCGCCCGTCAGATAGTGCCGCAGCCGTGCGGCATGCATGTTGGAGCCGTAGGACACGTACCAGACGTGCACCGTCTCATCCCCTCTCCCGCGGACCCGGGACAAGCCGCGCAACCTTCCCGACCCACATCAACCGACCAAGGCGCGTGACCCGGACGTTCCATGTGTCATGCCGCACTTCAGGGCAAATGCCGAGTCGTACGCCATGGTGCGCCCGCCGCTACCGCAGATCGCTGAACGAATCCTGCGGTTTGGTAAAGAAAAGGCTGAGAGGCCTGTTCAGAGTGGGGTGGGAGCAGACAGGATCCCCCGTGCAGCTCTGTGATCACCGCCGCCGTCGCGCGGCGCTTTATGCAGGGGGACCCCCACGTGAGAAGAACAGCAGCGCTCGGCGCTGCCGGCACCCTGGTGACCGGCACGCTCATAGCCGGAGCCATCGCCGCCACGCCCGCCAGCGCGGGCCAGCAGCACCACCGCGGGTCGGCCGAGGACCGCGGCGTGCAGATCGCCGCCGCCCGCGCGGCCGACAAGGGCATCGACTGGCAGGCCTGCCCCGCCGACTGGGGTCTGAAGGACCCGATCCAGTGCGGCTACGTCACCGTCCCGGTCGACTACGCCAAGCCCAACGGCCCCACCATCAAGATCGCCGTGGACCGTGTCGGCAACACCGGCGGCAAGAAGGAGCGTCAGGGCTCCCTCATCTACAACCCCGGTGGCCCCGGCGGTTCGGGCATGAAGTTCCCGACCCGCGTCACCGGCAAGAACCCCCTGTACGCCAAGATGGCCAAGGCGTACGACTTCGTCGGGTTCGACCCGCGCGGTGTCGGCCACTCCGCCCCGATCTCCTGCGCCGACCCGCAGGAGTACGCCAAGGCGCCCAAGGCCGACCCGGTGCCGGACAGCGAGGCCGACAAGCGCGCCCAGCGCAAGCTGGCCAAGGAGTACGCGCTCGGCTGCAAGGAGCGCAGCGGCGCCCTGCTGCGGCACATGACGACGCCGAACACGGCCCGTGACCTGGACGTAATCCGCGCCGGCCTGGGCGAGAAGAAGCTCAACTACCTCGGCGTCTCCTACGGCACCTACCTCGGCGCCGTGTACGCGACCCTCTTCCCGGACCACGTCCGCCGGATGCTGGTCGACTCCGTCGTCAACCCCTCGCGCGAGAGCATCTGGTACCAGGCCAACCTGGACCAGGACCTCGCCTTCGAGACGCGCTGGGGCGACTGGAAGAAGTGGGTCGCCAAGAACGACGCCGTCTACCACATCGGCAACACCGAGGCCAAGGTCCAGGCGAAGTGGGAGCAGCTGCGCGCCACCGCCAAGAAGAACCCGATCGGTGGCGTCGTCGGCCCGGCCGAGCTGACCAACTTCTTCCAGAAGGCGCCCTACTACGACTCCTCCTGGGCCCCGACCGCCCAGGCGTGGAGCGCGTACCTGAAGGGTGACGAGAAGCCGCTGATCCAGGGCGCCGGCCCGGACATGAGCGACATCGCGGGCAACATCGCCTCCGAGAACAGCAACGCGGTCTACACGGCCGTCGAGTGCAACGACGCGAAGTGGCCCACCAGCTGGCGCAAGTGGGACCGGGACAACACCCGCGTTCACCAGAAGGCCCCGTTCATGACCTGGGCCAACGCCTGGATGAACCTGCCCTGCGCCACCTGGCCGGAGAAGCAGCTGACCCCGGTCGACGTCAAGACCGGCAAGGGCCTGCCCAGCGTGCTGATCGTGCAGAGCACCCGTGACGCGGCCACCCCGTTCGAGGGCGCCGTCGAGCTGCACAAGCGCCTCAAGGGCTCGCGCCTGATCGTCGAGAAGGACGCCGGTTCGCACGGTGTCACCAGCCTGGTCAACCCCTGCATCAACGACCGGGTCGACACCTACTTCCTCACCGGGAAGACCGACGCCAAGGACGTGACGTGCGCCCCGCACGCCACCCCGCAGCCGAGCAAGGCGTAGTCGGCAGCCGCACCGCGGCATAGCCGGCACCTACGGCACACCGGGCCCCGTGCCCCCGTGATCAGCTGAGGCTGAAGGGGGCGCGGGGCCCGCTGCCGCTCCGCCCGGCCTCCCGCGCCCGCGACCTACCCCGGTACCCCCGCCGCCCAGCGCTCCAGTACGCCGAAATCGTCGGGCGTCAGGCCGCGCCGGGCATCGACCCGGTGCAGGAGGGCGGGGCCGGCGTGGTGCTCCGCCACCCAGGCGCGGTCCGCGTCGGTGATCTCGTCGTCGATCCAGGCGAACGCACGGCCCTTCGCCCACGCCACGATCTCCGGCGTCTTCCAGAACACGCCGCTGCCGGGCTCGGGTTCGGGCCGTGGCGAGAGCCACCGTATGAACGGCAGGGCGGGCAGCCCCAGGACCGGCGCGATGAAGGCATTGGCTTCTTCCTGCCACGTCGTCGCCCAGACCAGATCGAAGGGGAGTGCGGCCAGCGCCGGCCCGTGGCCGGGATCGAGCCACACCCGCAGCGGCTTCACCGGCCTGCCCGGCAGCCCCGCCGCGGTGAGCCGGCGCCGCTCGGCAGCCTCCCAACGGGGCGTCAGCAGCCGGTGCGTCTCGTAGCCCTCGGGCCGCCGGTGCGGCTTCGCGGCGTACGGGTTCAACGGCCCGTCCACATCCACCAACAGCACAGGTCGCACCAGAGCATCCCCTCCCGGTTCCGAGGCGATCATGCTACTGGGCGCCTCAAGTGTGCTTGCCCGGGCTGCGGGCAACCGGCGGCGTCCTTCCTGCGAGGGGGTGCTGCCGTGGTGGCGCCACTGTGGCGCCAGGTGATGTCAGGGTGTGGCGCGCGAGTGGCGTCATTCGGGTGTCGTCCTGAATCGGCGATGTTTTCGCAGGTGGTGAGGGGTGTGGGCGGGCTGATGTGCGCCCCGGTCGGACGGGGTGGCGCCGGTCCGGCCCCTCGATGGCTCGCCGTGGTGCCAAATGTGTGCCATGATGGCGTCATGGACCTCACGCCCTACGTCGACAACCTCCGGCACGAACTCGCGGTGGCAGCGGACGCGGGAGGAGACGAAGCCCGCGCTCTGGCGGAGCGGCTCACCGCCCCGCTGGAGTCGGCCACCCGTCTGACCCTGCTGAACGCGCTGTCCGCCGCCATGGGGGAGGTCACCCGCGACCTGGCGCCGGGATCGGTCGACGTACGGCTGCGCGGGCTCGACCCCGAGTTCGTGGTGACACCGCCGCCGGCCCCGCAGTCGTACGAGCAGGCCGAGGAGCGCGAGAGCGCACCGAGCGGCGCGTGGGCGTCCGCGCCGGGCGCCCCCTCGGACGGCGGCGAGGGTGGCACGGCGCGGGTCAACCTCCGGCTGCCCGCCCACCTCAAGGCGCGCGCCGAGGAGGCCGCGGGGCAGGAGGGGATGTCCGTCAACGCCTGGCTCGTACGGGCCGTCGCCGCGGCCCTGGACCCCGGCGAACGCGGCCGCCCGTCCGGTCAGCGGCGCCGCGCGGGACAGCAGAGCTACACGGGTTGGGTCCGCTAGTCCCGGGCACCACCCCGCCACTTCATCGCCCCTTTCCGCCACCACCCGCCTCACCAGCGGGAACGCACCCCAGAGCCATGAGGACGGGACAGCCATGCCATTCTTCGACACCCCGGAACCGATTTCCGCCACCCTCGAATTCGACATCGCGTCGGTACGGATCACCGCGAGCAAGCGCATGGACACGGTGGTCGAGGTACGGCCGGCCAACGCGGCCAACGAGACGGACGTACGGGCCGCACAGCAGACCAGCGTCACCTGCGCGGGCGGCAAGCTGCTCGTCAAAGGCCCCAGAAAGCGTTCGCTGTTCGGCAGGAGCGGGTCGCTGGACGTGAGCGTCGAGCTGCCGGCCGGATCGCACCTCCGGGGCGCTTCGCCGATGGCGGACTTCATCTGCGAGGGCGTCCTCGGCGACTGCCGGATCAAGACCTCGGCCGGTGACATCCAGATCGACGCGGCGGGGACGGTGGACCTGCGCACGGACTACGGCGACATCCGCGTGGACCGGGTGGACGGCGATGCCGAGGTCGTCGCCGCGGGCCGGATCGAGCTCGGCAGGATCGCCGGCGTCGGTACCGTCAAGAACGCCAACGGCGACACCATCGTCGGCGAGGCCGTCGGCGACCTGCGGGTCACCTCGTCCAACGGGCAGATCTCGGTGGACGTGGCGCACGCCGGTGTCGACGTCAAGTCCGCCAACGGCGGTGTCCGGATCGGAGAAGTGGCCCGCGGCCGGACCACGGTGCTGACCGCCGCCGGTGACGTGGAGATCGGCATCCGGGAATCCACCGCCGCGTGGCTCGACCTGAACAGCCTCGGAGGCGTGCACAGCGAACTCGGTCCGGCCGAGGGCCCCGGGGCCGACGACGAAACCGTGGAGGTGCGGGCCCGTACCGGGTTCGGCGACATCGTGATCCGCCGCGCCTGAACGGCTCACGGAGCCCGTACTGCCCGCCGACCCTGAACCGCCCGCCGATCCTGAACCGTTCGCCGGGTGCGTACCGCCCGCCGATCCTGAACCGTTCGCCGGGCGCTTACCACCCGCCGGTCCTGAACTGCCCGCAGCGGCCGGTCCGTTCGCCGCACCCTGTACCCGCCATGCGCCACTCTCCTCACCCGTACGCCGGCCCCGGCCGTGCGCCCTCACCGGCCCGGACCCGCATCCGAGCCCACCAGGCGCCGCTGCCTGCCCACGTACCACCCATCGACCGCTTATCGACGAGAAGAGGCACGATCCCATGACCGCCGCCCGCAGTACGACTGCCGCGCACACCACGCGCCCCGGCTCGCCCGCGAGCGGCGCGCGTCTCGCACCGGCCCCGACGGCCACGGCCGCGCCGCCCCTGGCAGACACGCCGCTGGCCATCTCGGCCCGCGGCCTCACCAAGTCCTACGGCGACAAGGTGGTGCTCGACGGCATCGACCTGCGGATTCCCGAAGGCTCCGTCTTCGCGCTGCTCGGGCCGAACGGTGCGGGCAAGACCACCACTGTCGAAATCCTCTCCACGCTGATCTCCGCGGACTCCGGCGAGGCGCGCGTCGCGGGCCACGACCTGGCGCGGGACATCGACGCCGTACGGGGCTCGATCGGCGTCACCGGCCAGTTCGCGGCCGTGGACAACCTGCTGACCGCCCGCGAGAACCTGCTGCTCATGTCCGACCTGCGGCACCTCGACCGCCGCGAGGGCCGCCGGCGCGCCGCCGAACTGCTGCGCCGCTTCGAGCTGACCGAGGCGGCCAGGAAGCCCGTCGCCACGTTCTCCGGCGGTATGCGCCGCAAGCTGGACCTCGCGATGACCCTGGTCGGCGCGCCGCGCATCATCTTCCTCGACGAACCGACCACCGGCCTCGACCCGCGCAGCCGCCGCACCATGTGGGAGATCATCCGCTCACTGGTCGCCGACGAGGGTGTCACGATCTTCCTGACCACGCAGTACCTGGAGGAGGCCGACCAGCTCGCCGACCGCATCGCCGTCCTGGACCACGGGAAGCTGGTCGCCGAGGGCACCGCGGAGGAGCTGAAGCGCCTCGTACCGGGCAGCCACATCCGCGTCCGGTTCGCCGACGAGACCCGTCTCGACGCGGCCGCCGCCCTCTTCACAACCGGTACGCGCGACAGTGAAGCGCTCACCCTGCACGTGCCCGGCGACGGCGGCATCCCCACCCTGCGCGCCGTCCTGGACGTCCTGGACAACGCGTCGATCACGGCGGAGACGCTGACCGTGCACACGCCCGACCTGGACGACGTCTTCCTCACCCTCACCGGACACGGTGGCGCCGGAAGCGACGTGCGTACCGCGGCCGCGGCCTGAGTCCCGGCTCGGCCGACACGAACACCGGCTCGGCCGGTACCGGGGCACCACCCGGGCCACCGGTGTGAGCACCGCCCGTACCGGGCCTGAAGAACACCTCCGAGCGGCGCCTTGAGCGCCCCACCCGCGACCGGCGCAAGTGACGCGCCGGGAACAGCACCCGCATCGCGCCGTGGACACCGTCGTACGACCCGCGCCGCCGGCGCCGCCGTACGACCCGCGCCGCCGGCGCCGCCGTACGGCCCGCGCCGAAACGCCACACGGTACGCCTCGTGTCGAAACGCCACACGATACGTCTCGCGCCGAAGCGCCATACGTATGCCCCGCGCCGCGAGAACCACCCTGTCCCGGCGCCAGGGCGACCTCCACACCCACGACCGTTCGGTCGACTCCCAGAAGGGCCAAGCCCGATGGCCACGCTTTCCTATGCCGTCAGCGACTCCATGACGATGCTGCGCCGCAGTCTGAAGCACGCACAGCGCTACCCCAGCATGACGATCTCCCTCATCGCGATGCCCCTCGTGATGCTGCTGCTCTTCAATTACGTCTTCGGCGGCGCCCTGGGCAACGGCATCGGCGGCATGCCCACCGGCAGCGGCGAGTACATCGACTACATCGCACCCGGCCTCATCCTGATGACCGCGACCTCCGGCTCCCTGGCCACCGCGATCAGCGTCTGCGTCGACAAGACCGAGGGCATCGTCAACCGCTTCCGCACGATGGCGATCTCCCGCGGATCGTTCCTGACCGGACATGTCCTGGGAACCGTCATCCAGACGATGGGCAGCATCGCGCTCATCACCGGCACGGCGCTGCTCATGGGCTTCCGGCCCAATGCCACGCCCGTCGAATGGCTCGCAGCCGCCGGGCTCCTGGCCCTGCTCACCCTGTCGCTGTCCTGGCTCTCGGCGGCGATGGGCCTGATGGCCAAGACGCCGGAGACCGCCAGCAACCTGCCCATGCCGTTCACGCTGCTGCCGTTCCTCGGCAGCGCGATCGTGCCGCCGGAGTCCATGCCGGCCGGACTGCGCTGGTTCGCCGAGTACCAGCCCTTCACGCCGGTCATCGAGACGCTGCGCGGGCTGCTGATGGGCACGGAGATCGGCAACAGCGGTCTCATCGCCCTCGCCTGGTGCCTCGGCCTCACCGTGATCGGCTACCTCTGGGCCCGCAAAACCTTCACCCGCGACGTCACCAGGTGACCGGCACCGTCCACCACCTGCCGTCGTACGCCACATCACTGGTCACCGCACTGTTCACCGCACCCCACTCGTTACCGGAGGACACCATGCACAACGAACCGCCTACGGACTCCTGCCCGTTCACGTCCGTACCGCCCACGTCCGCCTCGGCCGCCTCCGTCCCGCCCGCTTCCGTACGGCCGGAGCAGCCAGAACAGCCGGAGCCCGGCTCTCAGCACCCCGCCCTCGTCACCGAACTGCCCATGACCCGCACCGCCGGCCGCCCCTTCGACCCGTACGAGGGGATGGCGCGGCTGCGCGAGGAGAGCCCGCTGCGCCGGATGCGCTACCCCGACGGGCACCTCGGCTGGCTGGCCACCGGCCACTCCGTGATCCGCGCGATCCTGGCCGACCCGCGGTTCAGCTCCCGGTACGAGCTGATGCACTACCCGATCCCGGGCGGCTCCACCGAGGTGCCGCCGGCGCCGATCGGCGACCTCACCGGGCTCGACGCCCCCGAGCACACCCGCTACCGGCGGCTGCTCGCCGGCAAGTTCACCGTCCGCCGGATGCGCCTGCTCACCGAACGCGTCGAGCAGGTCGCCGCCGACCATCTCGACGCCATGGCGCGCCGAGGGGGGCCGCTGGACCTCGTGGAGGCGTACGCGCAGCCCATACCGGCGCTGATGATCTGCGAGCTGCTGGGCGTGCCCTATACCGACCGGGACACCTTCCAGCGCCACGTGCTCAGCATCACGGACCGGGACGTCGCCGAGGACGACCGCATGGCGGCATACGCCGCGGTTCAGGAATTCCTGCACCAGCTGGTGCTCACCAAGCGCGCGGCCCCCACCGACGACGTGCTCAGCGACCTCACCACCAGCGACCTCACGGACGAAGAACTGGCCGGCATCGGGACCTTGCTGCTCGGCGCGGGCCTCGACACCACCGCGAACATGCTGGCGCTCGGCACGTTCGCCCTGCTCACCAACCCGGACCAGCTCGCCGCACTGCGCGCCGACCCGGGCCTCGCCGACCAGGCCGTGGAGGAACTGATGCGCTACCTCACCATCGCGGACGTGGGCATCCGGTCCGCGCTGGAGGACATCGAGCTGCACGGTCAGGTGATCAAGGCAGGCGAAACGGTCACCTTCTCCGCGCACGCCGCCAACCGCGACCCGGCCCGGTTCCCCGACCCCGACACGCTCGACGTGCACCGCAAGGCCACCGGACACCTGGCCTTCGGCCACGGCGCCCACCAGTGCCTGGGGCAGCAGCTGGCCCGCGTCGAAATGCGCGTGGCGTTCCCCGCGCTCGTTTCCCGCTTCCCGTCGCTGCGCCTGGCCGTACCGGCGGAGGAGGTACCGCTGCGCGCCAACTCCAACATCTACGGGGTGCATCAGCTCCTCGTCACCTGGGACGAGGACGGCCAGGACCGTGGAGAGGGCTGAGTTCATGGAACTGAGCGTCGACCGTGAGCGTTGTTACGGTGCCGGGATGTGCGTCCTGACCGCTCCCGAGGTCTTCGAGCAGGACGCCGAGGACGGCCGGACACGGCTCCTGAGCCCGCGGCCGCCCCACGAGCACCGGGCCGCCGCCCGGGAGGCAGCCTGGCTGTGCCCCGTCGCGGCCATCACCGTGACCGAGCAGGACGGGCCGAAGCCGCCCACTCCGTAGCGGCCGATGCGACGGCGTACGCCGATGCGCCGACTGCCGACTGCGAGCCGGGACTACGCACCACCGCGCGCACAACAAACCCGATACGGCTTCTACGGGTTAACCGTCCCAACGCTGCACAGCTTCTACGGCATCGGAACAACAACACAACTGCTGACCACCTCACCATGAACAGCCGCCCCATTCCCGGGGCGGCTGTTCGGCCGTTCCCGGCACCCCCGGAAATGCTCGAACGTGAGTTCTTTTATTGCTATATGCTCCCGCTGTCACCACGCGACCGCTTCCGTCCCCGCCGTGACGCAGCACGGCGCCGGGACATGAGGTGAGTCGGTCACGTCATCGAGCTGGGGGGCCAGTGAAGAGACCCATGAAGACCGCTTTGACGCTGGGCACGGCAGGTATCGCGCTGTTCGCCACCATGGCGCCCGCCGCCCACGCCGCCCCGGCGTCGCCGCACACGCGCTACACCGAGGCCCAAATAGCCGCGATGGCCCCGGAAAAGCAGGCGCAACTGCTCGCGCCCCTGCGCGCGATAGCCGACGCGGCCGACCGCGCGGGCTCGGGCAGCCAGGCGGCCAGCTATGCGGGGGTACGCATCGACGCTCCCCGGAATACCGTCCACGTGTATCTGACCGACCTGTCCCGGGCCGCGAAGTTCATCAAAGCCGCGTCGGCCCTCGACCGCAGGATCGACACCGGCAGAATCACCATCGAGAAAGCCGGTCACACCCGGCAGGCGATGCACGAAGCCCGGGACCGGCTGCTCGCCCAGGAAAAGGCCGGCGACCTGCCCTACAAAATCCACAAGGTGGCGGTCGCGGCCGACGCTTCGGCATTGGAAGTAGCGGTGGACAAGCCGGACGTGGCGGCCAGGACGGCGGCCGCGGCGCGACGGAATCCCAACGCGCGGAGCCTCGCTCCGGCGAACGATGTCCCGGTGGCCTTCAAGCAGGGGCAGCGCATCTCTCCCGCCGCCCGGACCTGGGCCGATGTGCGGTGGAAGGACGGCACGCCGTTCATCGCCGGTGACGTGCTCACCGACGGTTCGCAGTACTGCTCGGCCGGACTCCCGGCCGTACGCAAGAGCGACAACAAGCCGGTCATGGTGACCGCCGCCCACTGTTTCGCGAACGGCGCGAAGATATACACCGGAGCGGGCGCCACCCCCACCTTCGGCAAGTTCTACGACGGGCTGAACGGCCAGCTCGGCAATTACGTCGGTACGGTCAACGGCGTATCCACCAACTGGGACGCCGAGCAGCTCATCGGCGCCGACAACAACGCCGATGTGAGCGAGACGAGCGGCTACAAGCCCGTCACCGGCGTCGCCTACTCGCACAACGGCGACTTCGTCTGCCAGAACGGCGCCGCGTCCTTCTTCATGAAGCAGGAAACCGTCTGCGGCATCAAGGTCGTCAACGACGACATCACCTACACCCTGGACACCGGCTGGAAGGTCCGGGGCGTCGAGGGGACCCGGCTGCCCGGCAACCGCTGGACGGTGGCGCACGGCGACAGCGGCTCCATGGTCTACACGGCGAACGGTTCCGCACGCCAGGCGCGCGGCATCGTCTCGGCACTGGCGAGCCCGTACGAGACCAACGCCGGCAGCTACATGTACTGGACCGAGGCGACGGACATCTTCAACCACTTCGGCCTGAAGCTCAATCCGAGGACATGAGCGCGGGACGCGAGGCCGGCTGAGTCCCGTACGGCCGCCCGGTGCGAGGAGCGCCTGACGGCCGTACGGGGCAACGCCCGCCCGCGCCGCCACGAAGGCGCCGGAGCCCCGGTCAAGCCCGTTTGATCTTCGTGCGGATCGCGTGTTCACCGTTGCTGACCAGGGGCCCGTCGGCGATGAGCGCGCCGGATTTCACAAGTGCCGCGATCCGCCAGTACAGGGGCGAGTCGGGGACGTTCATGGTGGCCATGACGGTGCCGACGACGACGGCGAGGGCGGTTCCCCCGGGTCCGGCGGTGTCGAGGAGGGCGGCGTCGTAGTGGTCCTCCGGCGCGGAGACGAGGCCGGCGGGGGTGGCGACGCGAAAGGTGGCGTTCTCCTGCTTCAGCCGCTGCCATGCCGCGCGGGCGGCGCGCCGCTCGATGTCCGCGACCGGGCGCGCATCGGCCAGCAGGGGTACGAACTCTTCCGGGTGGCGGGCCCCGACCGGGCCGGGCACCTGGACCATGTCGAAGGGCCGGTCCTGGAGACGGTCGCAGATCGCGTGGAAGAAGGCGAGTTCGTGCTGGGCCGCGGTGCTGAACCACACCACCAGATGACCGGCGGCGTCGGCCCGCTCCCAGAACGCCGTCGGCGTCAGGGACTGCGTCAGTGTCAGTCCGTCCGACGGGATGCCTTCCAGCCGGCGGTGCGGAAGTACGGTCTGCCACCACTGGGCGCGGGTCGCCGGATCGTCCGGCCGCAGCGGCCCCATGCCGAGGTCATCGGGGTACGCCTGGACCGGGCCGACGGGATCGTCGGAGGTGTCGGCTCCCAGAGCGGCCCGCAGGGATTCGGCCGCGGAATCGCCGGGCACCAGGTGCAAGGTCTCCATGGTGCCAGCGTGCCTGATGGTGCGGCGACCGGTCCAGTCTGACCAGGTATGCCCTCTTGCGGTCATGCTGTTCAGGCCGCCTTGAACCAGGTCCCCAGCGCGTCGTACAGGCCATCGTCGGTTGTGCCTTGCCAGGCGACATAGCAGTCGGGCCGGAGGAGCAGCGCGGTGTCGAGTTCCGGGACGGTCACGGTGTCGACCTGAGACGCGTAAGCGCCCGTATCGAGGGTGCCGGTGGGGTCCAGGAGGAGCGGGCGGCCGGTGCGGGTCAGTGCGCGCAGGCCCGGCAGGTCCGGTGCCCACCGGCCGACGAGCGGGCCGGTCGCCGGCCCCATGTCGTAGGTGATGTCCGCACCGGAGAGCAGATCCGCGAGGTGCTGCCGGGTCGCGGGCTGGACGAGCAGTTCCCCGAACAGCTCGCGCAACGCCGTCACATCGCCGCCCGGGCGGGTGAGCAGCGATTGGGCCTGGGTGTGCATGGCGACCCGCCGCGCCACCGGGGCCCGCTCCGGCTCGTAGGTGTCCAGCAGCCCTTCCGGCGCGTGGCCGCGCAGTGCCGCGGCCAGCTTCCAGCCGAGATTCACCGCGTCCTGCAGGCCCATGTTGAGCCCCGGGCCGCCGATCGCCGAGTGCACGTGCGCGGCGTCCCCGAGCAGGAACACGCGGCCCGCCCGGTACCGCGCGGCGATCCTGGTGTTGCCGCCGGACAACCGCCTCATCAGGTGCGGCCCCGGTCCGGCGGGCGGGCCGAGCGGTACGTCCACGCCGAGTACGCGGGAAGCGCTGGCCCGGAGATCGTCGAGCGAGGCCTCGCCCTCGGCCGGCCGCCCCCACTCCACCGTGGTGATCAGCGGAGCGCCGTCCGGGAACGGCCCCCAGGTGATCAGTCCGTGTGCGGTGCGCAGGTGGTGGAACGGCGGTACGACACCGAAACCGGGTACGGTCAGGCTGCCCTCGGCACCGACCATGTCCGCGGGCACGCTCACGTGACCGGCGCGCGATACGGAGTCGTCCGCGGTCACGCCGGGGAACCCGATCCCGGCGAGCTTGCGTACCGTACTGTGCCCGCCGTCGGCGCCGACCAGGAACGCCGCTTCGACGGGCGCCCGTCCGCGCAGCTCGACCGTCACCGACTTCCCGTCCTGCGCCAGGCCGGTGACCTCGTGCCCGTGGCGGATCTCGACGCCCAGTTCGGCGGCGCGCTCGGCGAGCATGCGCTGGATCCGGCGCTGCGGCACCATCAGCGTGTGCAGCGGGTTGTCCGGCAGATCGTGCAGGTCGAGCGGGAACGCGCCGAATACGAAGCGCGGCGTCGGTTCGGGCGTGGCGCCCGGCGTGGTGAGGCGCTCGTACAGTCCGCGCCGGTCGAGCATCCGGACGACCTGGCCGACCAGGCCGTTCGCGCGTTGCTCGGTGGTCGGTTCGGTGCGGCGTTCCACGACGAGCGGGCGCGCGCCGGCCAGGGCGAGTTCGCAGGCCAGCATCAAGCCGTTGGGCCCGGCGCCTGCGATGACGACGTCGATCATGGGCGGGTTCCTCTTCCGCGCAGGGGGCATCGGCCCGGCGGCCCGCCGGGCTCTCTGTCCGTGGTCGGATGTCAGGGGGCGGGCAGGCCCGCCGCGATGCAAGCGAGAGCGTCGGTGAGCAGGCGGCTTGCCGGGACCGGCGGATCGGTGCGGAGGTGGTGTGCCATGGCGGTGTTGATCGCGGCCATGACCGCGGATGCGACGAGGTGCGGATACAGATCCTGTTCCGGATCCGTACCGGTGCGGTCGGCGACGGCCGCGGCGATCTCCGCCTCGGCACGGGCCCCGGCCCGCAGCAACTCGCCTTGCACAGCCGGTTCGTCGAGCACCGTGCGCACGCCCGCTGTCCACTTCGCCGGGTCGGGAGCGGGCTGATCGGCCACTGCTGTGCCGGGCTCGAACTGCGGAAGCACCGCATGGGTGATCGCGTCCCACAGCGGCTCCGCCGGCCGCTCGCGCAGCGCCTCGGCGATGCGCAGGCAACGGTCCAGGTGGTGGGTGGCGATCGCCTCGCCCTTGCTGGAGAAGTAGTTGTTGAACGTGCGCGGCGAGACGCCGGCGGCCTCGGCGATGTCCTCGACCTTGACGTTGTCGAGGCCGCGTTCGGCCGCCAGGCGTAGCGCCGCCCAGCTGAGCGCGGCGCGCGTCCCGGCCTTCTTCCGTTCCCGCAGTCCCATGGAAGGACAGTAGCCGAAGTTGCGCGTCACGCAAATATGCGTGGTGCGCAATTTTATGACCGCGGGGAGACTCCGTCAGCCGAGGGGCGGCTCAGCCGTCGAGCAGCCGCCACGTGGCGAGGGCGAGCCGTGCCCGCATCAGCCCGGCGGGCTCGGTGAGTTCGATGCCCAGGGCCTTGCCGATCTGTTCGAGTCGGCGGGCGACGCTGCTGTGATGCAGGTGGAGCAGGTCGGCGGCCCGGCGCAAGGCACCGGTGGCGCAGTAGGCGTCCAGAGTCTCCAGGACCTCCGGGTCGGCGGCGAGCCGGGCGATCGCGGCCACGTCGGTGTTGTCCCGCGCCAACTCCTCCGGCACGTGCGCAAGCAGCGCCAACGCCCCGAGGTCGCGGTAATGGACGACGGGCCGGCCCGGGGTGGTGAAGCGGAGGGCGGTGCGGGCCTGCCGCCAGGACCGGTCGGGGCTTTCGGCGGCGCCGATGCCCGCGCGTACGTCTGCCGGAAACAGGGCCGGGTCCACGGTGGTGGCCAGGAGGACGCCCACGTCGGTGAGCAGAGCCGCCTTCACGGGCCGGGCCGGGCAGATCAGGCCGCCGATCCGGTCGAGCGGGAGCCGCGAGCGTACGGCGACGACATGGACCGGCAGGTCGGCGGCGAACCCCAGGAGCCGCAGCGCGCGGGCCCGGGCCGCCTCGTCGCTGTCGGAGCTGATGACCAGTTCGACGAGGGCGGGGTCGGCCATGGTGGTGCGGGCCGGACCGTACCGCTCGGCGACCGCGGCGGCGACGATGGCGAGCCGGTCGAGAAGCGCCTCGTCGAGCGCGCCGGGCGGGCCGGGGCGCTCCAGCCACACCGCGCCGATCTCCTCCCCGTCGAGGATGACCGGCACCGTGCTGGACGCCGGTGGTGGCGGGGCGGACGCCTGCCTGCCGTCGGGCGCCATGCGGATCGTCCGCCCCGTGCCGTGGAGCCGGATCCCGGCCACGCATTCGGCCAGGCCCGCCGAGGCCCGGGCGAGGGCCGGGAGATCCACCCGCCGGCGCATCAGCGTGTCGTAGAACATGACGATGCGGATCGCGCCTTCGACCTGCGAATCGAACCCCGACAGCCGTACGGCCAGTGCCTCCATGCCAGGAGGATATGGCCTCCGCGGACGGCGGGTGAGCGCCGAGCGGCGCGTGAACGGAGCCGGATACCCGACGGGTGGCGGATGATCCCGGGTCCGGCGGCGGTGAGGATGACCGGCATGGATCCCGAACTCGAAGCATTCATCCCGTTGCTGCCCAAGGCCGATCCCGGTGACCCGGCCGCCTACCGCAAGATCTACACCGAGCTGGCCACCGCCAGGCCGGCAGCGGACACCTCGGCGCTGGAGGTCCAGGACCGCACGGTGCCCGCCGAACCGGACGTGCCGGTGCGGATCTACCGCCCGGAGCAGGCCCAGGGCGCCGTCATCTGGATGCACGGCGGCGGCTGGGTCGTCGGCAACCTCGACACCGAGGCCCACTGGGCCGCCCCGATAGCCCGCCTCTCCGGCGCGGTCGTGATCACCGTCGACTACCGCCTGGCGCCCGAGAACCGGTTCCCGGCCGCCCTGGACGATGCCTACGCCGTACTGGCCTGGGCACACGAACACGCGGCGGAACTCGGCGTCGCCCCGGACCGGATCGCGGTCGGAGGCCACAGCGCCGGCGCGAACCTCGCCGCCGCGATGACGCTGCGCTCGCGTGACGAGCAGGGGCCGCCGATCCGCTTCCAACTGCTCAACGAGGCCATCCTCGACGACCGGCAGCAGACGTGGTCGGCGCGGAACTTCACCGATACGCCCTGGAACAACCGTGCCGTACGGGCCGCGGCGTTGGGCCACTACCTGGGCGACCGGCCCGCCACCCCGTACGCCGCGCCGGCGCGCGCCACCGACCTGGCCGGTCTCCCTCCGGCCTACGTCGCCACCGCCGAGTTCGACCCGAACCGCGACGAGGGCATCGACTACGCGCTGCGCCTGCTCCAGGCGGGCGTGTCGGTCGAACTGCGCCAGTGGCCCGGCACCTTCCACGGCTCGATGGCGCTCCAGTCCGCCGACGTGTCGCAGCGGCAACTCGCCTCGATCGCCGCTGTCCTGCGCCGCGCCCTGGCCGCATGAGGCCGTAGGGCCTGTCGTTCATCGACGGTGCCGAGCGGCCATCTGCCGATCGGCACCGTCGGTGGGCCGTCGGGGGCTGCGGCTGCCGGCTTGACCACGGACCCCGGGGGAGGAACGGCAATGAGGACACACGGCCTGGTCGATCCGACGGAGATGTATCTGCGCACCATCTTCGAGCTGGAGGAGGAGGGGGTGGTGCCGCTGCGGGCCCGGATCGCCGAGAGGGTCCGGCAGAGCGGGCCGACCGTCTCGGAGACCGTGGCCCGCATGCAGCGCGACGGCCTGGTGCGGGTGGCCGACGACCGGCGTCTGGTGATGACGGAGCCGGGCCGCCGCCGGGCCGTACGGGTCATGCGCAAGCACCGCCTGGCCGAGTGCCTGCTGGCGGACGTGATCGGCCTGCGATGGGAGGACATCCACGTCGAGGCGTCCCGATGGCAGCACGTGATGTCCGACGCGGTGGAGAGCCGGCTGACGGAACTCCTCGGCCACCCCGCGACGTGCCCGCACGGCAGCCCCATCCCCACTGCCGGGCAGAGCGGCACCGCCCCTGCCTCCCTCCTCACCCTGGCGGATGCGGCCACCGCCATGGAGAGCGTGGTGACGGTCATCCGGATCGGCGAACTGCCGCAGAACGACCCCTCGGTCCTGCTGCGCCTGAAACGCGCCGGGATACGGCCCGGCCACCGGGTCACGGCCGTGGCCACCGAGGGCGGAGTGAGGGTGACCGGCGACGAGCGGACGACGATCCCGCACGGACTCGGTACCCACATCTTCGTGAAGACCTGAAGACCTGAAGACCCACGAGCCGTACGGCAAGGAGACGAACCCCGATGATCAGCACGCTGCTGCGCGTCCTGGGCCACGCGTATGCCTGGCCGATGCTCCGCGTCACGGCTCCGCCTGGCCACGCCGGTACCGCCGCGGCAGTCCTCGGCGCGGTGGGCGAGCCGGCCGTCCTCGGTGAAGCCCTCGTGGGCGCGGGGGAGGAGATGGCGAACGCGTCGCACCGCCTGATCCGCTCGGTCAGGGCCAGAGCATCCGCAGGGGGCCCTTCCGCGTTCTCCACGTCGCGTCGTACAGCAACACGTCCCGGCCACCCGCCCGCCACCTCGCCCGCCTGTTGCCCACAGGCCTGACCGGCATCCTGCACCGGCGCGCAAACTCCGCCCGGTCCCGCTCCTCCACCAGCGTGGACACCATCGGCGACCGAACGGCTTTCCCTGCATTCGGAGGCCAGGCCCGCACGTCTCCCACCAAGACACTGACACACCACCAGCACACCTGAACGCGCGGCGTTTCGGCTCAATTTGCCTCATCGGCCGTGAACGGACCCATCTCGACACCGGCTTACAGGTATGCGATAGTTCAAGATGGTTCTTCTTGAACAGAAGCAAATGTTATCGCGGGCTTATGGGTTGACGAACGTGTACGTCCGAAAAGCCGAACACACCCCTTTTCGCCGAGGTGGCCAGTTCGCGACTCCCTTCGTCCCGCATCGTGGCAGGCCGCAGCCCTTCCGAAGCGCGTCCGGGCAGGCCCGCGAATAAGCTTCGAGGAGTAGGAGTTGCCCGTTTCAAGGCGCTTGATCTCGCCCGGGGGACGCAACTGGGAGACAGCCGAAATAGTGGACCGTGTATGCGGCGCCACCGAACTTCTTGCACGCCGCGGCATCGAACCCGGTTCGCGGGTGATGCTGAGCGGGGCCAATTCCCCGGAATGGGTCGTCGAGCTGCTCGCGCTCATTCACCTCGACGCATCGGTGGTCCTGGCCGACCACCGAGCCACCCCGTCCCAGCGGTCGCGGATCCGTGCCCAGGCGCGCGTGGCGCTCGAAATCAGCGACGGTACGGGCGCTATCGCGATGCCACGGCCCGCGTCGGACACGACGGCCGTGCCCGATGTCGCGAGCTGGGCGCGGCGCCAGGACGCCGCGATCTCGTGGTCGTCGGGAACGACAGGCAGCCCCAAAGGCATTGTCCGTTCCGGCCGCTCGATTCTGGACAACCTCGCGCTCAGCGCGGAACGCATGGGATACCGGCCCGACGACGTCTTCCTGCCCGTCCTGCCGTACTCCCACCAATACGGTCTGTCGCTGGTCCTCTGCTGGTGGCTGAGCGGAGGCACGCTGGTGGTCTACGGGCCGGCCTCGCGCCTGGACCGGGCGCTTGCGGTCGGTGTGGACCACGGCCTCTCCATCGTCGACGCGGCCCCGTCCACCTACTACAGCCTGCTCAACCTGCTCGACCGCCGTCCCGCTCTCGCGACCGCGCTGCAGAGCGTACGGGCCTGGTGCGTGGGCGGCGCGCCGCTGGGGCGCAGCCTGGCGGCCCGGTTCCACGCCCGCACCGGCCGGCCTCTGCTCGACGGCTACGGGGCGACCGAAGTGGGGAACATCGCGCTGGCGACCCTCGCCGATCCGGTCGGGTGCGGCACACCGCTGCCCGGCGTGGTCGTCGAGGTCCACGACGAGTACGGCAGGCCGCTTCCCCACGGCCGGCTCGGTGAACTCGTCGTACGCAGTGAGGGCCTGATGACCGGCCGGCTGGGCGATGACGGGGAGATCGTTCCGGTTGCGGGTCCCGTGCACCGTACCGGCGACGTCGGCCGGCTCGACGACGCCGGCCGCGTCTTCCCGGTCGGGCGCAAGCACGCCGTGCACCGTGACGGCCACACGCTCTACCCCGACCACCTCGCCGAGCGGGCCGAGTCGGCCGGCGCACGGACGGAGGTCGTCGCCGTCCCCGACGAGCGTCTGGGCTGTCGTCTGGTGTTCGTGATCGTGGACCCGGACGGTCACGAGCCCGCGCACTGGAAACGGGTGCTGCGCCCGGTGCTCGCCCGCTACGAGCAGCCCGACCACATCGTCGTGCTTCCCGCGTTGCCTCTCACGCGTACGGGAAAGCCCGACCTGGCCGTACTGGAGAAGATCGCCATGACCTCGCTGCCCGCGCCGCACCACAAGGCCACCGACGCGATCGCGTCCGGCTCGGCCGTCGGTGCGGCCGACTACCGCATCCCCTTCGCCGACCGTGCCGATGCGCTGCGCGCGGTGCGCCGGTACGTGGCCGGCCATCAAGACGCGGTGCTGGGGATCCTCACCGAGATCTCGCCCCACCGCACCGCCGGCGCGGAGATCCGTTCGTTCCTCGCCACCCTCGACGGAGCGGAGGAGGAGATCCGGCGGGTCCGGCCCGGCTGCGTGCCGCGGGCCGCGGTGTTCATGCCCTCCAACATTCCGCTCTACTCCTACGCGCTGTACCTGCTCGTGGCCTCCCTTTACACCGACCGCATCACCTTCCGGCCGTCCTCCGAAATCAAAAGCCAGCTGCGACGCCTCCACGAGCTGCTGGCGCCGGTGCACGGCTTACCCATCGAGCTTTTCGAACTCAGCCAGCGCAAGTTCGTGACGGGACCGGCGCGCGAGGCGGACCTCATCGTCTTCACCGGCAATTACTCCAATGCCGAGACCATCCGCGAAGGGCTGGCGGAAGACCAGCTCTTCCTCTTCTTCGGCCGCGGCATCAACCCCTTCGTGATCGCACCCGACGCCGACCTCAAACGCGCCGTGCACGACCTCACGACCATCCGGCTCTACAACTCGGGCCAGGACTGTTTCGGGCCCGACGTCGTGTTCGCGCCGCAGGGCCGTACCGAGGAATTCCTCGATCTGCTGACCGCCGAACTGGCCGCGCTGCGTTTTGGACAGAACAGCGACCCTGCCGCCGACTACGGCCCGATCTCCTACGAATCGGCGCTGGTGCATTGCTCGGACTACCTGGTGCGCCAGGTGAGTCGCATCCGGCACGGCGGGCGCATCGATCTGCCGTCCCGCAGGATCGAGCCGACCGTGCTGCTGTGGGACTTCGACGACAAAATTCCCCTCGACGAGATGTTCGCCCCGGTGTTCAACGTCGTGGCATATCCGAGCGCACGGCGGTTGCGTGAACGGTTGGCAAGCTCCTACTTCGGCGAACGCGCGCTGGGAGCGATGGTCTACGGAAACGATCCGGAGACGGTGGAAGTCCTGTCCCGGCGCCACCTCACCTGTGTCGATCACACGCTGCTGGACGCCGAGGACGGCAACCGCCCGTTCGGCGGGTTCGGGATGCGGGCGAACTACCTCGCTTACGGCGGCGAGCGGCACGCCGAACCCCTGCTCATGTCGCAGGCCGTGGCGCAGAACCTCCCGACGGCTGCCCCTGTCGCGGTGCGTGGGACATGACCCAGGTGGGCAAACGGTACGCCGACGCGTGGTCCGCGATCGTCGACCTGCTGGTGGCGAACAAGGTGGACACCTGCTTCGGGCTGCCCGGCGACGACCTGGAGTTGCTGCGCGCCCTCGACGCCGCCGGCCTGGACCTCGTACCGTGCCGCGACCAACGCAACGCGATGTACATGGCGACCGGCTACGCGTTGCAGTCAGGCAGGCCCGCCGTCTGCGCACTGGGCAAAGGCCCCGCTGTCACGCACGCGGCCACGGGGCTGCTCGAAGCGCGGGAGTCCGGTGCGCCGGTCCTCGTCCTCGCCGCCGGCGCGCCCGAACGGCGCCGGGGCAGCGGCGGATTCCAGGAACTCGACCAGGTCGCCGCGGTAACGCCCCTCGTGCGGTGGGCACACCGGGTGGGCCACCCCGACCGGGTCGTCCCCGCCACGGTGACGGCGCTGACCCGAGCGGTGGGGCCACCGCCCGGACCCGTATACCTGGAAGTACCCGATGACGTCCGCACGTCGGAGATCCGCGTCACCGGACCACAGCCAACACTGCCCGAACCACTGACCTTCGAGGCCGGGCCCGTAACGCCGGGACCGGCACTGGCGGCGGTCCGCGCGAGCCGGCGTCCGGTGGTGCTGGTGGGCGGCGGAATGCGGCACCGCAACGACGACGGAGTGGTCGAGCGCTTCACCGAACGCCTCGGCGCGGCGCTCTTCACCACCGCGTCCGGCCGCGGCGCCGTCGACGAGCGCCACCCGCTGTTCTGCGGTGTGGCGGGCCTGTACGCCGCGGCCCCCGCCCGTGAGCTGTGGTCGTCCTGCGACCTGGTGATCTCGCTCGCCGGACGCCTTGAGGAGACCGCCGTCGAAGGCGGAACGCCGTGGCCCCCGGTCGCGGTGGTGCAGGTCAACATCGATCCGGGCGGGCTGTCGGCCGAGTTCCCGGGCCCCCGCGTGCTCGGCGACGCCCGGCACGCCGTACTCGGCTGGTCGCGGGCGCTGGACGAAGACGGCAAGGCCGGGCACGCGGAGGCGACAGGGGTGTGGGCGGACGAGATCGCCGCCGCCCGTAAGGCCATGTCACTCGACGCGGAGGCGGAGTTGGCCCGCGCGGCGACGCTGCCGGGGATCCGTATCGCCGAACTGCTCGCCGCACTCGATGCCACCTCCGCCGAACCCCGCGTACTGGTCCAGGAGAACGGCCTGCAGGACATGTGGTCCTACTGCTTCCCCTTCCACGTCGGTGGCGGGTCCGTCGTCCCGTCGGAGCAGACGCCCTTGGGCTTTGGAGCGGCCGCGGCCATCGGGGTCAAGCGGGCCGCCCCGGACCACGAGGTCACCGCGTTCATCGGGGACGGAGCGTTCCTCGCGGCCCGCGCGGACATCGCCGTCACCGCTCCGGCCCACGGCGGCGTCCTGTACATGGTGCTGTGCAACGGCGGCTACGGCTGGCTGGACGCCCAACGCGCCCGCCTCGGCCTCGACGCCGAACGCCACTCCTTCACCCGCCCGGGCGCGCCACCGCCCGCGGTGGATGCGCCGGACATCCACCACCGAGTGCTGCGCGACAAGGCCGCACTGACCGAGGAGATCCGTGCCGCGCGACGGTTCTGCGCACAGGGCGGCACCGCCGTGCTCATGGTGCCGGTCGCTCCCGACGACATCCCCCCGCCGCTCCGCGACGCCGAGGTGGTTCCCCAGTGACAGACGCAGGAATCCGCACGGTCGACGTCCGGCCGCCGATCAACTGCGACCAGCCGATCGACCCGGACACCAACTCCGTGCCGCACCGCACGCAGCACCACGGGCGGATCCGAATTGCCCCCGACAACTCGTTCGGCTTCGGCGGCCACCATGCCGCTCTCGTGGTCCGGGCAGTATGAGGTCCCGGCCGTGAACCACCTTCCGGAACCGGGCCCGAGCCCCGCCACCGTCACCCGCAGCGGGCCGCTGTCCTGGGTGCAGCAGTGGCACTGGTTCGAGCGCACCATTCCTTCGCCACGGCGGGTGAACCCGACGCCGCTCGCCGACCATTGCCACGTCCCGCCCTCGGCGACCGTCGCCGATGTCCACGCGGCGCTCGCGTCCCTCACCGCCCGCCACGAAGCGCTGCGCACCACCATCGACCCGCTCCGCCCGGTACAACACGTCCACCGCGCGGACTGGGCCCCGCTGCCGGTCGACCACATCGACGTCCCCACCGTCGATGCCGACACCCTGGAGGCCGCCACGGCGGCGCTGGCTGCCCGCCCGATCGATCCCGAACGAAATCCGCCCTGGCTCGCCAGGGTGCTGCTGGAGGCAGGGAAGCCTTGTGCGGTCCTGGTGGCCGTCCATCACGTCGTGATCGACGGATGGGGGCTGGCCGTACTGATCAACCAGCTGCACGACCGACTGCGCGGCGACGACACAGACGACACACCGGCGGAGGCGTTCACGCACCCGCTCGACACGGTCGCCACCCAGCACCCGGAACGCGCCCGCGCAGCGGAACGTGAGTGGCTCAGGCGTTTCGCGGGCAACCCGACCGGCGTACTGGCCCCGTTCGGCGGCACCGCCGACGGCAACGGGCGGCACCGCCTCCAGCACCGCTCGGTGCGCGCGTACGACGACCTCGAAAGTCTCGCCCGGCGATATCAGGCCAGCCCGGAGGCCATGGTGCTCGCGGCGCTGGCCCACGACGTCGCCACCCGCACCGGCGAACACCGGTTCCTCGCATCGGTGGTGGTCTCCAACCGGGCCCGGGCCGCTCTGCGGCACAGCATCGGCGTGCGGGCCCTGACGGTTCCGGTACAGATCGATCTCCGCCCGGGCGCGGCGTTCGGCGAGGTGGTGGCCTCGGTCGTCGCCGCCTCCGCCGCGGCCTACCGGCACGGCCAGTGGCGCCCCGCTGAACTGGTCGCCGCCCAGGCCCGCATGGACCGTCGCCGCGGCATCGTGACCGTACCCGCCATCGAGTACAACTGCTACGCGTGGCCACGCGACTACCTGGTCCCCGTGCCGAACACTCCACCGGACGGGGCCGCCACCTGGATCAACAGCGCGCCTGACGAACCCTGCGAGACGCTCTACGTCGACTTCAGCCGCGACGCGGGGTTCGTCACCCTCGATGTCACCGTTGGGGACCAGCTGCTCGACGCCGGACAGGCCGTGGCGTTGCCCGCCCGATTGTGCGGTCTGCTGCGCGCGCTCGCCGACGGTGCGGAGTGCCCGGTTCCGGCACGCTCGCTGACACCGGCCGCCTCCGGGTGGTGGCGCGCCCCGCAGGGCTGGGTGTGCTTGACCAAGGTCGAGGACGTGATACGCGGCCATCCCGGAGTGCTCGACGTGAGGGTAGCGCCCAGCGGGGACGCGGCAGGGGAAGGCGACGCCGCGGGGGAGGGGGCCGTGGTGCGGGAAGGCGACGGACCGCACCTCGTCGCGCACGCCCGCACCGCCCCTGACGTCACCCCCGGCGACCTGCACCGCCACGTCCTGAACCACCTCGGCGAAGTGCCCGGCATCCTGGCCCCGGGCCGCTACGTCCTGACCCCGGCCGACCCCGGATCCGACCGTCACCCCGACCGGCCGCACACCGCCACCGGCGGCACGGAAACCCTACGGGTCCCATCGCGCCCGCCCACGACGGACGCCGAACGCGCTCTGGCCGCCGCCGTGGCCGCCGTCGCCCCCAACGGTCCGCCGGCCGGCTCCTTCGACCGCCCGGACACCGTGGACATGAACCGCTGCCTCGCCGACCACGGAATCACCCTGGTCGCCGTCCCCCGTCTACTGGCGCTGCTCCACCGGTCCGGCTTCACCGGGATCGCGTCGGACGAGCTGGCCGGAACGGCCTCGCTCGGTCACCTTGCCGCAGCCCTGGAACCCTTACCGTCCCGCGCCCAGCGTGGAGGAGACACCTCACCATGACCGCGTCCCGCACCCCCGCGCCATCCGTGGACCGCCTGGCCCCGTGGGCCTTCGCCGCCTTCGTCGAGGCGAACACGCACGAGACGGCGTACCGACCGCCGGTGGTGGACGGCCCCGTCGGCCCGACCATCATCCGCAACGGGCGCGAGCTGGTGAATTTCGCCAGTATCAGCTTCCTCGATCTGGAACGCCACGTCCCGGTACGGCGGTATTTCGCCGAGGGGGCGCTCGCCCACGGCCTGAGCACCAGCGGATCCAGGATGACCCAGGGGATCTGCCGCCCACACCGCATTCTTGAGGAGACGATCGCCCGCCACACCGGCAAGGAGCGGGCCATCAGCTTCGCCACGGGGCTGCTGGCCAATATCGGGTTCGTCCACGCCATGAGCAGTTCCGCGCATTTCGACGCCGGGATCGAGGTGCGTAATCACGACACCGTTTTCGTCGTCGACCGTGACGTCCACTGGAGCATCTGGAAGGGCGTCGAAGGGCTGGGCTACGGCCGCAACGTCCACGCGTTCCGGCACAACGACGTCGCCGACCTGGCACGCATCCTGGGCCGCGTCCGGCCCGGCAAGACCGTGGTGATCGCCGAGAGCCTCTATTCGGCCGACGGCACCATGGGGCCGATCGTGGAGATCCTCGACGCGTGCGACCGGCACGGCGCCATCAGCATGATCGACGATGCGAACGGCTTCATGGTGTACGGGCCCGAGAACCGTCCGTACGCCCGCGAGGCGGCCGCGATCCGGGAGCGGGCCGACTTCGTCATGGTGTCACTGTCGAAAGCCATCGGTCTGGAAGGCGGCGCGATCGCCGGTCCTGCGGCGGCCATCGACGCCTTCGAACTGCTCTCCGGCACCTCGATGTTCACGGCCGCCATCCAGCCGCCCACCGCGTACACCGCCGAGCGCACGATCGAGGTCCTCGCCGGCACACCGGAGATCGTCGACGACTACCTGGCGCACGCCGCCCGACTTCGCCGGCAGATGCACGAGGCCGGCTCGCCGACGCTGCCCACCGAGTCGTACATGCTCTCGGTGCCGATCGGGAACGACGCCGCCGCCCTGCAGATGCGGGAGTGGTTCGTCGAGGACGGCTACCTCGTACCCGTCTTCTCCTACCCGGCCGTCGCACGCAACCAGGCGCTCCTGCGCCTGTTCCCGCACGCGGGCCACACCGAGGAGCAGATGGAAGGCTTCCTGCGCACCCTCCTCACCTACCGGCGGCGCCTCGGGATCTGACGTGCCACCCGTGGAGACCACCGCGCAAGCCGAGGACAGGTACGAGGTGGCCACCGCTGCCGAATGGCCCGCACCGAACAAGACTCACTCCGGGAGATGTGCCGTGCACAAAATGGTTCCCCCTAGGGTCAGGCAGCCATGAGCGTCCTCGACCGCTTCCGGCTCGACGGGCGTGTCGCCGTGGTCACCGGCGCTTCCTCCGGACTGGGCATCGCCTTCGCCACCGCGCTGGCCGAGGCCGGCGCCGATGTCGTGCTCGGGGCGCGGCGGACCGAGATGCTGGAGGCCACGCGTACAGCCGTCGAGAGGCTCGGCCGCCGGGCCGTCGCCGTGCGTACCGACGTCGCCAGGCCGGAGGACTGCCGCGCGCTGGTCGACGCGGCCATGCACGCATTCGGGCGGCTGGACATTCTCGTCAACAACGCCGGGATCAGCAGTGAACAGCCCGCGACGGAGGAGACACCGGAGCAATTCCGCGAGGTCATCGACATCAATCTCAACGGCTCTTATTGGATGGCCCAGGCCGCGGGCGCCGTGATGCTGCCCGGCAGCGCCATCGTCAACGTATCGAGCATCCTCGCGCTGGTCACCGGCGGCCTGCCACAGGCCGCCTACTCGGCGTCGAAGGCCGGGCTCCTCGGGCTCACCCGCGATCTCGCCCAGCAGTGGACCCCCGGCAAGGGCATCCGCGTGAACGCCCTCG
The DNA here is from genome assembly GCF_000720725.1 of Streptomyces rimosus subsp. rimosus. Lineage (GTDB taxonomy): Bacteria > Actinomycetota > Actinomycetes > Streptomycetales > Streptomycetaceae > Streptomyces > Streptomyces rimosus_A. Next base: position 220,565 of record NZ_JOCQ01000001.1, read on the forward strand.
CACCGGGCCTCTTCACGTCCCCGATGGCCGACGGCTACGCCGAGGGCTACCTCGACGCGATGATGCCGCGGGTCCTCTCCGGCCGCATCGGGCAGCCCGAGGAACTCGCTGCGGCGTTGGTCTTCCTCGTCTCCGACGCGGCGTCCTACGTCACCGGCTCCACCCTGACGGTCGATGGGGGCACGCACATCGCGTAGTGACGCGCAGCGTGGACCCCGGCGGCCGCGCCGGTGCGCCGCCGTCGGCCGAGGAGCGCGTCCCACCGGAATCTGCGAGTGGATGTGTACATGTTGTCGATCAGTGAGCGAGGCGGCCAGGTCCGGTGCGGCGCAACCGGGTGCGCCCGATACGAAGACCACCGGGCGATCCGAGCAGGGACGCGACATCGACGCGAACGCGCGCCAGTCCCGCTACCCGGTACGGAGTTGGGATTGAACCCGGCGAGCCTTTCGCGAGGAACCACCCCACCCAACGGCCAGGGGAGCCGGCCATGACGACGGAGCCGACCGCCCGACCGCTTCCACGCGCACCGCTCGGCGATCCGCACCTGCGCCGACTGGTCGTGGGCCAGGGGCTGGCGGCCGTGGTCGACGCGCTGTTCCTGATATGGCTCACGCTCTTCGTGCTCGAACTGTCGGAACCCGGAATCGCCACAGGGCTCGTGCTCGTGGCCGTGGCGCTGCCGCGAGCGGTGCTTCTGCTTCCCGCGGGAGTACTGGTCGACCGCCTCGGCCCCGCCCGTGTCACGGCCGGCGCCTGCTGGCTCCGGGTCGCCGTCCTGCTCGCCCTCGGCGCCCTGGTCGCTTTCACCTCGCCATCGGTGACGACGGTCGCGCTGCTCGCCGGGCTGCTCGGCGCCGCCGACGCCGCCTACTTCCCGGCGGCCCTGGCGCTGCTGCCCGCCGTCGTACCGACCGGAAAGCTCACCCGGGTCAACGGGCTGGTGCAGGGCGCGGAGTCGGGGGGCGACCTGGTCGGCCCGGCGGTGGCCGCCGGAGCCATCGCCGCAGTCGGCTTCGAAGCGACGCTCGCTGGAATCGTGGCGATGGCCGCGTTGGCGGCCGTCGCCCTCAGCACGCTCATCCGCGTGGTACGACGTGGTGAAGGCGCCGGGGACGGCACCGGCCCGGACGCCACCGACGGTGAACAGATCAACAGTGTGCGTGCCCTCGGCGCGGGCTTGGGATACGCCTGGCGTGAACCGCTGGTACGAGCGATGCTGGCAGCTGTCGCCCTGATCAACATCGCGGTCGTGGGCCCCGTCCTCGTGGGCGGCGCGGTGCTCGCCGACCAGCGCCTCGGTGGCGCGGGATCGCTGGGCATCGTGCTCTCCGGCTTCGGTGCCGGCTCACTGGCCGGCTCACTGACGGCCGGGTGGCGGCCGCCCGCCCGGCGCGGCTGGACCGTGGTCGGCGGGGTCGCGGCGATCGGCGCGGGCATGGCCGCACTCGCCGCCGTCACCCATGTCGCCGCCGCGACGGCGGTCGTCTCACTCATCGGCGTCGGATCCGCGTTCCTCGGCGTGGTCATCGTGGCCACACTGCAGGAGCGCGTGCCGACGCGACTGCAGGGCCGAGTGCTCAGCCTCGTCGTTCTGGCCACGGTGGCGTTCGACCCGTTCTCCTACGTGATCGCCGGGGTCCTGCTCCCGTACGGCACGACGGCGCTGTTCCTGGTCTGTGGCAGCGCCGTCCTGACGTGCGCCGGCCTGGTCGCCACAAGCCCGGCGATCCGCTCCTTGCGCTGACCGTGTTGATCGCCGGTCATCTGCCGGCCGTCCGTCGGCCATTCGCCGGTCATCGGGGCGGGTGCGGGCTGATGAGGCCGGCCGCGGAACGTCCCACCCAGCCGCACGCTCACCGGAACCGCCGTACCAGCCCCCGCTGCGCCTGCTGCCGTGCTTTGGCCTCGTTCGCGTACTCGTCCACGTACTCCTGGCCGGAGAGTTGCAGGATCTCGTACATGATCTCGTCGGTGACGGCGCGCAGGCACCCAGAGGCCCTCTGCTGCCCGGTAAAAAGCGGTCCCACCGTTCTTGCTGGGCTTCCACGATGTTCTGCTCCATCTTGAGGGTCAGGTTGCCGTACAGGCCCTTGACCCCGGCGATCTCGTGCCCCATGCGGGTTTCGATGGCGGTGTCGCTGTGACCCTCCTCTTCGAGGCACTCCTTCATCCAGTGGCGGAGCCGGTAGATCGGCCACCCGCCCACCGAGAACTCCTGCACGGGCGGGATGGCCTGCCGCGCG
>NZ_JOCQ01000002.1 GCF_000720725.1 Streptomyces rimosus subsp. rimosus
GCCGCCGACCATGATGGACAGCACGGCCTCGATGGCGCCGGCCTCGCCGCCGGAGACCGGCGCGTCCAGCACCCGGATGCCCTTGTCGGCCGCGGCGGCGGCCAGGTCGATGGAGGTCTGCGGGGTGATCGAGGACATGTCGATCAGCAGCGTGCCGGGGCGGGCGTTTGCCAGGATGCCGTCGGGTCCGTAGGCGATGGCTTCGACCTGCGGGGAGGCCGGGACCATGGTGATGACGATGTCGGCGTCGGCCACCGCGGCGGCGATCGAGGCGGCCGGGGTACCGCCGGCGGCGGCCAGCCGGTCCAGCTTGTCCTGTTCGAGGGTGTGGCCGGTGACCTGGTAGCCGGCCTTGAGCAGGTTCTCGGCCATGGGCGCGCCCATGATGCCCAGCCCGATCCAGGCGATCTGCGGAAGTGTGCTCATAGCTATGGCCTTTCGTGTTGTGCTCGGGTCAGTGGGCGGCGCGGTGGGGGCGCGGCAGCCAGGTGAAGGCGTCGGTGCTGGGGCGGTCGCCGGGCTGGTACTCCAGGCCGGTCCAGCCGTCGTAGCCGTTGGTGTGCAGGCGGTCCAGGAGGGCTTCGAGGGGCAGGGTGCCGGTGCCGGGGGCGCCGCGGCCGGGGCTGTCGGCGATCTGGACGTGTCCGGTCAGGGGGGTGTAGCGGTCGATGGCCTGCTCCAGGTCCTCGCCGTTCATCGCCAGGTGGTACAGGTCCAGCAGGAAGCGGGCGTTGTCCAGGCCGGTGGCGGCGTTGACCGCCTCGACGACCTCGATGGCTTGTGGTGCGGAGACGATCGGGCAGTGCGGCGATTCGGGGGCGTTGAGCGCCTCGATCAGCAGGGTGGCGCCGATCCGGTGGGCCGCTCGCGCGGCCAGGGTGAGGTTCTCCAGGGCCAGGGCGTCCTGGGTGGCCGGGTCGATGCCGTCGACGCGGTTGCCGTACAGGGCGTTCAAAGCGGTGCAGCCCAGCGACTGCGCGAAGTCGGCCGCCACGTCGAGGTTGGCGCGGAAGCGCTCGGACTCCTCGCCCGGAATCGACAGGGCGCCGCGGTCGGGGCCGGGCAGCTGCCCGGCGTAGAAGTTCAAGCCGACCAGCTGGGTGCCCGCCGTGCGGAGGGCCGCGCGCAGGCCGTCCAGCTGCCGCTTCTCGGGTACCGGGGCGTCGGTCCACGGCCACCACAGCTCGACCGCGGTGAATCCGGCCGCGGCGGCCGCCGCCGGACGCTCCAGCAGCGGCAGCTCGGTGAACAGGATCGACAGGTTGCGGAACTGTCTTTCTGCTTGCTGGAACACTGCCCGTGGATCTCGTGACCTGTCAAGGGCCGGGACGGGGCGCGGTCCGGCGGCGATACTTTGGTGTCATGGTGCGATTGCGAGTGGAATTCACGACGGAACCGTTCGATCTGGACGAAGCGCCCGCCCACGCGGTCGTGGGGCGCGAGATCATCACGGGGGCCGGGCTGGACGCCGTCGATGTCGGGCCGTTCGGCAATACGGCCGAGGGGGAGGGGGAGAAGGTGCTGTCAGCAGTGGACGCGCTGTTGCGCAAGTCCCTGGAGGCCGGTGCCACCCGGGTCTCCCTCCAGGTCAACGTGATCGCACCGGCCGAGGGGGACGCGACGTGACCGAGCCCGCCGATCACCCGTTCGTCCGGGCGGTCAAGCCGCTGGTGGACGCCATGGGTGCGGAGATGGTCGCGCCGGATCAGGCACAGGGTGACGATGTGGTCCTGGCCTGGGAGGGGCGGGACCGGGTGGCCGTACGGCTGCCGCATCTGTCCGACTCGCTCGATCACCTGCTCGCCGAGCTCCAGCGGCGGCACGGCATGCCGCTGTCGGACCTGGACCGCCGGACCAAGCAGTCGGTGGTGCGGGTTCTGGAGGCGCGCGGCGCTTTTTCCGTACGGCACGGGGTCGAGACGGTGGCCGGCGCGCTCGGCGTCAGCCGCTTCACCATTTACAACTACCTGAACAGGAACAACGCCGCGAAGGGCGCCGACTGACCCGCAGTCGGAGCCAGTTGGGCGAACCCGCGCATGCCGCCGTCCGGGCGATCCGGACGGCGGCTTTCTTGTTGCCGAGTTTTCAACAAAGTGTTGACGTGATGTTGCCGGAGGTCTTAGCTGTTTCCAGCCAAGCAGAGCCCGCACCGCACCAGGCCACGGAGGCTACCCGTGTCTTCGAATCCGACGCCGGGCCTCGCCCGGTTCAACGCCGCAGCCGACAGTGCGGCCCGTGCCGCACTGCGCGAGGCGTGCGCCAGCCGGACGTGGGGAAGCCGGATCCTCGCCCGGCGCCCGTACGCCACCGCCGACGCCCTGTTCGCCGCCAGCGACGCCGCCATGGCCGAGCTGACCGCGGCGGACCTGGCCGAGGCGATGGCCGGGCACCCGCCCATCGGCCGGCCCACGCCGGGCGACGCGACCTCCTCGCGCGAACAGCGCGGGATGTCCGGCGCCGGTGCCGGACTCAAGGCGGAGATGCTCGAACTGAACCTGGCGTACCAGGAGAAATTCGGGCACGTCTTCCTCGTCTGCGCCACCGGACTGACCGGCGAGCAGCTGCGGGACGCCGCCCGTAACCGCCTGGACAACACGCCGGAACAAGAACGCGAGATCGTCCGTACCGAACTGGGCAAGATCAACCGCATCAGGCTGGGCCGCCTCGTCGAGGACGCGGCGGACCCGGCGGACGCGGCGGAAGGAGCACGACCATGAGCAGCGAGGCGGCCCGGTACGAGACGTCGGTGTCCACACACATCCTGGACACCAGCCTGGGCCGCCCCGCGGAGGGCATCGCCCTCACGCTCTCGGTGCGGTCCGGACACGACGCGGACTGGAGCGCCCACGGCGCCTCCAGGACCGACGCGGACGGGCGCTGCAAGGACCTGCCGGCGCTGCCGGCGGGCACCACCCACGTACGCCTGGACTTCGCGACCGAGGCGTACCTCGCCAGCAAGGCCGAAACGGCCGACCAGCAAGCCGAGGAACAGCAGGACGCCCCCCGCGCAAGGGACAGCGGAGCTTTCTTCCCGGAGGTGGCGATCACTTTTGCCGTCCAGCCGGGTGAGCACTACCACGTACCGCTGCTGCTCAACCCGTTCGGCTACTCCGTATACCGAGGGAGCTAGCACCGACCATGACCGAATCCTCCCGCCCGGCCCGCCCGGCCGCTTCCCGCCCGGTGATTCTCGGCCAGAACCAGTACGGCAAGGCGGAGAACCGCGTCGTCAGGATCACCCGGGACGGCGACACCCACCACATCAAGGACCTCAACGTCTCAGTCGCGCTCTCCGGCGACCTCGAAGAGGTCCACCTCTCCGGCTCCAACGCCCACTGCCTGCCCACCGACACCACCAAGAACACCGTGTACGCCTTCGCCAAGGAACACGGCATCGAGTCGGCGGAGCAGTTCGGCATCCACCTGGCCCGGCACTTCGTCACCAGTCAGGAGCCGATCCACCGGGCCCGGATCCGCATCGAGGAGTACGCCTGGGAGCGCATCGAGACCTCCGAGGCCCACGCGAAGTTCATCGGCGCGGACGAGGTCAGGCACTCCTTCGTCCGCAAGGGCCAGGAGACCCGGCTGACCCAGATCACCTACGACGGCGAGAAGTGGCAGGTCGTCTCCGGCCTGAAGGACCTCGTCGTGATGAACTCCACCAACTCCGAGTTCTGGGGCTACATCAAGGACAAGTACACGACGCTCAAGGAAGCCTACGACCGCATCCTGGCCACCGAGGTCTCCGGCCGCTGGCGGTTCAACTGGACCGACGACGAGCAGCGGATGCCCAACTGGGAGCGCTCCTACGCCCAGGTCCGCAAACACCTGCTGGACGCCTTCGCGGAGACCTACAGCCTCTCCCTCCAGCAGACCCTGTACCAGATGGGCTCGCGGATCATCAACAACCGCGCGGAGATCGACGAGGTGCGGTTCTCGCTGCCGAACAAGCACCACTTCCTGGTGGATCTGGAGCCGTTCGGGCTCAAGAACGACAATGAGGTCTATTACGCGGCGGACCGCCCGTACGGCCTGATAGAAGCCACTGTCCTGCGCGACGGTGTCGAAGCCGAGATCCCGACGGATCTGACCAACCTCTGACGGCTCCCGACGCAGCGCCGTGCCTCGCCGCCCCCTCTCCGTCCCGCAGCGGGGAGGGGCCCGCGAATCCTGAGGGGAACGACCCATGGCACAGCCACCGCACGTTGAGAAACACCCCGTCCCGCCGGTCCACCCGGTGGACGAGAAGCCGGCCCCCAAGCGGCTCGTCCCCGCCGCCCTCCAGCACATCGCCGCCATGTACGCCGGCGTCGTCACCCCTCCGCTCATCATCGGCCAGGCCACCGGCCTGGACACCGCGGGCCGCACCCGGCTGATCGCCGCCAGCCTGCTGATCGCCGGTCTCGCCACGCTCCTGCAGACCCTCGGCGCCGGCCGGTTCGCCGGCAACCGGCTGCCGTTCGTCAACGCCGCCTCCTCGGCCGGCATCACCCCGATGCTCGCCATCGCCGAGACCACCGCGAAAGGCCACCAACTCCCCGCCATCTACGGGGCGGTGATGGTCGCCGGTGCCTTCTGCCTGGCCGTCGGCCCGTTCTTCGGCAGACTGCTGCGCTACTTCCCGCCACTGGTCACCGGCGTCGTCATCACGCTCATCGGCGTCACCCTGATGCCCGTACCCGTCGGCTGGGCCCAGGGCGGCGACAAGGAGGCCGCCGACTTCGGCTCCATGCAGCACCTGGCGCTCGCCGCCTTCACGCTCGTGGTCATCCTGCTGATCCAGCGCTTCACCCGCGGCTTCGTCAAGCAGATCGCCCTCCTGCTGGGCCTGGTCGCGGGCACCCTCGCCGCGGTCCCGTTCGGCATGGCGAGCTTCGACGCGCTGCGCGCGGCGCCGGTCGTCGCGCTGCCCACGCCCTTCGCCTTCGGCACGCCGGAGTTCCAGCCCGCCGCCGTGCTGTCCCTGTGCATCGTCATGCTGGTCCTGATGACCGAGTCCGCCGCCGGGATGCTCGCCCTCGGCGAGATCTGCGAACGGCGTACGACCGGGCGGACCATCACCCGCGGGCTGCGCACCGACGGCATCGCCACCCTCCTCGGGCCCGTCTTCGGCGGCTTCCCCACCAGCGCCTTCGCGCAGAACGTCGGTGTCGTCTCGCTGACCCGGGTACGCAGCCGGTACGTCGTCGCCGTCGCGGGCGCCACCCTGCTGGTCCTCGGCGCCTTCCCGGTCCTCGGCGCGGTGGTCAACCTCGTACCGATGCCCGTCCTCGGCGGCGCCGGCATCGTGCTGTTCGGCTCGATCGCGGTCAGCGGCATCCGTACGCTCTCCGAGGCCGGGCTCGACGACAGCTCCAACATCATCCTGGTGGCCGTGTCGCTGGGCGCGGGCATCATCCCGCTCGCCGCCCCGGCCTTCTACGCGGACTTCCCCGCCTGGGCGCAGACCGTGCTCGGCTCCGGCATCAGCGCCGGTGCGCTCGTCGCGGTCCTGCTCAACCTGTTCTTCCACCATCTCGGCACCCGGAGCACCAAGGGGGCAGCGGTACTGTCAGCCGCCTCGCCCGGCTCCGGCACTCAAATCCCCTTAGGGCCCTGCCGTGCCCGATCCCTATCGGAAAGCAAGAGGAAGCTCCATGGCAGCATCGGCAGCCCCTGACAGCACGGTGACGCGTCGCATCGTCATCGAGAACTGCGCCGTCGCGACCGTCGACGCCGACGGCACCGAGTACGCCTCGGGCCACGTCGTCGTCGCCGGCAACCTCATCGAAGCGGTGGGCGCGGGGAAGGCCCCCGCGGGCCTGGAGAACGTCGTCCGCCGTATCGACGGCACCGGCCACCTCGTCACCCCCGGCCTGGTCAACACCCACCACCACTTCTACCAGTGGATCACCCGCGGTCTGGCCACCGACCACAACCTCTTCAACTGGCTGGTGGCCCTGTACCCGGTATGGGCCCGCATCGACGCGCCGATGCTGGCCGCGGCCACCCAGGGTTCGCTGGCCATGATGGTCAAGGGCGGCGTCACCACCGCCTCCGACCACCACTACGTCTTCCCGCAGGGCTCCGGCGACCTGGTCGGCGCCGAGCTGGCCGCTGCCCGGGAGATCGGCGCCCGGATCACCCTCGCGCGCGGGTCGATGGACCGCAGCGTCAAGGACGGCGGGCTGCCGCCGGACTTCGCCGTCGAGACCACCGAGGGCGCGCTGAAGGCCACGGAGGAGGCCATCGACACCCACCACGACGCCTCCTTCGGCGCCATGGTGCACATCGCCGTCGCCCCCTGCTCACCGTTCTCCATATCCACCGAACTCCTCCGCCAAGGCGCCGAGTTGGCCCGCCGCAAGGGCGTACGGATGCACACCCACGGCTCGGAGACGGTCGAGGAGGAGAAGTTCTGCCACGAGCTGTTCGGCATGGGCCCGACCGACTACTTCGAGTCCACCGGCTGGCTCGGCGAGGATGTGTGGATGGCGCACTGCGTCCACATGAACGACTCCGACATCGCCGCCTTCGCCCGGACGAGGACCGGCGTGGCGCACTGCCCGTCCTCCAATGCCCGGCTCGCGGCCGGCATCGCCCGCGTCCCCGACATGCTCGCCGCGGGCGTACCGGTCGGCCTCGGCGTGGACGGCACCGCCTCCAACGAGAGCGGTGAACTGCACACCGAACTGCGCAACGCGCTGCTGATCAACCGGCTCGGCGCGCACCGGGAGGCCGCCCTCGACGCCCGCAAGGCGCTGCGCCTGGGCACCTACGGCGGCGCCCAGGTGCTCGGCCGGACCGCCGAGATCGGCTCCCTGGAGGCCGGCAAGCTGGCCGACCTGGTGCTGTGGAAGCTGGACGGCCTGGCCCACTCCACCATCGCCGACCCGGTCACCGCCCTGGTCTTCGGCGCGGCGGCGCCGGTCACCCTCTCCCTGGTCGACGGCGAGCCGGTGGTCGAGGACGGCCGGCTGACCAACGCCGACGAGGACACCATCGCCCGCACCGCCCGGGCCGAGGCCCGGCGCCTGGCCCGCATCGCCGCCGAGGGCTGATCCCCGCCCGGCGGCACCCCGAGGACTCGGCCGGGGGGACGGCCCCGGCCGGGAGCTTGTGGATCCGAGCGGGGTCCACAAGCGCCGGAACCCGGGGGCACGGAGGTCGCTCCGTGCCCCCGGCCCGGTAATGCTGCGCATTATCACTCCCCCTTTACGTGACGACCTGTCACCACCCCCGTACGCGCCACGAGCGCGGATCTACGCGCCACAAGCGCGGACCGCTGCACCACCGCACCCGACGCACGCCCTCCGTGACAGCCTCGCGCCGCCGCCCCCTCGCGGCGCAGAAATCGAAGGAGGCCCGCAGTGGCCGCAACCCCAGGGCGGACGGCGCAGGGCGACCGCAAACACCCGGTCGACGCAACCCTGCCGCCCTTCAAGATGTTCACCAGCGGCCTGCAGCACGTGGCTGCCATGTACGCGGGCGTGGTGGCCCCGCCCATGATCGTCGGCCCGGCCTGCGGGCTGAGCCCCGCCGAGACCGCGTTCCTCATGGGCGCGAGCCTCTTCACCGCCGGCATCGCCACCCTGCTGCAGACCCTCGGCTTCTGGAAGATCGGCGCCAAGCTGCCGTTCGTCAACGGCGTCTCGTTCGCTGGCGTCACCCCGATGGTCGCCATCGGCAAGGCCCAGGACCCCGGCGACGCGCTGCCCGTCATCTTCGGCGCGGTGATCGTCGCCGGTGTGCTCGGCTTCCTGCTCGCGCCCTACTTCTCCAAGCTGGTGCGGTTCTTCCCGCCGGTGGTCACCGGCACCGTCATCACCCTGATCGGCGTCTCCCTGCTGCCCGTCGCCTTCAACTGGTCCCAGGGCGGCAACGCCACCGCGCACGACTACGGTTCGCTCACCAACATCGGCATGGCGGCGCTCACCTTCGTCATCGTGCTCGTCCTGCGCCGGGTGCTGCGCGGCTTCCTCCAGCAGATCTCGATCCTGCTCGGCCTGGTCGCCGGCACGCTGATCGCCATCCCCGTGGGCATCACGGACTTCGGGGCGATCACGAAGGCGGACGTCATCGGCTTCCCGACGCCGTTCCACTTCGGCGCGCCCCAGTTCGACGCGGCCGCCGTGGTGAGCATGGGCATCGTCATGCTGGTCTGCATGACCGAGTCCACCGCCGACATGCTCGCCCTCGGCAAGATCGTGGACCGGCCGGCCGACGAGCGCACCATCGAGGGCGGCCTGCGCGCCGACACCCTCGGCACCGCCCTCAGCCCGCTCTTCAACGGCTTCGCCAACAGCGCCTTCGCGCAGAACATCGGCCTGGTCGCGATGACCGGGGTGCGCAGCCGGTTCGTCGTCGCCACCGGCGGTCTGATCCTGATCGTGCTGGGCCTGTGTCCGGTCGCCGCCTCGGTGATCTCGCTGGTCCCGCTGCCGGTCCTGGGCGGCGCGGGCATCGTGCTGTTCGGGTCGGTCGCCGCCAGCGGCATCCAGACGCTGGCCACCGCCGCGATGGACAAGGGCGAGAACGCGCTGATCGTCGCGGCGTCGGTGGGCATCGGCCTGATCCCCATCGCGGCGCCGCGGTTCTACCACGACTTCCCCAAGGACATGCTGGTCGTCCTGGACTCCGGCATCAGCACCGGGTGCATCATCGCCATCGTGCTCAACCTGGCCTTCAACCACTTCGGCAGGCGGCGCGGCGAGCCGCCGCTGGAGGTGATCCCGCAGCAGCCGGAACGCGGGGCCCCGGACGCGCGGCCGGCCGGGGCGCACTGAGCCGCCCTACGGGTCCGGCCGCGCCCGTCCGGACGTGCCGGCGGCCCGTACCGCCCCGGAGATCCGGTACGGTACGGGCCGCCGCGCCGCTCAGCCGATGTGGTACGAGTCCCCGTACACCTTCCAGTCCAGCGGCGGGTCCAGGTTCAGGTTGCCCTTCTTGAGGAAGACGCGCTGCGCGGTGTCCACGCGGCTGGTGTCGCTGTGCGCCTCCTCCTGCTTCATCGCCCAGACCCGGGCGTCCAGGAAGGCGTTCAGGTACGTCTTCTCGTCGCCGCCCTGGGCCGGGGTCTTGGCCTTGGCCATGGCGCGCTTGCGGATGTTGGAGAAGCTGGTCCTGTCGCTGCCGTTCCCGTGCATGACGAGCGCGTCGTAGTACGCGAACTGGCCCAGCACACCGATCTTGTCGGCCTTGCCCTGCTTGACCGCCGGGTTGAAGTACACCCGGTCCCGCTCGTCGTTCTGCGCCTGCTGGAAGGCCGGGTCCTTGCCGGCCTTCGCCCAGTCCTTGGTGAAGCCCGGGTCCAGGCCCTCGTGCGACTTGGTGCCGTTGACCTTGCGCAGCGCGGGCAGGTACTTCGCCAGGACGTTGCCGGGCTTGCGCTTGGTGTACAGCTCGACCAGGTCCAGCATGTCGCCCGTACCGGAACAGAAGCCGATGATGCCGCCGGTGTAGCCGCGGTCGTCGTTGATGTCCTCGATGTAGCCGTACTTCTTCTTCCAGTCCAGCGTGGAGTTCTCGGCGCTGGCGACCAGCTGCATGGCGATCTCCTTCTTCGCCGGGTCGTCCAGGCCGGCCGCGGCCTTGGCCACGCGGGGGGCCGCGGCGGGCGCCGGGCCGGTACCGGCGAAGGCCGTGCCGGCGACGGCGGTCGCCGGCACGGCGACCAGCACCAGACCGAGGGTCAGGCCGGTGGCGGGCCTGCGGATGGCCTTGCCTATGGATCGGGCACGCATGGTTGTCCTCCAGGGGAGCGGGCCGGGTGGCCGTGGTGCGGTGAGGGATCCCAATCGTTAGGAACCTTTCCTATCAGACCCCGGGGAGGACCGGAACCCATCAGATCGCGCCAACCTCCGGCCGGACAGCGGCGCTTGCGGCGGGCGGCTGCCATACGTACGGCACGGTCGTGGCGGCGCTGACCAGGCCCAGCCGGTTCAGGACGGGGCGGCTGGTCTCCAGGGCGTCGACCTGTACGTAACAGAATCCGCGCGCCAGGGCGAGCGCCGCCCGGTGCGCGACCAGGGCGCGATAGACGCCCTTGCCGCGCCAGTTGGGCAGCGTCGAGCCGCCCCACAGCGAGGCGAAGTCGGTGCCCTGGTGGAAGCGCGCCCACGCCGCCGAGACCACCTCGCCCGCGAGCGACTCCGCCACGGTCACCACGCAGGCGTCACCGCCCCGGCCCGCCGTCATCTCCTCCAGGGCCGGTGCGAGCCAGCTGCGGTCGTCGGCCCAGACGGCCGCGGCCAGTTCCCCGATGCGGTCGAAGTCCGCCCGGCCGGTGACGTCGCGCAGCCGTACGCCTTCGGGAAGCGGCGGGCCCCCGGGCGGCCCCGCGATGTCCGCCGCCTCGCCGATCACGACCGTCTCGCGCTCGCCCGGCGTGAACCCGGCCGCGACCAGCCGGTCCGGCAGGTCGGCGGGCAGGTCGTGCCCGTGGTACTTCCACTCGACCGGCAGGCCGCGGGCCGCGAAGTGGTCGCGCTGGGCGGCGATGAAGGCGTCCAGCGCCTCCCCGTCGAGCCCGCCGAGGTCGCGGTAGAGGATCAGCCCGCCCTGGCGGGGGAGCGTTCGGCGCAGTACGGGCCCGACCCGCTCGGTGTCCGGGGCGCCGGGCGCGAATCCGCGGTCCCTCAGTTGTGCGTCGTACGCGGCGCGGTAGCCGGCGGCTCGTGCCGGCTCGGTGTCTGGTGTCGTCACCGGCGTCACTCCACCACAAGCCGGAGGCCCGGGCCATGGAATTCGGCCGTGGCGTGGCGCGGGGGTATCACGGCGCGGCGGGTGGCTCCGCGCTGCCGAGCAGTCCGGCGAGCAGCTCCGCGATGCCCGGGCCGGGGTCGAAGTCCTCTACGGGGAAGGTGAGTTGGTGGAACATGACACCGTCGAGGTAGTCGAGAAGAATCCCGCAGTGCCGCCGGGGCGCCGGTGAGCCGAAACGCCGCAGCCATTCCGCGCTCCATCCGGCGACGGCCTCGCGCCCCCGGGCGAGCGGCGGGCGCAGCTCGGGGCGGGCCGAGGCTTCCAGGAGCAGGGCGTAGCGGGCGGCGGTCCTGGCGCGCGCGGGGCCGGTCGCGTACCGGACGAACCGCGTCACGGCGGCGGCCAGCTCCGGTACGCCGGCGGGCGCGGCCTGCCGCGCGAACTCGTCCCAGTCGTGGCGCTCCAGCGCTTCCAGGTGGCCGGCGATGCCGTCGATCAGCGCGGCGCGGTTGCGGAAGTAGTTGGACGTGGTGCCGGACGGTACGCCCGCGGCGGCATCCACCGCCTGGTACGTCAGCCCCCGCGACCCCGCCGCGCCCAGCACCTCGATCGCCGCGTCCAGGACCTCTGCCCGCCGTCGCGCCACCCTGCGCACCTTTCGAAATCCAGATGTGTAGTGCCGGTTTACTATGAACATAGTAGCGTGCGGGCAGGGAACCGGCGCCGCGCACGGCGGCCGCCGGCGGCGGCATCCGCGGGCTCGCCGCCGCTCTCCACCTGTGTTGCGGCAAGGGCGGTCTGCGCCAGGATGTCAGCGTTTGGGTCGATATGCTGCGTCGGCACCTGAACGCGAGTCAAGTGAGCGCCCGGCGCCACGGAGAGGGGTTCCGCGGTGGACCCGAACGCCCAGCAGCCGCCCGCCCGGCAACCGGACCACGAGCCGCCGCCCGACGACGACCCCCGCCCCGTCGAACCCCCGCCGTCCGACGGGGACGCGCCCGCCGACGGCGCCCCGGCGGGCCCCCGCCGCCGGTTCACCTTCCCCAGCGCCCTGACCGTCCTGGTCGTCGTCACCCTCGCGGTCTGGGCGCTCGCCTTCGTCATCCCGTCCGGCAGTTACGACCGCAACGCGTCCGGCGCCCCGGTCCAGGGCACCTACCACCACACATCCTCCGGCCAGTCCTTCACCGACCGGCTGGGCGACCTCTTCCTCTCGCCGGTCAACGGCCTGTACGGCGTGCAGGACGCGAAGACCGGGCAGGTCGGCCCGACGATGGCGGGCGAACTGTACGGCAGCGCGGGGGTGTTCCTCTTCGTGCTGGCCATCGGCGCGTTCATCACGGTCGTCTTCGCCACCGGCGCCCTGGACCGCGGCATCGGCCGGCTGGCCCACCGCCTCCGGCACCGCGGCGGGCTGCTGATCGCCGGTGTGATGGCCGTCTTCTCGCTGCTCGGGACGGTCGAGGGGTTCGCCGAGGAGACGCTCGGCTTCTACGGGCTGGTCGTGCCCCTGATGCTCGCGCTCGGCTACGACCGGATGGTCGCCACCGCGACGATCATCCTCGGCGCCGGCATCGGCGTCCTGTGCTCCACCGTCAACCCCTTCGCCACCGGCGTCGCCTCCTCGGCCGCCGACATCTCGCTGGGCGAGGGCATCGTGCTGCGGGTGGCGATGTGGCTGGTGCTCACCGGCGTCACCATCGGCTACGTGGTCCGCTACGCGCGCCGCGTCCAGGCCGATCCGGAGCGCTCGCTCGTCGGCTTCCGGCCCGGTGACCGGGACCGCGCGTGGGCCGCCGAGGACGCGGCGGAGCCGGCGCCGCTGACCGGGCTGGACAAGACGGTGCTGGTCACCGTGGCCCTGGTCTTCGCCTTCATGATCTTCTCGGTGATCCCGTGGTCCGGGGCGCTCACCGGGGACGCCGACGCCGCTCCGTACGCCTTCGAACTGGGCTGGTCCTTCCCGCAGCTGGCCGCGCTGTTCCTCGCGGCCTCGGTCCTCGTCGGCCTCCTGGCGCGGATGGGCGAACAGCGGCTCAGCGCGACGTTCGTGCAGGGCGTCGCCGAGTTCGTCTCCCCGGCGCTGGTCATCGTGCTGGCTCGCGGGGTAACTACGATTATGAACAATGCGCGCATTACGGACACGGTTTTGCATGCGGTCGAGGGCACCGTCTCCGGCGCCCCGTCCGCCCTGTTCGGCATCATGGTCTACATCGTCAACCTGCCGCTGGCCTTCCTCATCCCGTCCACGTCCGGCCACGCCACCCTCGCCATGCCGGTCCTGGCGCCGCTGGCCGACTTCGCGCACGTCTCCCGCGCGGTGGTCGTCACGGCCTGGCAGGCGGCCAGCGGCTGGATGAACCTGTGGGTGCCCACCACCGCCGTCATCATGGGCGGGGTCTCGCTGGCCAAGGTCGGCTACGACAGGTACGTGCGCTTCGTCTGGCCCCTGCTGGCCCTCCTCGCCGTCCTGATCTGCGGCTTCGTCGGGCTGGGGGCGGCGATGACATGACCCGGGGCCGTCCTCACACGTCGTGTGCCCCGCGCAGCCGCAGCCCGGCGATCGCGGTGCGCGGCGGCTGATCGCCCGTCAGCAGCAGGGTGGTGATGCGGTCGGCCGGCCCGGCGGTGAAGTGCGCCGCGCCGCCGTCGAACGGTACGACGGTGCCGCTCGCGTCCACCGGAACACCGGTGAGCGCGCCGAGCCAGGCGGCGGCGCCGCGCGGATCGGGCGTCTCGACGAGGAAGCCCGCGAGGTCGTAGGCCCCGCGGTTGATCCGGCGGGAGGCCTCATGCTCCCGGCGGAGTGCGGGGTCGGCGCGGACGGTGATGAAGAACGGGGCCCAGGGCGGCGTGCCGTCGCCCGTCAGCATCGCTTCCTGGAAGGTCACCCGGCCTCCCTGGAAGGAGAAGTCGTGTACGTCGACGGCGTGGCCCGCCCGGCGCAGCCGCTCGGCGGTGGCGGCCGTGTCCGTGACGTGCACCGCGAAGTTCAGCGGGCCGCCGCCCGCCGCCATCAGCGCGTCGATACGGGGCTGCCACCCGGCCGTCGCCCGCCCGAACGGGGAGGGCGCGTACACCGCGCGATCGACGACGGTCAGGATCTCGACGTACCGGTCGTCCAGCCGCCAGGCGCCGTTCTGGAACCCCTCGTGCACCGGGTTGGTGTGCGCGGGCAGCCCGGCCGCCGTGTACTCCCGCACGGCCGCGGGCACGTCCGGCACGCAGTGCAGGAGGTGGTCGAAGCGCGGCGCTTCCGTCGAGCGGAGATCGGCTGTGCGTATGGGCTGTGCGGCGGTCATGGTCGGCCTCCCCGAGTCGGTCAGGTGAGCCTAACCTAACCGGCAGCGAGAGGCCCGTGCGCCGTGGCACGGACCCCTCGGTCCCGGGTGAACGCGCTCAGGCCGGACGTCCGGCCCGCGACGGATCGCCGATCAGGCGCGGATGCACGCGTAGATGACGTCGTCGTCCTTGACCCCGAGGGCCCGCAGACCGGCCAGACACCGGATGTCGGGGTTGAGCGGCGGCTCCGAGGCCGCCTTCCACTTGCAGGCGGCCTTCACCTTGGGGCCGATCTTGTAGTGGTGGGCCCTGAGGTAGGAGACGCACTGGCTCTGCGTACGCGGCTCCACCGTGCTCACCGGCCGGTGCCCGTCCGCGACGGCGGTGCCGGACATGACCGTCGGTACGGCGAATCCGGCTACGGCGACCGCCATACCCACGATCGCCCGACGGGCCTTCGCTTGCTTCATGTTCTGCCTTTCCCCGTGACTTCATGGCGCGCAGCCGCACCCGGGGGTGGTGTCAGCACCCATTGGTGGTCGTGCACATGACGACACTAGGGAACAAGTGCCCTGTGGATCAAGGGGAATCGAGACCATACCGAAAGGCCCGTACCGGCCGGGTGTCCGGCGCGTACGGGCCCTTGGGTGGTGGATGCGGCAGTCGGTCAGTCCAGCAGCTCGTAAGCCGGCAGCGTCAGGAACGCCGCGTAGTCCGTGTCCAGGGAGACCTTCAGGAGGAGGTCGTGGGCCTGCTGCCAGGCGCCGGCGGCGAAGGCGTCGTCGCCGATCTCGGCGCGGATGGCGGCCAGTTCGTTGTCGGCAATCTTGCGGACGAGGTCCGCGGTGGCCTTTTCGCCGTTCTCGAACACGACGCCCGCGTCCACCCACTGCCAGATCTGCGAGCGGGAGATCTCGGCGGTGGCCGCGTCCTCCATGAGGCCGAAGATGGCGACCGCGCCGAGGCCGCGCAGCCACGCCTCGATGTACCGCGTGCCTACCCGGACCGCGTCCACCAGGCCCTGGTAGGTGGGCCGGGCGTCGAGGGAGTCGATGGCGATGAGGTCGGCGGCCGTGACCGACACGTCCTCGCGCAGCCGGTCCTTCTGGTGCGGCCGGTCGCCGAGCACCGCGTCGAACGAGGCGCGGGCGACCGGGACCAGGTCGGGGTGGGCGACCCAGGAGCCGTCGAAGCCGTCCCCGGCCTCGCGGTCCTTGTCGGCGCGGACCTTGGCCAGCGCCGTCTCGTTGGCCTCCGGGTCACGGCGGTTGGGGATGAACGCCGCCATGCCGCCGATCGCGTGCGCGCCACGCTTGTGGCACGTACGGACGAGGAGTTCGGTGTAGGCGCGCATGAACGGCGCCGTCATGGTGACCGCGTTGCGGTCCGGCAGCACGAACTTCTCGCCGCCGTCGCGGAAGTTCTTCACGATGGAGAACAGGTAGTCCCAGCGTCCCGCGTTCAGCCCCGAGGCGTGGTCGCGCAGTTCGTAGAGGATCTCCTCCATCTCGTACGCGGCGGTGATGGTCTCGATGAGGACGGTGGCGCGGACGGTGCCCTGCGGGATACCCACGTAGTCCTGCGCGAAGACGAAGATCTCGTTCCAGAGGCGGGCCTCCAGGTGCGACTCGGTCTTCGGCAGGTAGAAGTACGGACCCTTGCCGAGGTTCAGCAGGCGCTGGGCGTTGTGGAAGAAGTACAGGCCGAAGTCGACCAGGGCGCCGGGCACCGGCGTGCCGTCGAGCCGGAGGTGGCGCTCGTCCAGGTGCCAGCCGCGCGGGCGCACCACGACCGTCGCCAGCTCCTCGGCGGGCTTCAGGGCGTAGGACTTGCCGCTGTCCGGGTCGGTGAAGTCGATCCGGCGCTCATAGGCGTCGATCAGGTTCACCTGGCCGCCGATGACATTCGCCCAGGTGGGCGCGGAGGCGTCCTCGAAGTCGGCGAGCCAGACCTTGGCGCCGGAGTTGAGCGCGTTGATGGTCATCTTGCGGTCGGTGGGACCGGTGATCTCCACCCGGCGGTCGTCGAGCGGGGCGGGCGCCGGGGCGACGCGCCAGCTGTCGTCCGCGCGGATGTGCGCGGTCTCCGGCAGGAAGTCCAGGGCGGAGGTCCGGGCGATCTCGGCGCGGCGCGCGTCGCGGCGGGCGAGCAGTTCGTCGCGGCGCGGGGTGAACCGGCGGTGGAGTTCGGCGACGAAGGCCAGCGCGGCCTCCGTGAGGATCTCGTCCTGGCGGGCGGGGGCCTTGCCGGGGTCGACGTCGACGATGTCCAGCGGGGACGGCGCTGGTGCGGACATGAGCTGTCACTCCATTCAGCGGCGGGGCCCGGGCGGCCGTCGGGGCGTGCGGGCGGCACGGGGTGCCATGGGCCGTAGCCGGCGGTCGCGGGTGCCGTTAAGGGTTCAGGGCGCTTCTGATCAGTGGAGAGTAGTTTCCTTATCGCGGAACTTCAATGGTTTGTTGACGTCGAGATTCTCTCCGTCGACAGAACCGGCGGCCGGATGGCTCCCGGTGCCACCACGGTCACCGCCCTTCGTCTTCCCGCGGCGCGTCCGGCGACGCCAGACGGAACAGGTCCCGCGGGGTGTCGATGTCGTACGGCTCGGCCACATCGGCGCATTCGACGAGCGCGAGGGCGTCCTCGTGCTCCTTCAGATACGCGCGGGCCCCGCGGTCCCCGGCCACTCCGGCCGCCACCGCCGCCCACCGCCCGGCCCCGAACAGCACCGGGTGCCCGCGCTCCCCGCCGTACGCCGCCGCCACCAGATCGGCCCCGCCCTCGTACGCGGCGATCACCCGCGCCACCGCCGCCGCGCCGATGCCCGGCTGGTCCACCAGCGAGACCAGCGCCGCGCCCGCCCCGGAATCCGCCAGAGCGGCCAGGCCGGCGCGCAGGGAGGAGCCCATGCCGTGCGCCCAGTCCGGGTTCTCGGCCGTCGCGTACGCGGTGAGGTCGGCCCGTTCCCGTACGGTCCCGGCCGCCGCGCCCAGGACGACGAGCACCGAGTCGCAGCCGCCCTCCCGCAGGACCCGGGCCGCGTGCTCGACCAGCGGCCGGCCGCGGAAATCGAGCAGGGCTTTGGGGCGGCCGCCCAGTCGCCGCCCGCCGCCCGCGGCGAGCAGCAGCCCGGCGACCGGGCGGCGGGTGAGGGCGGAGTCCGGGGTGGGGTGAGCGGTGTGTGCCATGGGCCCTGCTTACCTCATGGCCGGGTACGGAGGGGCGGCGGCGCGGGGTCGGAGGTGGCGGAGGGGAGCGGGGCAGACCGAAAACGCTATCGCACGGGGGCGCCGCGCGCGCGTAGGAATTCGGTGATCCTGATTTCGCTCTCCGTATGGCGCTCACCGCGCAGGGTGGCGTTAACTGGCCCGCATCGCGGAGCGGGGTCAACGGCCTTGGAGGGTGCCGTCGTTGTGGAGCAGAGGCAGAAGCACAGGCGAGTCGCAGGAGCCGGGGACGATCCACGGGCCGTCGCCCTGTGCGGCGCGGTGGCCCGGCTGCGCCGGGAACTGGCCCTGCTTCCGGCGGAGTTGCCCGACCGTACGGCAGCCGACGACGAACTGGCCGCGCTGCACGCCATGGTGAGCGCCGGGGACCCGGATGTGCCCCGGCTGCGCCGCTCGCTGCTGCTGATCACGGGCGCGGTCGGCTCGGTCAGCGCGCTGGCGCCCGCGCTGACGGACGTACGGGAACTGATCGGCCTGTACGGCGACCTGCCGCGCCGCTACTGAGCCCCGGCCGCACGACGGCCGGGGCAGGGGTCGGGGCCGGGGCTCCGGAGACTACGCCGGGTTCTGGTTCGCCAGGGCCACCGAGAGTTCGGCGGCGATCTCCTGGAGCACCGGGACGATCTTGTCGATGGACGCCTCGGTCACCCGGCCCGTCGGGCCCGAGATGGAGATGGCCGCCGCGGTGGGGGAGTCCGGCACCGGCACCGCGATGCAGCGGACACCGATCTCCTGCTCGTTGTCGTCCATGGCGTACCCGGCCCGGCGGACCTCTTCGAGGGCGTCCAGGAAGGTGTCCGGGTCGGTGATCGTCTTCTCGGTGGCGGCGGGCATGCCCGTACGGCCGAGGAGCGCCCGTACCTCCTCCGGCGGATGGCCCGCCAGCAGCGCCTTGCCCACGCCCGTCGAGTGCGGCAGCACCCGCCGGCCGACCTCGGTGAACATCCGTACCGCGTGCCGGGACGGCACCTGCGCCACGTACACGATCTCGTCGCCGTCGAGCAGCGCCATGTTGGCGGTCTCGCCGGTCTCCTCGACGGCGCGCGCCAGGTACGGGCGGGCCCAGGTGCCGAGCAGCCGCGAGGCGCTTTCGCCGAGCCGGATCAGCCGGGGGCCGAGAGCGTACCGGCGGTTCGGCTGCTGGCGGACGTAGCCGCAGGCGACGAGCGTGCGCATCAGCCGGTGGATGGTCGGCAGCGGCAGGCCGCTGCTGGTGGACAGCTCGCTCAGCCCGACCTCGCCGCCGGCGTCGGCCATCCGCTCCAGCAGGTCGAAGGCGCGCTCAAGGGACTGGACGCCACCGCCGGCGGCTGCGGGCCTGGCTGCGGCGGCGGAAGTGCTGGCGCTGGACGGCGGCACGACGCGTTCCTTTCGGGGCAGGTGGTGGCGGGCTCGGCGCAGGTCTTCTGTTGTACGGGGCCGTACGGGTCCGTACGGGTGCCGGGACCGACCCGGAGCAGCCTACCGGTCCCCCCGGGCCGGCACACGGTCCCTCGCACACTCGTTCCCGCCGGTCAGCGACCGCGCCCCGGCCGTACCCGGGCGCTACCCGCGATCACCGGGTACGGCCACTGGGCAGAGCTACGTTCTGCTGAGCGAAAGTCGTTATCCATTCTGTGGAATCGTCCAAGCGTTGGCCCGAGGTGCGTTTTCCCGTCAGAAAGCCGCCCGTGCGCCAGGGCCGACCGGCGCGATCCGCGCCACCGCGCCGTCGCGGAAGGGGTCTTGACGGGGTGCGGTCCCGAGTGAAGACTCCGTTCAACAGAAAGTTGAATTCCGTGGTGCGGAAGCCCATGGGAAGCGCACGAGGAGGGGACCGGGTGTCCGAGATCGATCTGGTGCTGCGCTCCACCCGCGTCGTCACCCCGCGGGGGACGCGCGCGGCGACCGTCACCGTACGGGACGGGAAGATCGCGGCGGTGCTCCCGCACGACGCCCCCGCACCGGCCGGGGCCCGGGTCGAGGACTTCGGCGACGACGTACTGCTGCCCGGCCTCGTCGACACCCACGTACACGTCAACGACCCGGGCCGCACCGAGTGGGAGGGCTTCTGGACCGCCACCCGCGCGGCGGCGTGCGGCGGCATCACCACCCTCGTCGACATGCCCCTCAACAGCCTGCCGCCGACCACCACCGAGGCGAATCTGCACACCAAGCGCGAGGTCGCGCGCGGCAAGGCGCACATCGACGTCGGCTTCTGGGGCGGCGCCGTACCCGGCAACGTCAAGGATCTGCGCCCGCTGCACGACGCCGGGGTGTTCGGCTTCAAGTGCTTCCTGTCCCCGTCCGGCGTGGACGAGTTCCCGCAGCTGGACCAGGAACAGCTGGCCGCCGCGCTCGGCGAGATCGCCGGCTTCGGCGGGCTGCTGATCGTGCACGCCGAGGACCCGGACCACCTGGCCGCCGCGCCGCAGCCGCACGGCCCGAAGTACGCCGACTTCCTCGCCTCCCGCCCCCGGGCGTCCGAGAACGACGCGATAGCGGGCCTGATCGCGCTCGCCCGGCGGCTCGGCGCGCGGGTGCACATACTCCACCTGTCCTCCTCCGACGCGCTGCCGCTGATCGCCGCCGCCCGGGCCGAGGGCGTCCGGATCACCGTCGAGACCTGCCCGCACTTCCTCACCCTGACCGCCGAGGAGATCCCGGACGGCGCCACCGAGTTCAAGTGCTGCCCGCCCATCCGCGAGGCGGCCAACCAGGACGCGCTCTGGCAGGGCCTGGCCGACGGCACGATCGACTGCGTCGTCTCCGACCACTCGCCGTCCACCGCCGACCTGAAGACCCCCGACTTCGGCGACGCCTGGGGCGGCATCTCCTCCCTCCAGCTCGGCCTGCCCGCCATCTGGACCGCGGCGCGCGAGCGCGGCCACACCCTGGAGGACGTGGCCCGCTGGATGGCCACCGCCCCGGCCGCACTCGTCGGCCTGGACCGCAAGGGCGCCATCGAGCCGGGCCGGGACGCGGACTTCGCGGTGCTCGACCCGGAGGCGGCGTTCACCGTGGACCCGGCCGGGCTCCAGCACCGCAACAAGATCACCGCGTACGCGGGCCGCACGCTGCACGGCGTCGTCCGGTCCACCTGGCTGCGCGGCCGGCGGATCAACGACGGCGGGACCCTGGCCGAGCCGTCGGGGCAGCTCCTGGACCGGTAAGAACCCTCAGGGGCGCCACCCCGTCTCCTTCGCCCACCCCTCCGCGACCTCGACCACCAGGTCCACGACGGGGTCCTTGATCTCCGCGTAGCTGCCGAAGTCGGCCGTACGGTGGGCGAGTTCGCGCTTGAAACGGGCGTACGCCGGGACCGCCTCCGGATGGGCGCGGAACCAGTCGCGGAAGAGCAGCGCCAGCCGCTCGTTGGGCGAACCGGCACACCGTACATGGAGGTTGACGTCCGGGCCGGGGCCGCCGCGCCGCGTCCACAGCCGCTTCGCCCACCGGCCCGGATCGTCGTCCCGGCCCGCCGGTACGTGATCGCCTTCGTGCCGGGAGCGGACGAAGCCCCGGGCCGCCAGCGGCGCGTCGAAGGCCTCCGCGGCCGTCGCCAGGTCCGTGACGCTCACCTGGAGGTCGAAGATCGGCTTGGCCGCCATGCCGGGTACGGACGTACTCCCGATGTGCTCGACCCGCCGGGCCTCCGGCGCGAGCGCGGAACACAGCTCCGCGGCCAGCGCGGCACCTTCGTCCGCCCAGCCCGGATGGGCGTCGACCAGGACCGCACGCGCACTGTCCTCCTGCACGGGTCCCGCCACGACCTCCAGGAACGCGTCGTGCAGGTGCCCGTTCGTGATCAGCACCGAGCCGTCGCCCTCCAGCACCGGCGCACCCGTGAGGTCGGTGATCCGGCCGCCGCCCTCGGCGACGATCACGGGCAGCGGGGCGAGGTCCTCGTACCCCATCGCGGGACCCGCGATCACCAGAGCGTCCGCCCGCCCCGCCAGCACGTCCAGCGCGCCGCCGCCGACGGGCACCAGCCACACCCGCCGGTGCAGCGCCGTCAGCAGCGACTCCGACCATCCCGCGATGTTGTGCGCCTGCGTACGGGCGCCGGTCAGCTCCGTACGCCCGTCGGCGCGCAGCCGGCCGCGGCCCGAGCGCAGCGCTTCCAGCGGGTCCGGGTCCGTGCCGAGCAGCAGCCGGCAGCCGAGGCCGCGCCCGGCCGCCACCAGCTGGCCGCTCACCGGGAGGCAGACCACCCCGATCGCGGGCCCGTGCTCGTCCTCGTACGCGAGGCCGGTGGAGAAGGTGGGCACCCGGTCGGTGAACTGCCGGGTGCCGTCGACCGGGTCGATCACCCAGCGCCGCCCGGACGTCCCGGCCCGCGGCGCGGCCTCCTCCCCGAGCACCGCGTCCGCCGGGAACGCCGCGGTCAGCTCCTTCCGTACGAACTCCTCGACGGCGAGGTCCACCGCGGTCACCCCGGTGCCGTCAAGCTTGCGTTCGGACGACTGCTGCTCGCCGTGGAACGCCTCGGCACTCATCCGGCCCGCACGTGCGGCGAGACGGACGGCGAAGGCGAACAACTCCTCGGAAACGGGCGGGGTGTCGGTGCTGTGATCCATGGCGTGAGCCTGCCACAGCCCCTGGCGCGCGGGGGCGGTGACGTTGGAAGGTATGTCCACGTTGTCCGTCCGGCACCGGGCGCCGGAACCGCCCGGGGGAGGAGTGCGGCATGGAACACGACGAGCTGCGACGGCGGTTCGCCGCGCTGACCACGGCACATCTGGCGGACGCGGGCCTGCGCGCCCGGACGCCGGTGCGCTGCGCTCCGCCGTCGCTGCGCTCCCTGGTGCCGGGCAGCCGGCTGGCCGGACGCGTGGCGCCCGCCCGGCACGTCGGCAGCGTCGATGTCTTCCTCGAAGCGCTGGAGATTGCCGCGCCGGGCGACATCCTGGTGGCGGACAACGGCGGCCGGACCGACGAGAGCTGCGTCGGCGATCTCATGGCCCTGGAGGCGCAGGCCGCCGGGCTGGGCGGCATCGTCATCTGGGGCCTGCACCGCGACACGGCCGAACTGCGGGAGATCGGCCTGCCGGTCTTCAGCCTGGGCGCGACGCCGACCGGCCCGCTGCACCTCGACACCCGTCCGGACGGCGCGCTGGACAGCGCCGCGGTGGGGGAGTGGACGGTCGGCCGCGCGGACCTGGTGCTCGGCGACGACGACGGCGTTCTCTTCGTGCCCGCCGACAGTGCCGGGGACCTCTTCTCACGCGCGGAATCGATCCGCGACACCGAACGCCGCCAGGCCGACCGCATCCGGGACGGAGTCCCGCTGCGCCGGCAGGTGGGGTTCGCCGGCTACCTCGCCGCGCGCCGGCAGGACCCCGCCCTGACATTCCGCGACCATCTGCGGGCCGTGGGCGGAGCCATTGAGGAATGACGGTTCCGGGCCCGGAACCACGGAACGTGTACGGCGGGAAAGGCCCGCCCCGGTCAATTCTTCGGACACAGGTGGGTGTGCACGGCCTGCAGAATCTTCTCCGCCTGCGCGGCGTTGAATTGCGTGGTGCCCGAGAAACGCTGCCGGGTCTGCTCCACCTGCTTGGCGTGGTCCTTCGGGAAGGAGTGGATCGTGCCGCAGGTACTTCTGCCACGGCTCACCGCACGTTCCGGCTTGCCGTTCACGATGTCCCGGGATATCGCGTCGAGCGCGGCCACGTAGCGGGCCTGCGTCGCGGCGTCCGGCTTCGGGGGAATTCCCAGCCGCGCCTCCGCGTCGGCGATCGCCTTGGACGGCTCCTGATCAGCCGACGGGGAGCCGGCCCCGGCCGGCGCGGACGGCCGGCTCGCGCTCTTGGCGCTGCCGCCGCACGCGGTCAGACCCGCGGCGGCGACGAGGGCGGCGGACAAGGCAATGGCGGTGCGGTGGTTCACGATTCTCCCCTGACCGGTGGACACGAGCGGTCATTCTGACAGGGAAAACGCCAGGTGCTAAGGGGAATTGGAAAAAATATAAAGGTCCCTGTTTTCGCGGGTGTCGCGGGGCGGCACACCGGGCGCCCATTGCGCTTGACGAACGGTCGGTCATGGTGCTCAGCGCGGAGAGGGTCATTCCGCGAGTGCCGCCCAGAACATCAGCTCGTACGCCTGGAGCAGGCGGCCGTAACGGTGCGCGAGGCGGGGCGTGACCCGCGACGTGGCGAGACCGTGCCGCACCGCGTCGCGGGCCAGACCGTCGAGTTCCGCGGCGGGCTCGGCGAAGAAGTCGAAGAAGGCGCACGCCGCGTCGGGAAAGCCGTAGCGGGTCCGCAGGGCGTGCGCGACGGTGGCGCAGTAGCCGCCCCACGCGGCGAAGTTGGCGGTCATGGCGATCACCACGTCCGCGGGCTCCGCGCCGAGCGCCAGCCGGGCCACGTACGACGGGTACGCCTGGCACCCGGCCCGCGGCTCGTGGTCCCGTACGGCGTCCGCGTCCAGCCCGCAGGCGTCCGCCAGCCCCTGCAGCGCGCCGAGCGCCAGCGACTCGCCGTCGGCCAGCGTCCCGAAGAACGCCGCCACCGGTGGATCACTCTCGGCGCGGTCCGCCAGATGGCGGAAGCTGCGCCGGTCGGCGGCGATGATCTGGTGCTGTTCGAGGGCGAGCACGGCGAACACCTCGCGCGGCGCCCCGCCCGCGGCGATCCGCGCCACGAGGGGGTTGTCCGCGGCGCCGGGCGCCAGCTCCCGCGCCGCGGCCTCCAGGAGGCCGTCCGCGGTGGGCGTTCCCGGCCGGCCCGGGGCGGACGCGTCGTTCTCACGGGTCATGTTCGTGCCTCCCCACGTGCGGGCCGGCGGGCGGACCGGCCGGGGTGCCTGCGTGCCGGTGATTCTAGGACCGGCCGCGCTTGCCGTCGTGTTCGGCGACGGCGTCCGTCACGAAGGTGTCCACCACCCCGTTCGCGACGAGGACCGGGATGCGTTTGCCGTTCATGTCGACATAGACGTACGACTTCGCCGTCGCGACCAGGGCCGGGATCCGGTCCCGCAGGCGCCGCGCCGTCGCCTCGTCGCCCTCGCGGGACGCCTGCACCATGCGCAGCGCCGTACCGGCGGCGCGGCCCCACGCGGCGGTCGCGTCCAGCCACGGCGCGCTGTCGTCCAGGAAGCCGCGGTCGGGGAGGGCGGCGCGCAGCACACCCGGCGCGTCCTGGAGGGCGCGTAGCGCGGAGGTCAGGCGTTCCGCGTCCCCGGTGTCCCAGAAATTCCGTACAGCAGCGGCCAGTTCGGGTGACTGCTGCGGGTTGAGGGCGGAGCCGTAGTGGGCGTCGGCGAAGGCACGCAGCGCGCGTTCGGTGCGCGGGGAGCCGCCGGACAGCTCCCTGAGGGCCGCGGCCCAGGAGGCGCGGGCGTCGTAGGCCCGGTCGTTCCAGGCGTAGTCCGCGACCGTGAACAACGCGATCTTCGAGGCGGCGGGCTGGATCATGGGATTGGCCGTGATGCCCGCCAGCCGGGCGGGCAGCCCCCGCTCGCGCCCGCTGAAGGGGCCGAGCAGCAGCCGGTTGGTGACGTAGTCGTTGACCGGGTAGTTGTCCCAGGTCAGAATCGGGTGCCCGAAGACCTGCCGGGCCGCGTCGGCCTGGGCGGCGGTCATCACCGGCGCGATCACCCCGACACCGGTCCACTCCACCAGCACGTCCTGGTCCAGCCGCGCCTTCAGCGCCGCCTTGTAGGGCGTCGCCCGCACGTCGTAGTACTCGGTCGGCACCATCTGGAGCGGCTGCGCGCCGTCCGCCCGGCGCGCGGCGATGAACTCGCGGTTGACCCGGTTGAGGAGATGCGCCTGCGCGGCACCGGCGGCGCCGCCGCCCGTGCCGAACCGCTCCTTGTCCGCGGCGCAGTTCCAGTCCGTGTAGCTGATGTCGTCCAGCGGCACCGCGAAGGTCCGTACGCCGATGTCCCACAGCGCCTGGAACTTGCCGGTCAGCGCCTTGAGGTCGGCGTCCGAGCTGTAGCAGACGGAGAGGCCGGGCGAGAGCGCGTAACTGAACTCCACGTGCCGGGTCCGCGCCCGGTCCACCAGCTCCTTGAGCTGTGCGAGCCGGTCCGCCGGGTAGGGCTGACGCCACTTCTCGCGCAGGTACGGGTCGTCCTTCGGCGAGTAGACGTACGTGTTCATCTTGTGCGCGCCGTAGAAGTCGAGCTGGTCCAGGCGCGCGGCGTGCGACCAGGGGGTGCCGTAGAAGCCCTCGATGACACCGCGCAGCGGGGTGGCGGGCCAGTCGCGTACGGCGGTGCCGCGGACCCGGGCGCCGGGGCGGTCGCGGTGCGGGAGGAGCTGGCGCAGCGACTGGGCGGCGTAGTACGTGCCGGTGGCGTCCGCGCCGGCCAGCGCGATCCGGCCGTCGCCGACGGCCAGCGCGTACCCCTCGGCGGGCAGCCCGGCGGTGCCGCGCGCGCCGAGGTCCGCCAGGGTCCGCGCGGCGCCCGCGCCGTCCACGTACACGGTCAGGCCCCGGCCTGCCTCCGCGGCCCGTACGACCCGGTCGGCGCCCGCCCGCAGCAGGGAGCGCTCGACGACGTCCAGGGCCGGGCCGTCGGCGTGGGGCCCGGCGACGACCGTGACGGTGGGAGTGATCGTGACCCGGCCGTCGAGGGCGCGGACGGACTGCGGTGCCGGGCTGATGACGGGCCCGGCCGGCGGTCTTTCCCGCGCGTCGGCGGAGCCGGGGAGGGTGAGCGGTACGAGGGCCAGAGCCAGGGCAAGGGCGGCCGCCGCCGTGCGCGTACGGTGCATCCTTCGGTCCTCCTCGGTACGACGAGGTGTGCGAAACCGGCGTGGTGCGTGCGTGACGAGCGACAGCAGGTTTCACCCGGTACGGGCTGAGGACAATGGGGTTTCGCGTCGGGTGGAGGGGAGTTCCGCGGGCCCGCACGTGGCTCAGGTGCTCGGATTCCTCGGGGCTGCAACCGAGTTGATCGGCCGAGGGAAGGACCGCCCCGGCCACACTTCGCACGAATTCGGTGCAGCCCGGCCGAGCTCGTGTTCCTCGCAAGGGACGGCGGACATCAGGTCGTCGGCGACGCCCAGGAAGAGCCTCAGCCGTCGGAGGTGGCAGTTGTGGCCGAGCACCGGTTGAAGCAGGTCCGGGGAAGGGGCGGCCCCGGCCGCCCGTCGTGGAAGCCGTCCGAGCCGGAGCCCGCGGCTGGCCGGCGCGGTTCCGTACTTCCCGCCGTCCGGACCGCTCGGCCCTATAGCGTGATTCCTCCCGCGAACGCAACCGCGCCGGGCTCGTGAAGCGACGGTGCTACCGTCGCTCGCCAACCGCACGCATTCTCAAGCCGTTTGACGGCCGATTGGCATGTCCCGAGCAGTGGAATGCTTCGCCCGCCCTTCCGTGCGCCAGTAAACGCACTTTCGATGGAGGAATGTTGATCATCCGCGACAATCATCAGGCATCGGGGTCCGAGGGGACCGACACCTTCACTCTGGTCTCCGTGGACGGCAGTCGGCGGCTCTCGATTCGGCTGACGGACCAGTTCTCCGACGACTTCCGCGACCATCTGGCGGCACACGGCTTCCGCTTCCCGGCGGGCGACGCCCGGTCGGTCGTGTCCGAGGTGATCGTCGCCACCGCGTCCAGCCCAGCGGCGTGGACGGCCGTGGGCGGAACGGTGGTGGCCTTTCTGCACCGCCACCGTGGAAAGGTGATCCGCTTCGAGGCCGAGGGCAAGTCGGTCTCCATCGAGGGCTGTTCCGCCCGCGAGGTGAATCGGATGGCAACCGATCTGCTGGAACTCAGTCGGAAGAGTGACATTCGGACGGAGTCGGGGCCCCGCCCCTAGGAGGTCGATAGCTTTCGGAGCCCCTATTCCATCCGATTGGAGGATCAGTGCCGCATGCTCTCGTGATCGGTATCGATCAGTACGCCAAAGAGCGGATCCCGTCGCTCCACTGTGCAGTCAATGACGCCGAGGAGGTCTCCCGGTGTCTGGAAACCGCGGGCTTCGACGTGGTGACCCTCACCAATGAGGCCGCCACCTGTGCGGGCATCCTCGACGAACTCGGATTCAACCTCAACCAGCGGGTCACGGACGAGGACGACCCGGTCCTGATCTACTGGTCCGGCCACGGCCTGGCCGATCTGAGCACGAACGCCGGCTCCGACAAGGGGTGGGCGACGTATCTGCTGCCGTTCGACGCGGACATGGACCGGCCCCTGATCTCGGCCCTGCCCGTCCAGAAGATGTGGGCCCTGCTGAACAGGCTCACGACGCGCCGACTGCTCGTCATGCTCGACACCTGTTTCAGCGGGGTGTTCGTGGAGCACGGGCGCGGCGTTGTCATCGGCGGGCGCGGCTCGGCGGGCCTGCCCGATGACTTCCTGAGGGTAGAGGGCCACGGTCGCGTAGTGATTTCCGCCTGCGGTGCGAACGAGGTGGCGCGCGAGGATGTCCGGCACGGCCACGGCAAGTTCACGCGTGCGGTCCTCGCCGTGCTGGAGCGCGGCGTGGAGACCGGCGACCGCCGCATCAGGGTCACCGAACTGACGGCCGCCATCCGGGACGAAGCGCACCGCACGACCGGTGGCGAGCAGACCCCCAGCCTCTACGTATCGGGTAAAGGCACTGAATGGAGCATCCCGCTGCCGCCCCCCGCCGCCTACCAACCGCCCCTGCCGAGCTGGGCGTTCGTGGGCACGTCGGGAGGCGTGGGAAAGACCACGCTCGCGATGCTCACGGCCGAACTGCTGGCCGAGTCGGGCAACACGGTGCTCTACCTCGACGCCGACCTCGCCCAATACGGCGGTACCAGCGCATGGTGTGAGCGGGCCAAGGCTGAGCTGGGGAGCGCCCGCACCTTCGCCGATCATGTGGCGGCGTACTCCCGGGCCGGATCAGGTACGCGCGGTCGCCGCTTCAGCGACCGGCTGATGGACGTCACCCCGGCCTATCTGAGAAGGCATGGCTGCGGCCGGATCCTCCTGCTCCCGGCCACGCGACCGAGCGACAAGACGTTTGCCTTCCACCTCGTTGCCGAGATCAAGGACCGCCGCTCCAACGCCGTCTGCCGGAAGATCCTCGACGGCGCCTTCGACCGGGGCGTCCAGCAGGGCGCGACCTGCATCGTCATCGACTGCGGGGCCCAGTTCGACCCGCTGGCCGTGAACAGTCTCAGCGCCGCCCACCACCCGTTCGTCGTCGCCGCGGCCCGCGCCGGGGCCAAGGGCAAGCGGGAGATCATTTTGAGCAACTGCGCGCAGACGATCGAGGAGTTCGACCAGACGCGGGTCGAGACGGTGGTCAACCGGGTACCGAGCCGGGATGCCCTTATCGAGAACTGGGGAGACCTCGGCTTCGGCCGGGACTTCCATCACCTCCCCTTCGACCGCAAACTGTTCCAGGACTGGGAGGAGGGTCGGCCCAACTTCGAACTCGGTTACGACGAACTGACCCACGCTTGGCACAAGATCCTGGTGGCCTCCGACCGGAACTGCTGCGACGGCCTGCACCGGGACCTGATCCCCAGTGAATGGGACAGGTTCAGCAAGTGGGCTCTGTGGCTTGTCAACAACCCCAAGTGGGCCAAGTCGGAGCACCATGCGCTCAGCCGGATGATCCGCCGGTCCTGGAGAGTCGCGGCCTTCTGGACCGCGGTGTTCGCGACCAGCCTCACCAGCATAGTTCTGCACCTGCTCGCGCAAATGCCCGCGGACGACGCCTCGTTCCTCCCGCAGTGGCTGGCGATCGCACTCGTCGTCGGCGCCATCCCGGTGCTGCTCAAGAACGCCCTCCGCCGGCTGCTCCTGCGTCGGCGACGCAAGGTGATCGGCGAGGTGAGGAAGCACAGCGTCTCGACCCACGCGCTCAAGAAGTGGTTCTCGGTCCCGCTCGACAACGGCCCCTGGTGGCAGGTCTGGAAGTCCAGCCGCCGCGAGGCCATCAAGTGGCTCCACGGGCGCGTGATCGCGGCACGGAACTCTGCGCCTCCGGTCGGCGATTCATTGAAGGTCTTCGGGTGAGGGGGCTCGGATTCACCTGCTCGTACACGTCGACCGCAGATGTGGAGGGCGACTCTCCATGCGGGCGCCGGGTCAGCCGACGCGCCGGGAAGCAACCGAAATGTCTCGGGCACTGGGTGATCGAATGGCTGATCAACTCCTTTGGAGGGACCGATCACGCCCGCCGTACCTGGGCCGTCGTCAGCGGATTCGGCTGTGTCTGCATGGCCGTCGGGACGGTGTCCGCGGTTGTCGACCGCCAACCGCGCGAGCCGGCGTTCCTGCCGGTGGTCCTGGGCCTGGAGGTGATCTACTTCAGCGGTCTCGCCCTCGCCTTCGTCCGGGAGCATCCCGTGGGCGGCCGCATCTGGTTGTTCGCCACACCGGCCGCCTGCGCGGCCCTGGTGATCTACGGCAACAGCAAGCTTCCCAGTCCTCTCACCGGCGTGCCGTCCGGTTCGTCGCCCACCGCGAGAATGATGGACATCCTGGCCGGGTTCGGGCCCATCGTGATGGCGCTCGCCATCCTGGCGTCGTGGACGATCTTCCTCCTCTACTACGCACGGCGCCACCGCCTGGCGTCCTGGGCAAGGCTCCTCGCCGAGTCGTTCATGGTGCTGATGGCGATCACGGCAGTGACGCTCGCGATCATCTCGGGCGGCGGCCAGAGCACTCTGCTGACCTCGCTCATGGTGGGGTTCGGAGCGATGACCGTGGCTCGTGGGGCGCGCCGCCTCAAGAAGCTCGCGAATGCGATCCGTGTGGGATGACGGCCCCGGAAGCTCGTCCACCGCGCTGTGCCTCGGGCCGGGCAGAGGCCACCGTCGGGCCGCGCGGCAGCCTCAGCGGTTCTTCGCGATGATGAAGATGATGCTCATGAAGGCCAGCAGGACGTGGGTGGCCACGACGTATATGAAGACGCGTACGTAGACGCCGCGCGGCGGCTTGTTCTCCACGTATCTGCGGCCGGTCGCGGTGGCGGGCGCGGCCTCGGTGGCGGGCGTGGTGGGGTCGTCGGACATGGCGGGGGTTCCTTCCTCGGTCACAGGCCGCGGCGCGGTACGGCGTCGCCGAGGCACAGCTCGGCCGCGCCGCTCTGCAGCAGCGTGTGGACGAACAGCAGCTCCGTGCCGCCGCGGGTGGCGGCGGCGATGCGGTGCGGGGTCAGCGAGTCGAAGTGGGCGGCGTCGCCGGGGTCGAGCACGTGGACCGTCTCGCCCAGCGTGAGCCGCAGCCGTCCCCTGAGGACGTACAGCCACTCCTCGCCCGGATGCACGCGTACGAGATCGCCCTGCGCGCGCTGCGGTACGTGCACCCGCAGCGCCTGCATGGCCCGCCCGGCGCCGCCCACGGTCCAGTACGTCCAGCCGCCCGCCGCGGACGGCTCGGCGCGGGCGGCCCGGATGACCGGGTCCCGCTCCGGCACGGCCTCGCCCAGCAGATCGGATACCGTTGTTCCGTACATCCGCGCCAGCGCGAGCAGCATCGGCAGCGACGGCTGGCGCTGGTTGGTCTCCAGCCGGGACAGGTGCGCGGGCGACAGCCCCACCCGCCGGGCGGCCGTCTCCAGGGTGAGGCCGGTACGGCGCCGCAGCTCGCGCAGCCGGGGCGCTACGGAGGGCAGCTCGTCGGCCGGCTCGTCCGGGGGCGGCTCGGCAGCGGTGTCGCTCATGTACCCGGTATAGCCAGGTTTCGCCTCTCGGGCAAAAGTTTTGCCTCTCAGGCAAGCGGCGGCAAGCGGACATTCCGTGGCAATCCGGCTGTTCAGCCGGGCGTCGTCCTGTGAACTCCCGGGAAACATCCGGCCCTTGTTATTGACAGGTACCTGTCTACGCGCGTCATGCTGGGTTCATGAAGATCCCCCCGCGCATCACCCGGTTCGGCGCCGTCGGCGCCCTCGCGTCGGCCCTTCTTGTCGGTGGACTGGCCGGCGGCCCCGCCGTCGCCGCCACGCCCACCACGACCGCCCCCGTGGCGCACACGGCCACCGCCGTCCGCTCCGCCGCGCACCTCGCGGCGGTCGGCAAGATCTGTTACTCGAAGCTGCCCTCGCAGGCCCACGACACCCTGAACCTGATAGCCAAGGGCGGCCCCTTCCCGTACCCGAAGGACGGCACCGTCTTCAGCAACCGGGAGGGCATCCTCCCCAAGCAGAAGAGCGGCTACTACCACGAGTACACCGTCAAGACGCCGGGCTCCCCGGACCGCGGAGCGCGGCGCATCGTGACCGGCACGAAGAAGAACGAGGACTACTACACCGCCAACCACTACAAGTCGTTCGACCTGGTCGACCGGGGCTGCTGAAACAGTCGGCCGGTCGGGGCGGCGGAGGCGGGGAGGGTTCCCGGCCTCCGCCGCTCTGCTGTCCGCCGCCGTCCCCCCCCGGCCGCCGCGGCCCCGCCGCTCGCCCGCTTCCCGGCGTACGGCGGGCGCCGGGACACACCCCCGCGAGAGGATTGTCAGTGGCCCCCGGTAGCGTTTCGGTGGAAACGACGAATGGGCGGGCAACGGTGGCAAAGGGACCAGGAGGCGGTCACCTGCGGCGCGGCGCGGCCCAGGAGACGCCGCGTGCCCGGCCGTTCCGCGGGCGCGGGGCGCGTGGTTCTGGCGTTTGAGACAAGGAAGGCGGCGAACTGCCGTGTACCGCTGGGAGATCACCCGGGCCGCTCTGGCGCAGCGTGTCTTCGCCATCGTCCGCAGCGAGACGTACGACGAGGCCAGCGCCACCGCCGACACGCTGCTGTCCGCCGGGATCACCAGCCTGGAGATATCCCTGACCACGCCGTTCGCGCTGGAGGCCGTCACCACCCTCAGCCGTGAGCTGGGCGACGACGCCGTCATCGGCGCCGGCACGGTCCTGGACGCCGTCTCGGCCCGGATGGCGGTGGACGCCGGGGCCCGTTTCCTGGTCTCCCCGAGCCTGGACGCCGAGGTCATCCGCACCGGCCACCGCTACGGCGTCCCGGTCTTCCCCGGCGTCGCCACGCCCACCGAGATGGTGCGCGCCCTGGAGCTGGGCGCCGACGCGCTCAAGCTCTTCCCCGCCTCCGCCCACCGCCCGGACTGGCTGCGCGACGTCCGCGCTGCCCTGCCGCAGGCGCCGGTGCTGCCCACCGGCGGTGTGACGGTCGACAGCGCGCCCGAGTGGATAGCCGCCGGCGCGGTGGCCGTGGGTATGGGCTCGGCCCTCTCGGAAGGCGACCGGGAGACCGTCGCCAAGCGCGCCACGGACCTGCTCGCCCGCCTCGCGGACGCCGCGCCGCAGCCGCCGGCCGACCCCGGGGCCGCCGGCCTCTACGACATCTGAGGCCGCGCCGCCCCGCGGTACCGCAGGTGAAGCACTCCCCTCGGAGGAGACAGGACCGTCCGGCTCCTCCGCGGGGCCGATGACCCCCGCCCCCGGTGTACGTACGGTGACCGAAAAGCCTACGAGGGGCGGACAGGACATGCCGGAAATCATCGACCTGGGCGCGTACGGCCCGGACTTCGTCGCCGACCCGCATCCGTACTACGCCAAGCTGCGTGCCCAGGGCCCGGTCCACCGGGTCCGCGTTCCGGAGATGCAGGCCGAGGCCCAGCACGCGTGGCTGATCGTCGGATACGACGAAGCGCGGGCCGCGCTGGCCGACAACCGTTTCGCCAAGAACTGGTCGAACGCCGCCGTCCCCGTCGTCGACCCCGAGATGGACGCCGAGTGGCAGTTGATGAACATGCTCGACGCCGACGCACCGCAGCACACCCGGCTGCGCAAGCTGGTGGCCCGGGAGTTCACCACCCGCCGCGTCGAGGCGCTGCGCCCGCGCGTCCAGCAGATCACCGATGACCTGCTGGACGCCATGCTGGCCGCCCCGGACGGCCGTGCCGACCTCGTGGAGGCGCTCGCCTTCCCGCTCCCGCTGACCGTCATCTGCGAACTCCTGGGCGTGCCCGACATGGAGCGGGACACCTTCCGCGCCTGGTCCAACGAGCTGGTCTCACCGACCGAGCAAGAGGCGACGATGACCGCCGCCCGCGAGATGACCGCCTATCTGGACGGCCTGATCGGGGCCAAACGCCGCTCGCCGGGCGAGGACCTGCTCAGCGCCCTGGTGCGGACGAGCGACGAGGGCGGCGACCAGCTCTCCCAGCAGGAACTGCTCGGTATGGCCTTCCTCCTGCTCGTGGCCGGCCACGAAACCACCGTCAACCTGATCTCCAACGGAGTACGGGCCCTGCTCCAGCACCCGGCGCAACTGGCCGCGCTGCGCGCCGACCCCGCCCTCCTGGACAACGCCGTCGAGGAGATGCTGCGCTACGACGGCCCCGTGGAGACCGCCACCTGGCGCTTCACCACCGAGCCCGTCGAGATCGGCGGCACCGAGATCCCGGCCGGTGAGACCGTCGTCGTCGGCCTGGCCGGCGCGGACCGCGACCCGGAGCGCTTCGACGCCCCCGACACCTTCGACATCACCCGCGAGACCCGCGGCCACGTCGCCTTCGGCCACGGCATCCACTTCTGCCTCGGCGCCCCACTGGCCCGCATGGAGGGCCGCATCGCGGTCCGCAGCCTCCTGGACCGCTGCCCCGACCTGGCCCTGGACACCGATCCCGAGGCGCTGACGTGGCGTACGGGCATGATGCGCGGACCCCAGCACCTGCCGGTGCGGTGGCGGTAGGCAGGTAGGACGCGGAAGCCCCGGGCATACGGGACGGGACGGCCCGCAAGCCGCCCGTCCCGTCCCGCATGCCCGGCCACGCCCTTCTCTCCCGTCCCCTGCTCTGCCACGCTGACGGCGCGTTCCGCCCACCGCTCACGCCCTCGCCGCGTACAGGAGCCGCCATGCGCCGCGCCGCCGCCCTCTCCGTCCTGACCTGCGCCCTCGCCCTCACCGCCACCGCTCCGACGACCGCCCCGGCAGCCCCGGCCACCCACCCGGACCGGCCGTCCGCCGCCGCGCACACCACGGCGCGCCCCGCCACCCTCCTCGACACCGTCCCCCGCCGCGGCGTCCTCCGCGTCTGCACCACCGGTGACTACCGCCCCTTCACCCACCGCGACCCCGCGTCCGGGGCATACAGCGGTGTGGACATCTCCATGGCCCGCGACCTCGCCGCGAGCCTGGACGCCAAACCCGAGTACGTGGCCACGACCTGGGCAAAGCTCGTGGACGACCTGGCGGCGGGGCGCTGCGACATCGCCATGGGCGGCGTGTCGGTCACCCTCCCGCGCGCCCGCAAGGCAGCCTTCGGCGAACCCACCCGTACGGACGGGAAGACCCCCATCGTCCGCTGTGCGGACCAGGACAAGTACCGGACACTGGAGCAGATCGACCGCCCCGGCACCACGGTGATCGTCAACCCCGGTGGCACCAATGAGCAGTTCGCCCGCTCCGTCCTCAAGCACGCGGCCATCAAGCGCCACCCCGACAACGCCACGGTCTTCGACGAGATCATCGCCGGCCGCGCGGACGTGATGATGACCGACGCGAGCGAGACCCGCTACCAGTCCAAGATCCACCCCGAACTGTGCGCCGTCCACCCCGACCGGCCCTTCACCTTCTCCGAGAAGGCGTACGCCGTACCGCGCGCGGACTTCGCGTTCCGGCAGTACGTCGACCAGTGGGTCCACCTGGCGAAGCACGACGGCACGTACAAGAAGTACGAGGAGGCGTGGATGGGGAAGTGAGGGGGAGGAGCATGCGAGTCACCGGCCGGGCGGTGGGCCGTCAGCGGGCGGCTCGGCTCGGGAGGTAGTCGCTGTAGCCCTCCGCGCCGTGCGTGTAGAGGAGCGCGGGGTCGTGGGCGGCGAGCGGGGTGCCGGTGGCGAAGCGGTGGGGGAGATCGGGGTTGGCGAGGAAGGCGCGCCCGTACGAGACCAGGTCGGCGTGGCCGGAGTCCAGGACTGCCTGGCCCGCCGCCCGGGTCGTCGCGGTCCCGTTCTCACCCACATTGGCGATGAGGGTTCCGGGCCAATGGGGCCGCAGGTCGGCCAGCGCCGGGTAGGCCGGGGTGCTCTCGGTCAGGTGGAGGTAGGCCAGGCCCAGGTGAGCGAGGTCGTCCAGGAGGGCGCGGTAGACCGGCGCGGGGTCCGCCTCCGCCATGCCGAACTGCGGGTTTCCGGGGGACAGCCGCAGCGCGGTGCGGTGGGCGCCGACTGCGTCGGCCACCGCCCGTACGACCTCCGCCGGGAAGCGGATGCGGCCGGTGATGTCGCCGCCGTACGCGTCCTGGCGGAGGTTGGTGTTGTCGGCGAGGAACTGGTGGAGCAGGTAGCTGTTGGCCCCGTGGATCTCGACGCCGTCGAACCCGGCGCGGATCGCGTTGCGGGCGCCGTCGGCGAAATCCCGTATCGCCGTACGGATGTCGTCGTGTGTCATGACCAGGGGGACCACGGGGTCCTGCTTCCCGGCCGGGGTGTGCTGGGCCTGGGGTACGGGCACCGCGGACGGCCCGGCCGGGTGACCGCCGTCGATGCGGGCCAGCGGGTGGCCGATGCGGCCGGCGTGCATGAGCTGGGCGAAGACGCGTCCGCCCGCGGCGTGCACGGCGTCGGTGACCCGGCGCCAGCCGGTGATCTGACGGGCGGTCGCCAGGCCGGGGACGCGCCAGCCGCTCTGGCCGCGGAAGGAGGGCCAGATGCCCTCGGTGACGATGAGGCCCGCCGAGGCGCGCTGCGCGTAGTAGTCGGCGACGACGGGGAGCGGCACGCTGTCCTCGCCGGCGCGGAAGCGGGTCATCGGGGCCATCACAACACGGTTGGGCGTGCTCAGGGCGGCGGAGGCGTACGGGTCGAGGAGGGACGGCGGGGCGTCGGCGGACAGTGCGGAAGGGGCCTGCGGGGCGAACGTGGTGTGCGTCATGGCAGGACGGTAGAAGGTGACATTAATGTCAGATTCAAGCTCGACAGCCGGACCCGGCGGTGGCCGGGGCCGAGGGAGACGGGGAGGAACCGGTGCGGATCGGGGAGCTGGCACGGCGTACGGGAGTCAGCGAGCGGTCGCTGCGCTACTACGAGAAGCAGGGGCTGCTGGCGGCGGAGCGGACGGCCGGCGGCCACCGTGAGTTCCCCGAAGCCTGCGTGGACCGTGTGATCCGCATCCAGGAGCTGTTCGCGGCCGGGCTGTGCAGCGCGAAGATCGCGCAACTGCTGCCCTGCATGCGGGAGTACGGCGGTTCGGCGACCGCCTCCGCCGCGCTGGTCGATGACCTGGCGGTGGAACGGAGCCGTATCGACGCGATGATCGGTGATCTGCTGCGTTCGCGGGAGGTGCTGGACGAGGTGATCGCGGAGGCGCGCACGGACACGCCTTCCACCCCCTGACCCCGACCACCCCCGACGTGATTGTCCGGACAATGTGACCTCTGGACTTCCCGTCATCTGCCGGGCCGGATACGCTCCCAGCCGTGGGGAAACGCGAAACAGACTCCAAGGGCGCCGAGAGCCCCGTCCGGTTCAGCGTGGACCGGAGCAGTCCGGTGCCGCTGTACTTCCAGCTGTCCCAGCAGCTGGAGACGGCCATCGAGACCGGCAAGCTGGCCCCGGGCAGCCTGCTCGGCAACGAGATCGAGCTGGCCGGACGCCTCGGGCTGTCCCGGCCGACCGTCCGCCAGGCCATCCAGTCGCTGGTCGACAAGGGGCTGCTGGTACGCCGCCGCGGTATCGGTACGCAGGTCGTGCACAGTCAGGTCAAGCGCCCGCTGGAGCTGAGCAGCCTCTACGACGATCTGGAGGCCGCCGGGCAGAAGCCCGCCACCCGCGTGCTCCTGAACACCACCACCGAGGCCACCGCCGAGATCGCCGCCGCGCTCGGGATCGCGGAGGGCGCCGAGGTGGCGCTCGTCGAGCGGCTGCGCTTCACGCACGGTGAGCCCGTCGCCCACCTGCGCAACCACCTCCCCGCCGGGCTGATCGACCTCAGCACCGAGCGGCTGGAGGAGACCGGCCTGTACCGCCTGATGCGGGCGGCCGGGATCACGCTGCACAGCGCCCGCCAGGCCGTCGGCGCGCGCGCCGCCACCGTCGAGGAGGGCGAGCGGCTCGGCGAGCCGGAGGGCGCCCCGCTGCTGACGATGCAGCGTACGACCTTCGACGACACCGGCCGCGCGGTCGAGTTCGGCTCGCATGTCTACCGGGCCTCGCGGTACGCCTTCGAGTTCCAGCTGCTCGTACGGCCCTGAGCCGGCCGCCCCGCCGGACCGACCGCCCGGGTAAGAATGTTCTGACAAACCATTGACGGGGCTCGGCGCACGCCGCTAGAACTCCTCCAGCCGCCATCGGGCGGCGCGGGAGAGAGGGCGGTTCCATGAGGAGTACCGTGCGCAAGCCCCGTACCATCACCGGACCCCGTACCACCACCGGGCCCCGTACCACCATCGAGCCCCGGGCTGTCCGGACCCGCAGAACCGGACCCCCGGCAGCGCTGGTGGCCGTCGCCGCCCTCGCCCTTGCCGCCGGGTGCAGCGGCTCCGGCGGCAAGGGCGCCGAGGACAAGCCGAGCGGCGGAACCGGCGGCCGGCCGGTCGACACGCCCCGTATGACGATCGGCATGGTCAGCCACGCCGGTGAGGGCGACACCTTCTGGGACATCGTGCGGAACGGCGCGGAACAGGCCGCCCGCAAGGACAACGTGAAGTTCCTGTACGCCAACGACAAGGAGGGCGGCAAGCAGGCCGAGCTGGTGCAGTCCTACCTCGACCAGAAGGTCGACGGGCTGATCGTCACGCTCGCCAAGCCGCAGGCGCTGGCGGCCGTGGTCCGCAAAGCCGTCGCGCAGGGAGTCCCGGTGATCACGATCAACTCCGGCGGGCAGTTCTCGGCCGCGTACGGCGCCCTCACCCACATCGGCCAGGACGAGAAGGTGGCGGGCCGCGCCGTCGGCGAGGAGCTGAACAGGCGGGGCCGGAAGAAGGCGCTGTGCGTCGTCCACGAGCAGGGCAACGTCTCCCTGGAGGACCGCTGCGCCGGGGTGCGCGCGACCTTCTCCGGCCGGGTGGAGAACCTGAACGTGGACGGCACCAACGCGCCCGCCTCCCAGTCCTCCGTACAGGCCAGGCTCCAGTCGGACCGGGAGGCCGACGCCGTCGTCACGCTCGGCGCGCCGATGGCCGCGATCGCCGTCAAGGCCCGCGACGAGGCCGGCAGCAAGGCCCGGATCGGCACCTTCGACCTGAACCCGTCCGTGGTCGGGCTCCTGAAGAGGAAGGACATCGACTTCGCCGTGGACCAGCAGCCCTACCTCCAGGGCTACGAGGCGGTGGACCTGCTGTGGCTGCACCGGGCCAACGGCAACGTCCTCGGCGGGGGCCAACCGGTGCTGACCGGCCCGGCCGTCGTCACCGGCAAGGACGTACCGAAGCTGGAGGAGTACACCGGGCGCGGGACCCGATGACCCCATACGGAACAGGGGTAACGGATACTTGGGCGGCCGGGACCGATCATTTTCGGCCCAAACCCGGCACAGCGCCCCCGGCGCACAGTGACAGAAACGACAGCAACGAGAAGGGCACGACCTCGTGGCAAGGGTTCGGACAGGGGTACGCGCGGTGACCGCGGTGCTGGCAGCGGTGCTCGCCGCATCCCTGGCGGGGTGCAGCAGCACCGGCGGCAAGCGCGCCGAGGAAGCGCGCGCCGCCCAGACCGCCGGCGGCAAGGCGGCCGTCAACACCCCCAGGTGGACCTTCGCCATGGTCACCCACTCGGGCGACGGCGACACCTTCTGGGACATCGTGCAGAACGGCGCCCGGCAGGCCGCCGACAAGGACAACATCAAGTTCGTCTACGGGCACGACAAGGAGGCCCAGCGGCAGAGCCAGCTCGTCCAGTCCTACATCGACCAGAAGGTGGACGGGCTGATCGTCACCCTCGCCAAGCCGGACGCCATGAAGGACGTGGTCGCCCGGGCCGAGAAGGCGGGCATCCCGGTGATCACCGTGAACTCCGGCGCCGAGGTCTCCAGGGCGTTCGGCGCCCTGACCCACGTCGGCCAGGACGAGACCATGGCCGGCGAGGCGGTCGGCGAGGAGCTGAACAAGCGGGGCCGCAAGAAGGCGCTGTGCGTCCTGCACGAACAGGGCAACGTCGGCCACGAGCAGCGCTGCGACGGCACGAAGAAGACCTTCAAGGGCGAGCTGCAGAAGCTGTACGTGGAGGGCACCAACATGCCCGACGTGCAGTCCACCATCGAGGCCAAGCTCCAGTCGGACCGGGACATCGACTCCGTCGTCACCCTGGGCGCGCCGTTCGCGCCGACCGCCGTCAAGGCCAGGGAGCAGGCCGGCAGTGACGCCGAGATCGACACCTTCGACCTGAACGCGAAGGTCGCCGACGGCCTCAAGGACGGCTCCCTCGGCTTCGCCGTCGACCAGCAGCCGTACCTCCAGGGCTACCAGGCCGTCGACCTGCTGTGGCTCTACAAGTACAACGCCGACGTGCTCGGCGGCGGCAAGCCGGTCTTCACCGGACCGCAGGTGATCACCAAGAAGGACGCCGCGGCGCTGCAGGAGTACACGAAGCGGGGGACCCGATGAGCACCGCGGACACGACCGTGAAAAGCACCGGGCCCAAAAACGGCGGACCGGACGAGCGGCTGGTGCACCGGTCGCCGGCGCGCCGCCTGATGAGCCGCCCCGAGCTGGGCGCGGTGGTCGGCGCCGCGGCGGTCTTCCTCTTCTTCTCCTTCGCCGCCGACACCTTCCTGCGCGCGTCCAGCCTCTCGACCGTGCTGTACGCGTCGTCCACCATCGGGATCATGGCGGTGCCGGTGGCGCTGCTGATGATCGGCGGCGAGTTCGACCTGTCGGCCGGTGTCATGGTCGTCAGCTCGGCGCTCGTCTCGTCCATGTTCAGCTACCAGATGACGGCGAACGTCTGGGTGGGCGTCGGGGTGTCCCTGCTGGTCACCCTGGCCATCGGGGTCTTCAACGGGTTCCTGCTGACCCGTACGAAGCTGCCCAGCTTCATCATCACGCTCGGTACGTTCTTCATGCTGACCGGCCTCAACCTCGGCTTCACCAAGCTGATCGGCGGCACCGTCTCCACGAAGTCCATCGCCGACATGGAGGGCTTCGACTCGGCCCGCACGCTCTTCGCGTCCCATCTGAGCGTCGGCGGCGTGGACATCCAGGTCACGATCCTGTGGTGGATCGGCCTGGTCGCGCTGGCCACCTGGATCCTGCTGCGCACCCGCGCCGGCAACTGGATCTTCGCGGTGGGCGGCGGCTCGGACGCCGCGCGGGCGGTCGGCGTCCCGGTCACCAAGACCAAGATCGGCCTGTACATGGGCGTGGCGCTGGCGGC
Source organism: Streptomyces rimosus subsp. rimosus (assembly GCF_000720725.1). Lineage (GTDB taxonomy): Bacteria > Actinomycetota > Actinomycetes > Streptomycetales > Streptomycetaceae > Streptomyces > Streptomyces rimosus_A. The sequence goes on from NZ_JOCQ01000002.1 coordinate 40,380, forward strand.
CTGGATCTCCGGGCAGCACCTGCTGTTCTCGTACGACGCGATCCAGTCCGGCGACGGCGTCGGCAACGAGTTCCTCTACATCATCGCGGCCGCGGTCGGCGGCTGCCTGATGACCGGCGGCTACGGCTCGGCGATCGGCGCCGCCGTCGGCGCCTTCATCTTCGGCATGGCCAGCAAGGGCATCGTGTACGCCCAGTGGAACCCGGACTGGTACAAGTTCTTCCTCGGGGCGATGCTGCTGCTGGCCACGCTCCTGAACGCATGGGTCCGCAAGCGGGCGGAGGCGACGAAATGAGCACCCCGGAGAGCGCGCCGGACAGCACCCCGGACGAGCCGGAGGACGCGGTGGCCGGGGCGGACGCCGTGGAGACGACGGACGCAGTGGACACGACGGACGCCGTGGACGTGGCGGAAGCGGAGGCCGAGGAGGGCGGGAAGGGCGCCCCGCCCCTCGTGGAGCTGACGGACGTCAGCAAGTTCTACGGCAACATCAAGGCCCTGGAAGGCGTCTCGCTGGAGGTGCACGCGGGGGAGATCACCTGCGTGCTCGGCGACAACGGCGCGGGCAAGTCCACCCTCATCAAGATCATCGCGGGGCTGCACCGGCACGACGAGGGCCGCTTCGCGATCGAGGGCGAACCGGCCCGGCTGTCCTCCCCGCGCGAGGCGCTGGACCGCGGCATCGCCACCGTCTACCAGGACCTGGCGGTCGTCCCCCTGATGCCGGTCTGGCGCAATTTCTTCCTCGGCTCCGAGCCCACCAAGGGCGCCGGCCCCTTCAAGCGGCTCGACGTCCGGCTGATGCGCGAGACGACCCGCGCCGAGCTGCTGCGCATGGGCATCGACCTGCGCGACGTGGACCAGCCCATCGGCACCCTCTCCGGCGGCGAGCGGCAGTGCGTGGCCATCGCCCGCGCCGTGTACTTCGGCGCGAAGGTGCTGGTCCTGGACGAGCCGACGGCGGCGCTCGGCGTCAAGCAGTCCGGCGTCGTGCTGAAGTACGTCGCGGCCGCCCGGGACGCCGGACTCGGCGTGGTGTTGATCACCCACAACCCGCACCACGCCTACCTGGTCGGCGACCGCTTCGTCCTCCTCAAGCGCGGCGCGATGGCCGGCCGCCACACCAAGCGGGAGATCGCCCTGGAGGAGCTGACGCGCCAGATGGCGGGCGGCAGCGAGCTGGAGCAGCTCAGCCACGAACTGGCGCGGGCGCCCGAGCCCGGCCACCTCGGCGGCCACCCCACGCACTGAGCGGGCCGGTGGCGCGGGTTCCGGGGGCCCGCGCCGCCATGCGCGCCGTGGCGCGGGTAGGGCACAATCGCAGCGGACCGTGCACGTCACCGCCGCCGGCACGGCACCACGCGCGCCGGGGCACGCCCCGGCGCGACCGGACACGTACGAGACCGAACGAGCACCACCGGACCACACACGCCCGAGGCCCCGGCCTCCCGACACCCGCAGGGACGAGACGACTCTTGCGAGCACGCAGCCGCCGCCACCGCAACGGCGAAGAGGTGGGTCGATGAGCACGTACCGGGACCGGGTGCACCGAGGATCCGCCAGAGCGACCGTGCTGCGCACGGTGGGTACCCGCGAGCGGCGCTCCCACCTGAGCGCGCCCCGCGTGCCGACCGTCGGCATCGACATCGGCGGGACGAAGGTGATGGCCGGGGTCGTCGACGCGGACGGCACGATCCTGGAGAAGGTCCGTACCGAGACGCCCGACAAGTCCAAGAGCCCCAAGGTCGTCGAGGACGTCATCACCGAGCTGGTGCTGGACCTCTCCGACCGGCACGACGTGCACGCGGTGGGCATCGGCGCGGCCGGCTGGGTCGACGCCGAGCGCAGCACCGTCCTGTTCGCACCCCACCTGAACTGGCGCAACGAGCCGCTGCGGGACCGCCTCGCGGGCCGTCTGGCGGTCCCCGTCATGGTCGACAACGACGCCAACACGGCCGCCTGGGCCGAGTGGCGCTTCGGCGCCGGGCGCGGCGAGGACCACCTCGTCATGATCACGCTCGGTACCGGCATCGGCGGCGCGATCCTGGAGGACGGTGCGGTCAAGCGCGGCAAGTACGGCGTGGCCGGCGAATTCGGCCATATGCAGGTGGTGCCCGCCGGGCACCGCTGCCCGTGCGGCAACCGCGGCTGCTGGGAGCAGTACAGCTCCGGCAACGCGCTGGTACGCGAGGCCCGCGAGCTGGCCGCCGCGGACTCCCCGGTCGCGTACAACATCATCGACCGGGTCGGCGGCCGTGTCCCCGACATCACCGGGCCGCTGATCACCGAGCTGGCCCGGGAGGGCGACGCCATGTGCGTCGAGCTGCTCCAGGACATCGGCCAGTGGCTGGGCGTCGGCATCGCCAATCTGGCCGCTGCGCTGGATCCTTCCTGCTTCGTGATCGGCGGCGGCGTCAGCGCCGCCGACGACCTCCTGATCGGCCCCGCCCGGGACGCCTTCCGGCGCACCCTGACCGGCCGCGGCTACCGCCCCGAGGCCCGGATCGCCAAGGCCCAGCTGGGCCCCGAGGCCGGCATGGTCGGTGCCGCCGACCTGGCGCGCCTGGTGGCCCGCCGCTTCCGGCGCGCCAACCGCCGCCGCGTGGAACGCTATGAGCGGTACGAACGATCGGGCCGGCGATGACGGAGCTGGACACCCCACCCATGACCGACGCACACGATCCGGCGGGGCAGGAGCCGGGGCAGACCGCGCGCGAGGCGCCGGAGCGGCCGGAGCCGCCGGCCGGGCCCCCGTCCGGCGCGTCCGCGGCGCCCCGGCCCAGCCGGCGCCGCCGCTGGCTCACCGCGCTGGTGATCTTCCTGCTGATCGCCGTCCCGGCGGGCTACATCGTCATCTCCGCCGAGCAGAGCCGGGACAGCGGCCAGAGCAAGGAGGAGGAGGCCGCGGCCACCGGCCTCTACAACGACTTCCCCTCCAAGGTGCAGCAGCGCATCTACAACGTCCCGGTCCCCGCCGGCTCCACACCGGTCTACTACTACGAGTCCAACGCCTGGCACCGCAGCTCTCTCTACGTCCAGTTCCGCACCAACAACTGGGGCCTGGACCACTACCTGAAGTGGGCCGGCACCAGCCGCAAGGCCCTCAAGGACGGCGAGATCACCATCACCGGCGCGCAGGCGGCCAAGGTCGGCTGGGACCTGGCGAGCGGCGGCCAGTGGGCCGGCACGTCCATCAAGGCCGAGGACCCGGGCCCGAGCCAGCACATCGTGGTGAACTTCGACGAGCCGAAGCACCCGGTCGTCTATGTCGTGTCGATGGTCGCTTTCAAGCGCTGAGGTTCTTACGGGCAGCGACGGCGACACGCTCTCCCGCAACCCGGCTCGGCCACCTGCGGCGCACGGCGGGCCGATAGCCGTCGATCAAGGGAAATATCGCCCATTAAGCTGCTCCCATGCTTGATCGTATACGTGCGCGCCCCGCCGGACCGGGTCTCGCCCTGTCGACCGCTGCCGTCCTGCTCGCCACGCTCTGCTCCTGCGGCAGCGGCTCGGCGGTCCGGGCGGGAGCGTCGCCCGGACCGTCTGCCACCTCGGCGTCGCCCACGACGGCAGCCCGGTCGAGCCCGTCCGAAAAGCCCGTGACCCCGGAAGGCGCGGTGACCCCGACCGCCCGCAGTGCTGCCAAGGCACGGCCGGCGGCTCCCCGGCCGTCCACAACGGAGCATGCCGACTCTCCCGGCCGCCATGACGGCAGCAACTACGATCACCTCTCCGCCGAGGGCCGGAAGGCGCACGACACGGAGAACTGCGCCAAGATTCCCGGCAAGAAGAAGGGCAGCTGCAACGAGCTGCACCGCAAGTGCCGCGCGAGTGGTGCCACGGCGGTTTCCTCACAGGGCGAGCGCCTCACCTGCCGGACCTCTCCGCGGGACGGCCGCCTCCGCTGGCTGACCGCCGGCGAGTGACGCGCCGCTGCCGCATCCGCCGTGCGGACGGCGGGTCTCATCGCAGCAGTGCCGGATCGGTACGGGCCACAGCTGCCGGCGCGTCCATGCGCCGGCCGGTCCCGTACGCCTCGGCGAAGGGCTCCGCGCCGAGTGCGGCACGGCCGCGGCGGGTGAGTGCGCGGACCGTCGGCTCGGTGGGGTCGTGGGCGCCCCGCAGGCGGGCCGCTGCGCCGAGCAGTACGGCCGTGTCGTGGAAGCGTCCGTGCAGTGCGGCGAGGCCGGCCGTGGTCAGCGCCACCGTTGCCACGATCGGCAGGTCGTGGCTGGCGACCGCCGCCGCGTACGCGCGCCGCAGCGCCTCTTCGGCGCCGGGCCTGTCGGCGAGCGCGAGGCAGAGCTCGCCCCGCACCACGCCGACCAGCGCCTGCCCGTGGTCGCCGCTGAACGGGAGCTGTCCGGACAGTCCGTTCGCGGCCGATTCGACCAGCTCGCGGGCTTGGTCGAGGTCACCGGTCCGTACCCGCAGGCCGGCTTCCCGCGCGTCGAAGAGGACCGCCATCCCGGGCGAGGCCGAGCGCAGCGCGCGCTCCCGGGTCGCGGCGATCATCTCGTACGCCTGCGCGGTCTCACCGAGCCGCACCCGCAGATCGATCAGGCGCAGGTCGAGGTAGATCTCGTCGCTGAGGCTGAGCGAGCTGAACGCGCGGGCCAGCCGCTTGGCCTCGTTCAGGTCGGCCAGCGCGCCGTCGAGATCGCCGTCGTACTGCCGTAGCAGTGCGCGCAGCGGCAGCGCCCTGGCCAGGCCCCAGCGGTCGCCCGCCCGGGCGAAGCAGTCCAGGGCGGCGGTCACGTCGCGGCGGACCGGGTCGAGTCGGCCTTCGTTCTCCGCGTGGCGGGCCCGGAACATGCGGGCCAGCCCGGCCAGCCATACGTCCGGCCCGTCGACCAGCCGCTGGATGATCGACGGCGACGCCTCGGTCGCCCCCAGGGAGGCCAGATTGACCAGGGTCAGCGCGCCGCCGAAGCCCGGCAGCTCCGGCTGCCCCAGCAGCCGGCCGGCGAGCGCCCGCAGTGCCTCGCGCCGCTTTTTGACCGTGTCGTCGGCCTGCGCGAGCGTGTTGAGCAGGCGCAGCCCTTCGGCGATGTCGCGGGCCACGCCGGGCTGCCCGGGCGGCAGCGCGACTGCTTCGCCGAGCCAGTAGGCCGCGTCGGCGTGCCGGCCGAGCATCTGCCAGTACCAGGTCAGGTTCACCGCGAGCCCGATCGCGCCGGTGGCGTCGCCGGTGTCGCAGAGGTGGCGCAGGGCGCCGAGCAGGTTGTCGTACTCGGCGTGCAGCACACGGAGTGCGGCGAGCTGGTCGGGGCCGCGGAGCAATGGGTCGCAGCGGGCGGCCAGTTCGGCGAAGTAGCGGGCGGCCCGGTCCCGTACGGCGGTCAGTGTGCCGTGTCCGGCCAGCTTCTCCAGGCCGTACTCGCGGACCGTCTCCAGCATCCGGTACCGGCCGGTGTCCGGCGCGAGTTGGAGCAGAGACCGGTCGACCAGGCCCGCCAGCAGCTCCCGGACCGCACCGGCGGGCACCGCGGTGCCCGCGCAGACCGCGGCGGCGGAGGCCGGTGTGACGCCGCCGGGCAGGACCGAGACCCGCTCCGCGACCGTACGCGCGTCCGCGTCGAGCAGGTCCCAGCTCCATGCGATGACCGCCCGCAGCGTGCGGTGCCGCGGGAAGGCGGTCCGGCTTCCGGTGGTGAGCAGGCGGAACCGGTCGGACAGCCCGGCGGCCAGGTCGGTCAGGGACAGTGTGCGCAGGCGGGCCGCGGCCAGTTCGAGCGCGAGCGGCATGCCGTCGAGGCCGCGGACGACGCGCAGCACCTCGCCGAGGTTGTGCTCGCCGACCGCGAAGCCGGGCCGTACGGCCGCCGCGCGCTCGGTGAACAGGCGTACCGACGCGGTACGGCGGGCCTCTTCCACGTCCGCGTCCGGCTCGGGCAGGGTGAGCGGGCCGAGCGGGACCAGCGCCTCGCCGTCGATGGCAAGCGGCTCCCGGCTGGTGGCCAGCACGCGCAGCCCCGCGCAGCGGGCCAGCAGCGCGGCGATCAGGTGCGCCACGGCGTCGATCAGGTGCTCGCAGTTGTCCACCACGAGCAGGCTCTCCCGGCCGCCCAGCTGCTCTGCCAGCACGTCCAGTTCTTCGACCGGGTCACCGCGCAGCGTGGCCGAGGCGTCGAACAGTGCCGAGCGGCGCAGCCCGATCGCGGCGAGGAGCGCCGCGCCGACCTTGGCCGGCTCGGTGGCCGAGGCGAGGTCGATCATCCGGACGCCGTCGCGGTACGCGGGACGGTGGCGCCGGGCGGCCTCGACGGCGAGGCGCGTCTTGCCCGCGCCGCCGGGGCCGAGGACGGTGACCAGGCGCCCGGCGGCGAGCAGCGCGTCGATCCGGGCGAGACCGTCGTCGCGGCCGATGAAACTGGTCAGCGGCGCGGGCAGGTTGCCCGGCCCGGCCTGCACGGAGTCGGCGGGGCCGGGGTGTTCGGCGCGCAGCAGGCGCAGGTGGCGTTCGCGCAGGGCGGCGCCCGGGCCGGTGCCGAGGACGTCGGCCAGGTTTTCGCGGACCCGCTCGTACCGGGCGAGGGCCTCGGCCTGGCGGCCCTGGGCGGCGAGCGCGTCCATGAGCAGCGCGGCGGCGCGCTCGTGGACGGGGTGTTCGGCGAGCAGCGCGGACAGCCGGGCGGCGGCCGCGTCGGAACGGCCGAGCGCCAGCTCGGTGTCGGCGAGGTCGGCGACGGCCTCGATCGAGGCATGGGCCAGCCGGGTCGCGGCGGCGGGCGCTGCGGAGGCGACGGCCGCGGGCTCGGTGCCGGGGCGGTCGCCCCACAGCGCCACGGCCTCGCCGAGCACGGCCGCCGCGGCCCGGGTGTCGCCCGCGCGCAGGCGCTCACGGCCGGCCGCGGCGAGCTGTTCGAACCGCAGCGCGTCCACGTCTGCCGCGTCCACGGCCAGCCGGTAGCCGCCCGTGAGCTGCGCGACGACGTCGGCCGGGCCGAGGGTCCGGCGCAGCCGTGAGACGAGGGCCTGCAGGGCGTGGGCGGGGTCGGCCGGCGGGGCCTCGGCCCAGATCGCGTCGATCAGGCCGCTGCGCTCGGCCGCGTGCCCGCCGGCGAGGGCCAGCCGTACGACCAGAGCCCGCAACCGCGCGCCCGGTACGGGCAGGACGGTGTCACCACGGAACACCTGAAAGGCGCCGAGCAGCGTGATACGAAGCCGCGCACCCCCGTCCATTCCCCGATCTTCGCACGCGCGCGCGACGTACGGCCATCCGTCCTTGTCGTCACGCCACCCGCGAGACGCCCGCGGTGTGCTCCACATGTCAGCGGTGTACGGCCCCGTGTGAGCGCCGTGTGCGCCCCGTGTGAGCGGCCCGCGTCAGTCTTCGTACGCCCGGAAGAACGGGCCTGGAAAAGGGAGTTGTTCTCGTGCATGACGTAGTGATCGTGGGCGCCGGCCCGGTTGGTCTCTTCCTCGCCTGTGAGCTCGGCCTCGCGGGCTGCTCCGTCCTCGTGCTCGAACGGGAGCCGGAGCCCGGCTCCCCGTGGCGGGCGGAACCGCTCGGGCTGCGGGGCCTGTTCGCCACGTCGGTCGAGGCGTTCCACCGCCGCGGCATGCTGGACCAGCTGCTGGCGGCGTCGGGGGTGCACGGCGATTCCGGCACGACCCCCGACGCCGACGAGCCGTCACCCCCGCGCTCGGTCGGCCACTTCGCCGGCATGGTGCTCGACCCGGCCAAGGTCGACGTCGCCGCACTGCCGTTCCGGCTGCCCGGCCCGGCCCCCGAGATGGTGATGACAAGCCTCGAAACGGTCGAGGCGGTGCTGTCCGGGCGAGCGGCGAAGCTCGGCGTGGAGATCAGGCGCGGCGCCGCCGTGTCGGCCGTCGCACAGGACGGCGGGAGCGTGCGCCTGCGGGCCGGCGAGCACGAGTACGCGGCGCGCTGGGCCGTCGGCTGCGACGGCGGGCGCAGCACGGTGCGCGGGCTCGCGGGCTTCGACTTCGTCGGCACCGAGCCGCAGTTCACCGGCTACGTCATGCTCGCCACCCTGGCCGATCCCGGGAAGCTGAGCCCGGGGATCCACCTGACGCCGACGGGCATGTACATCCGCATGCGCGAAGGCGGGCACATCGGCATGATGGACTTCGACGGCGGCGCGTTCGACCGCTCGCGGCAGCCGACGCGCGACCATCTCCAGACGGTGCTGCGCCGCGTGTCCGGCACCGATGTGACGCTGAGCGACGTCCGTCTCGCTTCGAGTTTCACCGACCGCGCGAAGCAGGCGACGACGTACCGGCGGGGACGCGTCCTGCTCGCGGGCGACGCCGCGCACATCCACTCGCCCGTGGGCGGGCAGGGACTCAACACCGGCATCGGCGACGCCGTGAACCTGGGCTGGAAGCTCGCGGCGACCGTGCACGGGCACGCCCCGGACGGGCTGCTCGACACCTACACCCGCGAGCGTCACCCGGTCGGCGCCTCGGTCCTCGACTGGACCCGCGCCCAGGCGGCGGCCATGCGCCCGGACCCGCACGGCCGGGCGGTCCAGGCATTGCTGCGCGACCTGCTCGCGACCCGGGACGGAACGACCTATGTGTTCTCGAAGACATCGGGAGCGTCGGGCCGCTACGAACTCGGCGACGACCACCCGCTGGTCGGCCGCAACGCCCCGGACTTCCGCCTGGAGGACGGGACTTGCCTCGGCGACCTGATGCGGGACGGACAGGGCGTCGCGCTCGATTTCAGCACCGGCCGACGCCTGTACGGCCCGGCGGCGGGCTGGGCGAGCCGGCTGCGGTATGCCGCCGGACCGGCGAGGAACGACCTCGGACTGGGCGCCGTGCTGGTCCGGCCCGACGGGATCGTCGCCTGGGCGGGCGAACGCGCCCCTGACCGCGCGGCATTCGGACGGGCCGCCCACCAGTGGTTCGGCAGCCCGGAAGGCTAGCCCGGCCACCCACCCCCTTGCTTTTCCACCACCATTTCCGCGACCAGGTTCCAAGGAGCACACATGACGATCACCCTCCGCCCGGGAAGCACCGTGATGTTCACCGGCGACTCGATCACCGACTGCCGACGGCGGGAAAGCGAGGACGGACTGGGATCCGGATACCCGCTCAGCATCGCGGGCCAGTGGGGGCTGCGGCACCCGGACCGGCCCGTGACCTGGATGAACACCGGGATCGGCGGCCACAAGGTGAGGGACCTGGAGGCCCGGTGGCAGACGGACGTGCTCGACGCGCGCCCGGATGTGGTGTCGATCCTCGTCGGCGTCAACGACATGGGCTGGCACACGCTCGACCCGGACGGCCACGAGATCCCCGTGGCGGACTTCGCGGCAGGTTACGACCGGCTGCTCGCGCCGCTGGCCGCGGCGGGCACGGAGCTGATTCTCATCGAGCCGTTCCTCCTGCCGGTCAGCGGCAGCGTCCAGGCCGGTGACACGCTCGTCGACGAGAAGATCCGCGAGGAGTGGCGGGCCGACCTGGACCCGAAGATCCAGGCCGTGCGCGGCCTCGCCCGTGCGTACGGCGCGCGGCTGCTCGCCGCCGACGGCATGTTCGCCCAGCTCGCCGCGACGGCCGGGCCGGAACACTGGTCCGCGGACGGCGTACATCCGACGCCGGCGGGGCACGCCGCGCTCGCGGAGGCATGGCTGCGGCTGGTCGAGTGACCGGGCCGGTTCCTTCAAGTAGCGCGCGTAAATGGCGGGCTGCCGGGCAATCAGGAATTCGTCGGCGCAAGGCGGAGGCCGCCCCGTGATGAATCACCGCTACGGCTTTTTCTCGATCCCGGCGAAATAGTGGATCACTGTGTCGGGCGAAAAGGATCATTGCCAGGGCTCGTCCGTGCATTTCCCCGAAGTCGGCTCTCCGCTCCCGCGTGATCCAGAGCACATTCAACGGCGCCCCGGCGGGTTGCATTGTGAATGGGGCGTCGTGTTGACTTCGGGGCGACTGCCGCGTCCGGAATATGGGGGGCGGCATCTGTGCGGTCTCTTGTCTCGGAGCCGCGTGGTATCTCACGGGGAAGTAGAGTAAATGAATAAGGGTATACGTACGCGCCTGCTGTCGGGTACCGCCGCCGCCTTCGCGGCCACGGCGCTGGTGCTCACCACGTCGCCGGCGCACGCCACCTCCGCCTCGACCTCGGTCGGCATTCCGGGCGGCAACAAGATCTCGGTCAACGCCTGGCACTGCGGTTTCTACACGAAGGCCTGTGACTGGAAGGCGTCCACGAAGATGTCGGGGAAGAGCCCCCGCAAGGCCAAGTGGATCCAGAACCGCGCCGAGCTGCAGGCGCACGGCGTCAGCGTCTCCATCAAGATCTCCAAGAACCCCGAGGCCACGCTCACGATGAAGAGCAAGTCCCTGGGTGAGGTGCGCTGGAAGAACACCAACGCCAACATCTCGGACACCAGCGGCCAGATGCGCCCCGGCGGCATGACCACCTATGTGTCCACCAAGAGCTGCGGCTCGGCGAAGATCACCAATTCGATCAACGTCAGCGAGAAGTGCGCCTACGCGGGCGCCGCCTGACCGCTTTCCGCTTCGGCGGACCGGCGCGCTGCGTGGAGTGAGTAAAGGTGTCACACCGTCAGGGCCCGGCGGTGTGGCACTTTTTCCGTGAGCTGGAGATGAGACGCGCGAGGGCGTTCGTGAAATTCCGTACGGCACCACATGCCGGAAAGTCGGTGTCCCGGTTCTTCGGGGCCGCCGTGTGCGTCGCCCTCATGGCGTCGTGCGCATCCACACCGAAGGAGTCCGCGGCCCCGGAACCCGCGGCCACGCAGCAATTCGATCTCTTGGTCAGCAAAGAGAACGGCTACTACTACCATCCGTTCCTGCGCCAGGCCCCGGCGGGCCCACAGGCGCAGTCCTATGCACTGCGGACGCTTTCCGAACTCGGCCACGAGCCCAGATCGAGCATGGCCTCGGACGAGGCCGAGTCATTCCGCCGCGGAGCGCTGGAAACATCCTCGCTCTGGGGCCGTGACTGGATGATTCCGCTGCGCCGGGCCGGTGCCGACGAAGTGCTCGGTGACGGTGACGCCGAGGCCGTGAACAAGGCGCGGGCCAAGGGCGGTTGGTACGTCGACTCCGCCCTCGGCGACGAGGGCGACGCCGCGCGCCTGGGCTCCACCTGGGCGGCCCTCGAAGTGCTCGACGCGCTCGGCCGGCTGACCGCCCTCCCGCCCGGGGACCGGGCGGCCACCCTGGCCTGGCTGCACTCGCTGGCCGGCCGGCCCCGCGCCGTCGACCAGAGCAGTGCGCTGGCCCGCTGCCTCCAGCTGCTGAAGGAACCCGTCCCCGACGCGCTCACACGGATCGCCGCGCCGCGCACCGACGACTTCGCGAAGCTGACCCCCGACGACCGAGCGGCCCGGCTCGCCGACACCTACAGCCATGTGGTGATCCAGGAGGCCGCCGGGAAGCGGCCCGCGATCGACCGCACGGTGTGGGAGCCGGTGCTCGGGGACGGCGCCGCGACGCTTCCGTACGAGCAGCTCTACAAGCTGGTCCACATCCTGAAGGCGGCGGGCTCGCCGAAGAATATCTTCGCGCCGGTGATCAAGCGGCTGGACGACGACCGGCTCGACGACGGGACGGTGCGCGACCCCGGCGCCTACATCGGCAACCCGGACGCCTCCCTGTTCGTACAACGGCTGCGGGCCCTGGCCGGCTGGTCACGGGAGGACGCCGGCCTGCGTACGGCGCTGGAGCGCGAGGAGAAGTCCCCGGACGCGAGCCAGGAGAGCGCCGAGCGGCTGAACCGCGCCGCCTTGCGCAAGGTCACCGCGGGAGGCGATGCCGGCGCGCAGGCGCGGCAGCTGTGCGCCGATCCGCGGGTGCTGCCGGACACCGTCACCGAGCAGAACGCCACCCAGTGGCAGCGCACCGCTCTGAACTGCGCCGATGCCGGCGCCCCGGTCGCCGTCCCCAAGATCGGCACCTGGAGTCCGGACACCCCGGACCGGGTCGTGGCGGCGGCCACGGTCGCCGTGGGCCTCGCCGACAGCGGCCGGCGCGGCAGCGTCCCGTCCTGGATCACCGCCGACGCCCTGAAGCAGTGGGCGCGGAATCCGGGCCGGTTCCCCTCCGTGTACGGCTACGTGCTGGTCGCCCGCGCCTACGTCCTGCTCGGCGGCGAACCGGACGCGGCACTGCGCGACGCGCTCAAGCGCGGGATCACGCCGTACAAGGGCTGCCCCGGGCTGCCCGACCTGTACCAGGTCGGCGGCGGCGACCCGGCCTGCGACCTGAAGACCACCTGGGGCGTGTGGACGCTGGACCGACAACTGGACGGCGCCATGGGATGGCTGCCGGCCACGAAACCGAGGAACGACACGTGAGCGAGAGTTCGGTGCGCCCGCTGCTGCGGGCCGACGGCGTGGGCAAGTCCTACACCCTGCGCGGCAGGAGGGTCGACGTCCTGCGCGATGTCAGCCTCTCCGTGCGCGGCGGCGAGGTCACCGCCCTGGTCGGGCACTCGGGTTCCGGCAAGACCACCCTCCTGCACATCCTCGGGCTGCTGGCCCCGCCGGACAGCGGCCGGGTGTGCATCGAGGGCGCCGGCGGTACGGGGCCGGCCGACACGTCGGGCCTCCCGGACGGGGCGCTGGCTGACCTGCGCCGTAGACGTCTGGGCTTCGTGTTCCAGTCGTACAACCTGCTGCCGCAGCACTCGGCGCTGCGCAACGTTGCCCTGCCCTTCCTCGGCAGCCGCGGCGCGGGCGAGGCACGTGCCCGGGATCTCCTGGCCCGGGTCGGTCTCGCGGAGCGCGCCGACCACCTGCCCGGCGAACTGTCGGGCGGCGAACAGCAGCGGGTCGCCCTGGCCCGGGCGCTGGTCAACGACCCGCCCGTCGTCCTGGCCGACGAGCCGACCGGCAACCTCGACACGGACAGCGAGGACGTCCTCCTCAAGCTGTTCCGGGAGCTGGCGGACGAAGGCCGGGCGGTGCTCCTGGTGACGCACAACCCGACGGTGTCGGAGTCCGCGGACGTGGTGCACCGCATGGAGAAGGGCACGCTCACGGCCACGGACACACGCGACGTCCGGAGCGGGCCGACGACCGGGACGGGGAGCACGGAATGAGCATCTTCAGTCTGGCGCTGGCCAACGTCCGCGCCCTGCGCCGCAGGCTGTTCGGCCTGGTGGCGCTCGTCTCGGTCGCCGCCGCCGTCTGCCTCGGCGCGCTCGGCATCGCCGACCGGGCGCAGAGCGCCACGGACACCGGCGTCGAGGAGAGCAGCGCCAACCGCAGCATCACCGTCGACCGGCCCGACCAGCGCCCCGACGCCCCCCAGCTGACGGAGAACGCCGCCGCGCGCCTCGCGAAGCTGCCGCACGTCGCCTCCGTGCAGCACCGGGTACAGGTGTCGTTCGGCGTCATGACCAAGGCGGGCGACACCGTACTGCTGTACGCGACGACCCACCGGCCGGCGATGTCCCCGCCGGTCACCAAGTCCGTACGCGAGAACCTCTTCCCCCTGCGCCCGGGCGAGATCGTGGCACCGGCCCTGTCCCAGGGCGTGGACCTGGGCAAACTGGTGGGCCAGGACATCGACATCGAGACCACCCGCTTCGTACGGCAGGGCGAGGGCACCGGCGTCAGCGGCCACGCCCGCCTCGTCGGCGTGTACGACCCGGGCTGGCAGCTGGACAATCCGGACGCCGCGTACGCCGCCGACGCCACCGTGATCAAGTGGGCGGCCGAGCGCGGCGGACAGCCGGAGCAGAGCTTCCTGCGCACCACCGGCTACGACCAGCTGACCGTGGTCGCGCGGACGGCGGCGGACGTACCGGCCGTGACCCGCGCCGTACAGCAGCTCGGCTACCCGGCCGTCACCCTCCAGCAGCGGCTCGACGCCCTGCCCGCGGTACTGGAGATGATCCGGACGGTGGGCCGGGTGCTGCTCGGGGTGCTCGGGGTGCTCGCGTTCGTCGGCGCCGTCACCGTCACCGGCGCGCTGTCCCGGCAGCGGGCCCAGGAGATCGGCATCCTCAAGGCGGTCGGTTTCCGGACCAGGTCCGTGCTGACGATGCTGGTCACGGAGATGGCGCTGGCCGGAGCGGTGGCCGCGCTGATCGGCACCGTGCTCGGCGCGGCGCTCGGCAGCGGTGCCGCCGCGCTGCTGCGGCGCAGCGCCGACCTGGCGCCGTACATCGAGGGCCGGGTGCTGCTGCCGCCCGCCGGCACCCTGCTGCTGCTCTTCGGCCTGACGGTGCTGGTGGTGGCGGCGGGCGCACTGGCCCCCGCGCGCCGGGCCGCGAGGATGTCCCCCACAGATGCAATGAAGGACTGGTGAACAGGCCATGCCCCACCTCACGACACGCAAGCACGGCCGCAGGCCGGTCTCCCCGGTCCGTACGGCCCTCCTCCTGGCCGCACTGGGCTCGACGGCCGCACTGACGACGGCCTGTTCCGCCGGCCCCGCCGGGGTGGAACTGGGTGACGACTGGGAAGGCTCCAAGACCTTCGCGCTCGCCGAGGTCGACGGCCTGGTGACGGTCGTGGGCATCAACCCGGACAGGCCCGGCGCGCAGAGCCTGGCCGCCGTACCCCAGCAGGCCGACGACGATGACGCGGTCAGCCCCCACATCGCTCAGCTGGCCGACGGCCGCTGGGTGGTGACCGTGCCCCGCAAGGACGACAAGCCCGACCGGCGGTACGTGGTCAACCGCAAGGACCACACCCTGGACGGCATGGCGGGGGACGAGCGGCTGCGCCGCATCCTGCCCGGCAAGACGCTGGTCGGCGAGGTCGCCGGACTGCCCGACACCAAGGCCGCGGACGGTGCCCCCGCCTCCAGTGTGCTGGTGCGCGACCCGGCCGACTGGTCCACCAAGCGCGAGCTGAAGGTCCCCGGGACGATCGGCTTCGCCGCTTCCGACCCGTCCTCGGACACGGTCTGCCTCGGCAGCGGCTCGGACACCCGCCCCCGGATCTCCGTCGCGAACCTGTCCGACGGCAAGGTCACCCCCGTAGCCGTTCCGGACGGCCTGGACGTCAAGGCCCTCGCCTGCCGGGCCGGGCACCCGGTGATCGCCGGCTCGGACCCGTCCGGCAAGTCCGGCCGGGTGAAGGTCTCGGTCACCGCCGGAGCGGACGCCACGACGGTCTCCGTGAACGGCGGCCGGGTCGACGCGGTGCGGGCCACCGGCTCGTCGATCGTCGTCGCGGCGGCCAAGGGGAAGGACACCGAACTGGTGGAGGTCGACGCCACCAGCGGCAAGGAACTCCACCGCGCCCGCGTCAAGGACCTCGCCGCGTCCTTGAACATCACCCCCACCTCGGCAGGCTGGCTCGTCTACACCGAGAACACGGTGACCCGCGTCAACCTCACCACGGGCGAGACCAAGCAGTTCGACCTGCCGGGGACGCTGCAGGGCTCCTGACACGGGCTCAGAAACCGTCCGGCTGACCTTGGCTGATGGTCGCCAGCAGCTGGGCCACCAGCGGGTTCTCGTCGTTCTTGCGCCAGGCGACAGCGACGCGCGTACGGGCGGTGCCGGGTTCGATGGTGCGGAAGGCGACGCCTTCGAGCCGGATGCGCCGGATGCTCGCGGGTGCCAGGGAGACGCCGAGCCCGGTCTTCACCAGGGCGCACACGGTCTGCCACTCCACCGCGTGCTGGGCCACCCGCGGCGTGAAACCGGCGTCCGCGCACAGGCCGGCGATCTGGTCGTACAGCTGCGGACCGACCGCCCGGGGCAGCAGCACGAAGGGCAGGTCCGCCAAGTGCGCCACCTCCACGGCGGGTTGGGCGGCCAGCGGGTGGGCGGCGGGCAGCACGGCCACGAAGGGCTCGCGGAGCACCGTCCGGAAGCCGAGTTCCGCCTCGGGGTACGGCTCGCGCACCAGGCCGATGTCGATGGTCCTGTCGTGCAGGGCGGCGATCTGCGGCGCGGTCGTCATCTCCTGGATGTCGAGGTGCACGTCCGGGAACCGCTGCCGGAAGGTACGCAGCAGACCGGGCAGGACGGTCAGGGCCACGGAGGCGGCGAAGCCGATCCGCAGGCGTCCGGCCCGGCCGCTGCCGATGGCACGGGCCGCGGCCAGCCCGGATGCGAGGTCGGTGAGGACGCGCCGCGCGGCGGGCAGCAGCTCGTGGCCGGCCGGGGTGAGCACGACGCCTCCCGGCCGGCGGCTGAACAGCGCGTAACCGACCTTGTCCTCCAGCCGGCGGATCTGCTGGCTCAGCGGCGGCTGGGCGATGCCCAGGCGGGCGGCGGCGTGACCGAAGTGGAGTTCCTCGGCGAGTACGACGAAGGCGTGCAGCTGAGGGAGGGGAAGCTCGGGCCGTTCCATACGCCCAGAGATATCAGATGATAGCTACAGCTGTATTAGACGTATCGGTACTGGTCACTTAGCGTTCGGCACATGACAGAGCGACGTGCGATCCTCAGCGGCTCGACCTTTGAGGAGCAGATCGGCTATGCCCGCGCGGTGGTGGACGGCGACTGGGTGCATGTGTCCGGGACGACCGGGTTCGACTACACCGCCATGACGATCTCCGACGACGTCGTGGAGCAGGCCGAGCAGTGCCTGCGCAACATCGGGGCCGCACTGGCCGAGGCGCAGTGCACCTTCGCCGACGTGGTGCGGGTGCGCTACCTGCTGCCGGAGCGCGCGGACTTCGAGCCCTGCTGGCCGGTCCTGCGCCGCTGTTTCGGTGACGTCCGGCCGGCCGCCACGATGCTCGTGTGCGGTCTCGCCGACCCCCGGATGAAGATCGAAATAGAGGTGTACGCGCGGCGAAGCGCCGCATGACGGCGCTCGGGGCGGGACGGGGCGGTCCTCGGCCGGCCTCGCCGCCCCTGACATCGGACCGAGAAGAAGAGACGCCGCGCACATGCTGGAGACACGGGAAATAGAAGCGTTCCTCAGCGTCGCCGAAGAACTGCACTTCGGGCGGGCCGCGGAGCGGTTGCGCCTGTCGACTTCGCGGGTCAGCCACCTCATACGGGCGGTGGAGCGCCGGGTGGGCACCCAGCTGTTCGTGCGCAGCAGTCGTTCCGTCACGCTGAACCCGCACGGCGCGCAGCTCTACGCGGGCCTGCGCGCTGCCTACATCCAGATCGAGCGCGTCCTGGACGACGTGCGGCGCGCGGGTGCGCTCGGCGGCGGAGTGCTGCGCGTCGGCTTCTCCACCACCGTGCCCGAGAAGCTGCGGACCGGACTGGTCGGGGCCTTCGAGCGCAGCCACCCGGAGTGCCGGGTCGTCGCGTCGGGGCTGCCGACCACGGACCTGTTCCGCTGGCTCGGCAAGGAGTGGCCCGTCGACGTCTTCGTGACCTGGATGCCCCCGGCCTCGGCGCCCGCCGAGCTCCCGTTGCGCATCGGTCCGGTGATCCACCGCGAACCGCGGGCCGTCATGCTCGGCTCCGGGCACCCGCTGGCCGGGCACGACACCGTCGACATCGAGGAACTGGCCGCGGGCGGGCATCCGGTGATCTATCCGCAGTTGCCGGCGTGGTTCGGCGAGCACTGGGCACCGGCGACCACGCCCGCGGGACGGACCGTGCACCTGCGACGGCTGCCCGCCGGGTACGTCGAGGACGTGCTGCGCATCGTCGCCGAGGGCGAGTGCGCGCATCTGACGTTCACCTCGCTGCTGGAGGCGTACGGCCGCCCGGGCGTTGCCCTGGTCCCGCTGACCGGACTGCCGCCGGTTGCGGTGCGGGCGGTGTGGGTGGCCGGGCCGCAGGAGCAGCTGGCATCGGCGTTCGCCGAGTGCGCGGCGGCGTTCACCGCCGATGCCGGGTGACCCGGCGCTTCCGCCCGAGGGGCCCGGCTGTGTCGCCCGGCCGCGCCGGCCTCCCGGCTGTGCACGGGCTCTTCGCCACACCAGGCATCCCGACCGCCCCACACGTCCCGACCGCCCCGCGCGGCGGCGTCCGCATCCTTGCGTCTGGCATCACGACCGTGTTGCACTTCGCCGTTGATGCAGGTCACAGGCCACGACAGGCTGTGTCGCATGACAGAGATCAAGCGATTCCAGATCGACATCCCGCAAGCCGACCTCGACGACCTGCGCGACCGGCTCGCCCGCACGCGCTGGACCGAAGAACTGCCCTCGGACCCCGACGCCGCCCCGACGGGCCCGGTGCAGCCCGGCTGGGAGCGCGGCGTGCCCCTGTCGTACGTCAAGGACCTGGTCGAGCGCTGGCGCACCACGTACGACTGGCGTGAGCACGAGGCCCGGCTCAACGCGTACCCGCAGTTCACCACCACCATCGAAGACCAGACCATCCACTTCGTGCACGTGCGCTCGCCGCACCAGGACGCCACCCCGCTGATCCTCACCCACGGCTGGCCGAACACCTTCGTCGAGTACACCGGCCTCATCGAGGGCCTCACCAACCCGGCGGACCCGGCCGACGCCTTCCACGTCGTCATCCCCGACCTCCCCGGCTTCGGCTTCTCCGGCCCCACGCGCCGGCCCGGCTGGAACCGGCACCGGATCGCCGCCGCCTGGGCGGAGCTGATGCGCCGGCTCGGTTACCAGCGCTACGGGGTGCACGGCAACGACGCCGGCGCGTACGTCGCCCCCGAGCAGGGACGGCAGAACCCGGAGAACGTCATCGGCGTACACGTCAACCAGCTCTTCTCCTTCCCGAACGGCACCCCGGGCGAGTTCGACGGCCTGGAGGAGCAGGAGCTGGCGGCACTGCGGTTCCTCCAGGACTTCAACAGCGAGATGTCGGCCTTCGCCGACCTGCAGGCCACCAAGCCGCAGAACCTCGCGCACGCGCTCGCCGACTCGCCCGCCGGCCAGCTCGCCTGGATCGGCCAGCTGCTGGGCACGGCCGTGGACCCGGACACCGTACTGACCATCGCCACGATCTACTGGCTGACGAACACCGCCGCCTCCTCGGCCCGTCTGTACTACGAGGACCGGCACACCGAGCACCCCACGGAGCCGACGACCGCCCCGACGGGGCTGGCGAGCTTCGCGTACGACTTCCGCCCGACCCGTAAGTTCGCGGAGCGCGACCACGGCAACATCGTGTCGTGGAACGAGTTCGACCGCGGCAGCCACTGGGCCGCCCACGACGCCCCGGACCTCCTGGTGGGCGACCTGCGCCAGTTCTTCCGAGGACTGCGCAAGGGCTGAGCCGCCCCGCGGACGGGCAGCGGTGGACGGAACGCCTCACAGGAGGCGGGAAGCGCCCGCCCGGCGGGCCATGACCACGTCCAGGACCTGATCGCAGGTGGTCCGGAGCAGGGAGGGGAGGTCGACGTCGGCCATGGAGCCGCACATCGCGTTCTCCAACTGCTCGCGGACCCGCGTCAGGGCCGGGTCCGGGGTGCCGTGCGTGTCGAGCAGTTCCAGGGCGCGGCGGGCGCCGTCGGCGCAGCGGGCCGGGCCGTAGGCCGGGGGCTCGTCCAGCAGGCCGTGGCCGCTGCTCAGGAGGAAGGCGGCCAGCAGGACGATGTCATCGTCAAGGTCCGGCTGACGCGGCGGTGGGGGAGGTCCAGACGTCATGGTGGATCACCTCGTCGCGGTCGCGTCGGGCGGAGGGGCGTACCGGGGCGGCCGGGTGGCCGACCGGTACGAGCAGGACGGGTTCGAGGTGGTGCGGCAGGGCGAGCAGGCGGTGCACGGCGGTGCGCGAGAAGCTGCTGACGGGGCAACCGCCCAGGCCCGACGCGTGCGCGGCCAGGAGCAGGTTCTGCACGGCCATGGCCACGCACAGCAGCCCGGTGTCCTGGGAGCCGCTGTCCTCGCGTACGGCGCGGTCGCGGTCGAAACAGGCCGCCACCACCAGCGGCGGCAGGCCGATCATGCCCGGTGCGAAGGCCCGCAGACAGCGCACGGCGTACGGGTCCCGGACGGCCACGAACGCCCACGCCTGCTTGTTGGCGGCGGTGGGCGCCGTCGGCATCACGTCCAGCAGCTCTGCCAGCAGCGCGTCGGCCACCGGCTCGTCGGTGTAGCGGCGCACCACCGCCCGGGAGCGCAACAGGCGCAAGAACGCCGCTGCCGTCGTCGCGGAACCGGTCGCCTCCGGGGCGGTCTCCTGGCTGAGCATGTCACCACAGCACCGGCAGGCGTTCGGGCGTGCGCTTGATCCAGCCGGAGCGCCAGTCGACTTCCTCGGCGGGGATGGCGAGGCGCAGTGCGGGCAGGCGCCGGAGCAGGACGGTGAGCGCGGTGGCCGCGTGGGCGCGGGCCAGTGCGGTGGCCGGGCAGTAGTGCCGTCCGCTGCCGAACGCCAGGTGCGGGTTGGGGGTCCGTGTCAGGTCCAGCCTGTCCGGCGCGTGGAAGACGGCCGGGTCGTGGTTGGCGCCTTCGACCAGGACGAGGACGAGGTCGCCCGCGGCGATGGGCGTACCGGCCAACTCCGTGTCCTGGCTGGCGATGCGCGGCAGTGCGTCACCGATGGACAGGTTGTACCGCAGCAGTTCCTCCACCGCCGGGCCGATGGCCTCGGGGTGCTCACCCAGCCACCGTCGTCGGTCGTCGTCGCGCAGCAGCAGCATGACCGCCGACGTGAGGAAGGCGGACGTGCTGACCGCCCCCGCCTCGAAGAGGCTGTGCAGCGTCATCGTCAGGTGCTCGTCGGTGCCCGGGCCCTCCGTGCCGTCGCTTCCGGCGCGGACCCGCGCCAGCGCGCCGAGCAGGCCGGGCGCATCGGTGGCACCGGGCGCCCGCAGACACTCCGACATGTAGGACATCCCCTTGTCCCAGTTGGCAAGGGCTCCCTCGAACGGGCCGGGCGCGGTCATGATGCTGATGTCCAGGCCGCTCATCAGCCGACGCCAGTCGGTGTCGGGCAGTCCCAGGACGGTGCACATCACGTACGCGGTGTACGGGTCGGTGAACCGGTCCTTGAGGTCGATCGGCGGGCCCTCGGCCAGCACTTCGCCGATCAGCGCGTCGGCCCGCCGGCGAAAGTGCTCGGTGGCCCGCTTGATCTCGCGGGGTGACAGGGCCCGCATCACGGCGTCCCGCATCCCCTCGTCCTTGATGCGCGCCAGGTTCTTGCGGATCTGGATGGGGAAGGTGGCCGCGTATTGCTGGCGCGCGCCGGGGGCGGCGGTGGCGGACAGGCTGAAGTTCTCGTCGTCCAGGACGCGGGTGGCCAGGTCGTAGGTGGACACCAGCCATGCCGGGTCGCCGGCCAGCGTGCGCACCCGGGCGACCGGGCGGTGTTCGCGCAGCCAGGCGCACTCGGCGGGGACGATGTCACCGCGCCGGGAGAGCGGGAAGGCCACATCCACATCCGCGGGTTGACCGGCGTGCCCGGCGTATCCGGCGTGCTCGCCGGGGAGGGGGAAGCTCTCCGCGGCCGGGCAGGCCGCCTTGTGCCCGTCCACCCGAGGAGCCCGGCCCGCTTCCTCGGCAATCGGGACGGTTGCGGGCGCCGGGGCCCCGGCCGACGTTGGCTGTCCGTTCACATCAGACTCCGTTCTCCGAGGAGATGTTCCGGCACATATCCGGCTGAGGGACGTGGCCGTCTTCGCGTACGAGACGGTTCTTAACGGACCTGAGGGTTCGGCCGGGCGCGGAATTCCCCGTGCCTTTCGGAGGGCCGGAGTGGGGCGGCCGGTGCGGAGCCTCATCCGGTGTCACCGCCAGGAACGCCTGGTTGTCCGCGGCCCGCAGGCCGTTGTCCCGCATGCACAAGGGACCGAGAATGGGGGTGAACAGGTGGTAGCAGGAGACCGATGAGGGAACGCCGAGAATGCTCGGGGTGTCCACGAAGAAGGGCAGTTCGCCGCCGAGGTACTGCAGACCGGCCTGGAAACGCCGGTGTTCCGCCGCGTCCCCAGGGCCGTTGCCCGAGGTACCGAAATCGATATCGTCCGCCCCTTGCGGGCGGCCCAGCAGATGGAGGCGGATCATGTCATGGCAGGCGTTCGCGAATTCCGGGTCCTCACGCAGGGCCCTGTCGATATCGGACCGCAGGCTCTGGTAAGCCGGATTTCCCTGGAAATCCGACAGCAGGTGGGAGCCGGGCCGTGGCCCGTCGGGCGATGCCGCGTCGACGGCCTTGCGGATCCTGCGGCGCACGTCGGTGACGCGTCTGCGAGCACGCCGTCCGACGTTCTCGGGGGCCGCGCCCTCGGCGGTCAGCACGGTATCTATGTGAAGGTCCGCGCAGATGATGTCGACGGCCCGGAAATGCCCCTGGGCCCAGTGCACCAGAGCGGTGAGTCGTTCGGCGCTGAAGTAGCTGTTGTTCGTGCTCACCCCGATCAGCGCGTGATCGCCACGCTGCCGGATGCGGTCGCACCGGTCGGTGAAAGGCCGTGTGCGAAAGGTGACGGCAGACCGCGACGCGCCCATGCCGAACCTCCTGATCTCCCCGGATGACATACGGAATACGCCCGGCGAAGTCGCCGCAGCCGATTCCCACGGTCGGCCGCGGCTCTGCCTTTCGCAACCAGAGCGCGTTACGTCCTACGGGTGCCCGGGGGCGGGCGACGTCGACCTCGCCCCCTGCGCGATCCACTCATTCGGCCCACAAGAATGTTTCGGAACAGGGCCTTGCGCCCAATGAATGCCCCGGCGCGCGCTCGCGCCAAAACCTCGGCAAGGCGCCGCGTACCGGATCGGCGAACGGGAAAGCCATGCACATGCACCGCACTCGAAAGGCGGCTTTTTGATGGCCGCCGAGGAAATGACACCATACGGCCGGGAAGCCGCGGAGGTGGCCGATCAGGTCGCCGCGCAGTACGCCGAGGAAGCCCCGCGGCACCAGCAGTCCCAGATCGCTGCCGTCGAGCGGCTGCTGCCGCGGCTGCCGCGCGCAGCCCGGGTCCTGGACGCGGGCTGCGGTACCGGCAGACCGACCTGTGCGCAGTTGTCCGCGGCCGGGCTGGACGTCACGGGGATCGACGTGTCGGAAGCGATGCTGACCGCGGCACGCGCCAATGTGCCCGGGGCCCGCTTCCTGCAAGTGGACCTGCTCAGCGAGCAGGCCGCCGACCTGGGCACGTTCGACACCGTGGTCAGCTTCTTCTGCCTGATGAACCTCCCCGAGCCGGTGTTCGTCTCGGCGCTGGCCCGGTTCGCCTCCCTCACCCGGCCCGGCGGAACGGTTCTCGTCGGCGTCCCGGAACGCCCCGGCGGCGCCCCCGTCAAGGGCCTCTCCGGCACGTACCACCCGCCCCGGTGCACCCGCCAGGACCTGCTCCACCGCGCCGGACAAGCCGGCTTGAGGGTCGAGGAACTCGATGCCCGGCCGGGCACCGGCATCATGGGCGCCCCCGAGACACACCTCTACCTGCACGCCCACCCGGCCACGCGCTCCGCCCGCTCCGCGGGAGTGCGCCGGTAGGGTGCCGGAACCCGGCGAGTTGAGCGGAAGTGTGTGTCCAGGAGGCTCGGCCGACCTCACCACCCGTCCCCGACCGCCCGGCGCCTCCTCAGGGCACCGCGACCCAGGCCGTATCACCCTGCGGCAGTCGCCGTCCGTGGACGTCCCGTCGGGGTGGCTGTACAGCGGTCAACGCCTGAACCACCTGGCGCCGGGGCGGCAGAAGCTTGCAGAGGGACGCTCCCGCCATGACGAGCGTTGTCGCCGCGACCACGGTGGCCAGTGCCTGGAAGCCGGACCCGGGCCGCGCGAGACCCTTCACCGAGAGCGCCGACGCCCCGCCGACACCGAGCGCTCCGGCTGGTGGCAGTGCTCCGTACACGCGATCTGCCCCCCGATGACGGTGCCGGACGATGAACGGTGAGCCGTGACGGGGCTCAGGTGGCGCGCCAGTGCTCCTCCCTGCGGCGGGCCATGTCCCACAGGGAGCGGATGTAGACGGCGTGCTGGAACATGTCGTAGGCCAGCTCGACGGCCAGCGTGCCGGCCAGCACCTGGGACTTCCAGCCGGCCCCGCGCGCGGTGACCGCTTTTTCCACGACGAAGACGAGGCCGACGGCGATCCAGAAAGGGGTGAACTCCGGCTTCCCCCGGGCCAGCATCCATCCGGTGAAGACGAGGTAGAGGGCGAGGAAGAGGACGGACAGGCCCATGAAGCCCTGGCGGAGGAAGTACGGGGCGGTGACCCTCGTCCAGCCGTAGTCGCGCAGGTTCTCCAGGGCGCCGCGCTGCCAGCGCAGCCGCTGGTGCCAGAGCTTGGGCAGGCTGATCATGACCTCGGTGACGACACCGCAGCCGGGCGGGGAAACGGTGCGGTAGCCCAGCGTCTTGACGGCTTTGGTGATCTCGTCGTCCTCGGTGAGGGAGGCGAGGGAGTAGTAGGAGGCGCCGCCGCCGATGAGACCGTCGAGGCGGGCTCGCCGCACTTCGCGCAGGGTCGCGACGCGAAAGAGGGTGGCGGTGCCGGTGAGCACGTCGGCCCGGGATTCCCGCCGGGCTATTTCGCGGGCGTAGCGGTGGAATTCGATGCGCTGGAGCGCTCCGAGCAGACCGCCGCCCTTCTCGCCGTAGAAGATGCCGCCGACGGCTCCGACGGTGGTGTCCATGGCGGCGAGGGCGCTGGCGAGGAAGGACGGCTGGAGCATGGTGTCGGCGTCCTGGACGAGGACCATGTCGGTGTCGTCGAGGGCGGTCAGGAACCGGCCGAGGGCCTGGTTGAGGGCGCCGGCCTTCTTGTGCCGGTTGTCGCGCGACTCGATGACGGTGGCCCCGTTGGCCCGGGCGGTCGCCGCGGTCGCGTCGGTGCAGTTGTCGGCCACGACGACGATGCGGTGCGGCGGACGTTCCTGGCGGTGCAGCGCCGCGATCGCGGCGGCGATGCGTTCGGCCTCGTTGTGGGCGGGGAGCAGCGCGAGGATGTGCGGGGCCGCGGCCCGGGGGACCGCGGCCGTCCTGTCGTGGCGGGCGCGGGGAGCCGGGCGTCGTCCGGGGCGGGGCCATCGCATGCGGGTGCTCCTGGAGCGGTGTGGTCCGGGTACGTGGGAGGAGCGGGGCGCCGCGCCGGGTGCGGGGCGCCCCGTTGCCCGGGTCAGCTGCCGGGGCTGATCTCGATGGTGTCCTGCGCGGTGGCGAAGACCGGCTCGCCCAGCTGGATGCCGACCTGCGCGCGTCCGGCCGGGGCCGTGGCCTCGACCTCCACCGCCGGGTAGACCGAGACCCAGGCGTCCTTGCCCGGCCCGCTGGGCACCAGGTCCAGCGGTACGGCCGGGCAGGTGAGGGTGCGGTGGTCGGCCGACAGCGCACCCGTGGCGACGATCTCGTGGTGCTCGTCCTCCCAGCGGGTGAACGCCACCCGGTCCTCGGTGAACCGCAGCCCCTCGGGGGCGGTGAAGACCGCCTTGACGGTGCCGATGGTGTGCCGGCCGGTGTTGCGGACGACGAAGGGCGGGTAGATCCAGCGGTCCTGGCCCGCGGTCGCCGTCAGCGTCCGCGTCTTGACGGTGGCCCGCAGGCCGGTGTCGACGCTGCGCGGCGCCGTGTACCGGTAGTAGACGCTGCCGAGCTGGAAGGCGTCCTCCGGCTTGGCCTCGTCCCAACGCAGGGTGCTGGGGGAGCCGTCGGGATTGACGGACTGCGGCCAGACCAGGAAGCGGTAGTAGCCCGGCTTGTCGCCGAGCTGCCGCAGGTCGATCGCGGGCAGCGCGGTCTTGCGGCCGGTACCGCTGTCCTTGTGCCCTTCGGCCTTCTGCAGCTGGGGAGTCGGGGTGTAGTGCGAGGGCGTGCCGTCCTCGTGGACGAGCTGGTAGTAGACGTGGTCACTGTTGTTGCTGGACACGCCCTGCTCGCCCTGGCGCAGATTGACCAGATCGATGATGAACTTGTCCGCGGGGATACGGCCGTTGTCCGACACGTAGCCGAATCCGGCCTGGCTGTTGGGCGTCCCGCCCCAGTTGTTGTCGTACGGGAGCCGGACGAAGGGACGGCCGACCTTCTCGGGGTCGCTCTGCTGCCAGGCGCCCGCGAGCACCTCGATCTCCGGGTCGGCCGTACGGACGTCCCCGTTGTCGAGGGTGACGTCGACACGGATCCGGTACGTGCGGCTGTAGGCGGGGCGGGGGTCGGCGTCGACGTTGAGGTCGCCGCGCAGGGTGAAGGTGATCAGGTCGGCGTCGTCGAGGAAGGTGAGGTCGATGACCTCGTACTCCTGGTCGATGCCGCTCCGCCCGCGCTTGACCTCGGCGGCGGGGATGTCCGCCTGCCCGTTGCCCGTGTACGAGTACCTGATCTCCTTGATCTTCACCCCCATCGGGACGCGGATGCGGCCGTCGTAGCGGAACTCGCTGTCCCAGACGGCGAAGCGGTTCGCATGGCCCAGGGTTCGGATGCCGGTGCCTTCGGGGTCGTGCGGCGTGGGGCCCTGGGGTGTGGCGGGAGTGCTCATGCGTGATGTCTCTGCTTCCTGCCGGGAGGGATGGGCGATACGGACCGGGGCACCCGCGGCGGGTGCCCCGGCGCTTGTGCTACGGGGTCTCGATGACGATCGACGCCTGGCCCGCGGCGAAGGGCGGGTTGCCGACCTGGAGGGTCACACCGACCGTGCCGGGAGTCGCGAAGGAGTCGGCCTCCATCGCCGGATAGATCAGGACCCACTTGCCCGGATCGATGTCCAGCCGCGCCTGGCGGCAGACGAGTTGGCGCCCGTCGGCCGACCGCTGGCCGATGTTGACGACTTCCTGGCCGCTGACCTCGTGCCACAGCGCCACCCGGTCCTCGGCGAACCGCATGCCCTGCGGAGCGGTCAGCACGATCTGCTCGGCGCCGATGGCGCGTCGGCTGGTGTTGGTGACCTGCAGAACCGCCGGGTACACCCACTGGTCGCCCGGCCGTACGCGTGCTTTCTGCGACTGCGTCTGGGCCACCTGGGCGGTGAGGTCCGACTGGACGCCGGTGATCGTGCCGGATATCTGTATCGGGGCGAGGCGCCCGATGCTCGCGGAACCGTTGTCGTAACGGCCGGGCAAGGCGTTCGTCCGGGCCTGCACCGGGATGGTGTAGATGAGCGAGCCCGTGTCGCTGGTGGTGGTGTTGAGGTGCGGGTTCGCTGTGATGACCAGGGTCTGCCCGGAGTCCTCCACGCCGTGGTCGAGGGGGCCGGTGATGATGCCGTGGATGGTGTCGTGGTAGGCGTAGGCGGGCTGACCGCTGAAGGTGAAGCCGTCCGGCGCGGTGAAGCGCTGGACGATGTCCCCCGGGTTGACCGGCTGGCCGGTGCCGGAGATGTACTTCACGGTGAAAACGGTCCGTTGCCCCGGCGCGGCGGTGGGGATCGTGTCCTGGATGACGGTGAGGGCGGTCTCGTCGGCGACCGGCGCGGGGACGACGACCGTCACGGGCAGGCGCTCGGCGTTGTCCTTGAGGTTGATGTCGCCGCTGTACTGGATCTCCAGCGTGGAGTGGTAGATGCCCGGAGGCGTGGCATCGGGTGCGCTGACGCGGAAGACGCCGTCCAGGGAGCCCTGGTGGGGCGACAGCTGCTGACCGGTGAAGGTGCGGGTGAGCCGCCGGTCGCCGGTGGCCGGCACGCCCGCCAGGCCGTCGGCGAGGTTCAGTACGACGGTGACGAAGCGCCCGTCGACCGGGTTGGGACCTCGGTTCTTGATCCGGACGCCGAGGTCGAACACCTGGCCGCGCTGGGCCGCGTACGGGGAGACGCTCTCGCCGTACAGGTCCGCGGCGGGCGGCAGCGGCGGGGTCATGTCGGCGACGGCCGTCACGCCGCGGACCCGGTGGTTGCCGTAATCGCCGATGTACAGATTGCCCGCGGCGTCCAGCGCCACTCCGACCGGGTTGTAGAGCCGGGTGGCGGCGGCCGGTCCGCCGTCGTCGATGTAGCCGGCGATCCCGTTGCCCGCGACCGTGGTGATGGTGCCGCTGGCGGACACCCTGCGTACGCGGTGGTTGCCGCTGTCGCCGATGTACAGATTCCCCGCGGCGTCCAGCGCCAAGCCGTGGGCATGGGAGATGCTGGTGGCGGTGGCGGGCCCACCGTCGGAGATGTATCCGGGGGTGCCGTTGCCCGCGACGGTGGTGATGATGCCGACAGGGGTCACCTTGCGGACCCGGTGGTTGAGGAAATCGGCGATGTACAGGTTCCCCTCGGAATCCACGGTCAGCCCGGACGGGTGGTAGAGCTTGGTGGAGGTGGCCGGTCCGCCGTCGGAGACGTACCCGGCCTGGCCGTTGCCGGCGATCGTGGTGATGGTCCCGGTCGGGGTCACCTTGCGGACCCGGTGGTTGGACCACTCACTGAAGTACAGGTTTTCCTCACGGTCCACGGCGATGCCGTGCGGATAGTTGATCTTGGTGGCGATGGCCGGTCCGCCGTCGGAGACATACCCCCCTTCGCCGGTGCCGGCGACCGTGGTGATGGTGCCGGCGGGGGTGACCTTGCGGACCCGGTGATTGGCGCCGTCGGCGATGTAGACGTTGCCGGCGTCGTCGACGTCCACGTCGATGGGTTCGTTGAGCTTGGTGGCGATGGCGGGTCCGCCGTCGGAGACATACCCCGCCTGACCGTTGCCCGCGATGGTCGTGATGATCCCGTCGGGAGTCACCTTGCGGACCCGGTGGTTGTAGCGGTCGGCGATGTAGAGGTTGCCCTGCTTGTCGACGGCGAGGCCCAGAGGGAGGTGGAGCTTGGTCAGCGGTGCGGGCCCGCCGTCGGAGAGATATCCGGCGGCACCGGTGCCCGCGACCGTGGCGATGACGCCGTCGGACAGGCCTACGGGTTGTGGTCCGGTTCCGGTGCGCGTGCTCGATTCGCCTGCCATCAGAGCTTCTCCCGTCTGCGGGCACGGCACATCGGCGCGGGCCTGCCGCGCTGATGAGGGTGGGTGGGATGGGCCGGGGCACGCCGGAGCTTAGTCACCGCGCTCCGGTGGCCATCCACGCTTCTTCCGGACAATCCGCCCGAGGCGGGAACGGCCTCCTTGCGCCGTGGCAGCACATGCCAACCGGATCTCTGACCTCCGGCGGAGGCCCGGCCTCGCCTTCCTGTGACCGCCTGCGGATGCCGCAGGCCCGGACCGGCGGATGGTGGCCGTCGTCGCATCCACCGGGCGAAGACCCCACTCCGGCACACCAGAACCTGCCAAGAGCAACCGAACGCCGACCGGTGGGCGCCCTGCTCGCTGGCGGGAATCCGAGGCCGTCGGCTGTGCGGGCACGCCCGGTGAGGGCCCTTCGGCGCGATTCCTTGCTGACACGGAACCCCCGGCCACGGCCGACGTGCTCGGTGGCGTCCCGGCGAGTGGCGTGTGCTGTTCAGGGGTATGGCGGGAAGCAGCGATGACGGGGGAGCGGGTCTCTTCCGGGGGTGCGAGGGGCCGTAGGGGTGCTTCGTGCGTCCGTTTGTCACGCACCTGACGGGGGCGCGTCTGTGTGGCGCGTCGAAGAGAGAGGCGCGAACGCCATGCAGAGAACCTCCTTCCGTGGCTTCTTCCGTAGCGGTTTCCGTACCGGTCTCGTGTTGCCGGCCGCCGCGTTGGCGTCGGTCATGCTGGGTACCGCGGCGAGTGCGGCCGTGCCGGCGGACGTGTCGCACGGCGTTCCGGCCGGGGCGCGGACACCTTCGGCGCGCGGCTGTGCCATCGTCTACTTCGATCTGGGCGAGACTCTGGTGCACACGGCCGCGGACTCCGGCATCAGCTACCTGCCGGGTGCGGCCGCGTACCTGCGCACGTTGCGGGAGCGGCACATCGAGGTCGGGCTGATCACCAACGTGCCGTCCTCGTGGGGCAAAACGGATGCCGAGCGCGCTGCCGCCCTGAAGAAGGAGGTCGACGGCGCATGGAAGGGGCCCGTCCCGTTCGCCTGGGAGGACTTCGGCGACCGGATTCTCACTCCGCGTACCGAGGCGGAGCGTAAGCCGGCGCCCGCCCTCTGGAAGCGCGCCAAGGCCGCGGCGCACGGCTGTCGCCTCGTCTACGAGGGGGAGACCGCCAAGGAGACGTACGTGGCGGCTTCGCTCGGTTACGTGGCCTATCGGGTCGGACGGCCCTTCCTTCCCGCCTACCTCCCGGTCCGAGTGGTCGAGTGTCTGGCGTACGGCTCCCGCCGGGGGGCCTGAACAGTTGCGTGTGCGCCTGCGCCCGTACGTACGCCCGGCTCCTCTGCCGCCTCGGAATCCGGCCGCTCCGCCGCTTCCAGGGCCGCAGCCTCGACCGTCATCCCACCTGCACCGCCCCGCGACCGCATGCTCCGCAGGACCAGTTGGAAGGCGCCGAGCAGCACCGCCGTCGCCAGGGCGCTGTGCCAGAGCAGGGCGTCCAGATGGCCTGCGGAGAGGTAGGCGCCCACGGCGACGGCCGCCAGCGCGCACACCGCGCGGTCCACGATCGACTCGACCGACAGGAGGGTGGCCCGCGGGGCGCCGGCAGGTACGGCGTCGTTGACCAGTTTGCGCTGGATCGGGTACGCGAAGCCGGCCGCGGCGGCGAACACGCAGAGGAGAGCGACGACCGCCCAGGGCCCGCCGAGGGTGATGCCCGCCAGAGTGCCCGCGAGGACGAGGCTGAGGACGGAGACCCAGGCCACCGGTGTCAGGCGGCGGCCCAGCCACTGGGGGCGGGCCGAGCCCACGGCCTCCGCCACCGTCATGGCGGCGAGTACCCCGCCGTGCGCGGACTCGCCGATGCCGTGGTCGAGCAGGATCGGCTGGAAGAGGTTGACCTGGCAGATCCTGGACAGGGTGAACACGGCCACGCCCTGCACCATGACCAGCGCCAGCCACGGCGAGGAGACGACGCAGCGCAGCGCGGCCTTCGCGTCGCCGAGTGAGGTGCCGCGCCCGCCCCTCGGCGCCCGGCCCGGCGCGGCCGTACCGCGAGCCCGGGAGGGCGCTGCTGTCCGGGGCAGCGCGATGACGCATACCAGGGAACCCGCCGCGCTCAGGGCGCTCAGGAGGTACGGGGCCGGGTGGACGAGGACCATCAGCGGCCCGACCAGGGGCCAGCACAGGATCTTCGCGGCGAGTCCCAGGGCCCGGGCGGTCCCCTCCGCCTTGAGGTAGTGCTCCTCGCACCGCTCGGCGCGCAGCCCGTCGTACAGGTAGGCGCTGGCCGCACCCGAGGTGAGGGAGCGGCCGGCGGCGATGGCGAGGAAGTGGACGAGGAAACCGGAGTACGAGGAACTGACCACCGGGGCGAGATTTGCGGCCGTCATCACGACGGCGCCGGCCCGCAGGCAGTTGCGGGTACCGATGCGGTCGGCGATCAGCCCGGTCGGGATCTCGAAGAGGCAGAAGGCCACGTAGTAGATGCTCTGGATACCGAAGATCTGCCCGTCGGAGAGGCCGGCGTCCTTCTGGTAGGCGTAGAACACCGGCATCCACCACAGCAGGTTGAACAGCAGCTGGAAGCCGTAGTTGAGGCGGATGATACGGCGGGCGGTGCCGGTCAGGGGCGTGGCCGCGGGCCGCGCCGCGGAGCGCGGGAGGCGGGGGCTCACAGCGCGTAGGGGCGGATCTGGACCAGGCGGAAGTCGCCCTGGTCGGTCAGCAGCCACTCGATGTCCAGGGGGTCGTCCACCTCGGGGGCGCTGAAGTGGGACTGCAGCAGACGGCCGGTCAGGGACAGGTCGGCGAGCCGGGCCCGCGTGGCGGCGGGCAGCCCCTCGTTCCAGGAACCGAGGGCGACGGTGCGTCCGCCGCCCTCGACGGTGTTGTAGAGGTACTGCTGCGGCAGCACCTCGCCCTCGACGACCTGTTCGGGCGAGCCCGGCGAACAGTTGAGGTAGACGTTGCGGAAGTCACCGCGCCGGGTGGGGTCGCAGGTTACCAGGACGCCGCCGAGCGCGGCGGGGACGTACTCCTGGATGATCACGCCCATGTAGGTGTCGTCCAGGGATATGCCCACCTGGTGGCGCAGCCGCACACTGCGCGGCGAGAGCAGGGAGGCCCACACCTGCCGTACGGCATCGAGGAGTTCGCCGGTGCCGTGGACGGTGGTGACGGAGTCGTAGACCCCGGCCGCGGAGAAGCCCGGCAGGTCCTCGGCGTTGGAGGAGGAGCGCACCACGAGACGGCCGCCCGCGGCGAGCGGGGCGGGGAAGGCCCGGGTGATCTCCCCGGTGACGGAGTCGGGCATCGCGGTGTGCCGGATCAGGTGCTGGAGCTGGAGGCAGAGCGGGTCGAGGACGTTCGTGGCGTCGAGTTCGAGCGCCATCTTCAGCTTGCCGATGCCCTGCTGGAGCGCGGGGGAGGAGGTGAGGAAACGGTGCAGGAGGGAGAACGGCAGGGCCACACCCTCGGGGGCCGCGACGGTGCCGGCCACGAAGGAGGACGCGGCCGCCCGGAGTTCGGCGGCGGAGGGCGCGTCCAGGCCGAGCCGGGCCGCGAGGTGCCCGTACAGGTCCTTACGGGGCGGGCGGGGGCGGCCGTAGAACGTGGTGAGGTCGGCCGTGCGGCTGTCGAGCACGTGGTGCAGCTCCCCGAGGTTGGCCGCCTTGGTGCCGTAGCGGTCCCGGTCGGCGCTGCGCAGCCGGTGCAGGGAGAGTACGGGCGCGTCCTCCAGGAGCGGCGGTTCCAGGCGGATGCGCTGCTGGTGCCAGGCCGGGGCGCGCAGTTCGGGGGCCTGCTCCAGCCGCTCCAGGGTGATCTCGTCCTCGCGGACCCGGTAGCGGACCCAGGCCCCGTCCAGCCCGTCCTTCTCGACGAGCTGGTCCAGGTCGCGGACGACCGCGTTGGGGATGCCCCATCCGGAGGCGAGGACGTTGGTGTGGGACAGCGGGGTGATGGGCGCGGTGTTGATGAACCCGGCCACCCGCTGCACACCGTCCGGCAGGCAGGGCATGGCGACGATGTCCGACCAGCCGAGCCCGCCGGCCGCCGCCTCGTACTCCGCCACGGTCTCGAAGCAGCGCAGCCGGCCGGTGGCTTCCCCGGTGTTGAGCGGCATGCGGACCCTGGAGCCGAAGAGCTGGTGGCCGAGGATGCGCGGCACCCGCTGCTCACTGACCGAGGCCAGCGCCTCCTCCTGGCCGTGGTTGGCGGGCTTGAGCAGGAGCGGCAACCTTCCGTCCACACGCTCCCGGACGAAGAGATAGAAGAATTCCAGCAGCTCCCCGTGCATGGTGTCGGCCTCGGTCGTCTCCAGTACGAGGAAGGTGCGCTCGCGGTCCTCCCGGCCCTCCCGGTCCTCGTCGGTGTGCAGGGACAGCACCCCGAGCAGGAAGCGGCGCTCGGGGTCCATGTAGACGGACGCGTTGAACTCGTCCAGCCGGGCGTCGAGTTCGGCGAGGTCCATGCCGAGGACGCGGGTGGCGATGTAGTTCACGTGGAAGGGGTGCGCGGCCGTGTCGAGCAGGTGCCAGGTGGCCTCGGCGCGGTCGACGACGACCTTGAGGTACGGGTGGCCTGCCAGGACTCCGGACAGCGTACGGAACAGCGGCAGCGAGAGGTTCTCGCCGACGACCGTGCGGTCGGTCGCGGGGTCCGCGACGCCGACGGGGAGCTGGGTGGTGGTCATACGGCGACTCCCTCGGACGGTACGGCCGGCCGGACACGCGGGCGGGCAGGGGACGGTGGCGGTGCGGCTTCGGAACGGGGCCGGGCGGCCGGGGCGCCGGACCGCGGCGCGGCGGGCACGGCGGGCGGCAGCACGTGGGGCAGCGCGTCCACCAGAGCCGTGAAGTCCCGCAGCACGGTGCGCGCGTCGGTGGCGGAGAGCAGGCACAGGGCCGCCATCGTGTTGGCACCGCCGGCGGGGTCGTAGACCGGCACGGTGCTGCCGTCGGGCAGGGAACTCTCCGGTACGACCGAGAGCGTGCTGCCCTCGCTCAGCGCGACGGCCTCCCGCACCACGGGGAAGTCCCACAGCCTGCGGTCCCGCCAGGCCGCGCCGTGGCCGTCCACCGCGAGGACGACGAGGGAACCCGCGGCGCCCCGTGCCTGCTCCGGGCCGAGGACCCGCTCGGGCCAGTCGACCGGACGGCCCAGCAGGTGGTCCACGAGCATGCCGACGACGTCGAGCCCGAACACCTCCTCGATCTGCGGGACGGTCATCGCGCCGCCGAACCGGGCGGCCGTCTCGATCAGCCACATCCGCCCGTCGGCGCCGAGCTTGATCTCGGTGTGGGTGCCGCAGTCGCGCAGGCCGAGGGCGTCCACGGCCTCCCGGGCGAGGGCCACGACGCGATCCTGGAGGTCGGCCGGAAGCAGCGCGGGGGTGATGCCGGCGCGCTCGGTGAACGGCTGCACCGTCGGCATCCGGCCGCTGACGCAGACCGGCCGGAAGACGCCGCCGGTCACCACGCCCTCGACGCTGACGTAGTCGCCCCAGCCGGGCTCGTCGAACCAGCCCGCGGTGTCGCCGGTCACGATCTCCTCGACCACGAAGTGCCCGGCCGCCTCGGCCACATGGAGCTCGGCGAAGCCCAGCCGGGCGGACTGGTCCATGGTCTCGCGCGAGCGCCGCCAGGCGGTGTCGGCCTCCTGCGGGGAGCCGATGATCTGGTGGGCGGTGGAACCGGCGCTCCAGGCCGCCTTCAGCAGCAGGGGAGCAGTCAGGGTGGCGACGGCCTCGTGCAGGTCCGCCTGCGTGGCGACGGGACGGAACGCGGGCTGCGGCAGGCCGTGCCGGTGCCAGGTGTGCCGCATCATCCGCTTGTCGCGGGCGAGCGCGGCGGCGTCTCCCGCCCCGGCGAGACCGAGCGCCTCACACGCCTCGGCGACGGCCACGACCGCGTACTCGGAGAAGGTGAGGACCGCGTCCGCGCCGACGGCTCCGGCCCGCGAGACGATCAACGAGACCAGGTCGGACCGCTCCGCGTCGGTGGGCGTCACGACCGAGGCGCACAGGCGCTCCGCGGACGCGGCGACCGACGGCGGAAGCGCGCTGAGCGCCAGCAGGTGCACGTCCGCTCGCGCGGCTGCCCGGGACAGGACATGGCCGAGCGGCGGACCGCCCTTGGCGTGCACCAACAGCACCGTGCTCACGGAAATTCGTCTCCTATCGCTTGTCACTTGTCTGTTCGCCCGTCCGTCCGGGGCGCCGGGCCGTGGCCCGGCCCCGCTGCCCGTCAACCGTGACCGGGCACCATGACGCAACCCGCGTAGAACACGGCGGGTAACCGTCGCTACACACAAGGGAATCAGAAGGCGGGTGCCGGAAGTGCCGCCGGAGGCGGGCGCCAATCAGGCAAATGCCAAAGTCGTGGACATCGTTGGAGTGCGGACGAAGGTTGTGGATCACCTATGGCAAGCTGCCCCGGCGACGCGCTCACGTACCGCAGTCGGCCGATAACCGAGCATGGCCGGACTCCGCACGGGATAGGCATCGCCCTGTCACTTCCCGCCGCCCGGCGGGAACATGGACGGAAAGGCCGTCGTGGACGATTCCGGTCTCAGAGCACTGCTGGAGCACCTCCCCGTGTCCTGGTGGGAGGCCGACGAGCAGGGGCGCGTCAAGGAACGGGGCGGCGGGGCCTTCGCCGACCTGCCCACCGCGCAACGCTTCCTGGACCGCGCGCGCCAAGAGCTGCCTGCTCAGGGAGACGCCCTCCAAGGGGGCCACTCCCTCGTCCAGTTCGACGGCCGGACCTTCACCGTGAGATGGCCCCAGGACGGAAGCCGGGGCTGGACGCGCGGGCTCGCGATGGAGGCCGGCGCGCAGCCCGCGGGCGGCCGGCCGTACGCCGCGTTCGCGGACTTCGCCGACTTCGCGCCGGCCGCGGCCTTCCTCCGCGACCCCGACGGCCGCTACTTATGGGCCAATCACGCCTACGCGCATCTCTACGGCACCACACCGGAGCGGGTCGTCGGCAGCCGTATCGAGGACTTCGACACCCCCGCCGACGCCGACCGGTTCCGGGCCCTGGACCAGGAGATCCTCCGCCGCGGCAAGCCGGTCCGCCACCACCTGCGCTACCACCGTTCGGACGGCAGCACCGGGCAGGCGGCCGGCCACCGCTTCCCGGTCCAGGAGAACGGCCGGACCTGTGTGGCCGGGATCTATGTCGACATCACCGACCACGTCCGCGCGACGAGCCAGCGCCGGGAGGCCGAGGAGAATCTGCGCGCACTGCGGGATTACAGCGGTCTGCCCTGTGCGCTGCTCTCGGTCGGCGGCCGTATCGAACAGGCGGGCACGGCCGCTGCCGAACTGTTCCGGACACGCCTGTCCGACCTCGTCGGCCGCCGTGCGCACACCCTGCTCGCCGCCACGCCCGACCTGCGCCCCCTGCGCCGCGCCTGGGAGGGGCTGATCACCCGTCGCATCAGGCGGGCGGAGACCTCCGCCGTACTCCTGGACACCGAGGGGCGCCAGCGCCGCGCCCAGCTCCACCTGTCCACGGTGAGCGGGCCCGTCGGCCGTGTCGCGCACGTGTGGGCCGTCGTCACCGACCAGAGCATCGCCCACGAGGCCCACCCGCCGCTCACCGCCGCGCAGATCCGCATACTGTCCCTCCTCGCCGGCGGCCGCACCAACGGCGAGATCGCCACCTCGCTGAAGCTCTCCCGGCAGGCGGTCGACTACCACCTCAGCCGGCTCCGGGACCTGCTGGGCGCCGAGACCAGGCCCGCCCTCGTCGCCCGTGCCTACGTCCTGGGCATCCTCGCTCCCCGCGCCTGGCCGCCGCGCCCGGCCACCGGGAGGCTGTGATGCCGGCGGCCCTCGGTGGTCAGCCGGGTACCCGGACGAGCGAGGCGGTGACGACGCGTGCGGTGCGGACGATAGCCGCACGCTGAAATGGCGGTCTCGATGCTCATTCGACGCTCGTCCTGATGGGGCATCACCTGGCTGATAGCGCAGTTCGCGCCAGCTGGTAGGCGTGCGCTGTTGAGGGCTGGGTTTCCCGCAACCCGCCGGGTCCCGGCGCCGCCGATTGCAGCGACAAGCGCGCTGCTTCCGTACTTCGGTGAGCCGGACATCTGGCATAGCAGGTGCTCAACAGGTGGGGACGTGCGCTCGCACGGTCCGTCCACGAGTTGGCCGCCTGCTACCCGAACGCACCCGCGGGCCGGCTCGTCCGCCGAAGGCGCAGGCTTTGGCCGTAACTGTTTGCCGACGCTAAGGTATGCCGCCGTACTCGGCGGATCGCTCCCTTGACGAAGGTGGGATGGGCTCATGGACGCGGGCCATGTGGAGCTGGTTGTCGCGGCGCAGGCCGGTGACGGCCGGGCGCGCGAGAAGCTGATCGCCGCGTACCTGCCGTTGCTCTACAACATCGTCGGGCGGGCGTTGAGCGGACATGCCGACGTCGACGACGTCGTCCAGGAAACGCTGCTGCGCGTGGTACGCGACCTGCCCGACCTGCGTGCTCCGGAAAGTTTCCGCTCCTGGCTGGTGTCGATCGCGCTCCGCCAGGTCAATACCCACTGGCACCGGCAACGCACTCTCGCCGACCGGACCACGGTCATCGACGAGGCACTCCGGACACCACATGCCGGCGCCGCGCTCGAAGACATGACGATCCTGCGTCTGCACATGTCGGACGAGCGCCGTCAGGTGGTCGAAGCCGCCCGGTGGCTCGACCCGGACCACCGGGTGCTGCTGTCGCTGTGGTGGCAGGAATGCGCCGGTTTGCTGAGCCGTCAGGACATCGCCGACGCGATGGGGCTCAGCGCCGCCCACGCCGGAGTACGTTTGCAGCGCATGCGCGAGCAACTGGAACTGAGCCGGACGATCGTCGCCGCGCTGGGGGCGGACCCGCGCTGTCCGCAGCTGAACGAGACCGTCGTCGGCTGGGACGGTCTCCGTACATCGGTGTGGCGCAAGCGGATCGCACGGCACACCCGCGACTGCCCGGTCTGCACGACGACCGAACGGGTTCCGGCCGAACTGCTGCTTCTCAACATCGCGCCGCTGGCCGTCCCGGCCGCACTCCTCGCCGCGCTGGCCGCCAAGGGCCTGCTGTCGGGTACGGCTGCCGCGGGCGCCGCCGGGCTGGCCGCGGCACACGTCAGTGTCGGCACGGCGACGGGGGGAAGCAGTCTGCACGGCTCGCTGCTCGGCAAACTGCACGTGGTGACCGCTCATCCGGTGGTGAGCCTCGCCACCGGCGCGGTGCTCGTCGCCGGGGCCGCCACTTATGCGGCCTGGCCCGAACCGGCGCCCCGGACGCCCGCCGTCATCGCCGCTCCCGAGGTCGGCACCCCCACGCCGCTCCCGACGCGCGCCCCCACGCCGACCCCGTCGCGTACCACCACCTCGCCCAAACCGTCCCCGGCGAGTCCGTCCGCCGTCGCAGGAACGGTTCCGCTGGGCGCCCAGTCGCTGGAGTCCGTGGACCAGCCCGGCCTGTTCGTCACGTATGCCGGCGACTTCGCGACGCTCGGCGGGCGAGTCCCCGCGCCCGGCGGCGCACAGGCACCGCAACGGATCGCCTTCACGGTCGTCGGGGGACTGGCCGACACACGGTGCGTCACGCTCCGCGCCGCGGACGGCCGGTATCTTCGCCATCAGTACCTGCGGCTACGGCTGAGCACCAATGACGGCAGCCAACTGTTCCGTGAAGACGCCACCTTCTGTCCGCGCCCCGGGGCGGTCGCCGGGTCGGTGACCCTGCACGCGCACAACTATCCCGGATCGGTCCTCCGCCACCGCGACGGTGGCATCTGGCTCGATGGCTCCGACGGCACTCGGGCCTTCGCCGGCCAGGCTTCCTTCATCTCGCGCGGGGCCCGGGCCTGAGAACCGCCTTACGAGAATCCTGGGCCGGGTCGCTCAGTGACAGCCGGCGATTCCCCAGCACGAGCCCACACCACGCCCCCACCCCGCAGTGAGCCGAGCGCTGCGCCGAATCCAGGTTCGGTCCGCATTTCATTGACGGCTGCCCAGCCGTAACAGCTCTGAATTCCTCCCCACGGGGACGACCGGACCACAGCGCTCGGCATAACACTTTTTGCCTGCGAGATGCATCACCGAGCAATCCTCCGGGCGACGCGACTTTTCTGTTACGGGACCGGGAGTTCGAAAGCCTCCACTTCAGGGGTGACCTTCCCGCCGCTCGCCATGACGTGCTGGCGTGGCAGGTCTCCCACATCCCGTTGACGTATCCCCTGAAGAAAGCGGCTCCCATGACGCGACACACCCACGAACCCCGGGTGACCGGTGGGCAGGAACGGACCCACGTCCTGCACCGCACCCGCCCCGTGGCAGATCAGGTGACCCGCGCCCCCCGAGGAGAATCGTGAAGGGCCTGCACCGGCTCCGCAGGAGCCGCCGGACAGTGACGGTAGGACTGTCGACCGCGGCGGTGATCGCCGGAGTCGTGACGCTTCTCCCCAGCTCCGCCGGAGCCGCCGCCTTGAGTACGCAGGCGGCCCCCTCGGGCAGGTACTTCGGCACGGCCGTGGCTGCCGGGAGGCTCGGCGACCCGACGTACTCCACGATTCTCGACCGGGAGTTCAACATGATCACCCCGGAGAACGAGATGAAGTGGGACGCCACCGAACCCTCCCGCGGCACCTTCACCTTCGGCCCGGCCGACCGGATCGTCGGCCACGCCACCGCGCACCGGCAGCGGGTACGTGGCCACGCCCTGGTCTGGTACAAACAGCTGCCCGGCTGGGTGAAGTCCATCACCGACGTCAACACCCTGCGCAGCGCGATGAAGAACCACATCACCACCGAGATGAACCACTTCAAGGGCAAGATCTACGCCTGGGACGTGGTCAACGAAGCCTTCGCCGACGGCTCCTCCCAGCACCGCAGTTCGAAGTTCCAGGACCTGCTGGGCGACGGGCACATCGAGGAAGCGTTCCGCACCGCCCGTGCGGCCGACTCCTCGGTCAAGCTCTGCTACAACGACTACAACATCGAGAACTGGTCGGACGCCAAGACCCAGGGCGTCTACCGCATGGTCAAGGACTTCAAGTCCCGCGGCGTGCCCATCGACTGCGTCGGGTTCCAGAGCCACTTCCAGGCGGGCGGCCCGCCGGCGAGCTTCAGGACCACCTTGGCCGCCTTCGCCGCCCTGGGCGTCGACGTCCAGATCACCGAACTGGACATCGCCCAGGCACCACCCGTCCACTACGCGAACACGGTCAAAGCCTGCCTGGCCGTGGCCCGGTGTACCGGCATCACGGTGTGGGGCATCCGTGACAGCGACTCCTGGCGCCGCGACGAGCGCCCCCTGCTGTTCGACGACAACGGCAGGCCGAAGCCCGCGTACACCGCCGTCATGAACGCTCTCCATTCCGGCTCCGGTACGCCCCCGGCCAAGCCGGACGGCGGTACCGGGGAGATCAAGGGCGTGGCCTCCGGCCGCTGTATCGACATCCCCGACTCCGGCACCGCCAACGGCACCCCGGCGCAACTGTGGGACTGCAGCGGACGGGCCAACCAGCGCTGGACCTACACCGCCGCGAAGCAGCTGAAGGTCTACGACAACAAGTGTCTGGACGCCAAGAACAAGGGCACCACCAACGGCACCTCGTTGGTCGTCCGGGACTGCAACGGCGGCGCCAACCAGCAGTGGAACATCAACACCAACGGCACGATCACCGGCGTGCAGTCCGGGCTGTGCCTCGACGCCGTCGGCGCGGCCACCGCGAACGGCACCAAGATCCAGTTGTACGCCTGCGCGTCCGTCGACAACCAGAAGTGGAGCGCCCCGTCCGGGACGACGGCGGGCAGCGGCGCGTGCGCGCTTCCCTCGACGTACAGGTGGAAGTCGACGGGTGCCCTCGCACAGCCCTCGAACGGGTGGGTCGCGGTGAAGGATTTCACCAGCGTGGTGCACAACGGCAAGCACCTGGTCTACGCGTCGAGCGCGTCCGGGAACTCGTACGGCTCGATGGCCTTCCGCCCCTTCACGAACTGGTCGGACATGGCGTCGGCCGGCCAGACCGGCATGCGAGAGGGCGCGGTGGCGCCCACCCTGTTCTACTTCGCCCCCAAGAGGATCTGGGTGCTGGCGTCCCAGTGGGGTGCGTGGCCCTTCAGCTACCGCACGTCGAGCGACCCCACCGACCCGAACGGCTGGTCCGCGCCCCGTCCGCTGTTCACCGGCAGCATCCCCCGCACCGATTCCCCCACCGGCCCGATCGACCAGACCCTGATCGCCGACGGCCGGAACATGTATCTGTTCTTCGCCGGTGACAACGGCAAGATCTACCGGGCGAGCATGCCGATCGGGAACTTCCCGGGCAACTTCGGCTCCTCGTACACGACGGTCATGAGCGACGCGCCGGACAAGCTGTTCGAGGCGCCGCAGGTCTACAAGGTCCAGGGCCAAAACCAGTACCTCATGCTCATCGAGGCGAAGGGCGCGAACAAGACGCGCTACTTCCGCTCGTTCACGGCCTCCAGCCTGAGCGGTACGTGGACCCCGCAGGCCACCGGCGAGAACAACCCCTTCGCGGGCAAGGCCAACAGCGGTGCCACCTGGACCAACGACATCAGCCACGGTGACCTGGTCCGCAACAACCCCGACCAGACCATGACCATCGACCCCTGCAACCTGCAGTTCCTCTACCAGGGCAAGTCCCCCACAGCGGGCGGCGACTACGACCGACTCCCGTACCGGCCGGGTGTCCTCACCCTGCAGCGCTGACCCGCCCGATCAACGGTGATATGCAAGGAGAACACCTCCCCATGAAGAACCACACGGACGGACGGCGCCGCGGGCGTCACCGCCGTCGCAGAGCCGCGACCGGCCTGCTGCTCGGCGTGCCGGCCGCCGTCGTGCCGTACCTCCTGTTCACCCAAGAGGACTCCCTGGCCGCGACGATCGACGCCGGTGCCTACTACAAGCTTGTCTCCGTGCGCAGCGGCAAGGTGCTGGACGTCAACGCCTTCTCCACCGCCGACGGCACCCGCATCCAGCAGTGGACCGACCAGAACACCGCCAACCAGCAGTGGAAACTGAGGCCCACCGGCGACGGCTTCTACGAGCTCGTGAACCGCAACAGCGGCAAGGTGCTGGGCATAGCGGGCGGCTCGACCTCCCGGTCGGCTGCCGCCGAGCAGCAGACCGACAGCTCCTCCGCCTCCCAGGAATGGCGGATCGATGACGTGAGCGGCTCCGGCGCCGTCACCTTCACCTCCCGCAAGAGCGGCCAGGTGCTGGACGTCTCCGGAGGCGCCACGGCCCAGGGCGCGGCGGTCGTCCAGTATCCCGGCAGGGGCAGCACCAACCAGCAGTGGAAGCTGGTGAAGGTGACCGGCAGCCAGGCGGCCGCGGCCGGACCGTACAAGTGGAGGAACGCCCAGGTGGTCGGCGGTGGTTACGTCACCGGGCTGGTGTTCAACCCACGGGAGAAGGATCTGCTGTACGCGCGCACCGACATGGGCGGCGCCTACCGCTGGGACACCGCGGCCGAGCAGTGGATCCCGCTCACGGACTGGCTCGGCGAGAAGGACTGGAACCTGCTGGGCATCGACGCGCTGGCCACCGACCCCGTCGACCCCGACCGGCTCTACCTCGCGACGGGCACCTACACCAACAACTGGGCCGGCAACGGCGCGATCCTGCGCTCCACGGACCGGGGCCGCACCTTCCAGCGCACCGATCTGCCGTTCAAGCTGGGCGGCAACGAGGACGGCCGCGGGGCGGGCGAACGGCTCGCGATCGACCCCTCGGACCACCGCACCCTGCTGCTGGGCACCCGTAAGAACGGCCTGTGGCGCAGCACCGACCACGGGGTGACATGGCGGCAGGTCTCTTCGTTCCCGGTCAAGGACGGGGCGGGCAGCGGCGCGGGCATCTCCTTCGTGACGTACGGGCCGGCCGGCAGCAACACGGTCTACGTCGGCGTCGCGGACAGGTCGGCCTCCCTCTACCGCTCCACCGACGGCGGCAGCACCTGGAAGGCCGTCCCCGGGCACCCCACCGGCCAGCTGCCCCAGCACGGCGTGCTCTCCGGTGACGGTTCGCTGTACCTGACGTACACCGACAACCTCGGGCCCAACGGCGTGACGGCGGGCTCGGTGTGGAAGTACACCCCGGCGGGCGGAGCGTGGAAGAACATTTCTCCGTCCCAGGGCGGCTACGGCTTCTCCGGCCTGGCCGTCGATCCGCGCAAGCCGTCCACGGTGATGGTCACGACCCTCGGCCGCTGGTGGCCCGAGGACGAGATCTACCGCAGCACCGACGGCGGCACGACATGGAAGGCGCTGGCCGGGAAATCGGTACGGAACGCCT
Organism: Streptomyces rimosus subsp. rimosus; assembly: GCF_000720725.1. GTDB lineage: Bacteria > Actinomycetota > Actinomycetes > Streptomycetales > Streptomycetaceae > Streptomyces > Streptomyces rimosus_A. Next base: position 83,317 of record NZ_JOCQ01000002.1, read on the forward strand.
CCGCCGCTCCGTACATCGGCACCCACACCGGGCACTGGATGACCGCCCTGGCCATCGACCCCTCCGACTCCGGGCACGTGCTGTACGGCACCGGCAACGGCATCTGGCGCAGCAAGGACGCCGACGCCACCGACAGCGGCGGCACCAGCCACTGGACCGTGGGCGCGCGCGGCCTGGAGGAGACCGCGCTGATGGACGCGATCGCCCCGCCCGGCGGTGCGACCGTCATCACCGCCATGGGCGACCAGGGCGGCTTCCGCCACGACGACCTGACCAAGGTGCCCGCCGGGCGGATGAACAACCCGATGATGAGCAACAGCACCGACATCGACTTCGCCCAGGCCAACCCCTCGGTGATGGTCCGTGTCGGCCGTGGCGGCGCGCAGGACGGCGCCTATTCCACCGACGGCGGCAACAGCTGGACCGGCTTCCGGTCGGAGCCGGTGGCCGGTGCCGACAGTGGCCAGGTCGCGCTCGCGGCGGACGGTTCGAGCATCGTATGGACCGAGGCCGGCCAGGTCCCGTACCGCTCGACCGACAAGGGGGCGAGCTGGTCGAAGGTCGGTGGCCTGGGCGCCGGCGCCGCGGTCGTCGCCGACCGCTCCTCGGCCGGCACGTTCTACTCGCTGGCCGGCGGCACGCTCCACGCCAGCACCGACGGCGGAGCGACCTTCACCGCCCGGGCCACCGGCCTTCCCGCCGGCGGCCGGCTCAAGGCCGTACCCGGCGTTGCGGGAGACCTGTGGATCGTCGGCGGTGACCAGGGGCTGCTGCACTCCACCGACGGCGGCCGCACCTTCGCCAGGCTCACCACGGTGAAGTCCGCCGCCGCCCTCGGCTTCGGCAAGGCCGCACCGGGCGCCTCCTACCAGGCCCTGTACATGATCGGCACCGTCAACGACGTCGGTGGGGTCTTCCGCTCCACCGACAAGGGCGCCACCTGGCTCCGCGTCAACGACGACGCCCACCAGTGGGGCGGTATCGGCAGCGTCGGCGTCATCACCGGTGATCCCGACACCTTCGGCCGCGTCTACATCGGCACCAACGGACGCGGCCTCCAGTACGGCGACCCGTCCTGACCCCGACGCCAGAGCGGATGCGCGTACGGCGCGTGAGCTGACGCGCTGACCGCAATGGACAGCCGCCCCTCCCGACCGATGCGACAGCTCGGTTGGAGGGGCGGCTTTCTGCTGTGGAGGGGGACCGATGGCGGTGGGCTCCAAGGCCCTGCCCGGCGGCACCGGAGGGGGCGAGGTCACCCGAGTGGACGAACGGGAGGGCGGCTGACGTGCGGGTACACCGGTCGGCTTCCAAGGTGGGGTAAGGCCCGTACACCGGCGGCCCCTGATGCCGCCGAGCAGCGTGTGTTCCTTGTCCGCGGGGCCTTTCCCATCGGCAACGAACGCGGGCCGGTTGCCCGCCGGATCGGATGACGGCTGTGACGACTTCGCCCTTCGGGTCCGGTGACCCGTTCTCGGACCTGTTCAACCGCTTCTTCGGCACCAGCCCTGCGGCCTCACCGCCGGCGGTCCAGCGGGTGCCCATCGGGCGCCTGCTCAGCGACGCCGCGCAGGAGCTTCTGGCGACGGCCGGCGGGCGTGCCGCCGAGGACGGGGCCGATCTGGACACCGTGCACCTTCTGTGGGCCGCCGCCCAGGCCGACCCGGGCCGCCGTCTGCTGGCTCAGGCAGGTGCCGATCCCGACGCGCTGGTGGCGCAGGTGGAGGAGTCGCTGCCCGCCGGTGACGGGGTGGAGGAACCGCGGCTGACCCCGGCGGCGAAGCGGGTCCTGCTCAGGGCCCACGCCAAGTCCCAGGAGGCGGGTGCGTCCTACATCGGGCCTGAGCACATCCTGGCCGCGGTCGTGGAGGACCCCTCGTCCGGTGCGGCCGGGTTGCTGGGTCCGGAGGGTGCCGGAGCCGGCCGCGACCGCGGGGGCCCGGGCGGGGCCGGCGGCGGTTCGGCGGGGAGCGGGTCCAGTGCGACGCCCACGCTGGACGAGTACGGCCGCGACCTTACGGAAGAGGCCCGCGCGGGACGGTTGGATCCGGTGGTGGGGCGGGCCCAGGAGATCGAGCAGACGGTGGAGATCCTCTCCCGGCGTTCGAAGAACAACCCGGTGCTGCTGGGGGACCCGGGGGTCGGCAAGACCGCCATCGTGGAGGGCCTCGCGCAGCGCGTGGTGTCCGGCGATGTGCCCAAGACCCTGCGGGACCGGCGGGTGGTCGCCTTGGACCTGCCGGGACTGGTGGCCGGTTCGAAGTACCGCGGAGAGTTCGAGGAGCGCCTGAAGAAGGTCATCGACGAGGTCACCGAGGCGCAGGAGAGCATCATCGTGTTCATCGACGAGATCCACACGGTCGTCGGCGCCGGTGGCGGCGGCGAGGGGGCCATGGACGCGGGGAACATCCTCAAACCCGCCCTGGCCCGCGGCGATCTCAGTCTGGTCGGCGCCACGACGCTGGAGGAGTACCGCAAGAACATCGAGAAGGACGCCGCGCTCGAACGCCGTTTCCAGCCCGTGATCGTGCCGGAGCCCACGGTCGACGAGACCGTGGAGATTCTTCAGGGCCTGCGCGACGCCTATGAGGCCCATCACGGCGTGCGTTTCACCGACGCGGCGCTGGAGAGCGCGGCGGTCCTCTCCGACCGCTACATCACCGACCGGTTCCTGCCCGACAAGGCCATCGACCTGCTGGACCAGGCCGGGGCCCGGGTGGCGCTGCGCGGCGGCGGTGACAGCCCCGAGGCGGACGAGGCCCAGGACGAACTGACCCGGCTGAACCGGGAGAAGGACGAGGCCGTCCACAACGAGGACTACGACCGGGCCGCCGGGCTCAAGAGACAGATCGACGAGACGCAGGAGAGGCTTTCGGGCCTGGACGGTGAGCAGGCACCCGTGGCAGAGGTCACCGAGGAGGACATCGCCGAAGTCGTCTCCCGGCGCACCGGCATTCCGGTCGCCCAGCTGACGGCCACCGAGCGCGAACGCCTGATCCGGCTGGAGGAGACCCTGCACGCGAGGGTGGTCGGCCAGGACGAGGCGGTCACCGCGGTGGCGCAGGCCGTGCGGCGGGGCCGCGCGGGGATGGGCGACCCCGACCGGCCCACCGGCAGCTTCCTCTTCCTCGGGCCCACCGGCGTCGGCAAGACCGAACTCGCCAAGGCCATCGCCGAGATCCTCTTCGGCCAGGAGGACCGGCTGATCCGCTTCGACATGAGCGAGTTCCAGGAGCGCCACACCGTCTCCCGCCTCGTCGGCTCGCCTCCCGGGTACGTGGGCTACGACGAAGCCGGGCAGCTCACCGAGGCGGTCCGGCGCAAGCCGTACAGCGTGCTGCTGTTCGACGAGGTGGAGAAGGCGCACCCGGACGTCTTCAACCTGCTGCTCCAGGTCCTCGACGACGGCCGGCTGACCGACGCGCAGGGCCGTACGGTCGACTTCCGCCACACGGTCGTCATCATGACCAGCAACCTCGCCTCGCAGCTCATCCTGAACCACCACGGCGCCGTGGACGAGATCCGCGACGACCTGATGGCCGAGCTGCGCAGCCATTTCCGCCCCGAATTCCTCAACCGCATCGACGAGGTGGTCGTCTTCCACGCGCTCACCCGGGAAAACCTCGTGCGGATCGTCGAACTGCTGCTGGAGCGCAGTCGCCGCAGGCTGCACGCCCAGCAGGTCGGTCTCCAGGTGACCGAGCGCGCCAAGGAATGGCTCGCGGAGCAGGGCTATCAGCCGGAGTTCGGTGCCAGGCCGTTGCGCCGCACCATTCAGACGGAGCTCGACAACCGGCTGTCCAACATGCTGCTGGACGGCCAGGTGGGCCCCGGCGACACCGTTACCTGCGACGTGCAAGACGGCCGGCTGGAGTGCAAGGTCACACCCGGCAGCCGGGAGGAGAGCGACGAGCCGGCCACAACGGGCTGATCACGGCCGGTCCGTGCCGGCCGTTACGGCAGGGCGCCAACGCGCTCCGCGCCAGGTCGCGTAGCCAGACGTGTGCGGGGTCGGTGTCGTAGCGCTGATGCCATGACAGGTACACCGCGGCCGACGGCAGTTCGAACGGCAGCGGGAGCAGGGTCAGACCGAGGGCCGTGGCCGTTGCGCGCGTCGTCGATTCGGGGGCTGTGACGAGGAGATCGGAGTCGCGCACGAACTCGAAGGCGGTGCCTTCGGTGGGCGCGGACGCCACTACCCGGCGGGTGAGGCCGAGCCGCGCGAGAGCGTCGTCGAGGGCATTGCCGAGTCTTCCGCGCCGCGAGACGGTGATGTGCTCGGCCCCGGCGTACTGCGCGGCGGTGACGGCCTTGACCCGGGTGAGCGGGTGGCCCTGCCGCACGACGATGACGTGCTGGGTCTCGGCCACCCGGTCGGCGCGAATGTCGGGTGCGGTCGGGCGGTCGGCGTTCGCCTCCAGGTCGACCTCGCCGCGACGCAGCTCGGGGGTGTCGACGCTCGATTCCGCGAGGAAACGCAAACGCACGCCCGGCGCCTGCTCGCGTACGGCCGCGAGAAGCGCGGGGCCACCGAGCGCGACGAGTGAATCGTGCCAGCGGAGGGTGAAGGTGCGCTCCATCGTCGTGAGGTCGAGTTCGCGGCTCGGTGCCAGCACGCCTTGGACCTGCTGCAGCAGCTCGTGCACCTGTTCCCGGACGGCGATCGCGTACGGCGTCGGAGTCATCGTGCGCCCGGTACGCACCAGGATCTGATCCCCTGTCGTGCGCCGGATCCGGCCGAGGCTTCGGCTCATCGCGGGGGCGGTGACGTGCAGGCGCTCAGCGGCGCCGGCCACGCTGCCTTCCTCCAGCAGCGCATCGAGCGCGGCGAGCAGGTTCAGATCCAATTGCATGGGAGTCATGCTAGCCGTGCTTTACATGCACTTGTGGTTAGCGGTCGCCCCTCCTACCTTCGAGGTGCGGGCGCGAAAGGAACACAGTCCTCGCCCAATCCGCCTCATCACCCCCTTCTCAACCGGGAGCACCGCCATGCCCGAATCGATGCAGAGCACCCCAAGCGCTGCAACCGCCGGTTCCGCGTCCGACGCCGACCTGCTCGCGCAGACCGCGATCGCCGTGCGCGCGGCGGCTTCGGTGCTACGGGAGCGGTTCGGCGACGTGGTCCGCCACCGGACCCGCGAAGAGCTGATGCGCGCGCTCGCCGCCAACGACGACGCGGCCCTCGACGTCCTGCGCCCCCGCCTCACCCTCCTGCGCCCGGACGCCCGCTTCGTGGAGGACGAGCTGGCGGGCGGTGCCATGCCCCCCGGCGAATGGTGGGTTCTGGATCCGGCCGAAGGCAACGTCAACCACCTGCACGCCCTGCCGGAGTGGGCGGTGACCGCCACGCTCGTACGCGACAACCAGCCGGTACTCACCGCGGTTCACCTGCCGTTGACCGGTGAGACCTACACTGCCCTCGCCGGCGCCGGCGCGCAGCTCGACGGCCGCCCGCTGCGCGTCTCCCGGACCACGGACCTCGGCTTGAGCCTCGTGGCCACGAGCCAGGCCAGGCCGGACGAGGACGAGAAGGTCGTGCGGCGCATCGGCTCCTCGATCACCGCGATGCTCTTCGACGCGCTCGTGGTGCGGACCTCCGTGCCCGCCACCCTGCATCTGCTGAACGTGGCCGCCGGCCGGATCGACGCCTTCTGGCAGTTCGCCGGGGCCCGCGCCGACCTGCTTCCCGGAGCGCTGCTCGTCGCCGAGGCCGGCGGACGGATATCCGACGTTGAGGGCCGCCCCTGGACCCCGCGGAGCGAGAGCTTCCTGGCCGCCGCACCCGGCGTGCACACCGAAGCCGTCACCACGCTCTCCCGTTGACTCCCACGAGCATCACAAACACCGGAAGGACCACATCGGCATGACCATGATCGCCGTTCTCGGAAACGGCCGCGTCGGCGGCAGCCTCGCCCGGACCCTCACCGGGGCCGGGCACGAGGTGACCGTGGCGGACCGCTCACCCGGCTCTGCCGCCGACGCCGCCCGCACGGCGCAGATCGTCATCAACGCCACCCCGGGCGCCGGATCGCTGGAGCGGCTCGTCGCACTGCGCGAGGAACTGCGGGGCAAGATTCTCGTGGACGTCTCCAACGCCACCGTCGACGGACCGGACGGCCTGCCCGCCGACCTGCTCTACCCCGGCTCAAGCCTCGCGGAGCACCTCCAAGAAGCCCTCCCCGACACGCGCGTCGTCAAGACGCTCAACACGATGCTCTACACGGTGATGACCGCGCCCGCCGCGCTGACCCGGACACCGACCGCCTTTCTCTCGGGCGAGGACCCGGAGGCCAAGCAGGTTGTACGCGGGCTTCTCGCCGACCTCGGCTGGCAGCAGGAGTGGATCACGGACCTCGGCGGGATCGAGACCGCGCGGGCCGCCGAGGCCGCCGTCCTGTTCGTACCGCACGTGATCCGATCCGGCGGATTCGCGCCCTTCGCCATCTCGATCGCCCGCTGAAAGCCCGAGCCAACACCTGCGCACGCCTCAGCCGGGATCGGTCCCGGCACGGCCGTCGCCGGCAAGCCCCGCCGCCAACCCGTCCGTCGCCTCGAACGCCATGCGGCCCGAATGGGCTTGCACCCGGTCGAACAGCCACCGCCAGGCCCCCGCTACGGGCCCCGTCAAGACATGTGGGAGCGTGAGCGGGTGAGTGAGACGACGGTGAAGACCCTGCAATTCCGCTCTGACGGGCCGGAAGATGCTCCTTGTCTGGTTTTGGGGGCGGCGCTCGGGACGACCTGGCACATGTGGGACCGCCAAATACCCGATCTGATCCGCCACTGGCGTGTCATCCGGTTCGACTTGCCCGGGCACGGCGGGTCGCCCGCGTATCCGGCCTCCTCCGTCGCCGAGCTGGCCGACCGGCTCGTGGCCACGCTCGATGTGCTGGGGGTGGAGCGGTTCGGGTATGCGGGGTGTTCGATCGGTGGGGCTGTCGGTGCGCAGCTGGCGCTCACCCGGCCGCAGCGGGTCACCTCGCTCGCGCTGGTCTCCTCCTCGCCGCGGTACGGGACCGCGGACGCCTGGCGGCAGCGGGGTGTGGTGATCCGTACGAACGGACTGGACCCGATCGCCCGCACCGCGCCCGAGCGGTGGTTCACCCAGGGCTTCGCGGGGGCCCAGCCCGCCATCGTCGAGTGGGCCGTGCAGATGGTGCGCACCACCGATCCGGGCTGCTACATCGCGGCCTGTGAGGCGATGGCCGCCTTCGACGTCCGTTCCTCGCTCCAGCGGATCGGGGTGCCCACCCTCGTCGTGGTGGGGTCGGAGGACCAGGTCACGCCGACCACCGACGCCCGCACCCTGGTGGCGGGCATACCGGACGCGAGTCTGGCGCTGGTTCCGGGGACGTCCCACCTGGCGCCGGTCGAGCAGCCCGCCGCCGTCACCGAGCTGCTCATCCGGCACTTCACGGCCGCCTGGCACGACAAGCCGGGCGCCACCGGGCAGACGGCGATCGGCGCGGCCGTGCCCAAGCCGGTGCTCGCGGCCGCGCCGCCGCCCCCGCTCATGGCGCCCCCGGCGATCGAGTCCGGCCTCAGCCAGCCGGAGGCGGTCCGCGGCGGCGCGTACGAGCAGGGGATGAAGGTCCGCCGTGAGGTGCTCGGCGACGCGCACGTGGACCGGGTGGAGGAGGCGACGGACGACTTCACCGGGGACTTCCAGGAGTTCATCACCCGTTACGGGTGGGGGGAGGTGTGGACCCGGCCGGGGCTGGACCGGCGCACCCGCAGCATCATCACGCTCACCGCGCTGGTCGCCCGCGGCCATCAGGACGAGCTGGCGCCGCACACCCGCGCCGCGCTGCGCAACGGGCTGACGCCCACGGAGATCAAGGAAGTGCTGCTGCACACGGCTGTCTACTGCGGTGTCCCCGCCGCGAACGCGGCTTTCGCCGTGGCGCAGCGCGTCATACGGGAGGAGACCACCCCGGAGGGGTGACGGCCGGCGCCCGCCGCCCGGTCGGGCCGTCCGAGGGCCCCGCGCGGCAAGATGGGAAGCATGGAACTCACGAAGAAGACCCACGCCTGCGTCCGGCTGGAGAAGGACGGGCAGGTGCTCGTCATCGATCCCGGTGTCTTCAGCGAGCGGGACGCGGCGGTCGGCGCCGACGCCGTCCTGGTCACCCACGAGCACCCGGACCACTTCGACGAGGAGCGGCTGCGCGCGGGCATGGAGGCCAATCCCGGCGCCGAGATCTGGACCCTGGGCAGCGTCGCCGAGCAGATCTCCGCGGCCTTCCCCGGGCGGGTGCACACGGTCGGTGAGGGGGACGCGTTCACCGCGGCCGGCTTCGATGTGGAGGTGCACGGGCAGCTGCACGCCGTCATCCACCCGGACATTCCGCGGGTCACCAATGTCGGCTATCTGATCACCACCGAGGACGACGGCGCGACCGTCTTCCACCCGGGGGACGCGCTCACCGTCCCTCAGGGCCGTACCGTCGACACGCTGCTGCTGCCGGTGCACGCGCCCTGGAACAAGGTCGCCGAGGTCATCGACTACGTCCGCGAGATCCGGCCGCGCCGCGCCATCGACGTGCACGACAGCCTGCTCCAGGAGCATGCCCGCCCGGTCTACGACGGCATGATCGACAAGCTGGGCGGTACCGATCACGGCCGCCTCGCACCCGGCGAGCGCACCGGGCTGAACTGAGACCCGGTGTCCGGCCCCGGCCGGGCCGGGCGTCGGCCCGACTGTCACACCCCCGCTGTAGGTTTACGGGCATGCGCATCGCGACCTGGAACGTCAATTCGATCACCGCCCGCCTCCCGAGGCTGCTGGCCTGGCTGGAGAACACCGGCACGGACGTGCTGTGCGTCCAGGAGACCAAGTGCTCGGCCGAGCAGTTCCCGTACGACCAGCTGCGCGAGCTGGGCTACGAGGCCGCCGTGAACGCCACCGGCCGGTGGAACGGCGTCGCGCTGCTGTCCAAGGTGGGCCTGGAGGACGTGACCCCGGGGCTGGCCGGCGGCCCGGATTACGAAGGGGTGCAGGAGCCCCGCGCGGTCTCCGCGACCTGCGGGCCGGTCCGCGTCTGGTCCGTCTACGTGCCCAACGGCCGCGAGATCGACCACGCCCACTTCGCGTACAAGCTCCAGTGGTTCGAGGCGCTGAAGGCGGCCGTCGCCGAGGACGCGGCGGGCCCCCGGCCCTTCGCGATCCTCGGCGACTTCAATGTGGCGCCGACCGATGACGACGTGTGGGACACCTCCGTCTTCGAGGGCATGACGCATGTGACGCCCGCCGAGCGCGCCGCCCTGACCGCGCTGCGCGAGGCCGGCCTGTCGGACGTGGTGCCGCGCCCCCTGAAGTACGACAAGCCGTTCACCTACTGGGACTACCGCCAGCTCTGCTTCCCGAAGAACAAGGGCATGCGCATCGACCTGGTCTACGGGAACGAGCCGTTCGCCAAGGCCGTCTCGGACGCCTACGTGGACCGCGAGGAGCGCAAGGGCAAGGGCGCCTCGGACCACGCTCCGGTGGTGGTGGATCTGGACGTCTGAGCCGAGCCGGGCGCTCCGGCCGCCCGTTTCAGGGGGCGGCGACCAGCGCGCGCAGGTCCACCGACTCCCCGAGCGCCCGCAGGCCCGCGTCGCCGGGGTGCAGATGGTCGCCGCTGTCGTACGCGGGCAGCAGCCGCTGCGGGTGCCGCGGATCGCGGAGTACGGCGTCGAAGTCCAGTACGGCGTCGAAGCCCGCGCCGCGCCCCCGGATGGCGGCGTTCAGGGCATTGCGCCGCGCGTCGACCTCCGCCGAGCAGTCCGCGAAGCCCTCGCACGGTGTGATGGTCGCGGCCACCGCCCGCAGCCCGCGCTCGTGCGCGCGCCGGGCGATGGCCCGCAGCCCTGCCACGACCTCGTGCACCGGCGTTCCGGCCCGTATGTCGTTGGTGCCCTCGAAGACCACGACCGTACGGGCCGAGGGCTGGGCCAGCACGTCCCGCTCCAGCCGGTGCAGGGCGCTGACCCCGCCGGTGACGGGGCTGACGCCGTCCCCCGGATAGCGGTCGGTGAGCACCCGGTTCGCGTCGATGCCGCTGTTGGCCACGCCGTACCGCGGCAGGCCGTGCTGGGCCTGGAGGCGGCCGGCCAGCACGTCCGGCCAGCGCCGGTTGGTGCCCGGCGTGGAGAGTGAACCGTCGGTGATGGAGTCGCCGAGCGTCACGACCGTGCCCGGTCCGCCGGCGACCTCCACCCCGGTCAGGAACGGCCAGCCGGTCAGCGTGCCCGGGTACGCCGCGCCGCTGACGTCACCCGTACGGTCGCCGCTGCCGGGTGTGCTGACGTACGAGGCCTGCTGGGCCCCCGCGTGCACCGGCGCCGCCGTCACCGTGCCCGGCAGATGGAGGCTGACCAGCAGGTCGCGGCCCGCGGGCACGGCGAAGGGCACGGGGTCGCTGTACGCCTGGGAGCCGGCCGGGATCTGTACGCTCCGCCGCCCGCCGAACGTCAGCGGTACCGGCTTGCGGGCGGCTCCCGCGCCCCCGTCCGCGCCCCGCACGGCCACGCTCGCCGCCCCGAAGCGCACCGGCGCCGCCGCGAAGGTGTTCGCCAGCCTGATCCGGGCCCGCGGCCCGCCCGCGCCGGTGTGCACGACCAGCCGCAGCGTCTGGTCGCGCCAGGGCCCGCGCTGGGCGTACCCGCCCGTGGCCGTCGCCCAACCGGTCGTCCAGCCTGCGCCGTTGTCACGTACCGCCGCGGCGAACACATGCAGGTCGGCGCGCGGCCCGGGGTCCGCGGGCAGCACGACCGCGGCCACCTCGCGCCCGCGCACCACCGGCACACTCACCGCGTACAGCCGCGCCCGTTCCGCCCGTTGGCCGCCCGGCGTGTTGATGTGCGGCAGCGCCACCGCCGCGGTGGCCGGCGGACCCGTACGCCAGTCGGGCGCGGTCAGCCGGTACGTGCTGCGCGACCCGTCCCGGTAGCGGATCGTGCCGGACCCGGTCACCGTGCCGCCCGTCGCGGCCACCAGCAGCGAGAGGGCGTCCCCGCGCCCGCACAGTCGGACCGTCTGGCCGTCGGCCCGTACGTTGTCCGGGCGGCCCGCGGCGGTACGCGGCCACCGCAGCCGGGCCGCGTCGAGGGTCAGCACCCGCCCCGGGGCCCAGCCCGCCGCGGCGAGGTCCCGCGCGGACAGCGAGTTGCCGGCCCCGTCGAAGTCCGCCGACGCCGGATCGGACGGTTCGCTGACCGCCCTGTTGTCGAAGAGTCTCTCCAACGGCGCCGGGGCCGCGGCCCGTTGGAGTGTGTCCGCGGCTTGGGCCGCAGCGGCCGTGGGGACGAGAGTGAGGCAGAGAGCCGGGGCGAGGAGCGTGCCCCATAGGCGTACGCGCATACGGTTTCCCTTTCGCTGGGACCGAGGTCGAGCACGAGGCCGAACGCAGAGCGAGCACCAAGTCGAGCACGGACACCGGCCGGAACCGGTGACCGGGCGCGGGGATCCGGCCACCGGCCTGCCGCGCGCCTGTGGCCACCACCCCGGCCCGGGTGGGACGCTACGCCCATGAACATGTCTTTCCTGGACAAGTGGCGCAAGCGGCCGGAAGCGAGCCCCGCTGTCGAAGGCGATCCCGAAGGCGCGGCCCAGCTCCTGGCGGAGTGCGAGCTGCTGCGTGCCCAGGCCCAGACCGAAGGCGTGGAACTGGACGACTCGGTGCACTCGTTGGAGGCGCTGGACCAGCTGCGCCCCGCCTGGCGCGACGACCCCGAGGTGGTGACCTGGCTCGGCAACGACGCGGGCTTCTACCTGGGCACGGTACTGGTACGGACGGTGCCCGGCGCCAGCTGGAAGGTGTGGCCGGGCGGCGAGCCGGTGGTCCGGCTGGCGTCCGGCCGGGAGGTGGACGTGGTGACCGCGGGCCGGGACTGGGCGGCCAACGGCGCGCCCGAACTCTGCCAGCTCTACGCGGAGGCCGCCGAGAACTGAGCAGGCGGGCCCGCCCGGACCGCGCGCACCGGTCCCGCCCCGGCTACACGAACCCGATGTCGTAGGCGAGCCGCCACCGGTCGGCCCGTACGACGATGTCCGAGGTCTCCACGGCCCGCCCGTCCGCGTCGAAGTGGGTGCGCTCCACGACCGTGACGCACTGCCCGGGGGAGCAGCCCAGCGCCTCCGCCTCGGCGCTGGAAGCGGGCCGGGAGCCCACCCGCTCCTCGGCGCGCACCACCCGGATGCCGATGGCCGCCATGCGCCCCCGTACGCCCCGCCGGGCATAGGGACCGCACTCCGGGAAGACCACGTCCGTGCCCTCGGTGATGGCGAGCGGCTCCCAGCTCGTGGCGAGTTGCACCGGCTGCCGGTTGGCGAGGTATTCGTACACCGACCGGATGACGCCGGTGCCCGGCACGATGCACAGCCGCCGCGCCACCCGGTCGGAGGCCGGGGCCGTCGTCGAGGACGCCTCCCAGGTCAGCGGCGCGCCGTCGGGCGAGCCCTCCAGCGCGATCCGGGCGGCGAAGGGGGAGTCCACGGCGCCCGTGGAGCGCAGCAGGGTGCCTATGGGGGCCCGGTCGGTCACGAAGACCCCGCGCCCGAACTGGCCTTCCGCGTAGCCGGCGGCCTTCAGGACGCGGACGGCCCGGTCCACGGTCTGGTCGCTGGCCTCGTACGCACGCTTCAGCTCGGAGCGGGACGGGATGCGCGCCCCGACGGGGAGCGTGCCCTCGTCGATCTGGCGGCGCAGGTCGTCGGCGATGCGCTGGAAGACAGGCCGGTTGTCACGCATGCCCCACAGGCTAGGTACGCAGGCAGGCTCTGTGTACCTAGGGAGGCGCGGTGCGGCAGTCGGCCACCCGGCCGCCCCGCCCGGCCGTCCCGTACCCCCGCACGCGTGGGCATTTTCTCCGGTAATCGGGGATTGTCGTGGCATCTGTGCGTGTCAGCGGAGAAGGCCCGGTTTCGTGCGGGTAGGTTGCGGGGTCCTGGCTGGACGGATGGAAGTGAGCAGGGCTGCACATGGCCGGTGATGCGCTGATCGAGCTGCGCGGGGTCAACAAGCACTACGGGAAACTGCATGTCCTCCAGGACATCGACCTCACCGTCGGCCGCGGCGAGGTGGTGGTCGTCATCGGGCCCTCCGGCTCCGGCAAGTCCACCCTGTGCCGCACCATCAACCGCCTCGAACCGATCGAGTCCGGCACCATCACTCTGGACGGCCACCCGCTCCCCGAGGAGGGGCGGGAACTGGCCCGGCTGCGCGCCGAAGTCGGCATGGTCTTCCAGTCCTTCAACCTCTTCGCGCACAAGAGCGTGCTGGCCAACGTGATGCTCGCGCCGGTCAAGGTCCGCAAGCGCGGGAAGGAGGAGGCCGAGCAGCGGGCCCGCCAACTCCTGGAGCGGGTGGGGCTGGCCGCGCACGCCGACAAGTACCCGGCGCAGCTGTCCGGTGGCCAGCAGCAGCGGGTGGCCATCGCCCGCGCGCTCGCCATGGAGCCGCAGGCGCTGCTCTTCGACGAGCCGACCTCCGCCCTCGACCCGGAGATGATCAACGAGGTGCTGGAGGTCATGCAGCAGCTCGCGCAGGAGGGCATGACGATGGTCGTCGTCACCCATGAGATGGGTTTCGCGCGCTCGGCCGCCAACCGCGTCGTCTTCATGGCGGACGGCCGGATCGTCGAGGACCGCACGCCGGAGGAGTTCTTCACCGCGCCCGAGAGCGACCGCGCCAAGGACTTCCTCTCCAAGATCCTCAAGCACTGACCGGGGGCGCCGCCATGCACCAGACCCGAACCGCCCTCGCGGCGCTCGCGCTGACCGCCGTCGCGCTGCTGGCCGCCGCCTGCGGCAAGTCCGGAAGCCCGCCCGTGAAGGGGCCCAAGGGCAGTCAGCTGCCCCGCTACACGACGGCCACGGGCTATCAGCTGTCCGACTCCGCGACCTGGCGCAAGGCCCGGAGCCGCGGCCGCCTGGTCGTCGGCGCCAAGGAGGACCAGCCGTACATGGGCGAGCGCGACCCGGCCTCCGGCACGTACACCGGCTTCGACGTCGAGATCGCCAAGATGCTGTCCGCCTCCCTCGGCTTCGACCCGAAGACGGTCCAGTTCAAGACCATCGCCTCCGCCAACCGCGAGACCGCCCTGCAGAACGGCCAGATCGACTACTACGTCGGCACCTACACCATCAACGCCAAGCGCAAGCAGCAGGTGGGCTTCGCCGGGCCGTACTACATGGCGGGGCAGGGCCTGCTCGTGCGCAAGGACCAGCAGGGCATCGACGGGCCGCAGGACCTGGCGGGGAAGAAGGTCTGCTCGGCGGCCGGGTCCACGCCGTACCAGCGCATCCAGTCCGACTATCCCAAGGCCGACCTGGTCGCCTACGACACGTACTCGGTGTGCGTCGACAACCTGCTCACCTACCAGGTCGACGCCGTCACCACCGACGACGCGATCCTCATGGGCTACGCCGCCAAGGTGCCCGACGAGCTGAAGCTGGCCGGCCGGCCGTTCTCCCAGGAGCCGTACGGCGTCGGCGTGCCGCACGGGGACACCGCGCTGCGGTTCGCGCTGGACGACGCCCTCGCGTCGCACGAGAAGAACGGCGACTGGAAGAAGGCGTACGACGCGACGCTGGGCCTGTCCGGCGTCCCCGCTCCGAAGCCGCCCGCCATCGACCGCTACCCGGCGAGCTGAGGACGGACCGCCCATGAACGTGCTCCTGGACAACTTCTCCCGCTACGGGGAGGGCCTGCTCGGCACCGTCGAACTGACCGTTTTCGCCTCGCTGCTCGCGCTCGTCGTGGGCGTGGTGATGGCGGCGTTCCGGGTCGCGCCGGTCGGCTCGCTGCGGGTGTTCGGCACCGTGTGGGTGATGGTGCTGCGCAACACCCCGCTGACGCTGCTGTTCTTCGCGGTGCTGCTCGGGCTGCCGCGCTTCGGCGTCGTGCTGCCCTTCAAGGTCTTCGCCGTGCTGGCGCTGGGCTGCTACACCTCGGCCTTCATCTGCGAGGCGGTGCGCTCCGGCATCAACACCGTCCCGGTGGGGCAGGGCGAGGCGGCCCGCAGCCTGGGCATGACCTTCTCGCAGACGCTGGGCGACGTGGTGCTGCCGCAGGCGTTCCGTACCGTCATCCCGCCCGTCGGCTCCACGCTCATCGCGCTCGCCAAGAACTCCGCGATCGCCGGCTCCTTCAGCGTCGTCGAACTCCTCGGCACCTACAAGACGCTCAACGAGCTGGGCTACAGCATCGTCTGGACCTTCGTCTGGATCGCCGTCGGCTATCTGATCGTGACCCTGACCATCAGCGCGCTGTTCAACGTGCTGGAAAAGCGCTGGGGGGTTCCCCGATGACCACCACCGCCCTCTACGACGTCCCCGGACCGCAGACCCGGCGCCGCCACCGGCTCTACGGAGTGGTGGCGACCGTGGTGATCCTGGCGATCCTCGCGTGGGCCGGGTACGCGCTCGTCGACACCGGCCAGTTCAGCGCGCGCAAGTGGACGCCGTTCGCGTACCAGGGCATTCAGGAGCTGCTGCTCGAAGGGCTGGGCAACACGCTCAAGGCGTTCGCGATCGCGGCTGTGCTCTCCCTGGTCCTGGGAGCGGTGCTCGCCGCGGGACGGCTCTCGGACCATGCGCCGGTCCGCTGGGTGAGCACGCTGCTGGTGGAGTTCTTCCGTGCGATGCCCGTGCTGGTGATGATCTTCTTCATCTACGTGGCGCTCAAGGCCGAGCCGCTGTACGCGCTGGTCGCGGGGCTGACGCTGTACAACGGATCGGTGCTGGCCGAGGTGTTCCGGGCCGGCGTCCACTCGGTCGACCGCGGGCAGCGGGAGGCCGCGTACGCGCTGGGCATGCGCAAGACGCAGGTCATGACGCACGTGCTGGTGCCGCAGGCGGTCCGCGCCATGCTGCCCACGATCATCAGCCAGCTCGTGGTCGCCCTGAAGGACACCTCGCTCGGCTTCCTCATCACCTACGAGGAGTTCCTGCACGCCGGCAAGCTGATCGCCTCCAACCTCGACTACGACCTGCCGTTCATCCCGGTCGTCCTGATCATCTCCCCCGTCTACATCGGCATGTGCATGCTGCTGTCGTGGTGCGCGTACCGGGTCGCCGAACGGCAGCGCAAGAGCCTGAAGACGGAAGCGGTGGACGTGAACGCGCCGGAGCCGGGGACCCTGCTGCCGGGGGCGCAGCAGCAGCGCTGACGCCCCCGGCCGCCGTCTCAGTCGCGCACCGGGACCGACACCCACGAGGGGTCGTCCGCGGGCGAGGAGAACGTGAGCTTCGCGCCGGACGGGTTGTGTTCGATGTAGAGCGGGTCCACGGAG
Organism: Streptomyces rimosus subsp. rimosus; assembly: GCF_000720725.1. Taxonomy (GTDB): domain Bacteria; phylum Actinomycetota; class Actinomycetes; order Streptomycetales; family Streptomycetaceae; genus Streptomyces; species Streptomyces rimosus_A. The sequence goes on from NZ_JOCQ01000002.1 coordinate 99,595, forward strand.
TCCACGACCACCGCCAGCCGGTGGCCCGCCGGGACGTCGTACGCCGTCGAGAACAGCTCCAGGTCCACGCCGAACGGCTTGCCCGGCGTCTTCCCGTGGAAGGTGAACGGCGCGTGCGAGACCAGCTTGCCGAGGCCGAGCGGTCCCACGTCGTACAGGTAGGCGATGCCGGTGCCGCTCTCGGCGGTGCTGGTGACGGTGGTGTGCAGCTTCGCCGTACCGCGCACGTGCTGGGCGGAGGTGTACCGCTCGGACTGCCACACGGCCGCGGCCGAGCGCGGCAGCAGCGGGATCGAGGCCATCGGCGGCAGCTTGAGGAACTGGTCCAGGAGGCTGGACAGGAAGACGGTGCCGCCGTTGGCGCCGGAGTCCCGGTTGGTGCCGATCCGCTGAGTGCCGTTCAGCGCGATCCTGCGGTGGCCGGAGGGCACGTCCTTCCAGCTCTTGTAGCCCTCGTAGGCGCCGGTGGAGCGGGACTTCAGCTGTACGGGCGCCTCCCGGTCCACGCCGTTGTCCGCGCCCTTCAGGTAGTGGTCGAACCAGCGCTTCGTGTGGTCCCAGGTGTCGTTGGGCAGCCCGAGCAGGCCCAGGCCCTCGGCGGTGGCGTGGTCACCGGGCCGGAACTCCAGCCGCTTGGGCCCCTTGAGCTTTTCGTAGAAGTCGGCGTACTGGTTGGGTGGGAAGAGCGAGTCGCCCCAGGCGTTGCCCAGCATGATGGCCGCGCCGTTGGCGTTGATCCGGTCGAGGTAGGTCACCGGGGAGCGCTTCGCGCCCCACTTGATCATGTCGCCCTCCTTGGCCAGGTTCGAGCCGAGGAAGTCCTTCAGGATGCCCTGGAGTTCCGGGCTGGGGCGCCCGGTCAGCGCGCCCAGGCCGCCCAGCAGCCCGGCCGCCTGGGCGTGCTGGGTGCGCCCGCTGTAGATCGAGTCGATCAGGTCGGCCCAGCCGCTGAGCGCCGCGACCGCCTTGACCCGCTGGTCGAAGGCGGCGGTCAGCAGGCTGATCCCGGCCCCGTACGACACCCCGCCCATGCCCACCTTGCCCGGGTCGGCCGGGGTGTGGGCCAGCGCCCAGTCGATGACCTTGGAGGCGTCGGCGATGTCCGGGGGGCCGGCCGTCTCGATCTGCCCGCCGGACTGCCAGAAGCCGCGGGAGTTGTAGCCGACCACCACGTACCCGGCGTCGGCGAGCTTCTTGGCCTGCACGACGTATTCGATCTGCGGCATGCCCCAGCTGGTGGGCAGCACGATCAGCGGGTAGCGGCGGCCGGGCGCGGCGTCGCCGGGCGTGAAGACGTTGGCCTTCAGGGTGATGCCGCCGTCGCCCTGGATGTCGACGAACTTCACGTCGGGGAACCGCGCCGCGAGGTCCTGTTGCGCCGTGGCGCTGTTGCGCGCGCCGGGCGTGGGGGAGTGCGCGGCGGAGCTTGCGGCCGGGGCGCCCGCGAGGGTGGAGGTGGCGAGCACGGCCGCGGAGACGGTACCGACGGCGGTGCGCAGCGTGGTGCGTGAGGACGACATCTACTGCTCCAGGTGCTTCAGGAGGGGGGCTGAAGTGACTGGAGAGTAAGGTGCCGTTCTTACCGGTGGTAACCCGTCGGTAGGTTACGGATGAGTAACGCGGGGCCTCCCGTACGCGGGAGGCCCCGGCGGTGCGCCCGGCCGGCGGGCCGGGCGCACGTCGTGCTCAGAGGCCCAGGTCCGGCCCGAACACCTCGTAGTGGATGTCCGCCGCAGGCACGCCCGCCTCCAGGAGCTGGGCGCGGGCGGCCTTCATGAAGGGCACCGGGCCGCAGAGGTAGGCGATGGCGCCGGCCGGGACGTCCACCCGGCTCAGGTCGATCAGGCCCTCGTGGACGGTGAGCGCGTCGCTGCCACTGTCGCCGTCCGCGCCGGCCTCCGGCTGCTCGTACCAGACCTCCGCCGTGGCGTTGTCCAGCTTCCCGGTCAGCTGCCGCAGTTCGGCGCGGAAGGCGTGGGTGTACGGGGAGCGGTCGGCGTGCACCGAGACGACGCGGCGGGCGGAGCCGTCGGCGGCGAGCCGCGACAGCATGCCGATCATGGGCGTGCAGCCGATGCCCGCCGAGGCGAACAGCAGCGGGCGGTCGCCCTCGTCCAGCACCACGTCACCGAACGGCGCGCTCAGGCGCAGGACCTCGCCGCCCTGCACGTGGTCGTGCAGGTGGTTGGAGACCTCGCCGGCGGGCGAGCCGGCCGCGTCGCCGGTGACCCGCTTCACGGAGAACTGCAGACCGGCGTCCGGCTGGCCCGACAGGCTGTACTGGCGGATCTGGTGGGCGCCGTCGGGCAGCTCGACCTGTACGGAGACGTACTGGCCGGGCCGGGACGCCGGGAGCGGGCCCCCGTCCACCGGCTGTACGACGAAGGTGGCCACATCGTCGGTCTCCTGGAACCGGCCGGTCACGCGGTACTCGCGCCACACGTCCCCGCCCGGCGTGCCCGCCGCCTCGTACAGGCGCTGCTCGATGGCGATGAGGGCGTTCGCCATCAGCCAGTACACCTCGTCCCAGGCCGTCGCGACCTCCTCGGTGACCGCGTCCCCGAGCACCTCGACGATGGCCTCGAACAGGTGCTTGTGCACGATCGGGTACTGGTCGGCGCGGATCCCGAGCGAGGCGTGCTTGTGCGCGATGCGCTCCAGCATCGCGTCGGGGCGCTCGTCCGGGTGCTCCACCAGGTACGTCGCGAAGGTGGCGATGGAGCCCGCGAGCGCCTGGCGCTGGCTGCCGTTGGCCTGGTTGCCGCGGTTGAAAAGGTCGCGCAGCAGCTCGGGGTGGGCGGCGAACATCTTGTCGTAGAAGAGCGGGGTGATCTCGCCGATGGCCGACCCGACGGCGGGGAGGGTGGCGCGTACGGTCTCGGCGGACTTGGTCGACAGCATCGGTGCTCCGGTTCGTGTTCTTGAGATGTGCTGATCTCGGGTTGTGCTGATCTTCGGTTGTGCCGGCGGAAGGCCGGGCGGGCAGGACGCCGCGGTGAAAAGTGGCATCTCAGATTCGCATTTCACTGCGAGCGTACGAGCGGGGGTGGGGGCGCGATAGGGCCGTTCAGCCCTCCGGCCGGGGCGTCAGGCTGAGCAGCAGCGGGCCGGTCGGGGTGGCCACCAGGTCCTCGATGGACAGCGGGTCGAGCGCGGCGAAGAACGCCTCCTGCGCGGCGCGCAGCGCACCGCGCAGCCGGCAGGCCGCGCGCAGCGGACAGGGCGGGTCGTCCTCGCAGCCCACCACGTCACCGACCCCCTCCAGCTCGCGGACCAGGCGCCCGAGGGAGCCGGTACGGCCCGCGGCGGTCAGCGACAGCCCGCCGTTGCGGCCCCGCCGGGCCTCCACGACGCCGAGGTGCTGCAGTCTGCTCACCACCTTGGCGGCGTGCGTGTACGGCACCTGGACCGCACCGGCCACCTCGCGGGTGGTCGGCGGGTCCTCCCGGTCGCCGAGGACCGCGAGCCGCATGGCGATGCGGAGCGCGATGTCGGTGCTCTTCGTCAGGCGCACCTGTCCACCGTACTGAATTGGAGTATGCGATGCCAATTTGGGTGGGACGGGCGAGGACGGGCGTACCGGACATGGCGGACGGGGTGCGAGGGAGGCCGCCGCGGGCCTGTTCCCGCACTCCGGGCAGCAGTACGTTCGGCCCGGAAGGCATCCACGGGCCACGCGCCGGCCGCCGGATGCGGCGCGGCGCCGACCCGGCTCACCGCGCCCGGAGGCCGTCATGCTCCCGAACAGCACACTCCTCGACAGCATCGCCGCCAAGACCCGCCTCGGCACCGACGTCCTGGCCCCCGCCGCCGACGCCCTCGCCGACTGCGAGCGGGCCGTCCTCGTCTGCGCGACCGGCATGCTCGCGTCCGACGACGTGGACCGCATGCGCGAGGCGGTCCGCGCCGACCTGGACTGCCACGACGTGGCCGGCGCGGCGCTGCGGCTGCTCATGCGGGAAGGCGGCGCGGAGCCCCGGCTGCTGGGCGCACAGCTCGACGCGTGCGTGATCGCCTGCGAACGCAGCAACGAACTGTGCCGGACGCACGCCGGCCGGCACGAACATTGCCGCCTGTGCACCCAGGCCACGACCCGCGCCATCGACGCCTGCCACACCGTACGCCGGGCACTGCACCCGTAACCGCCCCACGCCGTTCGGCCCACGGCCCGCGCGGTCGCGCGCGTCACGGGGTACGCGTGGACCCATGGTGACCGATGTCGAATGGACCGCGTTCTTCCCGGCGGCCGTACTCCTGGCCGCCACGCCCGGGGCCAACCAACTGCTGGCGCTGCGCAACGGCTTGCGGCACGGCCCGCGGGCGGCCGTCGGCGCCTCGCTGGGCCGGTTCGGCGCGTTCGCGCTGATGGTGGCGGCGGTGGCGGCCGGACTCGGGGCGCTGCTGACCGCTTCCGAGGCGGCGTTCACCGTCGTCAAGTGGGGCGGAGTGGCGTACCTGTCCTGGCTGGGGGTGCGGACGGTGGCCACGGCGGGCCGGCCGGCGGACGACGAGGGGCGGGCCGACAGCGCGGCTCCGCAGGGCGGCCAACCCTCCGTACCGGCGCGCCGCTTGGCCCGGCAGGAATTCGTCGTGGCCGCGGCCAACCCGAAGGCGCTCATCCTCTTCACCGTCTTCCTGCCGCAGTTCCTCCCCTGCGGCGCCGCACACGTCGTCCTCCCGCTGTGTGCCCTGGGCGCGGCCTACATCGCCGTGGAATTCTGCTGCGCCTGCGGATACGCCGCGCTGGGCGGACGGCTGAAGGCCCTGGGCATCACCCGGCGAGTACGGCGGTGGCTGGACGCGGCGACGGGCGTCGCGATGCTGGGGCTGGCGGGGTGGCTGGCTACCGAGGAGCGGTGAGGGCGCTTCGGGACTGCACGCGGCTCCGTCCTGCTACCTGCCGTGCCGTTCCCGCCAGTCCGCGACGACGGCCTCCACATCGAACGGCTCCACCTTCAGCGGCGGCCCCGGCGGCGGCTTCCGGACCGCTTCCTCGATCTTCGTGTTGATCTCGCCGATGATGCGCCGGACCGCACGCTCCGACGGCGCCTGTGCCGCGGCTTCCAGGGCGTCCTCGGCCTCCTTGCGCAGGGCGAGGGTCGGCGGGAGGAAGCTCAGGTTCTCCCGGCTCATCTTCTCCTTGACCCACCACATGTCGTCGTACGGCTTGTCGAGGCCGGTCAGGGGCTTGCCGAAGCCGGGCAGGGCGGTGAAGTCGCCGCGTTCCGCGGCCTCGCGGATCTGCCGGTCGGTCCAGGTCTCGAAGTCGACACCGGGGGGCTTGCGTTCGGTCATCACGTGCTCCCTGGGGCGTGGGGTCGGCCGGTCGCCCGGGCCCCGGCACGCCGGAGCCGTTGGTACAGGAGTACCACACCGGGGTGTCACGGGCGCGGGCGAGCCGGAGCGGGCGGGGGCTTCGTTGCGGGGAGGTGTACGGATACGGCGGGCCGTCGCGTAGAACGGGTGCTGCTGCACGGGGGCCGGACCGGACGAAGGGGCTGAACGATGGCCGCAGGACGCGCGTGGTGGCGGACCGTGGAGACCGAGCGTGGGCGGGTGTGCGGCGAACCGGCGCCGGTACCGGTGGCGGAGGAGGGCGCGGACGCGCCGCCGGTGGCCGCCTTCCGCGGCATCCCGTACGCGGCCTCGCCGTCCGGCGCGCTGCGCCTCGCGCCGCCGCGCCCGCACGAGGGCTGGACCGGCGTACGTGACGCGGCGCGCCCGGGGCCGGCCGTACCGCAGGGGCGGTCCCGCCTGGAGTGCGTGATGGGGCGCAGGGCCGTCGACTGGGACGAGGACGGCTGTCTGACGCTGAATGTTTGGAGCCCGGCCGGGGCGGCCGGTGCCGGGCGGCCCGTGCTGGTGTGGTTCCACGGCGGCGGCTTCACCAGCGGCTCCGGCGGCTGGGACTGGTACGACGGGGCCCGGCTCGCCGCCCTCGGTGGTCTGGTCGTGGTCACCGCCAACTACCGCCTGGGGCCGCTCGGTTACCTGTACCTGCCCGAGGCCGGTGTCGGCAACCTCGGCCTCCAGGACCAGGCCGCGGTGCTGCGCTGGGTGCGCGACAACATCGCGGCCTTCGGCGGCGAGCCCGATCGTGTCACCGTGGGCGGGCAGTCGGCGGGCGCGTATGCGGCGCTGGCCCTCGCGGTGGCACCGGAGACCCGTGGGATGGTGCACCGCGTCATTGCGCAGAGCGGGCCCTGGGGTCTGCCGCCCCAGGAGCCGGACGCGGCGGCCCAGTCCGCGGCCGTCTTCCTGGACCTGCTCGGGCTGCCGGGGAAGGCGGTGGGCGGCGGCCGGGAGGCGGAAGTGCTGCGGGAGTTGCGCGCGCTGCCCGCGGAGCGGCTGCTCGCCGCGTACGCCCGGCTGTCGGCGGACCGCGCGCGGCCGGGCCGGGTCGCGCCGCCCATGTACCCGGTGCTCGGCGGCGCGCTGCTGCCCACGGCGCCCCGGCAGGCGGTGGCCTACGGCGCCCTGGGCGACGCCGGACTGCTGATCGGTACGGTACGGGACGAGATGACCGCGTTCGTCGCCTTCGACGAGCGGGCCCGCGCGTACACCCGGGACGACGTCCTGCGGATCATGCGCGAGGACGCCCGCGACGCCTTCCGCGACGGCTACCACGACACGGCGGCCTGCGCCTACGACGACCTGGCGCGCCTGCGCCCGGACGCCTCGCCCGCCGGGCTCCTCACCGAGGCGGCCACCGGCTGGCTGTTCCGGGACGGCGTGACCCGGATCGCCGAGCAGCGCGCCGCCCAGGGCACGCCCGCGTACGTCTACCGCTTCGACCGCAGTCCGGACGGCGACGACGGCACGCTGGGCGCCACCCACTGCGCGGAGCTGCCCTTCCTCTTCGGGACGTTCGGCGCCTTTTCCGGCAGTCCGATGCTCGGCCGGCCGGGAACGGACGCCCGCCGCCTGGCGCGGGCCTTCGGCGGCGCCTTCGCGGCCTTCGCCGCCACCGGCACGCCCAACGGGGCGGGGCTCGCGGACTGGCGGCCGTATTGCGGCGGGCCCGCGCCCGAGGTCATGTACTTCGGTTGACGGTTCCCGGACGTGCCTCTTACACGCCCGCGCGGTGCCCCTTAGGCTCCGGCGGCGCCAGCGCGGCCTTGGTCACGTCCGCGACCAGCTCCACCACGTCGGGCCCGTACGCCTGCGAGTTGACGACCTTCAGCAGCAGGCAGAACTGCCCGTCGGCGCCGTACTTGCGGGCCAGCCGCGCCCGGTTGCGCACCAGGTGCCGCACCGCGGCGCGGTGGGTGACCGGGCGCTGGCCGGCCGCCAGGAACACCGGCCGACCGCTCTCGACGGCGGTCAGCCGGGCCAGCAGGACGTGCTCCGCCGCGCCGGGTTCCAGCCGGTACGTCGAACCGCCGACGGCGAACGTCCCGCGCCCGATGCCGTGCTCGTCGCCGGGGTGGACGGCGACCCCCGGCAGCAGGTTGGCCAGGTGGGCCGCCAGGCGCCGGTGCGCGGTCGGGTCGCCGACACAGAACTCCGTACGGGCGCCGAAGCCCTGCAGCCCGGTGTCGTGCGGCGCCACCTCCGCGTGCGCCCCGCAGTTCTCCACCACCGCGGCCAGCCCGAGCAGTGCCAGCGCGTCGTGCCGCGGGATGCTCCAGTGCGCCGAGGTGCTGTCCCGGTGGGTGACCAGCACGCACTCCGATCCGTCGGGCAGTCCGAAGAAGCTCTGCTCGCGGGTCAGCTTGCGGCGCGCCACGGCGGTCTGCGCGGCCCAGCCGCCCGCCGTGCCCACGACGAGGGCGGCCACCGCCACGGTCAGAAGGAGCAGGGAGTCGTCCATGGCGGGGGAGCGTAGCGGCTGTCCGGGAGTGTGTTCGAACGCGGGGCGGGCGGCTGGGCGGCCTTGCCCGCATCCGTACGGGCATGGGAGCGGCACCCGCTATGCGGTGCCGTGCCCCCTTGTGCGCCGCGTGCCGTACGCCCGTGCACGCCCCGTGCGCACCGCGCGCCACACCCCCGTACGCGTCCCGTGCACGCCCCTTTCGCGCCCCGCCCTCGCGCCCCCTGTCGCCCCCGTGATCACGCAGGTAGGCTCCGGCCTCTGCCGCCCGCTCAGGCCAGGAGGGAACGCCGTATGACACCCGTCCGCCGACTTTCCGTACTGGGGGTGGTGGCCGCCCTCGCCGGTTCGCTGACCACCCTCCCGGCCACCGCCCAGTCCCCGGCCGCCGCCCCGCCGACCCCGGCCGGGGCGCCCGCGAAGGCCCCGCCGAAGACGCCGGTCGCGGTCGGCTACGGCGGGGCGGTCTCCAGCGTCGATGCCGATGCCTCCGCTGCCGGCATCGAGGTGCTGCGCAAGGGCGGCAACGCCGTGGACGCGGCCGTCGCGACCGCGGCGGCCCTCGGCGTCACCGAGCCCTACTCGGCCGGTGTCGGGGGCGGCGGCTACTTCGTCTCGTACGACGCCAAGTCCCGCACCGTCCGTACCCTCGACGGCCGCGAGACCGCGCCGCGCAGCGCCGGCAGCGACCTGTTCCTGGAGAACGGCAAGCCGGTCCCGTTCGACGAGGCGGTCACCAGCGGCCTGTCCGTCGGCACCCCCGGCACGCCCGCGACCTGGGACACCGCGCTGGACCGGTGGGGCACCCGCTCGCTGCGCGACGTTCTGAAGCCCGCGGAGAAGCTGGCCCGTGACGGCTTCACGGTCGATGCGACCTTCCGCTCGCAGACCGCCGCCAACGAGGCCCGCTTCCGCGACTTCCCCGCCACCGCCCGCCTGTTCCTGCCCGGCGGCAAGCTCCCGGTCGTCGGCTCCACCTTCAAGAACCCCGACCTCGCCCGTACGTACAAGGAGTTGCGCGACCAAGGCGTCGACGCCCTGTACCACGGGCGGCTCGGCAAGGACGTCGTACGGACCGTACGGAAGCCGCCGGTGCGCCCCGGCGCCGACCGCAAGGTGCGGCCCGGCGACCTGACGCTCCGCGATCTGCGCACGTACGAGGTGCGCGGCCAGGCGCCGACCCGGTCCCGGTACCGGGGGCTGGACGTGTACGGCATGGCGCCGTCCTCGTCCGGCGGCACCAGCATCGCCGAGGCGCTCAACATCCTGGAACACAGCGACCTGTCGAAGCTGAGCGAGAAGGACTACCTGCACCGCTACATCGAGGCGAGCCGCATCGCCTTCGCCGACCGGGGACGCTGGGTGGGCGACCCGGAGTTCGAGGACGTGCCGACCCGGGGCCTGACCTCGCAGCGGTTCGCCGACTCCCGGGCCTGCCTGATCAAGGACGACGCGGTGCTCACCAGCCCGCTGGCGCCCGGCGACCCGCGCCACCCGGAGCCCTGCGAGACCGGTGGCCGGGCCACGCCGACCACGTACGAGGGCGAGAACACCACCCATCTGACCGTGGCCGACAAGTGGGGCAACGTCGTCGCCTACACCCTGACCATCGAGCAGACCGGCGGCAGCGGCATCGTCGTACCCGGCCGCGGCTTCCTGCTCAACAACGAGCTGACGGACTTCTCCTTCGCCCCGGCGAACCCGGCCGTGCACGACCCGAACCTGCCGGGCCCCGGCAAGCGCCCGCGGTCCTCGATGTCCCCGACGATCGTGCTGCGGGACGGCCGTCCCGTGGTGGCGCTCGGCTCGCCCGGCGGCGCGACGATCATCACCACCGTGCTGCAGAGCCTGCTGAACCACCTGGACCGCGGGATGCCGCTGGTCGACGCCATCGCGGCGCCCCGCGCCAGCCAGCGCAACGCGGCCGCCACCGAGCTGGAACCCGGCCTGTGGGACAGCCCGGTCCGTGCGCAACTGGAGGTGATCGGCCACCGGTTCACCCGCAACCCGGAGATCGGCGCCGCGACCGGCGTCCAGCGCCTGCCCGGCGGGCGCTGGCTGGCGGCGGCCGAGAAGGTGCGGCGCGGCGGGGGGTCGGCGATGGTCGTACGGCCGCAGGACTGACCGCGGCGCAGGAGGCGGCCGGGCCGGGGCGGGGCGGAACATCGCCGCCCCAAGTAAAAGTTTCGATAGGTTTTTCGGTGTGCACGACGAACCGAACCCCGCCCCGGCCCGCGACCTGGACGTGGGCGCCTTCGCCACCGCGATCGAGACCTTCCACCGCTTCTACGCCCGGCTCCCCGTCCCCGAGAAGCTCTCGTCCACGGCGCTGTCCGTGCTCGACACCCTCACCTGTCACGACGGCCCGCTGCGGCTGACCGATCTGACCAGGTCCGAACAGGTCAGCCAGCCCGGCATCACCCAGCTCGTCGCCCGGCTGGAGCGCGACGGCCTGGTGGCCCGCCGCCCCGACCCGAGTGACGGGCGCGCCGTCCTGGTCCGTATCACCGAGGCCGGACGGCGCGCCGGCCGCTCCCGCCACGAGGCCCGCACCCGCCACTTGACGCCCCTGGTGGACCGGCTGTCCGGCGAGCAGCGCCAGGCGCTCGCGGATGCGCTGCCGGCCCTGACCCGCCTCGCGGAACTCGGCCGCGAGCACCGTTGAAGCCGCCGCCCGGCCCGGTTACCGTCGAAGTCGTTCGTTCGAACGAACAGTCCGGCAAGGGGGTTTCGTGGGCCTGCGGGACAACGACAACAGGAGCGGCGACAACGGCACCGCCCTCCGGAGCGGCGCCGCCCGGGAGTACGAAGGACTCGCCGAGCAGGCGGCGGCGCTGGCCGCCGGACGGGTCGCGTCGGTGGAGCTGGTGCGGCGCTCGCTGGAGCGCATCGACGCCACGCAGGGCACGGTCAACGCCTTCCGGCGGGTCCGCGCCGAGGCCGCGCTCGCCGAGGCAGCGGCGGCCGACCGGCGCCTGGCGGCGGGGGAGCGGCTGCCGCTGCTCGGCGTGCCGGTCGCCGTCAAGGACGACACCGACGTGGCGGGTGAGCCCACCGCCTTCGGCTGCGCGGGCGAGTTCCCGCCCAAGGCGGCGGACTCCGAGGCCGTACGGCGGCTGCGCGCGGCCGGCGCGGTCATCGTCGGCAAGACCAACTCGTGCGAACTGGGGCAGTGGCCGTTCACCGAGGGCCCCGCGTTCGGCGACACCCGCAACCCCTGGAACCCGGGCCACACACCGGGCGGTTCGTCGGGCGGCTCGGCCGCCGCGGTCGCCGCCGGACTCGTACCGGCCGCCCTCGGCACGGACGGCGCGGGCTCGGTCCGCATTCCCGCCGCCTGGACCCACCTCGTCGGCATCAAGCCGCAGCGCGGCCGCATATCGACCTGGCCCGACCCGGAGGCCTTCCAGGGCATCACGGTGCTGGGCCCGCTGGCCCGTACGGTCCGGGACGCGGCGCTGCTGCTCGACGCCGCCGCCGGCAGCCATGAGGGCGACCTGCACCGGCCGCGCCCCGTCGCGGCCCGCGCGGCGGCGGACCGCGATCCGGGGCGGCTGCGCATCGCGCTCTCCTGGAAGCCGGCCTTCACCGGTACGCCCAAACCGCTCCATCCGGAGGTACGGTCCGCCGTCACCGCTCTCGCCCGGACGCTCGCGGGCCTCGGCCACCAGGTCGAGGAGGCCGAGCCGGACTACGGGCTGATCGGCCTCGCGTTCGTGCCGCGGGCGACGACGGGCGTACGGGAATGGGCGGCGCGGGCGCCCGACCGCGCGCTGCTGGACCGCCGTACGCGCGACGCGGCCCGGCTGGGACGCCTGCTCGGCGGCCCCGTGCTGCGCCGGGCGCGGGCGGCGGAGCGGCGCCAGCACCGGCGGGTGGACGCGCTGTTCGGTTCGTACGACGTGCTGCTGACGCCGACCACGGCCGCGCCGCCGCCGCGCATCGGCACACTCGCGAAGATGAACGGCTGGCAGACGGACCGGGCGATGATCGCCGCGTGCCCGTACGCCTGGCCGTGGAACGTCCTCGGCTGGCCCGGCATCAGCGTGCCCGCCGGCCGCACCGCGGGCGGCCTCCCCCTGGGCGCCCAGCTCCTCGGCCCGTCCCACTCGGAACCGCTGCTGATATCGCTGGCGGCGCAGTTGGAGGAGGAGCTGCGGTGGTACGAGCGGTGGCCCGGACCGGGGCCGGTGGCCGGTCCGCCGAGGGCGGCGGGGCCGGGGGAGCGCACGGCGGTCCGGGAGCGGGCGGAGCTGTATCCGGTCAGGGTGGACGACCTCGGCGGCCCGGCGGACGCGGTGGGCCGATGACGGCGGCGGAGCCCGGGCCCGACCGGCCCGGCGACACCCGGCGCTGCATCATCGGCGCCGTGCTGCGCATCATCGGGCGGGACGGTGTCGCCGCCGTCACCAACCGGCGCATCGCGAAGGAGGCCGGTGTGTCGCTGGGCTCGGTGACGTACCACTTCGCGACACAGCACGACCTGCTGCGGGAGAGCCTGCTGCGGTTCGTCGACGAGGAGACCCGGCGGTTCACCGCGCTGGCCGACGACAGCCGGCTCGACCGGATCGGTCTGGCGGAGGCCGCGGCGCTGGTCGGCCAGGTCGCGGGCGGCACGGAGTTCGACAGCGAGCACATCGCGCCGTTCGAACTGTACGTCCAGGCCGGGCGCGACGAGCGGCTGCGGACCGCGGCGGCCGAGTGCTTCGCCGCGTACGACCGTCTGGCGGCCCGCATCCTGACGGCGCTGGGCGTCGCGGACGCCGAGCGGCTGGCCGGCACCGTGGTCGCCCTGGTCGCGGGGCAGCAGCTGCGGCGCCTGGCCACCGGCTCGTCCGCCGCGGACCTGGTCGACGCGCTGCTGCTCCTGGCGAAAGGCGCGGCCCCGTCGGGTACGTCCGCTCCGCCCCGTACGCCCGCCCCGTCGGGTACGTCCGTCCCGCCGCCTCCGGGGCCGGTCAGCCCAGCAGGCCGATGACCGCCTCCGTGGAACCGGTCTCGCCCAGCCGGGGGAAGATCTTCTCCAGACTGCGGCGGTGCGCCTCCTCGTCCATGTCGGTCACCGCGTCCGTCGCCACGGTGACGTGATAGCCGTGTTCGTGGGCGGCGCGCGCGGTGGACTCCACGCCGATGCTCGTCGCGATGCCCGCCAGGACGATCTGCGTGACGCCCCGGCGGCGCAGCTCCGCGTCGAGGCCGGTGCCGTGGAAGGCGCCCCAGGTCCGCTTGGTGACGGTGATGTCCGCGGGCTGCCGGCCGAGTTCCGGCACCAGCTCGGCCCAGTCGGCCGGCGGCGTGCCCCCGGGCCGCCCGGCCTCCGTACGGCCCGGCGCGCCGCCCGCGACGTTGACGAGCACCACGGGCAGGTCCCGCGCGCGGAAGGCTGCGGCGAGCCGCGCGGAACGCTCGACGATCTCGGCGGAGGGGTGGACGGTCGGCAGCGCGGTGATGCCCTTCTGAAGGTCGATCAGGACGAGGGCGGTGGTGGGGTCGAGGGCGGTGAGGGGCATGGGAGCTCCTAGTGACGGGTGTGGGTGGGGGGAGTGCTCTCGGTGGGGTGTGCGGTCGCCCGGACCTGCGCGGGCACCGGCGCCCGGGGCCGCAGCGTGCGGTCCGCGGCCGTCAGGACGAGCAGCAGCACGCCGAGGCCGAGTCCGACGACGGCGATCCCGTGCAGGCCCGCGTCCGTGGCCCGCTGCCCGTACAGGAGGCCGATGAGGCTCGATGCGGTGATCGCGCCGAGATACTGCGCGGTGCGCTGGAATCCGGCCGCCGCGCCGATGCCGTCGGCCGGTGCCTGTGCGTAGAGCGCGGCCTGGTTGCCCGTGGCGGCGAGGCCCTGGGGGATGCCGAAGAGGACTCCGGCCAGTAGCAGGGCAGCCAGTGGAGTACCGCCGCTCAGCAGCAGGCAGACGCCGCTGCCGACGGCGAGGCACGCGGCGGCCGCGGTGAGCGGGGCCCGGATGCCCTTCGTACGGGCGCCGGCGAGCGAACAGACGGCGGCGGCCCCGGACATCGGCAGCATGATCAGTCCGGCGTGGAAGGCGCTGTAGCCGTGCCCCTCCTCCAGCCACTGGCTGTACCCGTACAGCACGCAGTAGATGACGAGGTATGCCAGCCCGTGCCGGAGGTAGGTCAGGAGCAGCGCGCCGTTGCGGGCGAGCATCCGCAGATCCAGGAAGGGTTCGGGGTGGCGCAGCTGCCACCACGTCAGTACGGCGGCGAGCGCGGCGGCCGGTGCCAGCAGCAGCCACCGGGGGTGCGCGAGGTCCAGCAGGAAGAACATCGCGACGGTGAGGGTGGCCGCGAACAGCGCGATGCCGAGCGGGTCGAGGGAGCCCGTGCGGTCCGCTGCACGGGCCGTCGTACGAGCTGTCCCGTGGGCCGTCGTACGAGCCGTCCCGCGGTCCGCCGTACGGTCCGGACCGGCGCGGCCGTCCGCGGGCAGCCAGGCCAGGGCGCAGGCGAGGGCGACGAGGGCGAGGGGGACGTTCACCGCGAAGACCGCGCGCCAGCCCGTGGTCGCCGCCAGCAGCCCGCCGAGCGCCGGGCCCACGGCGGCGCTGCCCAGGGCGGCGAGGGACAGCCGGCCCAGGACGGCGCGCGGTGTGCCGCGGCCCACCCGTTCCGCCTCGGTACGCAGGATCGCCATCGCGGCCGGGTACGCCGCCGAGGTGCCGACGCCCAGGACGACGCGGGAGACGATCAGCAGCGTGAAGGCGGGCGCGAGCGTGCCGAGCAGACCGGCGGCGAGCACCGTCACCAGTCCCGCGACGAAGACCCGGCGCGGACCGAGCCGGTCGGCCAGCCGGCCCATGGCGGGCTGGGCGACCGCGCTGGCCAGGTACATGGCGGAGATGAGCCAGGCGGTGTCGGCGGCGCCGACGTGGAAGTCCCGGGCGATGGCCACCAACGAGGTGGCGATCATCGTCGAGTTGACCGGGTTGAGCACCGAGCCGAGCAGCAACGGCGTCATCAGCCGCGCCCCGAACCCCCGCTCACCGTCCCCGGGCGCCGCCGCGCGCACGGCTCCGGGGGAGTTCCGCCCGTCCGCCGCCGCTCCCTCGGCCCTCATTCCCGTATCAGCCGCTTCAGCAGCCCGGTGGCCTCGGCCAGCGTGCGCTGTTCGGCCGGGGCGAGGCGTTCGGCGATGGCGACGGCGAGCCAGTTGTGCTTGGCCTGCCGGGCCTCGGCGAGCACCCGCCGGCCCTCCTCGGTGAAGGAGAAGACGACCTGCCGGCCGTCGGTCGGATGCGGGCTCCGCCGCAGGATTCCCTGTTCCTCCAGGGCGCCGATCGTCATCCGCATCGACTGCGGCCGTACGAACTCGGCGCGGGCCAGCGCCGCGATGGTGGTGGGTCCCTCGGCGTCGATACGGGCGAGCGCCGCACGCTGTGAGGCGGTGAGCCCGCCGGCGTGCGAGACGGCGCGCAGCTGCCGCATGAGGAGGCTCACGGTGGCGCCCAGATCGGTCGCCAGGTCTTCCGGATCCTTTTCGGGCATGGCGGCACCCTAGGCTTACGACAGGCAAACTTGCAAGTTCACCTGTCGATAGTGCGGTGTTGTGCATACGCCCGCACGGTCCGCTCCAGAAAACGTCGAAGCCTGTGAGGCGCCGTGGCTCGGCGCCTCACAGGCTTCGCTTCCCTCGGTGGGTGAGCGCCTGACCCCCGTCCAAGCGCTCACCCGGCCGCCCCGTACGGGGCGGGTGTCCTCGCCCACGCCCCCGGGAGTGAGGGCGTGGGAGGTGTGGGAGATGTGGTGTGGTGCGGGTGGGGTCAGTGGCCCATGCCCGCGCCGCCGTCGACCGGGATGACGGCGCCGGTGATGTAGGCCGCCTCGTCGCCGGCGAGGAAGCGCACCGCCGCGGCGATGTCCTCGGGGCGGGCGGCCTTGCGCAGCGGGATCTCCTCCAGCATGGCGTCCAGGCGTTCCTGCGGGAGCGCCGCGGTCATGTCGGTCTCGGTGAGGCCGGGGGTGACCACGTTGGCGGTGATGCCGCGCGAGCCCAGTTCGCGGGCGATGGAGCGGGCGAGACCGACCAGGCCGGCCTTGGCCGCCGCGTAGTTCGCCTGGCCCGCTTCGCCGCGCAGGCCGACGGTCGACCCGATGAAGATCATGCGGCCCTTGCGGGCCCGCAGCATCCCGCGGGTGGCGCGCTTGGCCACCCGGTAGGCGGCGGTGAGGTTGGTGCCCACCACGTCGCCGAAGTCGTCCTCGGACATCCGCATCAGCAGCGCGTCGCGGGTGATGCCCGCGTTGGCCACCAGGACCTCGACCGGGCCGTGCGCCTCCTCGATCTGCCGGAACGCCGCCTCGACCTGCTCCGGGTCGGTGATGTCGCACCGCACGCCGAGAACGCCGGCGGGCGGCTCGCCCGAGCGGTACGTGACGGCGACCCTGTCGCCGTCGGCGGCCATGGCCCGCGCGACCGCCAGTCCGATGCCCCGGTTGCCACCGGTGATGAAGACGCTGCGGCTCATGGGTCCCTCTCGGTTGCTGCTGGTGTGCCCGGCTCCGCCGGCGGCACGGCGGCGGGCGCCGTGCGGGGCCCTGCCGCGGTCAGTCACTCTGGCACAAACCGATCGGGCGTTCTCGTCCGCTGCCGGTCACGCGGGGTGACCGGTACTGGGAGTTCCGGTAGGCGGGGTGCCGCTCCGGCCCGGGAAATGGGGTGGATGTGGGCTTTGGGGTGATTCGCGGGGTGGCGGGCGGTCTCCGGTGGGCCGGAGGGCTCGTTCGGTGCGTAGCGAAGTGGCGATAAAGTCGGCCGTAACTTTTCGATCCTTTTACCGAACCGGAGGGAGCATTGATGCCGAATGTCCGGTAAGCAGCGGCTCGGCGACTTCCTGCGCGACTGGCGCGGCCCGCGGGACCCCCGTCAGGTGCCGGGGTTCACCGCGAAATTCGGCCACCGGGACCGGCTCGGCATCACGCAGGCCGAGATGGCGGTGCTCACCGGTGTCACCGAGGGGTGGTACCGCAGGCTGGAGTCCGGCCGGATCGAGCGGCCGAAGACCGAGTGGCTGGAGCGCATCGTGCGCATCCTCGACCTCGACGAGGCGCAGCGGCACACCCTCTTCGTGTACGCGCGGGGGCAGGTGCCGCCGCCGCTCTACCGCCCCTCCGGCGCGGTCGACCCGTCGACGTCCGCGCTCATCCAGGTGCAGCCCTGGCCGGCCTATCTGTCCGACTCGGCGTGGGACGTGCTCCTGTACAACGCGGCCTGCGAGAAGGACTGGCCGTGGATGAAGCACGGCATCAACGTCATGATCTGGGCGCTGACGTACCCGGAGGCCCGCCTCCAGCTGATCAACTGGGAGGAGGACTGGGCCAAGCCGATGGCTTCCCAGCTGCGCCTGACCGCCGCCGAGCAGCCGGAGAACCGCAGGCTGGCGGAGGTCGTGGCGCAGATCAAGGAGCGCGACAGGGTCGCCGCCCGGCTGCTCACCGATGATCTGACGACGGTCACGCACCCGGACGGCGACCGGCGCTGGCTGTACCTGCCCGGCCACGGGGACGAGGAGTTCGAAGTCACCTTCCGCTGCTTCGCGCCGCTCAGCGACCGTACGCAGCGGCTCATGCTGGTGGTGCCGTCCGACTACCCGGTGGCGGCCGCCCTCCCCGCGGCCGCCCGCCCCGAAGCCGCCCGCCCCGAAGCCGCCCTCCCCGAAGCCGGTCTCCCCGCGTCCGGCTACGCCGCGTCCGCCAGCCGGGCCATGCCCTCGACCAGCTCGAACGTGGTGGACGGTACGTCCGGCACGCCCGCCTCCTGGTAGGCCGCCGCGACCGCGGTGAACAGCCGCTCGGGGTGCGCCAGCCCGCCTGCGTGCGCGGCCTTGACCAGGCGGGCCGCCTCGTCCAGCTCCGTGCCCTTGCGGGCGTGCGCGGTGGCCGTCTCGAAGATCCGGGACAGCTCGTCGCGGAAGCGGGTCAGCCCCGCGCGGTCCGTCAGCTCCCCGTGGCCCGGTACGAAGGTCGTGGCGCCGGTGGCCAGCAGGGTGTCGCAGGCCGTGACGCACGAGGAGAGCGAGCCCGACCAGACGATCATGTGGCCGCCGCGGAACAGGGCGTCGCCGGTGAACACCACACCGTCCTCGGGCACGTGCAGCGCGACATCGCCCGCGCTGTGTCCGGCGCCGAGGTCCAGGAGACGCACCGGCGTACGGCCGACGGACAGCTCCAGGCTGCCGGTGAAGGTCCGCGTCGGTCCGGTGACGGTGATGCCGCCGAAGTCGAAACCGCCGAAGTGCTCGACGGCGTAGGCCGCGACCGCGGTGACCGGCTCGCCGCGGCTCAGCGCCGACAGCATGTCCGGCGTCATCTCCTGGCACTGGTGCGCGGCGGACGCCTCGGAGGTGATGATCTCCGCGTCCGGGACCAGCTCGTTGCCCCACGTGTGGTCGCCGTTCTGGTGGCTGTTGACCACGGTGGTGATCGTCGCGTCCGGTACGGCACCGGCGATCGCGGCCAGCAGCTCCCGGGTGCCCTCCAGGGTGAACTGCGTGTCCATCAGGAGCGCTTCACCGTCGGACGCGACCAGGCCGCAGTTACTGTAACCCCAGGCGGTGCTGTCGTGCGTCCACGCCCAGGTGGTCGGGGAGAGCGGGACGAGGCGGGGCGTGGTCAAGGAAGAGGTCCATTCTCTCGGGCGGCGCCGCTGCCGCCGGATGGCACGGCGTACGGACCCGGCGGTGAACCCCACGGGAACGGTCGCCCGGTTCCGCAAGGGGCCAATGTACTCACCAACGGTCTGGACCACCCACACCGGATCACCCCTACCGGACCACCCATACGGGACCATCCGCGCAAGACGGCCGATGGTGCCCGTACCGGATGGACGGGCCGGTCGGGCCGGGCCGACCGCCACGGTACGGGCCGGTCCCGGAAACGGTGGTGACCAGGGTCACGCCGCCCCGTATCGCGTCGCCCCGCCGAGGACGCGGCAGGAAGGGCTATGCCATCCGCGACTCCGCATGTGCCTTGATGCCCGCGAGGTAGCCGGACTCCGGGTACGAGCGCATGGCGTGCTCGTACGCCGGGTTGCCCTCGCTCCACCGGTCGATGACCAGCTCCAGGTCCGTCCCGTCGCCGCGCGGCGTCAGGACGTGCGTCATCCGGCACGATGTCGCGGCGTGTTCCGGGTTGTGCACGGGGCCCGGATGCTGGACGTAGCCGAACCGGCGGCAGGGCTCGAACGCGGTTATCTCGCCGTACACCTGCACGATCCGCTCGCCGTCGGCGCCGTGCCCCACGAACTCGACGCGGCTGCCGATCTCGAACGACGACTCGATGCGCGAGCCGAACAGGGTCGCGCTGCTCCCCTCGGGCGTGGTGAGGGTCTCCCACACCTGCTCGGGTGCCGCGGCGATGGGGACGGTGTACCGAAGTGTCTCAGCCATGTCCGCAGAGTAGGGCCCACCACTGACAACGGTGGGTGGCCGCTGCCCCGACCGCCCGGCGGGCCCCGGGGAACCGCGCGTAGAACGGGTGCAATCGAGGCCAAAACCCGGCTGGTGCCGCATGCGGGTGGGGCGTGAGGTGGGAACGGGCGGGCCCACGGGGAACGGGGGAGGGGAGAGGGGAACGTGGCAACGGACCAACTCGAAGCGCCGGTGGCGGAGTTCGCGCGGTTCCTGCGCGGGCTGACGCGGCTGCTCGACGCGACGGCCGGCTGGTACGCCGTCTTCAGGCTGCGCGACCCCCAGGGCCTGCGGGCCTGTCTGGACGGTACGGACGTGCCGCCCTGGGACGTGGTGGAGTCGCTGCTGCACGACCTCGCGGTGCGCCGCGGCGAGCACGCCGTGCGCACCGCCGGGCCGCGGGCGCGCCGGCTCCACGAGGAGGCGGTCGCGGCGTACGATGCCCGGCCGGGCGCTCCCGCGCACCTCGGGGAGCGGCTCGACATGATGCTGCGCGAACGGCAGTACGCGGCGCTGCGCGAACGGGAGTTACGGGCTGCCCTGCTGGTGGCGGCGGGCGGCCCCGACGCCGCGCGGCTGGCGGACGAACTGGCCTGGGCCCGCGACGACCACGTACGGTCCGGGGCCCGGGCGCGTGAACTCCAGGGGCGCCTCGACGCGCTGGCGAGCGCGGCGGTGAGTCATCGCCCCCCGGGCGGCGCCACCGGTCTGTACGAGCACGAGCCGGACACCCCCAGCGCTCCCCGCGCCATCGGCACCCCCGAAACGCCCGTCACCCCCGCCAACGCCGCCCGCCTGGCCCAGCTCCGGGCCACCGGGCGCGGCGGCGAGGCGCACGCCCTGCTGTGCGCCGCCGCCCACGCACGCCCCTCCCAACTGCCGCGCACCATAAGCGAGCTGGAGAACGCAGGTCTGGCGGCTGAAGTGCCGACGCTGCTCTGGGAGGTGGCCTGCCTGCCGCCCGCCCGGCTCGCCGCTGCCGCCGACGCGCTGACCGCCGCGGGCCGCACCGCCGAGAGCGTGCGGCTGCTGCGCCAAGGCGTCGCCCGGCCCGCCGGGGAAGTGGCGCACACGGCGCTGGCGCTGCTCGGGGCGGGCCGCCCGGCCGAGGCCCGCGAACTGTTCGCGGCGCTCGTCCGGGCCCGTACGCCCGAGGAGGCGGTGGAGGCGACCGCGAGCGCCCCGGGCAAGCTGGTCCCGCTGCTCCTGGACGCCGCCGCCGGTGTCTCACCGCACCGCCACCGCGACATCACCCACGCCCTGCGCGCCGGTGGCGCGCGCTCCTGACCACGCGCCGGGCGCGCGCCTTTCCGGCCGCTTCCGGCGTCGCCCACCGCCGTACGGGAGATGGTCTTGCCTCGCCGCTGCACGGGGCCTACGGTCGCTCCACACGCGTAGATCCGCATGGCCCGCTGGCCGACGGCTCGACGAAGGAGCAGCTCATGGCCGATGTTGTCCGTAACGTCGTACGCGCCGCACTGGTTCAGGCGTCCTGGACCGGCGACACCGAATCGATGATCGCGAAGCACGAGGAACACGCCAGGGCGGCGGCCGCGCAGGGCGCGCAGGTGATCGGCTTCCAAGAGGTCTTCAACGCCCCGTACTTCTGCCAGGTCCAGGAGCCGGAGCACTACCGCTGGGCCGAGCCGGTGCCGGACGGCCCCACCACCCGCCGGATGCAGGAACTGGCCCGCGAGACCGGCATGGTGATCGTGGTGCCGGTCTTCGAGGTCGAGCAGTCCGGCTTCTACTACAACACGGCGGCCGTCATCGACGCCGACGGCACCGTGCTCGGCACCTACCGCAAGCACCACATCCCGCAGGTCAAGGGCTTCTGGGAGAAGTACTACTTCAAGCCGGGCAACCTCGGCTGGCCGGTCTTCGACACCGCCGTCGGCCGGATCGGCGTCTACATCTGCTACGACCGCCACTTCCCCGAGGGCTGGCGCCAGCTGGGCCTGAACGGCGCCCAGCTCGTCTACAACCCGTCCGCCACCTCCCGCGGCCTGTCCGCCTACCTGTGGCAGCTGGAGCAGCCCGCCGCCGCGGTCGCCAACGAGTACTTCGTCGCCGCGATCAACCGGGTCGGCGTCGAGGAGTACGGCGACAACGACTTCTACGGCACCAGCTACTTCGTCGACCCGCGCGGGCAGTTCGTCGGCGAGGTCGCCAGCGACACCAAGGAGGAGCTGGTCGTCCGCGACCTGGACTTCGGCCTCATCGACGAGGTGCGGCAGCAGTGGGCCTTCTACCGGGACCGCCGGCCCGACGCGTACGAGGGGCTGATCCGGCCGTGACGGCCCCGGACGCCGGGCCGGGCGCGGCACCGGCCCCCGCCGGCCTGCACGCCCGGCACCGCGCCGTGCTGCCCGACTGGCTCACGCTGCTGTACGAGCGGCCCATCGAGCTGACGCACGGCGAGGGCCGCCACGTATGGGACGCGGACGGCAACCGCTACCTGGACTTCTTCGGCGGCATCCTCACCACCATGACTGCCCACGCGCTGCCCGAGGTCACCAAGGCCGTCGCCGAGCAGGCCGGCCGCATCCTGCACACCTCGACGCAGTACCTGTCCCGGCCCATGGTCGACCTGGCGGAGCGGATCGCCGCGCTCTCCGGCATCCCCGACGCCCGGGTCTTCCTCACCACGTCCGGTACGGAGGCGAACGACACCGCGCTCCTGCTGGCGACGGTGTACCGGCGCTCCAACCAGGTCCTGGCGATGCGCAACAGCTACCACGGCCGGTCCTTCTCGGCCGTCGGCGTCACGGGCAACGCCGGCTGGTCGCCGACCGGCCTGTCCCCGCTCCAGACGCTGTACGTACACGGGGGTGTGCGCACCCGCGGCCCGTACGCCGGGCTGTCCGACGCCGCGTACATCGACGCGTGCGTCGCCGACCTGGAGGACCTGATCGGCCAGATGGCGGGCGTCGCGGCGCTGATCGCCGAGCCGGTGCAGGGCGTCGGCGGCTTCACCTCGCCGCCCGACGGGCTGTACGCGGCCTTCCGCGAGGTGCTGGACCGGCACGGCATCCTGTGGATCTCGGACGAGGTGCAGACCGGCTGGGGCCGGACCGGCGACCACTTCTGGGGCTGGCAGGCGCACGCCGGCAACGGGCCGCCGGACCTGCTCACCTTCGCCAAGGGCATCGGCAACGGCATGTCCGTCGGCGGGGTGGTGGCCCGCGCGGAGGTGATGAACTGCCTCGGCGCGAACTCGATCTCCACGTTCGGCGGCAGCCCGGTCACCATGGCGGCCGCCCTGGCCAACCTCGACCACCTCCTGGCCCACGACCTCCAGGGCAACGCCCGGCGCGTCGGCGGCCTGCTCATCGAGCGGCTGCGGGCGGCCTGCGCGGGGCTCCGGACCGTACGGGAAGTGCGCGGACGCGGCCTGATGATCGGCATCGAGCTGGTCGCCCCCGGCACGGACGAGCCGTCGCCGCGGGCGGCGAACCTCGTCGTGGAAGCCGCCCGCGAGCGCGGCCTGCTGATCGGCAAGGGCGGCCTGGGCGGCTCCGCCCTGCGCATCGCGCCACCGCTGTCGCTGACGGCCGAGGAGGCGCAGACGGGAGCGGGAATCCTCGCGGAGGCGCTGCGGGTGGCGGAGCGAGGGGTGGCGGCCGGTTAGGCGGCGACGGGTGAGCCGCACGGGCCCCGGACCGGCACGAGCCGGAACGCCACCCGTTCGGGCGTTCCGGCTCGTGCCGTAGTCCGTTCCGCTCCGGCTGTCCGCGCTCGGGCGGCTCCGCCGGTCCGGCCGGTAGGGCCGGTGCGGCCGGCTCAGGCGATGACGATGTTCTCCGCCTGCGGGCCCTTGTGGCCCTGCGTGACGTCGAAGGTGACCTTCTGGCCTTCCTGCAGCTCACGGAAGCCCTGGGCCTGGATGTTCGAGTAGTGCGCGAAGACGTCGGCGCCGCCGCCGTCCTGCTCGATGAAGCCGAAGCCCTTTTCGGAGTTGAACCACTTCACGGTGCCGGTTGCCATGTCTTAATCCTTCGATCGAGGCAGTTGAGGATCCCGCACGGCGCGGTCTCCAGGGTCGCCGCAATTGAGCCCATCCGGATGTGACCGGCAGAAACAGAAGGCGCCCGACGGTCACATCCCGTCAGGCGCGCATGACGTTCATGGGTACCAAAACTGCAACTGGGGCGACGGTAGCACGCGATCCGTCGCCGTTCCGGTACCGACCGTGACCACCGGGTGTCGCCCGTGTGGCGGCACCCGGGGCCCGGGCCGGGCCCCGGGTGCGCGGACGTCAGATGGTCGCGGTGTCGATGACGAAGCGGTAGCGGACGTCGCCGGCCAGCACCCGCTCGTACGCCTCGTTGATCCGGTCGGCGGAGATCACCTCGATGTCCGAGGCCAGCCCGTGCTCGCCGCAGAAGTCCAGCATCTCCTGGGTCTCCTGGAGGCCGCCGATCTTCGAACCGGCGAGGGTCCGGCGGTTGCCGATCAGGGCGAACGGCGCGACCGCCAGCGGGTGCTCCGGCACGCCGAGCTGGACCAGGGTGCCGTCGGTGCGCAGCAGGCCCAGGTAGGCGTTCAGGTCGAGCTGCGTGGAGACGGTGTTGACGATCAGGTCGAAGCTGTTCGCCAGCTTCTCGAAGGTCGCCGGGTCGGACGTGGCGTGGTAGTGGTCGGCGCCGAGCCGCAGGCCGTCGTCCTTCTTGCGCAGCGTCCGGCTCAGTACGGTGACCTCCGCGCCCATCGCGTGCGCGATCTTGACGCCCATGTGGCCGAGGCCGCCGAGGCCCACGACGGCGACCTTCTTGCCGGGCCCGGCCTGCCGGCGCGCCAGCGGCGAGTAGAGGGTGATGCCGGCGCACAGCAGCGGTGCGGCGGCGTCCAGCGGCAGGCTGTCCGGGATGCGCAGCGCGTAGTTCTCGTCGATGACGAGGTGGGTGGAGTAGCCGCCCTGGGTGGGCAGGCCGTCCCGGCCGATGGCGCTGTACGTGTCCACCTGGCCCAGCTCGCCGGTGCAGTACTGCTGGAGGTCCGCCTCGCAGTTCTCGCACTCGCGGCAGGAGTCGACGAAGCAGCCGACGCCGACCCGGTCGCCGACCGCGTACCGGGTCACCCCCGGGCCGACCTCGCTGACCACGCCCGCGATCTCGTGGCCGGGGACGAGGGGGAAGTGCCCGCCGTCGCCCCACTCCGCCCGCACGGTGTGGATGTCGGAGTGGCAGATGCCCGCGAACTTGATGTCGATGAGGATGTCGTGCTCACCCAGCTCCCGGCGCTCGATGGTGGTGCGCTCCAGCGGAGCCTTCGGGGCGGGTGCTGCGTATGCGGGTACAGAGGTGCGGTTCATGCTCTCCAGGGTGGGCTTGGCTGCCCGGGGCAACCAGTGCCCTGTTCAACCTACGCTCGGCGGTCCTACTACTGCGAGAAGCACCCTGGCGCGCACGCGGCCCGCCCCCGGTGCGCGCGATAATCACGGGATGGATCAGAGCACCGAAATGAGCGACTTCCTCCGCTCCCGCCGTGCCCGGCTCCGGCCCGAGGACGTGGGCCTGGTCCACCACGGCGGACGGCGGAGGGTGCCCGGCCTGCGGCGGGAGGAACTGGCGCAGCTGGCGGGCGTCAGCGTCGCGTACTACATCCGGCTCGAACAAGGGCGGGGCCAGAACGTCTCCGCCGAGGTGCTCGACGCGATCTCCGACGTACTGCGGCTCACCCCGGCCGAGCGCTCCCACCTCGCCGACCTGGCCCGGCCGGCCTCCCGCCCGCGTCCCGCCCCGCGCCCGCCGCGGCTGCGCCCCGCCGTCCAGGCGCTGATGGACGCGATGGAGGTCCCGGCGTACGTCGTGGGCCGGCGGCTGGACATCCTCGGCGGGAACCGGCTCGCCCGCGCCCTGCTCGGCGACTTCGCCGCGCTGCCGGCGGGCCGGCGCAACACGGCCTGGCTGGTCTTCCTCGATCCGGCCACGCGCGCGCTGTACGCCGACTGGGAGGAGAAGGCCAGCTCCGTCGTGGCCTTCCTGCGGCGGGACGTCGGCCGGTACCCGGGCGACCCCGAGCTGAGCGCGCTGATCACCGAGCTGTCCGCCGAGAGCGCCGACTTCCGCCGGATCTGGGCCGACCACGACGTACGGGACAAGGACTTCGGCCGCAAGCGGCTGCGGCATCCGGTGGTGGGGCCGCTGTCCCTCGCGTACGAGACGCTGACCCTGCCGGCCGATCCGGAGCAGCAGCTGGTCACCTACCACGCGGAGCCGGGGACGCCGTCGGCGGCGGCGCTGCGGCGGCTGGCGCGGCACGCGGCGGAGGGGGACAGCGCCCCGGAGCCGGGCGGTTTCCCGGAGCGGGCCGGTGCCGCGGAGCGGCGGGAGGAGGCCGTTTCCGCCTAGCGGTGAGGCCGTTTCCGCGTCGCTGTGAGGTCGTTCCCGCGTCGCGCCGAGGCCGTTTCCGCGGCGTGGCGGGAAGCGGCGACGCGGTCTGTTGTGCGGGCGCCCGGCTGGGTACCGTACGACGTGGGCCCCGCTGTGAGCATTCCGGCGGGGCCCGCCAGACGTCCGGCCGGTTTCCGCCCTGCGGACGGGCGTCTTTACTTCGCCATTACCTCTACAGTGCTGTAGATTTGCGATTCCCGGCCGGTGGCGGCGGCCGCCGCTCTGCCCGGGGGCATGCCATCCCGACGCAGGAGTGACAGCACATGACCGTGAACCTGGACAAGGGTCAGAAGATCAGTCTGAGCAAGTCCGGCGGGGGCGAACTCAGCGTGGTCCGCATGGGCCTGGGCTGGCAGGCCGCCGCCCGCAAGGGCTTCCTCGCCAAGCTGATGGCCCGCGAGATCGACCTGGACGCCTCTGCCGTGCTGTTCGCCGGTCAGCAGCCCGTCGAGGTGGTCTTCTTCCAGCACCTGATCAGCGACGACGGATCCGTGCGGCACACCGGTGACAACCTGGTGGGCGGCGCGGGGCAGGGCGGCGACGACGAGGTGATCTACGTCGACCTCCAGCGGGTGCCCCCGCACATCGACCAGATCATCTTCACGGTGAACTCCTTCACCGGCCAGACCTTCGCCGAGGTGCAGAACGCGTTCTGCCGCCTGGTGGACGAGAGCACCGGCCAGGAGCTGGCCCGCTACACCCTCACCGGCGGCGGCCAGTACACCGCGCAGATCATGGCGAAGGTGCGCCGGGCCGGCGGCGGCTGGGAGATGGCCGCCATCGGCGAGCCCGCGAACGGCCGCACCTTCCAGGACCTGATGCCGGTCATCACCGCGCACCTGTAAGCACGGGCGGAGGGCGCGCCCAAGGTGGCGCGCCCTTTCGCGCATCGGGGTCGCGTATCGGCCCGCGTATCGGCCCGCGTACCGGGGGTCAGCCGACGTTGACGCCGTAGTCGGTGGCGATACCGGCCAGCCCGGACGCGTAACCCTGGCCGATGGCGCGGAACTTCCACTCGCCGCCACGCCGGTAGAGCGCGCCGAAGACCATCGCCGTCTCGCCGGCGGCGTCGTACGACAGCTCGTAGCGGCACATCTCGCGGCCCGTCAGATTGTCCACGACGCGGATGTACGCGTCCTCGACCTGGCCGAAATTCTGCCCGCGCGTCTCGGCGTCGTGGATGGAGACGGTGAAGACGACCTGGCCGGTCTGCTCGCCGAGGCGGTCCAGGTCGACCAGGATCTGCTCGTCGTCGCCGTCGCCCTCACCGGTGAGGTTGTCGCCGGTGTGCCGGACCGCGCCGTCCGGGCTGGCCAGGTTGTTGTAGAAGACGAAGTGCGCGTCGGACAGGACGCGCTGGTCGGGGCCGCAGACGACCGCCGAGGCGTCCAGGTCGAAGTCCGCGCCGCCGGTGGGCCGGGCGTCCCAGCCCAGGCCGACGGTGACGTCCGCGAGGGGAGTGCCGTCCTGGTTGAGGACGACGTTCTGGCCCTTGCTGAGGCTGACGCCCATGGTGCTGTGTCTCCTGTTGCGAGTGCGGTGCGGTCCGGTGAGTCGGGTTCTTCCACCGGGCCAACGCGGCGGCCCGCACCAAGGTTCCCGGATTGCGCAAGCAATGAAGTTTTACGGGTGGCAACCGGGCGCGTCCCACCGGTTCCCGCTGAACCGCGGTCATGGTGTTGCCACAGTGGGTGACATGCTTCTACGGTCAGCTGCACGGCCGCGTTCTACGGGTGTAGACCGGCCGTGACGCGACGTCACCCGGGACGCGCCGCCCGGCCGGCCGACCACGCCGGGCCGTGTCCCCTCCGGCGCCGCCGAGCACCTGTGCTGTGTGTGGAAGGGAGAGCCGGAAGCATGAGCCGAACAGTCGTCCGCGGCGGTCTGGTCGTCACCGCCGCCGATGAGATCCACGCCGATGTCCTGGTCGAGGACGGCAGGATCGCCGCCCTTGCCGCGCACGGCACGACCACCGCCGAGAGCTGGACCGAGGGCGCCGACCGCACCATCGACGCCACCGGGAAATACGTCGTCCCGGGCGGCGTGGACGCCCACACCCACATGGACTTCCCGTTCGGCGGGACGTTCTCCTCCGACACCTTCGAGACCGGCACCCGGGCCGCGGCCTGGGGCGGCACGACCACCATCGTGGACTTCGCCGTCCAGACGCGCGGTCAGGCGCTGCGCGAAGGGCTGGACACCTGGCACGCCAAGGCCGATGCCCAGTGCGCCGTCGACTACGCCTTCCACATGATCCTCTCCGATGTGAACGAGCACTCGCTCAAGGAGCTGGACCTGCTGGTCGAGGAGGGCGTCACCTCCTTCAAGCTGTTCACCGCCTACCCGGGCGTCTTCTACAGCGACGACGGCCAGATCCTGCGCGCCATGCAGCGCTCGGCGGGCAACGGCGGGCTGGTCATGATGCACGCCGAGAACGGCATCGCGATCGACGTCCTGGTCGAACAGGCCCTGGCGGAAGGCCGCACCGACCCGCGCTACCACGGCGAGGTGCGCAGGGAGCTGCTGGAGGCCGAGGCCACCCACCGTACGATCCAGCTCGCCCGGGTCGCCGGCGCGCCGCTGTACGTCGTGCACGTCTCCGCCGAGGAGGCCGTCGCCGAGCTGGCGCAGGCCCGCGACAAGGGGCTGAACGTCTTCGGCGAGACCTGTCCGCAGTACCTCTTCCTGTCCACCGACAACCTGGCCGAGCCGGACTTCGAGGGCGCCAAGTACGTCTGCAGCACACCGCTGCGCCCGAAGGAGCACCAGGCGGCGCTGTGGCGCGGCCTGCGCACCAACGATCTCCAGGTGGTCTCCACCGACCACTGCCCGTTCTGCTTCAAGGGCCAGAAGGAGCTGGGCCGCGGCGACTTCTCCAAGATCCCCAACGGGATGCCGGGCGTCGAGCACCGGATGGACCTGCTCCACCAGGGCGTGGTGGACGGGCACATCAGCCGCCGCCGCTGGATCGAGATCGCCTGCGCCACACCGGCCCGGATGTTCGGCCTCTACCCCAAGAAGGGCACCATCGCGCCCGGTTCGGACGCCGACCTCGTCATCTACGACCCGGCCGCCGAGCAGGTCATCTCGGCCGCCACCCACCACATGAACGTCGACTACTCGGCGTACGAGGGGCGCACCGTCACCGGCCGCGTGGAGACCGTCCTCTCGCGCGGCGAGACCGTCGTCGACGAACGGCGCTACACCGGGCGCGCGGGGCACGGCCAGTACACCCCGCGCGGCACCTGCCAGTACCTGAACTGAAGGAGGCCGCAATGGACTTCGGAGTCGTCCTGCAGACCGACCCGCCCGCGTCCGACGTCGTCACCACCATGCGCCGCGCCGAGCGGCAGGGCTTCCGCCACGGCTGGACCTTCGACTCCTCCGTACTGTGGCAGGAGCCGTTCGTCATCTACAGCCGCATCCTGGAACACACCGAGCGCCTCATCGTCGGCCCGATGGTCACCAACCCCTCCACCCGCACCCCGGAGGTCACCGCCTCCACCTTCGCCACCCTCAACGACATGTACGGCAACCGCACCGTCTGCGGCATCGGGCGCGGCGACTCGGCGATGCGGGTGGCCGGCCGGCCGCCCAACACCCTCGCCCGCCTCGGCGAGTCGATCCGCGTGATCCGCGACCTCGCGGAGGGCCGGGAGACCGACGTCGGCGGTCGCCCACTGCGCATCCCGTGGGTGCGCGACGGGCGGCTGCCGGTGTGGATGGCCGCGTACGGGCCGAAAGCCCTGAAGATGACCGGAGAGCTGGCCGACGGCTTCATCCTCCAGCTCGCCGACCCGTTCCTGACCGAGTGGATGGTCAAGGCGGTGCGCGACGCCGCGGTGGCGGCGGGCCGCGACCCGTCCGACGTGAAGATCTGCGTCGCGGCGCCCGCCTACGTGGGCGACGACCTCGCCCACGCCCGCGAGCAGTGCCGGT
This sequence comes from Streptomyces rimosus subsp. rimosus, assembly GCF_000720725.1. Classification (GTDB taxonomy): domain Bacteria; phylum Actinomycetota; class Actinomycetes; order Streptomycetales; family Streptomycetaceae; genus Streptomyces; species Streptomyces rimosus_A. Next base: position 129,165 of record NZ_JOCQ01000002.1, read on the forward strand.
GGTTCGGCGGGATGGTCGGCAACCACGTCGCGGACCTGGTCAAGCGGTACGGCGAGCACTCCGGCATGGTGCCCGAGGCGCTCACCTCGTACATCAAGGAGCGCGCGGGCTACGACTACGCCCACCACGGCCGCTCCGGCAACCCCGACACCGCGTTCGTGCCGGACGAGATCGTGGACCGCTTCTGCCTGCTCGGGCCGCCCGGGGCCCAGCTGGAGAAGCTGCACCGGCTGCGGGAGCTGGGCGTCGACCAGTTCGCGCTGTACGCGATGCACGACGCGCGGGACGCCACCATCGACGCGTACGGCGAACGGATCATTCCGGAGTTCGCGGGCTGAGGGCCCGGCAGGGGAGGGGGACGGCCATGCGCGTCGCCGTGGTGGGTGCGGGCATCGTGGGCGCGAGTGCCGCGTGGCACGCGGCCGGGCTGGGCGCGGACGTGGTGCTGGCGGGGCGCACCCAGCCCGGTGAGGCGACCGCGGCCGGCGCGGGCATCGTCTGCCCCTGGGCCTCCGGGAACGACGACCCCGACTGGTTCCGCGCCGCCGCCGAAGGGGCGCGGTACTACCCCGGCCTGGTCGCCGAACTGGCCGAAGCGGGCGAGCGCGGCCTCGGCCACCGCGTCGTCGGCGCGCTCGCCCTGGCCGCCGACGACGCGGACCTGCACCGCATCCGCCTGCGGGTGCTGGAACGGCGGCGCGACGCCGCGGACACCGGCGAGGTGGACCTCCTCGACGAGTCCGCGGCCCGCTCGCTGTTCCCGCCGCTGGCGCCCGGTCTGCGTGCCGTACGCATATCCGCCGGCGCCCGCGTCGACGGCGGCCGGCTGCGCGACGCGCTGCTGCGGCAGGCGCGGTGGCGCGGCGCGGACGTACGCCTGGGACGCGCGGCGCTGGTCCGTACGGGCGACCGGATCACCGGCATCGAGGTGGACGGCGAACGCATCGCCGCGGACGCGGTCGTCGTCGCGGCCGGGGCCTGGGCGCCGGAACTGCTGGCGCCGGTGGGGGTGACCGTACGGATCACCCCGGAGCGCGGGCAGCTCGCGCACCTGTCGCTGTCCGGCGCGGACACCGGGCATTGGCCCGTCGTCATGCCCCGCGCCACCGGGCACTACCTCGTCCCGTTCGACGGCGCGCGGGTCGTGGCGGGCGCCACCCGGGAGTCCGGCACCGGCTTCGACCACCGGGTGACGGCCGGGGGGCTGGCCGAGGTGCTGGCCGAGGCCCTGGCGGTCGCGCCCGGGCTGGCGGACGCCACGCATCTGGAGACGCGCGTCGGCTTCCGCCCCGTTGGCCCGGACAGCCGTCCGCTGCTCGGCCGGGTCCCCGGCCTGGACGGCCTGATCGTCGCCGACGGCCTCGGCTCGACCGGGCTGACCGCCGGCCCGTGGGCGGGACGGGTCGCCGCGCTGCTGGCCACGGGCGCGGACCCGGGGCTCGACCTGGGGGCGTACGACCCGGTGCGCTGACCGGCGCACGGTTCGGGCGGGGGCGCGTGGGTCCGGCCGGGGGCGCACAGGACGCGCCGAGGCGCGCGGGGGCGCGCATCAACTCACCCGTCACTCCCAACTCTTTGCCCACTCCTGATGCTCCCCATACGAGGTGGCCTTGGAGTGCGGCGGCCGATGCGGGGACCATGGATCCATGAGGCGCCCCCCATCGGAGACACACTTCGGCACCGGTACCCGTACGACGCCCGCTTCGGCCGGCCGGCTCTCCCACGTACGGTGGATCGCCGGCGGCACCGGAGCGGGCAAGAGCACCCTGGCGATAGTCCTGGCGCGGCGCCACGGCGCCGTCGTCTACCGCGGTGACCTGGCCCAGCACACCTGGCTGCCCCGTTGTTCACCCCGGCAGCACCCGAACTTCCACGCCGCCCGCGACGAGCCGCCCGGCTCCCTGTGGGACAGCCGCAGCCCCGACGAGGCGTGCGGCTTCGCGCAGCGCGTGGTGGCCGAGACCTTCGCCTTCGAGGTCGAGGACCTGCTCGCGATGCCCACCGACCGGCCCGTCCTGGTCGACTGGTTCGGCAACCTGCCGAGCCAGCTCGCCCCCCTGCTCACCCGCCCCGACCAGGCGGTCTTCCTGCTCCCCACCCCGGAGTTCCGGCTGGCCGCGCTGCGCTCCCGGCGCAGCGTCCCGGTGCGCTCCCTGGTCAGCTGGGGCAGCCGGGCCCCGGAAGCCACGCTGGCCAAACGGCTGGCCCGGGACGAACTGTGGGACGCCGAGGTCCGCCGCCAGGCGGCCGCCCACGGGAACACGGTCATCACCATGGACGGCGGCCGGCCGGTCACCGACCTCGCGGACGAGGTGGCGGAGCGCTTCCGGCTGGGGACGGCGGCGTAGGGGTACGGGGCTCCGCGGCGCGATGCACCGGACCCGCGCGACGGGCCGGAGTGCACGCGGCCGACAAAACCCGCGCGGCGGCCCGGAGTGCATGCGGCCTACAAAAGCCGCGCGTCCGACCGGAGTTCACGCGGCTTACGGCACCCGCGCGGTCCACTCCGGCGAGCTGAACTTGCCGCCCGCCAGCTCCTGGGCCCGCGCCATCTCCTCCTCGGAGACCGCCCCGTCCGTCCCGCCGTACCGCGACCGGAACGAGCCGATCATCCGCTCGATGACCTCGGCGCGCGGCAGCCCGGTCTGCCGGCGCAGCGGGTCCACCCGCTTCTTCGCGCTGCGGGTGCCCTTGTCCGACAGCTTCTCCTTGCCGATCCGCAGCACCTCGACCATCTTGTCCGCGTCGATGTCGTACGACATGGTCACGTGGTGCAGCACCGCGCCGTCACCCGCGACCATGCGCTTCTGGGCGGCCCCGGCGATCTTCCCGGCATCCGTCGCGATGTCGTTGAGCGGCTTGTACCAGGCGTTGATGCCCATGTCGCCGAGGGCGGTCAGCACCCAGTCGTCCAGGTAGGCGTAGCTCTCGGCGAAGGTCAGCCCCTGTACGAGCGAGGCGGGCACGCACAGGGAGTAGGTGATGGTGTTGCCGGGCTCCACGAACATCGCGCCGCCACCGCTGATCCGCCGCACCACCGTCACGCCGTGCCGCGCGGCGCCCTCCGGGTCCACCTCGTTGGCCAGCGACTGGAAGCTGCCGATGATGACCGCCGGGCGGTCCCACTCCCACACCCGCAGCGTCGGCGGCCGCCGCCCGGCGGCCACCTCGGCGGTCAGCACCTCGTCCAACGCCATGTGCAGCGCGGGCGGTTGCGGCGCCTCGTGGATGATCTGCCAGTCGAAGTCCGTCCAGTCGGTGGCCTGCGCGACCGCGCGGCGCACCGCGATGCCGACGGCCTCCGAGGTGAACCCGAACAGCACCGCGCCGGGCGGCAGCGCCGCGTCGATCCGGGCCGCGAGGCCCCGCGCGTCGGTGTCCGCCGGCGCGCCCTCCAGCGCCGCGTCGATGGCGCCCAGCGCCTCGTCCGGCTCCAGGAAGAAGTCCCCCGCGACATGGACGTCGCGCAGCGCCCCGCCCGTCACGTCGAGATCGACGACCACCAGCTTGCCGCCCGGCACCTTGTACTCACCGTGGTGCTTGCCCTGCACGGCGCATCCTCCCGCTGTCCTGTTCCCGGCGCTCGGCCCGGCGGCCGGCAGCCGGGTCAACCGTAGCGGTGCCGGTTTCATTTCCGGCAAAGGGGGCGGTTCGGGGCCCGGCCGGTCAGGGCGCCAGAGTGGCGAGCAGGTCGGGGAGGGCGGTGCCGATGGGGGTGCGGATCGTTTCGGCGGCCAGCTCGTCGTACGGGGTGGGCTCGGCGTTCACGATGATCAGCCGGGCGCCGTGCTCGGCGGCCAGTCCCGCGAGCGAGGCGGCGGGCTGCACCTGGAGGCTCGTCCCCACCGCGATGAAGACATCGGCGGCCTTGGCGACGCCCATGGCCGTACCGAGCACCTCCGGGTCGAGGCGCTCGCCGAACATGACGGTGGCCGATTTGAGGATGCCGCCACAGCCGGTGCACGCCGGGTCGGGGTCGCCCGCGGCCACCCGCTCCAGGGCTTCGGACATCGGCGCGCGGGCGTGGCAGCGGGTGCAGACCACGGTGCGGGCCGTGCCGTGCAGTTCCAGGACCTTGCGGTCGGGTACGCCCGCGAGCTGGTGCAGCCCGTCGACGTTCTGCGTGATGACGCGGACCGGCACGCCGAAGCGCTCCAGCCGGGCGACCGCCTCATGGGCCGCGTTCGGCCGGGCCTGCAGGGCCGGGCTGTCCTGCCGCATCCGCCAGGAACGGCGCCGGATCTCCGGATCGTTCATGTAGTACTCGTACGTCACCAGCTTTTCGGCCTCCGGGTCCCGCCGCCACAGCCCGTTGGGGCCGCGGTAGTCCGGGATGCCGGAGTCGGTGGAGATGCCGGCGCCGCTGAGGATCGCCACCAAGGGGCGGCGCGAGGTGCCGTGGGGCGCGGGGCTGGTGGGGGCCGTACCGGTCATGGTGCGAGCGTATGCGGAGGGTGGCCGGGGCGGCGAACGGATTTGCGAGGGCCCGCGGCCGGCCGAGGTGACCGGTACGGGTACCGATGTGATCAGGACGTGCCCTGCCCCGGGGGATTGCCGGGCCCCCTGCGGGGGAGAGGGCGGACAAGGAGACCGCTCGATCGTCCGTCGCATGTGAGGAGCCCCGTGTTCACCACCCGCCCCACCCTCCAGGGAACCTTCGGTATGGCCGCGACCACGCACTGGCTGGCCTCGCAGTCGGCGATGGGTGTGCTGGAGGACGGTGGTAACGCCTTTGACGCGGCGGTGGCCGCCGGGTTCGTGCTGCATGTTGTCGAGCCGCATCTGAACGGGCCCGCGGGTGAGGTGCCCGTCATCGTCGCGCCCGCGGGCGGGCCGGTGCGGGTGCTGTGCGGGCAGGGGCCCGCGCCCGCCGGGGCGAGCGTGGCGCACTACACCTCCCTGGGGCTCGGGCTGGTGCCCGGCACGGGGCCGCTCGCCGCCGCCGTGCCCGGTGCCTTCGACGCCTGGATGCTGCTGCTCCGGGATTACGGCACCAGGACACTGGGGGAGGTGCTGCGGTACGCCGTGGGGTACGCCGAGCACGGGCACCCGGCCGTCGAGCGGGTGGGCGAGACGGTGGCGACGGTCCGGGAGCTGTTCGAGACGGAGTGGATATCGTCCGCCGAGATCTACCTGCCGGACGGGCGGCCGGTCGGGCCCGGCGGCCTGCTCAGGAACCGGCCGCTGGCGGCCACCTGGCGCCGCCTGATCAGTGAGTCCGAGGCCGCGGCGGCGGGCCGGGAGGCGCAGATCGACGCCGCCCGCCGGATCTGGCGCGAGGGCTTCATCGGCGAGGCACTGGCCGCGTTCGCCGCCCGCCCCGCCATGGACACCTCAGGCGAGCGGCACGCGGGCACGCTGACGGGCGATGACCTGGCGGCCTTCTCGGCGACGTACGAGGACCCGGTGACGTACGACTGGAACGGGTGGACGGTGGCGAAGGCGGGGGGCTGGTCGCAGGGGCCCGCGCTGCTTCAGCAGCTGGCTCTGCTGCCTCCTGAGCTGCCCCGGTACGGGAGTGCCGAGTACGTCCACCTGCTGATCGAGGGGTGCAAGCTGGCCATGGCCGACCGTGAAGCCTGGTACGGCGACGCGGCCGAGGTGCCGGTTACGGCGCTGCTGAGCGACGACTACAACGCGGAGCGGCGGGCCCTGATCGGCGAGCACGCCTCGTACGAGCTGCGGCCCGGCAGCCCGGACGGCCGTACGCCACGGCTGAGCAAGCACGCGCTGGCGGTCGCGGCGGGCGCGGACGCCGCCGAGGTGCCGGGCGCCGCCGGCGCGGGCGCGGGCGAACCCACCGTGGCCACCGCCGATGCGCCCGGCGCCGCCCCCGCCATCGCGCCCGAGGTCGACCGGAGCGGCGCCACGCGCGGCGACACCTGCCACATCGACATCGTGGACCGCTGGGGCAACATGGTCTCCGCGACGCCCTCCGGCGGCTGGCTCCAGTCCAACCCGGTGGTCCCGGCGCTCGGGTTCCCGCTCGGAACGCGCCTGCAGATGGCCTGGCTGGAGGAGGGGCTGCCGAACTCGCTCACCCCGGGGCGCCGCCCGCGCACCACCCTCACGCCCTCGCTGGCGCTGCGGGACGGCATTCCGGTGATGGCGTTCGGCACGCCCGGCGGCGATCAGCAGGATCAGTGGCAGATGCACTTCCTGCTGGCCGCGACACTGCGCGCGCCGGTACGCGGCGGCCTGGACCTCCAGGGCGCCATCGACGCGCCGAACTGGCACAACGACTCCTTCCCCGGCTCGTTCTTCCCGCGCGCCATGCGGCCGGGCAGCGTGACGGTCGAGTCCCGGATCGGTGCCGAGGTGATCGGGGAGCTGCGGCGGCGCGGGCACCGGGTGACGGTCGGCGACGCGTGGTCGGAGGGGCGGCTGTCGGCGGTGGCGCGGGACCCGGAGACGGGCGTGCTGTCGGCGGCCGCCAATCCGCGGGGGATGCAGGGGTACGCCGTCGGGCGGTAGGCGGGGGCGTACGCCGTGCGGCCCGGGGGCCCGGCATCCGGAGTTCACCTCCTGTCCAGGCCCTGTGTCAGTGGGGCGTGGTTCGATGGAGTCATGATCGAAGCGATTCGTACGGAAACGGGAGACACGACGGAAGAGACGGGCGGCGCCTCCATGCACACGGCGGACGAGGTGCTGCGCGCGCTGGACACGGCCGCGGTCGAGGACGCCGTCCGCAAGGCCGCGGCGGCCGAGATCATGCCGCGGTTCCGGCAGCTCGCCGCCCACGAGGTGCTGGAGAAGAACGGCCCGCACGACCTCGTCACGGTCGCCGACCGGCTCGCCGAGGAGCAGCTGACCGCCGCCCTGACGAGCCTGCTGCCCGGCTCGCTGGTCGTCGGCGAGGAGGCGGTGCACGCCGACCCCGCCGTGCTCGACGCGCTGCGCGGCGACGCGCCGGTGTGGATCGTCGACCCGGTCGACGGCACCCGCCAGTTCGTGCACGGCGACCCGGGCTTCGCCACGCTCGTCACCCTGGCGCTGCGCGGCGAGCTGCTCGCCTCCTGGACGTACGCCCCGGCCCTGGACCTGATGGCGGTCGCCCGCCGCGGCGCGGGCGCCGAGCTGAACGGGGAGCCGCTGCGCCCCGGTTCCCCGGCGGCCGGCGCGGTGCTGGACGTGGCGATATCGCACTACGACTTCACCACCGACGAGCAGAAGCGGGCCCTGGCCCTGCTGGAGACCGACGGCGTCGCCCCGCGCCCCTGCGGCTCGGCGGGCCTGGAGTATCTGCACATCGCGCGCGGCGAACTGGACGCGGTCGCCTTCAGCTGGGAGAACTCCTGGGACCACGCGGCCGGGCTGCTCCTCGTCCACGAGACGGGCGGTGTCAGCGGCACGGTCGCCGGCGAGCCGTTCCGGATAGCCGGCGGCAACGCGCTGCCGTTCACCGCGGCACGGGACGCGGCCACGGCCCGGCGTATCCTCGAACTGCTGGCGGCCGCCGACTGATCCTCAAGGGCGAGGGTCGCAGACGAGGGGAGTGGCGCAGGTGCCGACGATGCTCGATGCCGTGGTGATCGGGGCGGGCCCCAACGGGCTGACCGCGGCCGTCGAACTGGCCCGCCGCGGTATGGCCGTCGAGGTCTTCGAGGCGCACGCCACCATCGGAGGCGGCGCCCGCACCGAGGAGCTGACGCTGCCCGGCTTCCGGCACGACCCCTGCTCGGCGGTGCACCCGCTCGCCGCGGGCTCGCCCGCCTTCACCACCATGGACCTGGAGCGGTACGGCCTTGAGTGGCTGCACCCGGAGCTGCCGATGGCGCACCCCTTCCCCGACGGCACGGCCGCGGTGCTCGCCCGCTCCGTCGGCGAGACGGCGATGTCCCTCGGCGCGCACGACGCCGGCACCTACCGCAGACTGCTCGCGCCCTTCCTCGGCAAGTGGGCGCCCCTGGCCGCGGACTTCCTGCGGACGCAGTGGCTCGGCCTGCCGCGCGACCCGGTGACGTACGCCCGGTTCGGCCTGGCCGCGGCCCAGCCGGTCGCCCTGCTCAACCGGCGCTTCCGGGACCAGAAGGCGCGCGGCCTGTTCGCCGGGCTCGCCGCGCACGTCATCGCGCCGCTCAGCAGTCCGGGCACGGCCGGCGCCGCGCTCATGTTCGCACTCGCCGCGCACGCGGGCGGCTGGCCGGTCCCGCGCGGCGGCTCGCAGGCCATTCCCGACGCCCTGGCCGCGCTGCTGCGCCTGCACGGCGGCGTGGTGCACACGGGATACGAGGTCAAGCGGCTGGACGATCTGCCACCGGCCCGGGCGTACGTCTTCGACACCTCGCCGACCGCGCTGGCCCGGATCGCCGGGCTCGGCAACGCCTACCGCGGCGTGCGGTACGGACCCGGCGTCTTCAAGATCGATTACGCGCTGTCCGGCCCGGTGCCGTGGACCGCGCCCCAGGCCCGCCGGGCGGGCACCGTGCACCTCGGCCCGACCAGCGGCGAGATCGGCACCGCGCTGCGCGCCGCCGCCGACGGCCGCGCCCCGTCCGTACCGTTCCTGATCACCTCGCAGCCGAGCCTGATCGACCCCACCCGCGCCCCCGAGGGCAAGCACACCTTCTGGGTGTACGGCCATGTCCCGCACGGCTGGGAGGGCGACGCCACGGAAGCGGTGGAGCGCCAACTGGAGCGCTTCGCGCCCGGGTTCCGCGACCTGGTGCTGGCCCGTGCCGTCGCCGGACCGCCCCGGCTGGCCGCCCGCAACGCCAACTATGTCGGCGGCGACATCTGCGCCGGTTCCGCCGCGGGCCTCGGCCTGGTCATCCGCCCCAAGCTCGCCCGTGTCCCGTACACCACCGCCCACCCGGCGGTCTTCCTGTGCTCCCAGTCCGCCCCGCCGGGCCCCGGCGTGCACGGGATGCCGGGGCACCACGCCGCGCGGGCGGTCTGGTCCCGGCTGCGCCCGACCCGCTGACCGGGCGCGGGCCGCCCACGCCCGGACGCCCGCGCCGAGCCGCCCGCACCGAGCCGCTCTCCGCGCGAAATCACCCCGAGTCACCGCCACGTCGTGGGCCGGCTTGACATGCAACCGGGCGGTTGCCAATCTGGTGGTGAGGGGGTCCGACGGTATGGACGAGGTGTTCAAGGCGCTCGCGGACGCGAGCCGCAGGCGACTGCTGGACCGGCTGAACGAGCGGTCCGGGCAAAGTCTGCGCGAGCTGTGCGCGGGGCTGGAGATGACCAGGCAGGCGGTGTCCAAGCACCTGGCGGTGCTGGAGGGCGCGGGTCTGGTCACGACGGTCCGGCACGGCCGGGAGCGGCTGCACTACCTCAACCCCGTACCCATCCACGATCTTGCCGACCGCTGGATCGGCCGGTACGAACGGAGCCGGATGGCCGCGCTCGGCAACCTGAAGCACGCTCTGGAAGGAACGGCGATGAGCAAGCCCGAGTTCGTCTACACGATCTACATCCACACCACGCCCGAGAAGCTCTGGGAGGGCCTGACCAGCCCGGAGTTCCTCAAGCAGTACCACGGCGGCTGGGCGCCCTCCTCCGACTGGAAGGCCGGCTCGAAGGTGCTGTGGCCGGTCGAGGACGGCGGCGAGCCGCAGGATCTCGGCCAGGTCGTCACCGAGTCGGAGCCCGGCAAGCGGCTCGCCTACACCTGGCACACGCTGCAGCCGATGCACCAGGAGATGTTCGGCATGAGCGACGCGGAGTTCGCCGAGGCGGTCAAGGAGCGCTCGAAGGTCGCCTTCGACATCGAGCCGGCCGAGGAGCCGGAGATGGGCGTGAAGCTGACCATCACCCACGACGGCTTCACCTCGGCCGACTCCAAGATGCTGGAGGGCGTCAGCGGCGGCTGGATCATGATGCTGTCGGAGCTCAAGACGATCCTCGAAAAGGCCTGACCCGCTTCCCGGCCGGCGGGCCGCCGCTCAGAGGTCCAGCACCAGCCGCGGCCCCTGCGTCCGCGACACGCAGGCGTACATCCGGCCCTCCGGGGCCCCGATGTCGTCCCGGTGCTCGGGCTCCCCGTCGAGAACGGTGAGTTCGCAACTGCCGCAGACGCCCTCGCGGCACCCGGACGGCACGCTGAATCCGGCGTGGTTCAGGACGTCGAGCAGCGACTCGTCGGCGGGCACCGGGACCGTACGCCCTGATCGCGCGCATACGGCGTCGAACGCCGTATCGGGTGCGAACACCCTGGGCAGCGGCTGGAACCGCTCGGCGTGCAGTTGCCCGGCCGGGAAGGCGGCCTCCGCCGCCGCGAGCATGGAGGCCGGGCCGCAGCAGTAGACCAGGGTGCCGGGTGCCAGCTCCGCCGCCAGCGCGCCGAAGTCCGGTCTGCCGTGCTCCCGGGTGGCGACGATGCGTACGGCGTCCCCGTGGGCGGCGCGCAGTTCACCGGCGAAGGGCATGGTGGCGGCCGAAGGCCCCACGTACACCAGCGAGGCCGGTACGCCCGCCGCGGTCGCCGCGCGCAGCATCGGCAGGACGGGCGTGATGCCGATGCCGCCCGCGAGGAAGAGGTAGCGCGGCGCGGGCACGAGGGGGAAGTGGTTGCGCGGCAGGGACACGTCGAGCGTGCGGCCCGGGCGCAGGAAGCGGTGGATGTATTCGGAGCCGCCCCGGCTGAGCGGGTCGTACCGAACGGCGACGCGGTAGGTCTCGCGGTCCGCGGGGTCCCCGCACAGGGAGTACTGCCGGGTCAGCCAGTTCGGCAGGGTCACGTCGATGTGGGCGCCCGGCTCCCAGGGGGCCAGCGGGCCGTCGGCGCCGCGCAGCACGAGGGAGACGACGTCGTCGGCGACCGGGTCGAGGTGGTCGAGGAGGGTCCGCTGCATCGGTGATTCCCTTTCCGGCGCGGTCGGTGGAGCTTCTTCCGGCACGATCAGAAGAGCTTGCGGTAGGACTCTGCGAGGACGGCTTCGAAGTGCTGCGGATCGAGGTCGCCCCCGAACTGCGCGGCGGCGACCTCGCCGACCGACGGCAACTCGTCGGCGAGGGCCGTGCTTGCCGGGTCCCACAGCCGCGACCGCAGCAGCGCACGGCCGCAGTGGAAGTACGCCTCGGCCACCTCCACGACGATCGCCAGCACCGGCGCCTTGGCCTCGGTGCGCATCCTGGTCAGCACGTCGGGCTCGTCGGTGGGGTAGGCCCGGCCGTTGACCCGCAGTACCTCCGACATGCCGGGCACCAGGAAGCACAGCCCGACCTCGCCGTTCTCCGCGATGTTGCGGAGCGAGTCGGCGATCCGGTTGCCCGGCCGGTCGGGTATCGCGAGCGTGTGCTCGTCCAGGACCTTCACGAATCCCGGGTAGTCGCCGCGCGGCGAGCAGTCGGCGTGTCCGGCCGCGTCCGCGGTGGCCAGCGACAGGAACGGCGAGTGCGCGATGAAGCGGCGGATGAACCCGTCGATATGGTCGATCTTCTTGTTCTCCAGCATGGACTCGGGTTCACCGAGCCGGGCGCGGACCTCCTCCATGGACAACCGGCGGGGGCGGGCGAGGGTGTGCGTCATGGCGGCTCCTTCCGGGAGGGGCGATACGGCGGACGGGCGCGGGCGGCAACGGCGCCCCGGCGTCCGGAGGCTCCGCCGACGGTGGCGGCAACAGCCGCTCCCCCGCAGCTCATGGCACCATTGTGAGTAATTGCTCAGGTCTTCGCCACTCGCATTCGAGGGGCTTCCCAGGAGGTGTCATGCCGACCGACCGCCAGGGCCTCGCACCACGTAAACAGCCACGCCAGGCCCGCGCCGAGGCGACCCGGCAGCGCATCCTCGCCGCGGCTGCTCACGTTTTCGCCGAGTACGGCTACGCCGCGGGGACCACCAACCGCATCGCCGAACGGGCGCGGGTCTCGATCGGATCGCTCTACCAGTACTACCCGAACAAGGACGCGATCCTGGTGGAGCTGCTGATCCGGCACCTCGACGCCGGGGCCGCCGCCGCCGAGGAGCGGCTGGACGGGCAGCTGCCCGACTCCCTCGAAGAGACCATGCGGCTCTTCGTGCGCACCTCGATCGACAACCACCTGGACGACCCCCAACTGCTGCGCGTCATGGCCGAGCAGGGCCCCCGGACCCCGGAACTCCTCGACAAGGTCGCCCGGCACCACCGGGCGCGGGTCGCCTCCGTCCAGGCGCTGTTCGAGCGCCATCCGCAGGTCCGGGTCGCGGACACGCACGTCGCCGCCCGGCTCGCCGTGGCCACCATCGAACTCCTCGTCCACCAGCTCCTGGCGGCACCGGACCCCGTGGACATCACCCGGTTCGAGAACGAGCTGGTGGCCATGCTCACCGGCTACCTCACGACCGAACGGTGACGGTACGGGCGCCCGCGGTACCGGCGGGTGCCGGGGCCCGTAATTCCGGTGCGGCCCGCTCGTCGTGCGTGGTAATCCCCTGGCTATGAGTGATCTTCAGACAGCGCGGCTGGTGCTCCACCCGCTCACCGCCGCCGAGGCGGAGCGGCTGGTGGCGCGCGCCCCGGCCGACGGCGACCGCTGGGCACCCGGCTATCCCACCGACGGGGACGTGAAGTCCGCCAACGACTTCCTGGGCCACTGCGCGTCCACCGGCGATCCGCAGCCCTTCGGGGACTACGAGATACGCCGCCGGGCGGACGGGCTCGCCATCGGCGGCGTCGGGTTCCACCGGCCGCCCGCCGCGGACGGCAGCGTCACGATCGGCTACGGCCTGGTGCCCGCGGCACGCGGCCACGGGTACGCGGCGGAGGCCCTGCGCGAGCTGCTGCGCCTCGCCCAGGAACGGGGCGTCACCTGCGTGAAGGGCGACGCCGACCACGGCAACACCGCGTCCCAGCGCGTCATGGCCGCAGCCGGAATGCAGCCCGTGGGGGAGGACGAGCGGGTGAAGTACTTCGAGATCAGCTGGCCCGTCACAGCCGGGGACACGGCCGGACCGCCGGGGCCCGCCGCCGGCGCCGGGGACACGGGACCATGATGGCCGTATGACCGCATCCGCATCCGCCCCCGCCCTCACCCTCGTCGCCGGTGACATCACCGAACAGCCGGCCGACGCCGTCGTGAACGCCGCCAACTCCTCGCTGCTGGGCGGCGGGGGAGTGGACGGCGCGATCCACCGGCGCGGCGGCCCGGAGATCCTGGCCGAGTGCCGGGCGCTGCGGGCCTCGCACTACGGCAAGGGGCTGCCGACCGGACAGGCCGTGGCGACCACGGCGGGCAGGCTGCCGGCCCGCTGGGTGATCCACACGGTCGGCCCGGTCTGGTCCGGGTCCGAGGACCGCTCGCACCTGCTCGCCTCCTGCTACCGCGAGTCGCTGCGGGTCGCCGACGAGCTGGGCGCCCGTACCGTCGCCTTCCCGGCCATCTCCGCCGGGATCTACCGCTGGCCGCTGGACGACGCCGCCCGTATCGCGGTGGAGACGGTACGGGCGGCGGAGACGGCCGTCGAGGAGGTGCGGTTCGTGCTCTTCGACGAGCGGGCGTACGCGGCGTTCGCGGCGCGGGTGGGCTGACCGGCCGCGAGACGGGGCCGCCCGGCGCTCAGTGCCAGGCGAACCGTGCCGACACGCACGGGTCCTCGTTGCGGTAGCCGAGGCGGTCGTAGAGCCGCTCGGCGGGCGCGTTGTCGGCCAGCTGCCACAGCGTGCAGAAGCCGTGCCGCCGTACGGTGTGCCGGGTCAGCCACGAGGTCAGCGCCGCGCCCAGGCCCTGGCCGCGCTGGGCGGCGTCGGTCGCGACGGACGCCATCAGCGGCGCGCCGCTGTCCCGCAGGCTGCTCATCGCGCCGCACGCCACCAGCCGCCCGTCCGCGCCGCGGATACCGGCCCACAGGCTCACGTCCGCCGAGCCGGGGCCGGTCGAGTGGGCCGGGCTGTGCTCGTTGAGGAAGGCGAGCAGCTCCCCGTGGTGGCTCTCGTCGAGCGCGACCACGCGGTACTCCGCCGGGTGGACGGACGGTTCCTCCAGCGTCCAGCGGAACACCCACTCGACCACGTCGGTCACCGCCAGGTGACGGCCGACCAGCGTCTCGGTGCCGCGCGGCCCGGTGAACTCCCGTACGCCGTCGGGAAATCCCTGCGCGGCACGCAGCACGAGACCGGCGGCGGCGTCGGCCTCGCCGACGCTCCACACGTGCCCGCGGGCGGCGTCGAGCCAGGCGGCGGCACCGGCGTTGCACCAACTGGACCGGTCGGCGGGCCGCTGCCGCGCGGCGCCGAAACGCAGGAGGGCGGCGCCCTCCTGGAGCTGAAGGCCCTGGGTGAACAGGTCCTCGGTCCGGGGGAGAAGAGTCGTTGCCTGCATCACTCTCTGAGAAGGACGTAGGGGAGGGAACGACTGCGGACACGCTGGAGGCGCGGCCGGAACCGTTCGTCTGAAGTAGGGGGTCCCGGCAGCGGCAGCACACGCGTGCGCGCCCGGCCAACCGGGTCGCCCACTCTCGCACACCGCCCCCGGACCGGCGCAAATTCGTGGCGGGTGCCGTATGCCACGTCGGGTCGGACAGCGGTTCCCGGCGGATTTTCCTCCGGGCCGTCGCTGGTCACCGAACGCTGATGTCGGAAAACCGCCAGCCCGCCGCCCGCGGCTGCCCGATCCTGGACGTATGCACACCGACTTCGAGCGCTGTCTGCGCGCCGTCCAGTCCAAGGACGCCCGGTTCGACGGGTGGTTCTACACGGCGGTGCGCACCACGCGTATCTATTGCCGTCCCAGCTGCCCGGTGGTGCCGCCCAAACCCGAGAACATGACCTTCTACCCGAGCGCCGCCGCCGCGCAGCAGGCCGGGTACCGCGCCTGCAAACGGTGCCGCCCGGACGCCAGCCCCGGATCGCCGCAGTGGGACGAGCGCGCCGACTGCGTCGCGCGCGCCATGCGGCTGATCGCCGACGGCGTCGTGGACCGCGAGGGCGTGCCGGGACTGGCCGCCCGGCTCGGCTACAGCACCCGCCAGGTCGAGCGGCAGCTGCTGGCAGAGCTGGGTGCCGGGCCGCTCGCGCTGGCCCGCGCGCAGCGCGCCCAGACCGCACGCCTGCTCATCGAGACCACCGAACTGCCCATGGCCGACGTGGCGTTCGCCGCCGGGTTCGCCAGCATCCGCACCTTCAACGACACGGTGCGCGAGGTGTTCGCGCTCGCGCCCACCGAGCTGCGGCGGCGCGCCCGGCCGGGCACCGGCGCGGCGGCCCTGCCCGGCACGCTCGCCCTGCGGCTGCCCTTCCGGCAGCCGCTGTGCCCGGACAACCTCTTCGGACACCTGGCCGCGACCGCCGTACCGGGCGTGGAGGAGTGGCGGGACGGCGCGTACCGGCGCACGCTCGCCCTCCCGTACGGGCACGGCATCGTCGCCCTCACCCCGCGCCCCGACCACATCGACTGCCGGCTCTCCCTGACCGACCTGCGCGACCTCGCCGGGGCCATCGCCCGCTGCCGCCGGATGCTCGACCTGGACGCCGACCCGGAGGCGGTGGACGGGCTGCTCGGCGAGGACCCCGTGCTGGCCCCGCTGGTCCGCAAGGCGCCGGGGCGGCGGGTGCCGCGCACGGTGGACGCCGACGAGTTCGCGGTACGGGCCGTCCTGGGCCAGCAGGTGTCCACCGCGGCGGCGCGTACGCACGCGGGCCGGCTGGTCACCGCGTACGGCCGCACGATCAACGACCCGGCGGGCGGCCTGACCCACCTCTTCCCCGCCCCCGCCGAGCTGGCCGGGCTCGACCCCGAGACGCTCGCCATGCCGCGCACCCGGCGCGCCACCCTCACCACCATGATCACCGCCCTGGCCGACGGGACCGTCCAGCTCGGCGTCGGCAGCGACCGCGACCGGGCCCGCGCCCAGCTGGCGGCGCTGCCCGGCGTGGGCCCCTGGACCGTCGAGTGCGTCGCCATGCGGGCTCTCGGCGACCCCGACGCGTTCACCCCGACCGACCTGGGCCTGCGCCGCGCCGCCGCCGGCCTCGGGCTGCCGGCCACCCCGGCGGCGCTGATACGGCACTCGGCGCGCTGGCGCCCGTGGCGCGCGTACGCCGTCCAGTACCTCTGGGCCACCGATGACCACCCCATCAACCACCTCCCCACCGACTGAGGCGATCCCATGTCCGTTCCCGTGACCACCGGCGGCGCGCGCTGCCACGCCGTCCTGCCCGACACCCCGTACGGCCCGCTGACCCTCGTCGCCGAGGGGGACGCCCTCGCCGGCCTCTACATGACCGACCAGCGCCACCGCCCGCCCCAGGAGTCCTTCGGCCCGCCGGAGGACATCGCGGAGCCGCCCTTCGCGGCAGCCGTCCAGCAGCTGCGCGCCTACTTCGACGGCACGCTCACCGACTTCGACCTGCCCCTCGCCCCGCGGGGCACGCCCTTCCAGCGCCGCGTCTGGGACGCCCTGCGCGAGATCCCGTACGGCGCGACGCTCTCGTACGGACAGCTCGCCGAACGCCTCGGCAAGCCGTCCGCGGCCCGCGCGGTCGGCCTGGCCAACGGCAAGAACCCGATCGGCATCATCATCCCCTGCCACCGCGTCATCGGGGCGAGCGGTAGCCTCACGGGCTACGGCGGCGGGCTCGACCGCAAGCGCCGGCTGCTGTCCTTCGAGCGGGGCGGAACCGTGCGGGCAGACGCGGCGCGGGGCGGAGCCGCCCGGGCAGGCTCCGTGCCGGGGCAGGAGCCGCTGTTCGGGTGAGGCGCAGGCGGCCGGCCGCCGCCCGTGTCCTCAGCCGGCGCTCTCCACCACTGCCCGCACATCCGCCACCAGCTCTTCCGCCACCTTCAGCGAACGCGCCAACTCCGGCCCTGTACGGCCCAGTTCGCCCAGCAGTGCGCTCGCCCGCTCCTCGAAAGCAGGCGGCGCGCCGGGCAGGGCTGCGGCGGCTGCGAGGGCGCCCTTCTCGTTGATCAGCCAGGTCCGGTGGTGGGCGTGCAGGGCCTGGGTCAGGTCGCCCACCGCCCGCGCCAGGCACAGCGCCGCGTGCAGCGTGTCCGCGGCCGCGTGCGACTTGCCCGCCATGGCCACGGAGAACCCGGCGTCCCAGACCGCCGTGCCGGTCAGCGCGCTTCGCAGCGGCTCCGGATACTCCCGCATCTCCGCCTTGAGACGGCCCAGCTCCCCGGACGGATCGGCCAGGACGCGCGCCAGCGCCAGCTCACCCGCGTACGCCGGGGACCAGAACCCCAGCGGATGCCCCACCTGGGCGCCGATCTCGAACCGCCCCGCCCGGCACTCCCGCCACACGGTCTCCACCCGGTCGAGATCCCGCAACAGCCAGTCCACATGCCGCCCGTCCGGCATCACCAGCCACGCTCCGCCGTTCACCCAGTCGCCCCAGGCACCCGGCCCGTGGATCTCCACCGGCGCGCCGGTGATCTCGGCGGCCAGGTCCGCGAGCGCGGCGAGACCGAGCTCGCCGCGGTAGTAGACGCCGAGGTCCCAGTCCGAGTCCGGGCGGTGGGTGCCCCTGGCCCGGCTGCCGCCGAGGGTGACGCCGATGACGCCCGGCACTTCCGCCAGGGCGGCTGCCCCGTGCCCGGCCCAGTGATCGCCGTGCGATTCGTCGTGGTGGTCCGTGCTCTCCTTCACGCCGGGCAGCCTACGGTCCCGCCCTCCGGGCTCACGCCACCAACCCCCGTACCTCCGCCAGCAACTCCACCTGATGCCGCCAGTCGCCGCCCGCGAACGTCATCAGGACGCGGGAGACACCCGCGCCGCAGTAACTGTGCAGGCGCTCGGCGGCTTCCCGGACGCCGCCGGTCACGGGGACCTCGGCGAAGTGTTCCGGCGTGGAGCCGTAGGCCACGGCCAGGCCCGCCGCGAAATCCGTACGGGTGGGCAGGTCCGGTTCCGTGCCGAGCGCGCCCATGGCGCCGACGACGACGGCCGGGGCCGGACGGCCGAAGGCGGCGGCGAGTTCGGCCAGGTGCACGGTGCCCGCGGCGACTTCGGCGGGTGGTGCCAGGCCGGGGTGCCAGCCGTCGCCCAGGCGTGCCGCGCGCCGTATGGCGCTGCGGGAGTTGCCGCTGATCCAGACGGGCGGCATGGCCACGGCGGGCCATAAATCGGCCGCGCGGATGCCCTGTTCGTACGGCGGTGTTCCCCCGTCGCCCGCAAGCAGGCGCGGCAGCAGCCGCAGTGTCGCGTCGGTCCGGCGGCCCCGTTCCTCGTACGGCACACCCGCCGCCGCCCACCGCGCGCGCCCGCCGCCGGTCCCCACGCCGAGCACCAGCCGCCCGTCCGCGACGTACTGGAGGCTCGCGATCTCCTCGGCGGCCCGGGCCGGGGACCGGAGTGCCGGTGCGTACGCCGTGCTGACGACGGTGATGCGCTCGGTCGCCGCGGCGACCGCCGCCACCGCCACCGCGGCGTC
Source organism: Streptomyces rimosus subsp. rimosus (assembly GCF_000720725.1). GTDB lineage: Bacteria > Actinomycetota > Actinomycetes > Streptomycetales > Streptomycetaceae > Streptomyces > Streptomyces rimosus_A. The sequence goes on from NZ_JOCQ01000002.1 coordinate 147,461, forward strand.
CAGCGACGGTTCGCCGGCCGGGGCGTCCCGGTGCGCGACGAGGTCGAGCCCGGCCCGTTCCGCGTGCCGGGCCGCCTCGGTGAGGGTGAGTTTCTGCTCGCGCCGCACGGCGGGCGACGGCAGCACCACACCCACCGCCAGGCGGCCCGGCGGGACCGCCGCATCCGGGAAGAACGTCATGCGGAGACGATGCAACCTCAAGCGGGCTTGAAGTCAAGGGGGCGGGCCCGGACCCGAGGGGTGGCGGGCCGGCCGTCAGGAGGCGGCCGGCGCGACGCCGTCCTCCAGCTCCACCGGCCCGCCCCCGCCCGCCAGCGCGTCCAGTGCGGCCCGCATGCGCAGGGCCATCGGGGGAGACAGCCGCGGTTCCGCCTCTTCCCACGTCAGCAGGGAGAAGGACAGCAGTTCCGTCTCCTGGAGGCGGATGGCCGCCAGTTGGCCCGCGTCCAGTACGCCGCCGTCGTACAGGTACGACACCAGCGGCGGGCGTCCGGGGCCGCGCACCCAGTCGACGGCCAGCAGCCGGCCCGGCTCGATGTCCAGGCCGATCTCCTCGGCGGTCTCCCGCCGCGCGGCCTGACGGGGCGACTCGCCCGCGTCCGACTCGACGGTGCCGCCGGGCAGGATCCAGGTGTCGCGGTAGTTCGGCTCGACGTACAGCACCCGGTCGTCGGCGTCGCGGAAGATGACACCGGCACCCGCGAGCACACGCGGAAGACCGGCGATATAGGTGGCGTAGTCCGTGGTCATACGGTGAGCGTAGTGGGGCCTGACGAAGTGTCCGCCCAGGCCGCGGGCCCGCAGGCAGCTGATCAAGTCCGGTGTCGGATTCTCATTCCGGGTCGGCAGGTTCTTGCCGGCCGGGCTCTGCGTGACGGATCCGTGCGACGCCCTTGTCCAGGTCCACGCTGAGTGGCGGGCCCTCCGCGGGCCGGACGTTCTTGCGGACCCTTTCCTGCTCCATCGCCCTCTTCACCGCCTGTGCTGCCGGGGAGAACTCCTCTGCCAGCACCGAGGTACGCCCCTTCGTCTTGCGGTAGTAGATCCATCCGCGGCGCTCCGACCACAGCAATACGCGATCCGCCAAGGCCAGGAAGATGCCGGCAGCGGCGGCGATGGTCACAACAAGCACAGCGCTTCTCATGCTGCTGGAACGTGGCAGCCCTCTGCCGCGTTCCGTGAGACGCAGGCTCGCCGGCCCCGGCGCCCTCGCTCGCCGGCCTTGCTCACCGGCCTTCGAGAAGCAGCGCCGCCAGCCGCAGATACGCCCGGTACGTCTCCGGGGCCAGCCAGGACAGCTCCACCACGCTGCCGGTGGCCAGGTGGCTGTCGCGCGGCACCATGACCACGCTCCGACACCGCGAGGCGAGCGCGTGCACGGAGGCCGGGTTCAGCGTCCAGCCGGCCTCCGGGCGGCTGTGGTTGAGCACCACCACCGCGTCCGCCGCCAGGTGCGGCAGGCCCAGGGTGAGCAGCCGGTCCATCGACTGCTGCGCGTGCGTCAGCCCGGCCGGGTCGGCCCGGGTCACGATCACCACCCGGTCGGTGTGGTGCAGCACCGCCTGCGGAAACCGGTCGGTGTCGGCGAGGGTGACGGCGCAGTACCGCTGTGCCAGTTCGGCCACCTGCGCGTAGTCCCCGTCGGAGAACTGGCCGGGCGGTCCCGCGCGGTTCACGGAGTCGTTGGCGAGCACCAGCAGGCCGGACCGGTGCTGGGACATGAACATGCGGAAGTCGTCGGCATCGCGGACCCGCCCCGCGTCCTGCGCCAGATCCGTCAGCCGGGCCTCGGTATTGCGGTAGACGCGCCGCGCGATACGGATGTGACCGCCGGCGTGCCGGTCCGCGTCAATGGCCAGGACGGGCTCCCGGCGCTGCTCGGCCAGCAGCGCTCCGAGCACGGTCGTCGTGGTGGTGCAGCCCACCCGGTCCTTCAGGGCGAGCAGGGCGATGTGCAGCGGACGCCTCAGCGGCGCCCGGACCGTGGCCAGCAGCCGGTCGTGTTCGGCGTCCTCGTCGGGGTGGCCGGCCGCCGGCCCGGCCGGGGCGGGCGGCGCGGTGGGCGTGTCGTCCTCGCCGCCCCGCGTCACCGACTCCGGCAGGTGCCCGGCGAACGCCTCGGCCACCTCCGCGGCCGTCGGCCGGGCCTCCGGTTCCTCGTCCACACAGCGCAGCAGGATGTCCCGCAGCCCGCCGTCCAGCCGGAGGAACCCCTCCTGCGTGAGGAGCGCGTCGCGCCGGTACCAGCGCCAGGACCGGCCTGTCGCGGCGTCCACCAGGATCGTGCCCAGCGCGTAGACGTCGCCCGCCGCGATCCGCGACTCGCCCCAGGCGGTGGCCTCCGGCGCGCGGTGCGGCGAGCCGGTGGGCACGGCCAGGGGCGACTCGCTGGACTGCCCGTCGATCCGGGCCGAGGTCCACTCCAGGATCCGTATCGTCTCCTCGGTCACCAGCACCGTTCCGGGCGCCAGCGCGCCGTGCACGATGTTCTTGCGATGGCAGCGGAGCACCGCGCGGGCCAGGTGCCACCCCAGCCACGGGAACAGCGGCGAGTCGTGCAGCGGGCCCGCGGCGTGCAGCAGCGCGCGCAGCGTCGGCGCCGGCAGCTCCGTACTGAGCCGGTCGAGACGCAGGGCGATCCACGGCTGCGCGCCCTCCAGATCACTGTCGAGCACTTCGGGCGCGTAGACGCCGTCCATCCGGCGCAGCGCCTGCCACTCGACGCCCAGCAGCTCCCTGGCCATCGGCGAGTTGAAGGTCGGCGACACGCGCAGCAGCGCTTCGGCGCCCGTCTCGTCCGCACCGATGTACGCGCTCGGCACGCCGCCCGCCTCGCCGCGCAGCCGCAGGTTGTACGGTCCCAGGCTTCGCAGATCATGGACCCGCAGCGGCAGCCACGACGGCGCCGCGCGCAGCGCGTCCGGCAGCCACGCCTCCTCGTACGTCTCCGGCGGCAGCGCCCGGACCGGGGCCATCGGCCGGGCCCCGAGGTGGGTCAGCAGCCGGTCCTCCAGCCAGGCGAACGGCCGCGTACCGGGCAGCAGCTCCCCTGTACCGGACGGGTGCGCCAGCCACGCCGGGAAGTCCGGCGACCGGCCCACCAGGCGCGCCAGCCGCTCGGTGACCGCGCGCGTGGTGCGCAGCAGTTCGATCGGGGGAGCGGTGTCCAGCAGGATCTCCTGGGCGCCCGGGACGAACTCGAAGCTGCGGTGCTGCGGCGGCGCGTCGTCCGCGGGCCCGGCCCGGCGCATCAGCCCGCCGAGGAAGACCTCGGCCAGGTGCGAGGTCTCGGCGGGCCACGGTACCGAGGACAGGACGAGCCGCATCACCGGCACCGTGATCGGCGACACCGCGGCCAGGTGGGCGGCCAGCCGGTACGCCGGGCCGGAGGCGGCGTCCCGGAAGCGCAGCACGGCGTCCGCTGCGTCCGCGGTGCGGGTGTCCGCCGCCGGGCGTACCCCGGGCGCGGTGGGCGGGGCCAGCAGCGGCAGCTCGGCACTCGCCCCGGGCGAGGCGACCAGCCGGGCCCAGGCGGCGACGGCCGCGCGGCGCGGCTCCAGTACGGGCACCGGGACGCCGCGGAAGTCGTCGGCGAGCCCCGCGGGCAGCAGCGCGTTGGTCACGTCCCAGGTGTCGTTGGCCGCGCCCCGCCGCCGGGTGGTCACCCGCCACGGCTCGGCCCGCAGCCCCGAACCGCTCCACATGTGCGCGGGCAGCGCGTGCACGACGCCGGTGGGGCCGCGGCGCGCCCACCGCTCCAGCGCGCCGTGCAGCGTCCCGTCGCGCCAGCAGGAGCCGACGCCGTCGCTGATGACCAGGATCAGGCTGCGCCCGGACGGGTCGGTGACGGCGGCCGGCGAGAGCTGTGCCGGATCGGGGTCGAAGGGGCGCGCCCGCAGCCGGGGCCTGGCCGGAGACCGGCTGTCCAGGCCGTGCACCCGTACGTCCCGGAACGCGCCCAACTGCTCGAAGAGCGACCGCAGTTCGCTGACCAGGCGGCGCCACAGCAGCATGGACACGCCGTCGTCGACGAGCAGCGTCAGATCGAGCCACCGCTCCCGCGCGGGCCGCGTCACCACGTCCGGCAGCCCGGTTTCGGCCATCGCCGTCACGGTCGCCACGTCGTCCAGCTCCTGCCGGTCGTGGCGCGGCCAGCGCTGCTTGAGAGGGCGCAGCGCCCGGCTGAGCCGCAGCTCCTCGTGGCCCAGCGCCTTGCCCTCCGGTACGCGTACGGGCAGCGCCCCGGCGTCCCGCCGCTCCGGGTGCGCGGCGGCGGCGAACTCGGGGGCGCCGCCCGCCGACGCGGCGGCGTGCAGCGCGCCGACGAGCCGGGACGGGGACCGCTGCCGCGGGGCGGGGCCGGAGCGGTGGGGCGCGTCCGGCGCCCGTCCGGCTCCCTCGGGCGCCGCATCGTCCGGGTGCCGCGCTCCGGGCATGTCCTCCTTCCCGCGGTGCGGGGCCGGCTGCTGCGCCACGAGGGCCGCCAGCGGCGCCGAGCCGTCGCGCGGCAGCCGCCCGGCCAGCCACAGGATGTCCAGCAGCTCCAGGGTGGAGATCTCGTAGCCGGTGAGGGCACCGACCTGCTCGAAACCGGAGCCGCCGCCCGGCACGGCTACACCGCTCCGCCGAGCCGGTGCAGCACCGCCTGCAACAGCCCCTCGGCGTCCAGGTTCACCCCGCCCTTGCGCAGGAATACCGCGTTGAGCAGCTGGTCCGTGGCCAGCTCGCCGTGCGCCCGCTCGTCGATGAAGGTCTGCAGCAGATCGTCCATCCCCGTCAGCGCGTCCTCGCCGAGGTGCGCGGCGACGATGCTGCGCAGCTGCTGCTGGTCCGGGTCGGGCAGCGCCAGCCGTACGCAGCGGCGCAGGAACGCCGGCGGGAAGTCCCGCTCCCCGTTGCTGGTGATCACCACCACCGGGAACTCCCGGCAGCGCACCAGGCCGCGCGTCACCCCCACCCGCCCGCTGTCCGTGCCGTGCAGCAGCACCTCCACCTCACTGCGGTCCTCCGGCAGCCGGGACAGCTCCGGGATCTCGAACTCGCCCTCCTCGAAGACCATCAGCAGGTCGTTGGGCAGGTCCACGTCGCCCTTGTCCAGCTCGTCGACGAGCAGCACCCGCGGTACGTCGCGCGGCACCAGCGCGGTCCCCAGCGGCCCCAGCCGGATGTACGTGCCGATGTCCGGCTCCGGGCCCGTGTGCTGCTCCTGGCGCAGGTGGGTTTCCCGCAGCCGGCCGATGGCGTCGTAGTCGTACAGCGCCTCCTTGAGCACCGAACGGCTGTTGACCGCCCACTGGAGCACCGGCCCCAGGCTCAGCTCGTGCGCGATGGCGTGCGCCAGCGACGACTTGCCGGTGCCCGGGTGGCCGGTCACCAGCAGCGGGCGCCGCAGGTGCAGCGCCGCGCTCACCACGTCCGCCTGGGCCCGGCCGATCAGATACGGGCGCTCGCGCCGTATGCCGTCCGTGCCGCCGGCCGGCGCGAACTGCCGCCAGGGCGGCGCCGGGGGCAGCACCGCCTGCCGGGGAGTGCGGTCGCCCCGGAAGAGCCGCCACGCGTCGTTCTCCGTCATCGCCGATCCGCTCCCGCCGTCAGCCGTCGCTCCCCGCCGCGGCGCGCCCCCGCGCACCACGGCCCGTACGCTCCGCCGCTCACCCGCCCGCCCCCGCGCCCGGATCGGCCAGCCGCAGCTCGTCCGGCAGCGGCAGTCCGGCGTCCTCCCAGACCAGCGCGGGCCGGGCGGCCTGCGAGGGGTCCATGTGGGCGTGCACCCGGAAGTGCCGTACCCGCTCCGGCAGTTCCTCCAACGGACCGGACGGGCGCGACGGTTCCAGGCGCGCCGCCTGCCGGTGGTCCTCCGCCTCGCGGTCCCACAGCACGATCGGCACCCCCATGAACAAGCACACGTTCAGCAGCTGCGCCCGGTGCTTGGGCGGCCCGTGCACCACGACACTGCCCTGGTCCCGGTGCGTCGTCTTCAGCAGCCCCATCAGCTCCCGGTCGCTGGTGATCCGCTCGTCGGCGATCAGCGGGCCGGTGCGCCGCCGGGCCTCCCAGCGGCGGCTGAGGTCGGGCCCGGCGGTGCGCGAGTGCCGCCGCACCTGGGGGCAGCGCAGGACGACGAGGAAGTCCTCGCCCAGCGGCGCCGGGTACGGCTCGCCGGGCTCCCTGCCGTCCCACTCGTCCACCGGCAGCTGGAGCCCGTCCGGGCCGACGGCCACCGCCACCATCGGCACGCCCTGCCCCGCGTCCTCGGCGCCGCTGGCGACGGCGCGCACCAGCCGGGCGACCTCCGCGCCGGTCAGCGGGCGGTCGTCGCGGGGCCCGGTACGGGCGGCCGTCCCGTCGTCGCGCACCCGCCACACCGCGCAGCGGTAGCGGTCCGGCGGGTCGTCGGTGTGCCGGGTCAGCTCCACCAGGACGCAGGCGCCCGCCGACGCGGTCCGCGCGGCCCAGCGCGCCGCGTCCGCCCGCCGCTCGTCCAGCGCCGAGGGGTGGACGCCCAGCCGCTGGGCGACGCGGGTGCTCCACTCCCGCAGCACCTCGCCCGCCAGCCCGCCGACCTCCGCCGCGACGTACTCCACCACCCGCACCAGCGCGGGCAGCCGCGGCGTCTCGTGCGGCACGGACGAGCAGTCGCCGGTCCACGTCTCCAGCGCCCGCAGTACGGCGGGGACGGCGGACGCGGACAGCCGCGCGCCGTGCAGCGGCGCGGGCAGCGCCACGAAGGGCAGGGCCGCGGCGGCGGCCCGGGGGAGCAGCCCCGGGTCATGCCCCGTCAGGCCGGTCAGCTTGGCGAGCAGCTTGCGGTGTTCGGCCGCCGACAGCAGACCGCCCGCCTCGACGAGCCGCCCCAGCGCCAGCAGCCGGTCCAGCTCGGCGCGGGCACCGCGCTCGGTGACGGTCCGCGCGACCGACTCGGTCAGCGTCGGCAGCGCCCGCTCGACCGTGTACAGGACCGTAGCCAGCTCCTCCACGGTCGGCGCCGAGCCGTCCCCCGGAGTGCGCAGGCCCAGCTCGGCGGCGAGGGCCGTGGCGTGCACCGCGCGCTCCGACGGCACCCCGAGCAGTGCCTGCACCGGGCCCGCCAGCATGTCGCGCAGCCCGCCGTCCTCGGGGAAGGCCGCACCGTCCCGGGTACGGTCCGGGCGCAGCAGCTCGCCCGCGCCGACCCGCGTCAGCTCCGCGTCGATCGCCTGCCGGGTGATGCCCCAGCTGCGCCGGACCGTGTGCTGGGCGGAGAACGTACCGCCCGGCGGCTCGATCCGGCCCATCACCAGGCCCACCGCGGCGGTGTCGCCCAGCGACCACAGGGGGCCGCCGCTGTAGCCCTCTTCGATGGCCGCGCCCGAAAGCTGCCCGTCGAGGTAGCCGACGCGGCCGTCACACACGCCCACCCGAACGTCGGCGTAGGTGAACATCTGCCCGCCGCCGTACCAGGCCCGCACCTCCTGGCCGGTGGCCATGTCCGTCCAGGGCAGCGGGCGCACCGGGGCCGGCGGCGGCTCGTCCAGCTCCAGTACGGCCAGATCGCCGGCCCACTCCAGGGCACCCTCGGGCACCGGTCCGGCGCCGTCGACAGCGCGCGGCGCCACCCACGCGGCCAGCCGTGCGCGCACGGCGGGCTCGGGGGACAGGACCGGGAAGGCGACTTCCAGCCGGACCCGACCCGGGTCGTCGGGGCTCAGCAACCGCCGTCCGAGCGCGATGTTGACGACATGGGCGCAGGTCAGCAGATACCGGGCCGCGAGGTGGACGCCCGCGCCCGCCGTCCGGGCCGTCCCGTCGTGCACCACCCTGACCAGCGCGCCCCGGGCGTCCGCCGGGGGCGCGTCGGCGGGCACCGTGAACCACCCCATGGCCTCAGTCCCGTACCGGGAACTGCCAGCTCGCCGTGACCGTCATGCTCGCCTGCCCGCCGGCGCCCACCACGCCCAGCTTCAGGTCCTGGCCGATCTGCACGCCGAAGGTGACGGCCAGCTCCTGCGGCGGGTCGGGCGTGGCCAGCACCGCGTCGTGCACCTGCTGGAGCACCGGCCCCAGCGGGCTGAGCACGGCCCGCAGCGCGTCGGACGCCAGGGCGGCGATCCGGTCGCCGCTGCCCACCGGCGTGACCCCGCCGATCCCGCCGGGCAGGTCCGCGCCGCCCGCGCCCCCGGCCGGCTCGCCGACAGGCGCCAGCGCCACCCGGACCGTGGCCTCGCCGAGCGGGAATTCCCCGTAGTCGTAATGCGGCACAGCCTCATTGTCCTGATCAAGTCGCCCCGGGAGAAGGTGCGTTCACCGGTCGTTTCGGTTCCGGTACGCGGCGGCCGCACCCGCCCGCGCCGGGTGGCCGGGTGCCGGTACGGCAACGAAGGACGGCCGGGATTGCCGACTTCCGGCAGTGAAACCGGGGCGCTCCCTGACGATGATCTTGCTATCGGACGTTCGACCACGAAAGGCCCACGCCCATGCGACCCACCCGCGCTGCCCTGCTCGTCGCGGCCACCTGCCTGACGCCGGCCCTGCTCCTCGCCACTCCCGCGTTCGCCGCCGGCCCGGCGGTGACGCCGACGCCGACGCACGCGAAAGCCGCGTCCGGGACGCCGGTGGACGAGATGTCGAAGGGCGACCTCGCCTTCGCCATCGCCCGCCTCCTGGCGGAGGAGAGCACCGGCCAGGGAGTCCGCCGGGAAGCCCGCAAGGCCCTGGACGGCACTGTCGAGGACATGCGCGCCTTCGTGAAGACCGGTTACCGGCTCGCCCGCGCCGAGGACGACCGCTTCGCCATCCTCCGCATGCTGAACAGGGCGGACCTCGGCCCGGCTCTCCGCAAGGCCGCCGAGAAGGCCGTCAGCGACAACGTGCCGGAAGACATGCGGCACTTCCTGGAGGTCGGGCAGTACGAGCTCGGCGCCAAGTGACCTGAGCCGGAGCCGCGGCCCGGGGCGGGGCGGGGCGCTTGCGACGGCTCTCGCCGGGCATGCCCGCCCCACACCCCGCCCGCCCTACACCCCGGGCGTGCCCTGACCCGGCGTGTCCGTCTCGTCACCCGACCGCTTCGCGTCGGCCGCCCGGCGCAGCCGTGGGTGGCGAGTGCGGCCGCGGTCGGTGATCTCCTCGCCGACGATGGTGCGCACCGCGTCCCGCAGGCCGTGCATCGCGGGGTGCCGGGCGGGCCCGGCGCCCGGGTCTTCGCGCAGTTCCTTCAGCAGTGCCCAGCACAGCGCCAGCATCACGAACACGAACGGCAGCGCGACGAGGATCGTCGCCGTCTGGAGCGCCCCGAGCCCGCCCGCCACCAGCAGCACCGCGGCGACCGCGGCCATCAGGATGCCCCAGGTGACCACCAGCCAGGTGCGCGGATGCAGCGCGCCCCGGCTGGTCAGCGACCCCATCACCAGGGACGCGGAATCGGCGCTGGTGATGAAGTACGTCATCACCAGGATCATCGCCACCCACGAGGTCACGGTCCCGGCCGGCAGCGCGTCCAGCATCCCGAACAGCGATGCCTCGGCGTCCTTCGCGTGCTTCGCCAGGTCGGCCACGCCGCCGGCGTCCAGCCGGATCGCGCTGCCGCCCAGCACGCAGAACCAGATCATGGTCGCGCCGCTGGGCACCAGCAGGACGCCGACCAGGAACTCCCGTACGGTCCGCCCGTGCGAGATCCGGGCGATGAACGTGCCGACGAACGGCGCCCAGGACAGCCACCACGCCCAGTAGAAGACGGTCCAGACGCCCAGCCAGTCCGCGTCGGTGAACGCGCCGGTCCGCGAGGCCATCGGCAGCAGGTCGGCCAGGTAGCCGCCGACGCTGGCCGGGATGCTGTCCAGGACGTACACGGTCGGGCCGAGCACGAAGACGAACAGCATCAGCAGCGCCGCCAGCACGATGTTCATGGTGGACAGCCACTTGACGCCCTTGTGCAGGCCGGAGAAGGCCGAGGCCACGAACGCCGCGGACAGCGACACGATGATCACCAGCTGGACGGCCGTGCTGTCCGCCGTGCCCGTGGTGATGTTGAGCCCCCTGCTGACCTGGAGGGCGCCCAGGCCCAGGCTGGTGGCCGTACCGAAGACGGTCGCGAAGACGGCCAGCAGGTCGATCAGGTGCCCCAGTCGCCCGCCGGCCCGCCGCTCGCCGATCAGCGGGACGAAGGCGGAGCTGAGCCGGTTGCTGCGGCCCTTGCGGAAGCCCGCGTACGCCAGGGCCAGGCCCGCGATGCCGTAGATGGCCCACGGCGTCAGGGTCCAGTGGAAGAACGAGTACTCCAGCGCGGTACGGGCCGCGGCGCCGGTGTGCGGTGTGACGCCGCTGGCGGGCGGCGGGGAGACGTAGTGCTGCAAGGGCTCGCCCACGCCGTAGAACATCAGGCCGATGCCCATTCCGGCGCTGAACATCATCGCGATCCACGCCAGATTGCCGAATTCCGGTTCCGCGTCGTCCGTGCCGAGCCGGACCCGGCCGAAACGGCTGAACGCGATCAGGACGCACAGCACGAGAAAGACATCCGCGGCCACCACGAACAGCCAGCCGAAATTCCCCAGCACCCAGTTCAGCGCGGAATCGGTGACCGATTCGAAATTCTTTTTGCCCAGCGCCGCCCACGCCACCACCGCGAGCACCGCGGCCACCCCGACGCCGACCAGAACGAGATCGGGCGGCGGATCGTGTTCCGCGCCGCCGGGCCCGGAATTCGGCGTCGGTTCCTCGGACGTCTGCACGCTCATGGCGTCCCACTATGACCGGAAAAATATTGTTCCGCCGGATTGGCGCGCCGTCCGGCACCGCCGCTCCCTGTTCGCCGGAGCCCGCGCCGGATAAGGTCGCAGCGGCGCGACTGCCAGTTCGAAAGCAAGGGGAAACAGTGGCGGACGCAGCAAGGACACCGGCGGCAGACCGGGACCGGGCACCGCGGGTGCTGGTCGCCGCGGACAAATTCAAGGGTTCGCTCACCGCCGTCGAGGTCGCCGGACACGTCACGGCCGGGCTGCGCCGGGCCGTCCCGGGCCTCGCGGTGGAGTCGGTGCCGGTCGCGGACGGCGGCGACGGCACGGTCGCGGCCGCCCTGGCGGCGGGCTTCGCACGGCACGAGGCCCGGGTCACCGGCCCCGTCGGCGACCCGGTGACGGCCACCTTCGCGCTCCACGAGGACGGCACGGCCGTGGTGGAGATGGCGGAGGCGTCCGGCCTCCAGCACCTGCCGGACGGGCGCTTCGCACCGCTCACGGCCACCACGTACGGCACCGGCGAGCTGCTGCGCGCGGCGCTGGACGCGGGCGCCGGCACGATCGTCCTCGGCGTCGGCGGCAGCGCCACGACCGACGGCGGCGCGGGGATGCTCGCCGCCCTCGGCGCCCGCTTCCTGGACGCCGCGGGCGCCCCGCTCCCACCGGGCGGCGGCCCGCTGCGCGACCTGGTCACCGCCGATCTGACCGGCCTGGACCCCCGGCTCGCCGGTACGGACGTGGTGCTCGCCAGTGACGTGGACAACCCGCTCACCGGCCCGACGGGCGCCCCCGCCGTCTACGGGCCGCAGAAGGGCGCGAGCGAACAGGACGTCGCGGCACTGGACGCGGCCCTCGCCCACTACGCCAAGGTTCTGGAGGCCGCGGTGGGGCCGCGCGCCGCCGAGTGCGCCCTCGCGCCCGGCGCGGGCGCGGCGGGCGGCATCGGCTACGGCGCTCTGGTCGGCCTGGGCGCCGCCTTCCGGCCGGGCATCGACGTGATGCTGGAGGTGCTGGGCTTCGCCCCGGCCCTGGCCCGCGCCACCTTCGTCGTCACCGGGGAGGGCTCGCTGGACGAGCAGACCCTGCACGGCAAGGCACCGGCCGGGGTCGCGGCGGCGGCCCGTGCCGCGGGCCTGGACGTGGCGGCGGTCTGCGGGCGACTGGCCCTGCCGCCCGAGGTGCTGGGCCGGGCCGGCATCCGCCGCGCCTATCCGCTGACCGACCTGGAGCCGGACCCGGCGCGCTGCATGGCCGAGGCGGGGCCGCTCCTGGAGCGCGCCGCGGAGGCCCTGGCCCGGGACTTCCTGAGCTGACGGCGGTGACGGCGGTGACGGAGGTAGCTGCGGTGCCCGTGGTGGCCGTACGGCGCTGACACGGGCCGCCAGGGGGCGCGGCGGGCGCCTGGGCGCGCCCCGTGCGCCTCCGCGCTTCCGGATACGGCAAAAGGCCCCCGCCGAGCTGCTGCGCTCGGCGGGGGCCTTTCGTGGTCCGAAGGCCGGTGGCCGCTACGGGATCTGCTGCACCTGCGCGCTGCGCGCCTCGCGGCGGTTGTCGCGGAAGGCGTTGACCCGGCGGGCCGTCGCGAAGACCGGGATCATCGCGCCCAGCACGATCTGGAGGGCGCAGCCGGTCTGCAGGAGCATCTGGCCGCCGGGGGCGTCCAGCGCCCAGGCCGCCAGCATGCCCATGCTCAGCACGATCCAGCTGAGCATCGCCACCGCGAGCCGTCCCCGCGGCTTCGGGTACTCGACCCGGCTCACCATCAGCCAGGCCACGCCGATGATCGCCAGCAGCGTCGGTACGAAGGGCAGCTCCAGCAGGACGATCGCGACGACGGTCAGCGCGCCGAACGGGCTCGGCATGCCCTGGAAGATGCCGTCCCGCAGCGTCACACAGGAGAACCGGGCCAGCCGCAGCACCACCGCCAGCAGCACCACCACCGCCGCGACCACCGAGACCCGCTGGAGCTGGTGGGCGTCCGGGGCGACCATGCCCCAGGTGACGACGAAGTACGCCGGCGCCAGTCCGAAGCTGATCAGGTCGGAGAGGTTGTCGAGCTCGGCCCCCATTGCCGAGGCGCGCAGCTTGCGCGCGACGAGCCCGTCGAACAGGTCGAAGATGGAGGCCAGCAGCATCAGGATCACCGCCATGGCGGCGCTGTGCCGCGCCATCCCGCCGTCCTCGTTGCCCGTCAGGTGGGGGATGAGGACGCCGGTGGTGGTGAAGTAGACGGCCATGAAGCCGCAGATGGCGTTGCCGAGGGTGAGGGTGTCCGCGATCGACAGCCGCGTCGACAGGGGCATGTCGTCGGCCGCGTCCTCCTCGACCTCCGCGACCCAGCCGGACTGGGTGTCGGGATCAATCACGGTCAAGGCGTGTCACCCCCGCGGTGGTGGCCTGGCCGACCTCGACCGCGGCCTCGACACCCGCCGGGAGGTAGACGTCGACGCGCGACCCGAAGCGGATCAGGCCGATGCGCTCGCCCTGCTCCACCTTCGTGCCCTGGGGGACGTAGGGGACGATGCGGCGGGCCACGGCACCGGCGATCTGCACCATCTCGATGTCGCCGAGCTCGGTGTCGAAGTGCCAGACCACCCGCTCGTTGTTCTCGCTCTCCTTGTTGAACGCCGGGACGAACCCGCCGGGGATGTGCTCCACGGACGTCACCGTGCCGGCCAGCGGGGCGCGGTTGACGTGGACGTTCAGCGGGCTCATGAAGATCGCGACGCGGGTGCGTCCGTCCTTCCACGGCATGATGCTCTGCACCACGCCGTCGGCCGGGGAGATGACCCGGCCCTGAGCGATCTCGCGCTCAGGGTCGCGGAAGAACCACAGCATGCCCGCCGCCAGGGCGGTGGCGGGCACGGCGGCGGCAGCCCAGCGTCCCGAGCGGCGGGAACGGGCCAGGCTGACCGCGGCCGTCGCGACGGTCGGCAGAAGCCACGGCGACGCTCCGCGCGCGAGGCGGACGCGACCGCGTTGTGCAGAGGATTGGCTGTGGGGCATGGATGACCTTCGTAGCGGAGGATGCCGCATATGCAATGGGGGACGGCGGCTTTCCCGGGATGGTATCGGTTGCGGGCGGCAACTGGCCAAGAGCCAGAGCCAATCCGTGGCCGAACAACGATGACGGGGTGTGATCTTCGTCCTGAAGAAAACACCCCAAATCGGGCGTTCACCCCTGGATTCGGTACTCCTCCAGTAGCCGTCGGCCGATGATCATTTTCTGGATCTCGGCGGTTCCTTCACCGATGAGGAGCATCGGTGCCTCCCGGTAGAGGCGCTCGATCTCGTACTCCTTGGAGAAGCCGTAGCCGCCGTGGATGCGGAACGCGTCCTCCACCACCTCCTTGCAGTACTCGGAGGCCAGGTACTTGGCCATGCCCGCTTCAAGGTCGTTTCGCTGTCCGGAGTCCTTTTTGCGAGCGGCGTTGACCATCATCGCATGGGCGGCTTCCACCTTTGTCGCCATTTCGGCAAGTTTGAACTGGATCGCCTGGTGCTGGGCGATCGGCTTGCCGAACGTGTGCCGCTGCTGCGCGTACGAAACGCCCAGCTCGAAGGCGCGCTGCGCGACGCCGCAGCCCCGCGCGGCCACATTCACCCGTCCGACCTCGACGCCGTCCATCATGTGATAGAAGCCACGTCCGGTCTCGCCGCCGAGGACCCGGTCGGCGGGGACCCGCAGCCCGTCCATGATCAGTTCGGTGGTGTCCACCCCCTTGTAGCCCATTTTGTCGATCTTGCCGGGGATGGTCAGACCCGGCCGGACCTCGCCGAAGCCGGCCTCCTTCTCCACGAGGAAGGTGGTCATCGACTTGTGCGGCGCGGTGCCCTCCGGGTGGCCCTCGTCCGTACGGCACAGCACCGCGACCAGAGTTGACGAACCGCCGTTGGTCAGCCACATCTTCTGACCGGTCAGTACGAAATCCCCGTCGTCCCCGCCGTCCCGCACGCCCTTGGACGTGATGGCCGAGACGTCCGAGCCGAGCGCCGGCTCCGACATCGAGAAGGCGCCGCGGATCTCGCCCGCCGCCATCTTCGGCAGGAAGTACTCCTTCTGCTCCTGCGTGCCGTGCTGCTTGAGCATGTACGCCACGATGAAGTGGGTGTTGATGATGCCCGACACGCTCATCCAGCCGCGGGCGATCTCCTCCACCGTCAGCGCGTACGTCAGCAGCGATTCGCCGAGCCCGCCGTACTCCTCCGGAATCATCAGCCCGAAGACGCCGAGATCCTTCAGCCCCTCGACTATCCGCGTCGGGTACTCGTCGCGGTGCTCCAGCTCGGTGGCGACCGGGAGAATCTCTTTGTCGACGAAGTCGCGGACCGTCGAGAGGATTTCCCGCTGGATGTCCGTCAGGCCCTCGGTCTGCGCGAGGCGTCCGCTCATCTCACTTCTCCTTACGGGCCGGTTCCCGCAGTTCGGGGCGGCCCGGCTGCTCGCCGCCGCGCTCCTTGACGTACGTGGCGGTGGGCACCATCACCTTGCGCCGGAAGACGCACACCAGGGTGCCGTCCTGCTTGTAGCCCTTGGTCTCCACGTACACGATCCCGCGGTCGCTCTTCGACTTCGACGGCGTCTTGTCCAGCACCGTCGTCTCGCCGTAGAGGGTGTCCCCGTGGAATGTGGGCGCGACATGCTTCAGCGACTCGATTTCGAGGTTCGCGATCGCCTTGCCCGACACATCCGGCACCGACATCCCCAGCAACAGCGAGTAGATGTAGTTCCCGACGACGACATTCTTCCCGAAGTCGGTCGTCCGCTCGGCATAGTTGCTGTCCATGTGCAGCGGGTGGTGATTCATCGTGAGCAGGCAGAAGAGGTGGTCGTCGTATTCCGTGACCGTCTTTCCCGGCCAGTGCTTGTAGACGTCCCCGACGGTGAATTCCTCATAGGTACGGCCGAACTGCATCGCGCTCACGCCTCCGGGGCTTCGAACTTCGAGGTACGGGTCATGCCGGCGGCGCGGCCCTTTCCGGAGATGACCAGCGCCATCTTGCGGCTGGCCTCGTCGATCATCTCGTCACCGAGCATCGCGGAACCCTTCTTCCCGCCCGCCTCGGAGGTGTGCCACGCGTACGCGTCCAGGATCAGCTCCGCGTGGTCGTAGTCCTCCTGCGTGGGCGAGAACACCTCGTTGGCGGCCTCGACCTGACCCGGGTGCAGCACCCACTTGCCGTCGAAGCCCAGCGCCGCGGCGCGCCCGGCGACCTCCTTGTAGCCGTCCACGTTCTTGATCTGGAGGTAGGGGCCGTCGATGGCCTGGAGGTCGTTGGCGCGGGCCGCCATCAGGATGCGCATGAGGATGTAGTGGTACGCGTCCGCGCCGTACCCGGGCGGCTGCTCGCCCACGACCAGCGTCTTCATGTTGATGGAGGCCATGAAGTCGGCCGGGCCGAAGATGATGGTCTCCAGGCGCGGCGACGCGGCGGCGATGTCGTCCACGTTCACCAGGCCCCTGGCGTTCTCGATCTGCGCCTCGATGCCGATCCGGCCGGCCTCGAAGCCCATGGTCTTCTCGATCTGGCTCAGCAGCAGGTCCAGCGCGACCACCTGCTGGGCGTCCTGCACCTTCGGCAGCATGATGCAGTCCAGGTTCTGGCCCGCGCCCTCGACGACGGTGATGACGTCCCGGTAGGTCCACTCCGTGGTCCAGTCGTTGACCCGCACGACGCGCGTCTTGCCGGTCCAGTCGCCGGTGTTCAGCGCGTCGACGATGTTGTGCCGCGCGCCCGGCTTCGCCAGCGGCGCGCAGGCGTCCTCCAGGTCCAGGAACACCTGGTCCGCGGGCAGGCCCTGGGCCTTCTCCAGGAAGCGCGGATTGCTGCCGGGCACGGCGAGGCAGGAACGGCGCGGGCGGAGCCGGTTGCCGTCGGAAGGGGCGGCGGGAGCGGGGCGGGTCATGCGGGGACCTCCAGAGGGTCGAGCTTGTTCGCGGTACGGATCTCGTCGACGATACGGCCGATGATCTCCGTGATACCGAAGTCTTTCGGGGTGAAAACGGCCGCCACTCCGGCTTCCCGGAGGGCCGCCGCGTCGGCGGCGGGGATGATGCCGCCCACGATGACGGGAATGTCCGGTGCGCCGCTGCGGCGCATCCGCGCCAGCACGTCCGGCACCAGCTCGGCGTGCGAGCCGGACAGGATCGACAGCCCCACGCAGTGCACGTCCTCGGCGACGGCCGCCGCGACGATCTGCTCCGGGGTCAGCCGGATGCCCTGGTAGACCACCTCGAAGCCGGCGTCCCTGGCCCGTACGGCGATCTGCTCCGCGCCGTTGCTGTGCCCGTCCAGGCCGGGCTTGCCGACCAGCAGGCGCAGCCGGCCGCCGCCCAGGTCGGCGGCGGTGCGCTCGACCTTCGCGCGGACCGCGGCGAGCGGGGTGCCCGCCTCGGCGGTGACCGCGAGCGGTGCCCCGGAGACGCCGGTCGGCGCCCGGAACTCGCCGAAGACGTCCCGCAGGGCCCAGGCCCACTCGCCGGTCGTGACGCCCGCGCGGGCGCATTCGAGGGTCGCCGCGAACAGGTTCGTGTCGCCGGCCGCGGCCTTCTTCAGCGCCGACAGCGCCTCCTGTGCGCGGCCCTCGTCGCGGTTGTCCCGCCAGGTGTGCAGCGCCCGCACCACGCCCGCCTCGTTGTCCGGGTCGACGGTCATGATGGCGGTGTCCAGGTCGGCGGTGAGCGGGTTCGGCTCGGTCGACTCGTAGCAGTTGACGCCGACGATCTTCTCCTCGCCCGCCTCGATCCGGGCCCGCCGCTCCGCGTGCGAGGAGACCAGCTGCGACTTCAGGTAGCCGGACTCGACGGCCGCCATCGCCCCGCCCATCTCCGCGATACGGTCCATCTCCGCCAGGCTGCCCCGGACCAGCTCCTCGACCTTGGCCTCGATGACGTGCGACCCGGCGAAGACGTCCTCGTACTCCAGCAGGTCCGACTCGTGGGCCAGCACCTGCTGGATGCGCAGCGACCACTGCTGGTCCCACGGCCGCGGCAGCCCCAGCGCCTCGTTCCAGGCCGGGAGCTGTACGGCACGGGCGCGGGCGTCCTTGGACAGGGTGACGGCCAGCATCTCCAGCACGATCCGCTGGACGTTGTTCTCCGGCTGCGCCTCGGTCAGGCCGAGCGAGTTGACCTGGACGCCGTACCGGAAGCGGCGCTGCTTGGGGTTCTCGACGCCGTACCGCTCCCGGGTGACCTGCTCCCAGATGCGGCCGAAGGCGCGCATCTTGCACATCTCCTCGATGAACCGG
Source organism: Streptomyces rimosus subsp. rimosus (assembly GCF_000720725.1). GTDB lineage: Bacteria > Actinomycetota > Actinomycetes > Streptomycetales > Streptomycetaceae > Streptomyces > Streptomyces rimosus_A. The sequence goes on from NZ_JOCQ01000002.1 coordinate 165,425, forward strand.
ACCCCGGCGTTCACGAAGAAGGAGATCCGTGCGACCACGTCACCGAACTTCTCCGGCGGCACCTGCCCGGAGTCCCGTACCGCGTCGAGCACGGCGACCGCGGTGCTCATCGCGTACGCGATCTCCTGGACCGGTGTGGCCCCCGCCTCCTGCAGGTGGTAGCTGCAGATGTTGATCGGGTTCCACTTCGGGATGTGCGCCACCGTGTACGCGATCATGTCGGTGGTCAGCCGCAGACTCGGCCCCGGCGGGAAGACGTGCGTCCCGCGCGAGAGGTACTCCTTGACGATGTCGTTCTGCGTCGTGCCCGACAGCTTGGTGATGTCGGCGCCCTGCTCCTCGGCGACGACCTCGTACAGCGCCAGCAGCCACATGGCGGTGGCGTTGATGGTCATCGAGGTGTTCATCTGCTCCAGGGGGATGTCCTGGAACAGGCGTCGCATGTCACCGAGGTGGGAGACGGGGACCCCGACCCGGCCGACCTCGCCGCGGGCGAGGACGTGGTCCGGGTCGTAACCGGTCTGCGTCGGCAGGTCGAAGGCGACCGACAGGCCCGTCTGGCCCTTGGCGAGGTTGCGCCGGTAGAGCGCGTTGGAGGCCTCGGCGGTGGAGTGCCCGGCGTAGGTCCGCATCAGCCACGGACGATCCTTGTGACGTTCGGTCATGTTGGTCCCGTACTCTCGGGGTCTCCGTCCGTCCGGATCAGACGTTCCGGAAGCGGTTGATGGCGTCGATGTGCTCGGCCCGCATCTCGGCGTCGCGCACGCCCATGCCCTCCTCGGGCGCCAGCGCGAGCACGCCGACCTTGCCCTGGTGGAGGTTGCGGTGCACGTCGTACGCCGCCTGCCCGGTCTCCTCCAGGGAGTACGTCTTCGACAGCGTCGGGTGGATCTTGCCCTTGGCGATCAGGCGGTTGGCCTCCCACGCCTCGCGGTAGTTGGCGAAGTGCGAGCCGACGATGCGCTTGAGCGACATCCACAGGTAGCGGTTGTCGTACTCGTGCATGTAGCCGGAGGTCGAGGCGCAGGTGGTGATGGTGCCGCCCTTGCGGGTGACGTACACCGAGGCGCCGAAGGTCTCGCGGCCGGGGTGCTCGAAGACGATGTCGATGTCCTCCCCGCCGGTCAGCTCCCGGATGCGCTTGCCGAAGCGCTTCCACTCCTTCGGGTCCTGGGTCCGCTCGTCCTTCCAGAACCTGTACCCCTCGGCGTTCCGGTCGATGATCGCCTCGGCGCCCATCTTCCGGCAGATCTCCGCCTTCTGGTCGCTGGAGACCACACAGACCGGGTTGGCGCCGCCGGCCAGCGCGAACTGCGTGGCGTACGAGCCGAGTCCGCCGCTGGCGCCCCAGATCAGCACGTTGTCGCCCTGCTTCATGCCGGCGCCGTTGCGGGAGACCAGCTGGCGGTACGCGGTGGAGTTGACCAGCCCGGGCGCCGCCGCCTCCTCCCAGCTCAGGTGCCCCGGCTTGGGCATCAGCTGGTTGGACTTGACGAGCGCGATCTCGGCGAGGCCGCCGAAGTTGGTCTCGAAGCCCCAGATGCGCTGCTCGGGGTCGAGCATCGTGTCGTTGTGCCCGTCGGCGGACTCCAGCTCGACGGACAGGCAGTGCGCGACCACCTCGTCGCCGGGCTTCCAGGAGTTCACGCCGGGCCCGGTGCGCAGCACGACGCCCGCCAGGTCGGAGCCGATGACGTGGTACGGCAGGTCGTGGCGCTTGGTCAGCGGCGACAGCCTGCCGTAGCGCTCCAGGAAGGCGAACGTGGAGACCGGCTCGAAGATCGAGGTCCAGACGCTGTTGTAGTTCACCGAGGAGGCCATGACAGCCACCAGGGCCTCGCCGGGGCCCAGTTCGGGCACCGGCACCTCCTCGATGTGCAGCGACTTGCGGGGGTCCTTCTCCTTGGTGGACAGGCCGTCGAACATGTCGGCCTCGTCCTTGTGCACGGTCACCGCGCGGTAGGAGTCGGGCAGGGGCAGAGCGGCGAAGTCTTCGCTGGTGCTCTCTGGCGCGAGGATCGCGTCAAGTATCTGGTTCACGGTGTGCCTCCGGCGAAGCCAGTCGAAAGCGGCTTGAGGGTACGTCGGGGGTGGTGCAGGGAGAGCCGTCGGTCCAGCTGAGGGTGTTGCGGCTGAAGGGTGTTTGCGGCTGAGGGGTGTTCCGGCAGCGCGGGTAGCGCGGTGGGAGTGCCTGTGACGCAGGCGTCCGGGCGGGCAGGCACGAGAGGCTTGCTGGGACAGCCGGCACGCGGTGGATGTCCGCGTGCCGGCCGCCCGGACAACATCAACGTATGACACCGCGTGCCAGCCGACAAGACACTGAGTGCCAACAATTTCTCTCAGATGTCATCTGGGGGCCACGCATGAGCGGCCCGATGTCTGGTCGAAATGGTGAAATGTCGCCCCTTAAGGGGCGAAGTGGTGGGCATGACTCCGGCGCCGGAGGTGGTGCACGCCACCCCGGCGCCGGAGCGCAGGTATCTCAGGACCGCTGCTTGAGCGCCTTCTCGATCGTGCGCATGACCTCGTCCAGCGGCGCGTCCGTACGGGCCACGGTCACCAGGACCTCGCCCTGCCTCGCCGTCCGCGCCGGGGGCGCCTGGCGGCCCGCCCCGCCCCGGCCGGCTCCGATACCGGTGCCGAAGGTGGCGCGGACGATCGCGAAGGCGTGGTCGAGCTGGGCCTCCACGTCCCCCTCGGCGCCCGCCCGCAGCCAGCGCCGCAGTACGTGGTTGTGCGCGGTGACGACGGCGGAGGCGGCGACCTCGGCGAGCAGCGGGTCGTCGTCGCCCTCGTGGTGGGCGCCCTCGTCGAAGTGGCCGAGGAGGTAGCGGGTGAAGAGCCGTTCGTAGCGGGCCACCGAGGCGATCTCGGCCTCGCGGAGGGTGGGCACCTCGCGGGTCAGCCGGTAGCGGGCCACGGAGACGGCGGGGGAGGCCGCGTACATCCGCATGACCTCCTTGATGCCCCGGCAGACCGTGTCGAGCGGGTGCTCGTGCGCGGGCGCCGCGTCCAGGACGGCCTCGGCCCGTACGAGGGTGTCGTCGTGGTCGGGGAAGATCGCCTCTTCCTTGGAGCGGAAGTGGCGGAAGAACGTGCGGCGGGCGACGCCGGCCGCGGCCGCGATCTCGTCGACCGTCGTCGCCTCGTAGCCCTTGGCAGCGAACAGTTCCATCGCGGCGGCCGCCAGTTCACGGCGCATCTTCAGGCGTTGGGCGGCGGCCCGGCGGGTGCCGGGGGTGGTCGGTTCGGTTCCGTCGGACGGCTGCGTACGGGCGGGCTGGGACATGTGGGGACGGTACTGCATATTCCCGCTGCCTGCGGCATCAGCCGTCGCACGGGCCCCTGAGGGGTGCGGGCCGCCGGAGGGATCCAGCAGCCCGCCCCACCCGCCGCCGGCCGGCGGCCGGGCCGTCCGCCACGCGTCAGCGCCGGGCGTACTCACGGAAGCCGCGGCCGGTCTTGCGGCCCAGGCAGCCCGCGGCGACGAGGTGTTCCAGCAGCGGGGCCGGTGCCAGGCCGGGATCGCGGAACTCGGCGTGCAGCACCTTCTCGATGGCCAGCGAGACGTCCAGGCCCACCACGTCGAGCAGTTCGAACGGGCCCATCGGGTAGCCGCCGCCGAGCTTCATCGCGGCGTCGATGGCGTCCGGCGTCGCGTAGTGCTCCTGCACCATCTTGACCGCGTTGTTCAGGTACGGGAACAGCAGGGCGTTGACGATGAAGCCGGCCCGGTCGCCGCAGTCCACCGGGTGCTTGCGGACCCGGGCGCACACCGCGCGCACGGTCGCGTGCACATCGTCCGCGGTCAGGACCGTGCGCACGACCTCGACCAGCTTCATGGCGGGCGCCGGGTTGAAGAAGTGCATCCCGATCACGTCCTGCGGGCGCGAGGTGGCCCGCGCGCAGGCCACCACGGGCAGCGAGGAGGTCGTGGTGGCCAGGACGGCGCCCGGCTTGCACACCTTGTCCAGCGTCGCGAACAGCTGCCGCTTGATCTCCAGGTCCTCGGCGACCGCCTCGACCGCCAGGTCCACGTCGGCGAGCGCGTCCAGCGTCCCGGCCGGGGTGATCGCGTCGAGGGCGGCCTGCCGAGCCTCGGCGGTCAGCCGCCCCTTCTTCACGGAGCGGTCCAGCGACTTGGCGACGCGCGCCTTGGCCGTCTCGGCCTTCTCCAGGCTGCGGGCCGCCAGCACCACCGGGAGGCCGGCCTTGGCGAAGACCTCGGCGATCCCGCTCGCCATCGTCCCCGAGCCGGCCACCCCGACGCCGCGCACCGTGCGCCCTGCGGCCGGTTCGTGGGTCTCGGCGGGCGAGTGGCCGTCCGGCACGACGGCCGCGCTGCCCGGCGCCTCGTACGTGTAGAAGCCGCGGCCCGCCTTGCGGCCGGTCAGCCCCGCCTCGGCGAGCTGGCCGAGGATCGGCGCGGGCGCGTGCAGCCGGTCGCGGGAGGCGGCGTACATGGCCTCCAGGACCGTACGGGCGGTGTCCACGCCGATCAGGTCGAGCAGCGCCAGCGGGCCCATGGGCAGGCCGCAGCCCAGCTTCATCGCGGCGTCGATGTCCTCGCGGGTCGCGTACCGGGACTCGTACATCGCGGCGGCCTGGTTCAGGTAGCCGAACAGCAGCCCGTCGGCGACGAAGCCGGGCCGGTCGCCGACCGCGATCGGCTCCTTGCCCAGCTCGCGGGCCAGCTCGGTGACGGCCGTGACGGCGGTCGGCGCGGTCAGCACGCAGGAGACCACCTCGACCAGCTTCATGGCCGGCGCCGGGTTGAAGAAGTGCAGGCCCAGGACGCGTTCCGGGTGCCGGGAGTCGGCCGCCAGGCGGGTCACGGACAGCGCGTTGGTGCCGGTGGCGAGGACGGCGTCGGGCCGCACGATGGTGTCGAGCTCGGCGAAGACCTGCCGCTTGAGCTCGTAGTCCTCGGGCACGACCTCGATGACGAGATCCGCGTCGGCGGCGGCCTGCAGGTCGCGGAACGTGCGGAAGCGGGCCAGGGCGTCCTGGCGCTCGCGCTCGGTGACGCGCTCCCGGCGCACCGCCCGCGCGGTGGACGCCTCCAGGGCCGCGACGGCGCGGCGCGCCGCGGTGTCGTCGATGTCGATGCCGATCACCTCGCGGCCGGCGCGGGTGAGCACCTCGGCTATGCCGGTGCCCATCGTGCCGAGGCCGACGACGGCCACGGTGGCGGGCGTTCGGGGCGCGGGGGGTGAAGAGGCGGGGGAGGCGGGGGAGACCTGGGGAACGGTGGCGGCGTCGGCCGGACGGCCGGGTGTGGACTGAGGGTCCATCGCGAGACTCCAGGAGGTGGATCCCGTGCGGACAGAGGTTCCCGAGGGAAGAAATCCCATGTGCGCAGGGGAAAGTGACGACTGAGGAGGGGCCGGGCACATGCAGAACACGCATGACCCTAGCGGATGATGATCGGCGGGCCCTGTCCCGAGGCCGAGCCGTGAATGCGTGCTGGACGCCGAACCGACTGCACGTGTGGCGGCTGCGTCACCAGGCCGCCGGGGCAGGGGTGCTGCCCGTGCCCGGTAGCTTAACTCGTCGGTAACCAGCTGCGCCAGGGGGTGGCGCGGGGATTTAGGCTGTGGCTCGGGCCACGTCGCACGTACCGTGAGAAATCCGCGGGAGGGAGCGGCAAATGGAAGATGAATTCCACGAGTTGACGGACCGGGTGCGCGCCGAACTCCGCTCCCCGCAGGATCTCGTCGCCTACGAGCGGCTCCTCGGGCTGGCGCGCAAGAAGACCCCCGCGGGGCGCGAGGAGCTGGCCCAGGTGCTGACCGCCGTCGAGCGCCCGCTGTGGGCCCGCGAGATCGCCGCGTTCATCCTGGGGACCGCGGGCGACCGCCGCGCCTTCGAGACCCTCGTCCTGCTCCTGAACTACCGCGACCCGGTGCGCTGCGCCACCGCCGCACACGCCCTCGGCCGTCTCGGCGACCCGCGCACCGCCCGCGCCGCCGCCGCCCTCGCCACCAACCCCCTGCGCACCGCCTACGCCCTGCACCCGGTCCGCCTCCTGGCCGAACTCCGCGCCCCCGAATCCGTCCCCGCCCTGATAGCCACCCTGGAACGCCTCCTCACCCCCCACAACCCGTACTGGCGCGTGGCCCTGGCCTGCGTCGAAGGCCTGGGCGCCCTGGGCGACCGCCGAGCGGTCCCGGTCCTCACCGCGGCTTGCGATCACCCCCGGCTGGCCGCGGCGGCAGCGGCCTCGCTGGCGCGGCTGGGGGTGCAGGAGGAGCCGGGGGAGAGGGCGGGGTCTTGAGGGGCACAGCGTTGAGGGGCACGGCCTTGAGGGGCACGGCCTCGGGGCGGGCCCGTCGGTCCGGGGCGGGTGCGAGGGAGCGCTGATAGCGCACCTCGGGTACGGGGGTGCCTGCGACCTCGTACGTGTCCTCCGCGCCGTCCGCCAGAAAACCGGCCCGTTCGTAGAAGCGGCGGGCGCGGGCGTTGCCCTTGAGGACCCATAGGCACAGCGTGCGGAAGCCCTGCTGCGCGGCCCGCAGCAGGCAGGCGTCCATCAGCGCGTGCCCGATCCCCGTGCCGATGTGCTCCGGGGGTAGGTAGAGGGCGTACAGCTCGCCCCCGGACGGCCTCCGCGGGCCTCCGTCCTGGTCGCGGACCGGCCCGAAGGCGGCCCAGCCGACGAGGCCGCCGTCCCGCTCCGCCATGAGATTGACCACCTCGGGCGGCGCCGCGGCGAAGAACGCGCGCCGCCGTTCGGCGTCCTCGGCCGGGTCCATCCCGTCCAGGTACGCCTGCGGCATCAGCCCCGCGTAGGCGGCCTGCCAGCCGCGTATCCGGATGACCGCCACCGCGCCGATGTCGTCCGCCGTCATGTCCCGTATCCGTAAGCGCTCCACCATGAGCGCGACGCTAGGCGTTTGACCTTGACACTGGCGACAACGTTTCAGGCTGTGGCCCATGAGTACGCAACAGCCGCTCGGGCGGCAGCAGGAGCAGGGCCGTGTCGTCGTGGTGACGGGCGCGGGGACCGGGATCGGGCGGGCCACGGCACGGCGGTTCGCGGCGGGAGGGGACCGGGTGGTCGCCGTGGGGCGGCGGCCCGGGCCGCTGGCCGAGACCGCGGAGGGGTACGGGACGATCGAGCCGTACGCCGCCGACATCACCGCCGACGGGGCCGCGGAGGAGATCATCGGGCACGCGGTACGGCGCCACGGGCGGGTGGACGTGCTGGTCAACAACGCCGGGATCGTGGGCAGCGGGGGCCTGGGGTCGCTGACCCGGGAGCTGATCGAGCCGCAGCTCGCGACCAACCTGGTGGCGCCGGTGCTGCTGACGCAGGCGGCGCTGCCGTACCTGGAGGCCACCGGCGGCGTGGTGGTGAACATCAGCACCTCGGTCGGACAGCGGGCCTGGCCGGGGAACGCGGTCTACGGCGCCACCAAGGCCGGCCTCGAACTGCTCACCCGCAGCTGGGCGGTGGAACTGGCCCCGCGCGGCATCCGCGTCGTGGGCGTCGCGCCCGGGGCGGTCGACACCCCCATCGGGGAGCACCGGGGGCTGACCGCCGAGCAGCGGGCGGCGGTCCGGGAGTGGCAGGTCGGGCATACGCCGCTGGGGCGGGTGGGGCGGCCGGAGGAGGTCGCGTGGGCCGTCGTACAGCTCGCCTCGGCCGGGGCGTCGTTCGTGACGGGAGTGATCCTCCCGGTCGACGGCGGCGCGGTGGTGGCCTGACGCCGCCCGGGCTCCGCGGCCCGGGCCGGCCGCCTGACGCGTGCGGGCCGGGCTCCCTGTCCGGCCGCCCAGCCGTCCGGCCGTCCGGCCTTCGAGGGGAACCCCTAGGTTCCGCCCTCGCCCGGGCCTTGTCAGTGCCTCCTGCTACAACAATGGCAGGAGGTGAGGCCGGTGCGGATCGGCGAGCTGGCCGCGGTGACAGGGGTGTCTTCGCGGGCCTTGCGGCACTACGAAAGGGCGGGACTGATCACATCGGACCGCACGCACAACGGCTACCGGGTGTACGACGCGGGCGCCGCCGTCCGCGTGCGCAACATCCGCCACCTGCTGGACGCGGGACTGACCCTGGCCGATGTGAGCTGCTTCACGGCCTGCCTGGACGGGGACATGACGACGGCGCCGCCGTCGGCCGAGGGGCTGCGCATAGCCCGCGAGCGACTCGCCGTCATCGACGACCGCATAGCCGCCCAGACCCGGGCCCGGGACCGGCTGGCTTCCGCTCTTGCGGTGGCGGAGGCGTAGGTCACAGCAGTGCGAGCTGCGTGTGCTCGGGGGTGGAGTCAAGCGCCGGCCGGCTGATGCGCCGCGCCTCCCCGGAGCGGGCCGGGCCGATGCCGTACTCGGCCGCCAGCTCGTGTACCTGGCGTGTGATCCGGCGCTGGTACCACTTGGGGGCGTACGCGCCGTCCGCGTACATCCGCTCGTAGCGGCGTACGAGATGGGGGTGGTGCCGGGCCAGCCAGGACATGAACCACTCGCGGGCGCCGGGGCGCAGGTGCAGGACGAGCGGGGTCACGGAGGTGGCGCCGGCGGCGGCGATGGCGCGTACGGTCGCGCGTAGTTGGGCGGGGGAGTCGCCGAGGAAGGGAATCACCGGGGCCATCAGCACTCCGGCCGGAATGCCGTTGCGGGCCAGGGTGCGTACGACGTCCAGGCGGCGCTCCGGGGAGGGGGTGCCGGGTTCGACGGTGCGCCACAGCTCCCGGTCGACGAAGCCGACCGAGACGGAGACGCCCACGTCGGTGACCGCGGCGGCCTGCCGCAGCAGGTCGAGATCGCGCAGGATCAGCGTGCCCTTCGTGAGGATGGAGAAGGGGTTGGCACGGTCGCGCAAGGCCGTGAGGATGCCGGGCATGAGCTGGTAGCGGCCCTCGGCGCGCTGGTAGCAGTCGACGTTGGTGCCCATGGCTATGTGCTCGCCGCGCCAGCGGGGCGCGGCCAGCTCGCGCCGCAGCAGCTCGGGCGCGTTGACCTTCACCACGATCTGGGAGTCGAAGCCCAGCCCGGTGTCGAGGTCGAGGTAGCTGTGGGTCTTGCGGGCGAAGCAGTACACGCAGGCGTGGGAGCAGCCCCGGTACGGGTTCACCGTCCGTTCGAACGGCATGCGGGAGGCGCCGGGCACCTGGTTGATGATCGAGCGGGCGTGTACCTCGTGGAAGGTGATCCCCCGGAATTCGGGGGTGTCGACCGTACGGCTGACGACGTCCGTGCCGAAGAGGGCGGCGGACTGCTCGCCCAGATTCTCCCAGCGCATCGCGCTTCCTCCTGAGTCCCTCGGCCCCCCGGCGGCGTTCCCTCGGCTGCGTCCCGGCGCTCCGGCTCCCCGCCGGGCACTGTCCGCGGGGCCCGGTGGCCCCGCCGTTCGAGATAATAGAACAATTGTTCCCCTGTCGTCTGTCAAACCGCGCCCCGGCGCGTCGCGGGGCCGTACGCCCGTCCGTACGGCAGTCGCGCGCCCGCCTGTGCGACGGCCGGGCGTCCGCGGGCCCGTGCCACGCCTAAGGTGGTGTTCCCGCGGCGCGGCACGGCGCCGGTACGGCCCGCGGGCCGCGGGAACAGCAGACGAGCACCGGAGGAAGAGACACATGGGCCAGGTCGAGGCCACCACGCAGCGCGAGATCGCGGCGGACCCGGAGGACGTGTTCGACGCGCTCGCCGACTACAGCGGTACCCGCCGCAAGCTGCTGCCCGAGCACTTCAGCGAGTACGAGGTGCGCGAGGGCGGCGACGGCAAGGGCACCCTCGTCCACTGGAAGCTCCAGGCCACGAGCAAGCGGGTGCGCGACTGCCTGCTGGAGGTCGACGAGCCGACCGACGGGCAGCTGGTGGAGAAGGACCGCAATTCCTCCATGGTGACGACCTGGGTGGTCACCCCGGCGGGCGAGGGCCGCGCCAAGGTCGTCGTCACCACGACCTGGCAGGGCGCCGGCGGCATCGGCGGCTTCTTCGAGCGGACGTTCGCGCCGAAGGGGCTGGGCCGCATCTACGACGCGGTGCTCGCCAACCTCGCCGCGGAGACGGAGAAGAAGTAGCGGACCCCACGCCGCCGCGGCTCCTCCGGGGGCCGCGGCATGCTCACCGGTTCGGGTGGTTTCCGTTGGCCCGCCGTCCGTGCCGGAACGTACCGCCACCCTCCGGGAAACCCCTGATGGGCGCCCGACGGAAGCGCCCGGAACCGCAGTTGGGGCCGGTGCCGCCCGCTGCCGCCCCCGCCCGCCGCGCTTGAACGCCCTCGTCGCCCGGTGCAAGAAAAGGAACGGCGGCGCAGGCGTGAGCGAGGGGAGCAGTACGTGGGCGGTACCACCCTGATCGAACAGGGGCGATGGGAGGGGGCACCGGACCCGCATCCGGCCTGGCCGGACGGTGACGGCCGATCCCCGGACGCCCGACGGAGGCCGGGGCTTCCCGTCGCCCTGCCCCTGGCCCTGCTGCCCGCGGCCCTCGGCCCGACGGCCGCCGTCACCGCGCTCCCGGAGATCGCCGGCGAGCTGCGCGGCCCGGAGCCCGTGTCCTGGCTGCTGACCGCGTTCCTCTTCGCCGCGGCGGCCGGCCTGCCCCTGCACGGCAAGTTCGGCGACGTCATCGGCCGCCGGGCCGCCCTCGTCCTCGCCGCCCTCCTGTTCACCGCGGGCTCGGTGCTGGCCGGCCGGGCGCACACGCTGGGCGAACTGACCGCCTTCCGTGCCCTCCAGGGCGCCGGGGCCGGGGGACTGGTGGTCGGCGTCCAGGCGGTCCTCGCGGGGCTGGTTCCGCCGGGGGTGCGCGGCCGGGCCCTGGGCGTGACGGGCGCCGTCTGCGGACTCGTCGGCGCGGCCGGGCCGTTGCTCGGCGGCTACCTCACCGACCACGCCTCCTGGCGCTGGTGCTTCTTCTCGGGCGTGCCGTTCGGCGTCCTCGCGCTGCTCGTGACCGCGTTCGTACCGAGGCTACCGCGTCCCGCCGTACGGCCGAAGACGGATCTGACGGGTGTGCTGCTGCTGGCCGCGTGCGCCACCTGTCTCGTGCTGCTGGTCAGTTGGGGCGGTACGGAACACGCCTGGACCTCGCGGACGGTCCTCGGGCTCGCGCTGGGCGCGCTCGGCACCGCCCTGCTCTTCGTCGCCGTCGAGTACTTCGCCGCCGATCCGCTGCTGCCGCTGCACCTCTTCCGGGACGCGGTGTTCGCCGTGACGGGGCTGGTCGGCGCGGCCCTGGGCGCCGCGCTCTTCGGGATCGCGGGCTACCTGCCGACCTTCCTGCCGGTCATCGAGGGCGCGTCGCCCACCCGGTCCGGGCTGCTGATGCTGCCGCTGACGGCGGGCGTCGTGCTCGGCGCGGCCCTGAGCGGGCACCTCGTCCGCCGTACCGGCCGGAACCGGGTGTTCCCGGTCCTGGGCTGCGGGCTGGCGGGCGGGGCGATGTGGCTGCTGTGCCGGGTACCGCAGGACGCCGGGCGGCCGGTGCACAGCCTCGGAACGGGCGTGCTGGGCCTGGGCGTCGGCTGTGTGCTGCCTGCGCTCGTCCTGGCCGTACGCAACTCCGTACGGCGCGCCGGGCCCGCCCCCGCGCCCGGCACCACCCTGCGGCGGCTCGGCGGCAGTGTCGCCGCGGGCCTGTTCGTCACCTTCCTCGCCGACCGGCTGGCCGCGCACCTCGCCCACCGCCCGGCCGGGACCGGCCGGCCCGCCGAGCCGGAGGCGCTGGTCCCGGGGCTGATGAGCGCGGTGCCCGCGGCGCTGCACGACAGTCCGGCCGCGGCCTACGCGCACACCGTGCCGCGCGTCTTCCTCTACCTTCTGCCGGTGCTCCTCCTGGGCCTGCTGCTCGCCGTCTTCCGGAAAGAGACCCCTTTGGTGTCCCACACCTCGCACGTCCCACCGGCCCCGCACGCCCCGCTTCCGCCGCCCGCCGGGCCGCGGGAGGTGGCCCCGATCCCGCAGGCGCGTACGGAGGCGGTCGTCCCCCGCACGTCGGACCACCTGGAAGCGGACCCGGACTCGGGCCCAAATCCGGTTCCGGATCCGGGCTCGACGCCGTACGCCTCGGCCGCGGCCCCATCTGTAACAGTCGCATCATCCGTACCAAGGCCCCCGTCCGCCCCCAACGACCCCTCCGCCCCCGGCATCCCGGTCTCCGGCATCCCGGTCTCCGGCACGGTCCGGCACCGTGACGGCAGCACGGTGCCCCGCGCCGCCCTCACGCTCATCGACACCGGCGGGCGCCAGGTGGGGCGCGGTGCGACCGGCGACGACGGCCGGTACGCGCTCAGCACGCCGGGCTCCGGGCCGTACGTGCTCATCGCGGCGGCGGGCGGGCACCGGCCGCAGGCGGTCGCGGTCACGGTCGGCGAGCGGCCGGTCGGCCTGGACGTGGTGCTCGGCGGGGCCGGGCGGCTGGCCGGGACGGTGACCACCGCCGACGGCATTCCCGTACGCGATGCCACGGTCACGCTGACGGACGCGCGCGGCGAGGTCGTCGCGACCGCCCGCAGCGGGCGCGAGGGCGGTTACGTCCTCACGGAGCTGGTCGCCGGTGACTACACGCTCGCCGCCGGCGCCCCCGGCTACCGCCCCGTCGCCCTGCCGGTCACCGCCCAGGCGGCCCGGGAGACCCGGCAGGACATCGAGCTGGCGGGCGGCGCGGTACTGCGCGGCACCGTCCGGGCCGGTGACGGGCGCCCCGTCGGGGACGCCCGGGTCACGCTGCTGGACGCGGCCGGCAACGTGGTGGACACCGCGACCACCGGCCCGGACGGGTTGTTCCGCTTCGTCGACCTGTCGGCGGGCGAGTACACCGTCATCGCAGCGGGCTATCCGCCGGTGGCGACCGTACTCCAGGTCACGGGCGGCGGCCGTACCGAGCGCGATCTCCAGCTCGGACACGGGGACTGACCGTCGCCCGCCCCGGACCGGTGCCGGTCACGCGAAACCGGCACCGGCCCGACCGGCCCCGGTATGCGGGCCGGTCACCGGACGTCCCGGATCAGGTGCGGCGCCACAGCGCCGGGACGGCCGGCGGCTCCCATCCGTCGCGCGCGGTGTGCGGCTGCAGGCACGTGTACGCGGCGCCGTCGTACGTGACCTGGTCGCCGGTGCGGTAGTCGGTCCCGGCGGCCCAGGTGCCGCCGGGCGCGGTCGGCTGCCCCGTGGGGGACGGGGTGGACCCGCCCCGCACCCGCAGCACGAAGTCGAACGTCGCCTCCTTGGCCGGCCCGTTCTGCCGCACGTTCATCAGCAGCGCAGGGTTGAAGAGCGGGTCGGTGTTGTTGCGCGGCTCGCCGGGGAAGTAGAGCTGCGTGGTGAGGATCGGCTGGTTCGGGGCCTGCACCTTCACGTGCAGGTGCCGGGTGCGGCCCGGGTAGAGGCCCGGGACGATCGTGCTGAGCTTGAACGCGCCGCGCTGGTCGGTGAACTGGTGCCCGCGGAAACGGAAGCCGACGTTGTCGTAGTCACCGTTGACGTCCGCCTGCCACCAGTCCAGCAGGACGTGGGACAGCGGCTGGCAGGTCAGCCCGAAGACGAAGCCGCTCACGGTGAGCCGGGTGCCCTGCGTGCCGGGCTGGACCAGCGAGTCGCGCAGCGGCGAGTTCGGCTTGAAGTACGGGCCCTCGATCTGCGGCGGCGTCGGGTCGTCGCCGTCGTCGCAGTACGGGGTGGGGGTGAGCGGACCGTCGGAGGGCTTGCTGTCCCGGGCGAGCGCGACGCCGCCGAGCAGCAGGGGTATCGGCACCGCCGCGACCGCGGCCCTGAGCACATTCTTGCGGCTGATGCCTCTGCGCGCGCCGTCGTCCTGCGTGGTCTCCGTGCTGTCCGTGCGTTCGTCTTCCATGGCATCGCTCCTGTGAGCAGGGGGAGGGGGAAGCGGGCAGGGCGGAGCCCGGTACGGGGAGGAAGGAGCCGGGACGCGCCAGGCCCGGGCCGCCGTTGCCGGCTGACCGGCGGCCGCGACAGACGCTATTCGGGCCGGGGGCGGCCTTCGATGGACTCGGCGCGGAGGTCATGGTGAATTCCTCCGGCGGCGCCCGTGGCGCGGCGGAAGTCGCCGGGGCTCAGGCCCGTCTCCCTGCGGAAGAAGCGGCAGAAGTACGCGGGGTCGGCGAAGCCCACCCGGCGGGCCACCTGAGCCACCGTCAGGCGGGAACCGGACAGCAGCCGCTTGGCCTCCACGGTCTGCGCGTGCCGGATCAGACGGCCCGGAGTACGGCCGGTACTGCGCTTGACCAGTTCGGTCAGATGGCCTACGGAGACGCCCAGTTCGTCGGCGTAGGACCGTACGGAGCGGCCGGCGGAGCCCGGTTGGGCCAGTAACCGGGTGAACTCCCGGGAGACCAGGGCGGCCCGGCCCGACACGGAGCCCGCACGCCGTACGCCGGACGGGCCCGCCGCGCCGCCGGGGCTGGCCGTACCGTACGGGCCCGGCGCGCCGTACGGGGCGGACAGGCGCAGCGCGCGGGCGATCAGGATGTGCAACTGCGCCTGGAGCACCGACCGGAACGACGGGGCCCGCTCGCCGTACTCCCGCAGCATCTCCCGCACCAGGTCACCCATCCGCGCCGCGTCGTCCGGGCCGGGCCGCATCCACGGGCGCTCGCCCAGCTCCGTGAGCGCGTCCCGGTCGCCGGGGTGTGCCAGCAGGAAGTCGTCGGTGAACAGGATCACCCAGCCGCGCAGGCCGGTGACGTGGTCCCAGTAATGCACCTGGCCGGGGGTGATGAAGCACAGGTGGGGAGGGCGCAGCGGCCACCGGTCCTCGTCCAGGACGTGGCTGCCGGTGCCGCCCGTCACGTACACGATCTCGTGGAAGGAGTGCCGGTGCGGGAAACCGGCCCGGGAGAGGGGGCCGATGGTGTCGAAGGAGCCGATGGCGAACGGCAGGAGGTGCGGGGCGGGAACGTCGAGGCGGTGCAGCGGCACCGGCCCTTCGGCCTGGTCGTTGCCGCCACGCGGGGCGAAGACGTCCGGTGCGGGGCCGGCCTGCCGCCCGGCCCGGGGGGCGGCGGTCCGGCGGGCCCCCGCGGTCACCTGTTCGGTCCGTCTGGGCACGCCCTCACCATACGGGCGCCCGCAAGCCCCCAACCGGGGCCGCTCGTTCCGGTTCCGGCGGGCCGGACACCGGGGTGGCGGAGGGGCGGTGGCGCCGCCCGGGGCGACCGATCGGCTTGCGCCATGGTCGTTCGCGCGGGGCGCACCACCTATTCGGTGAATGCGGCCCGCGCTGTCGCCCCGCGGTCGTACCGTGGTAACGGTGGTGCAAGATCGGTGTACGAAGGAGCAACCGCCCATGGAGCGTGGCCCGTCGCACGGCGACGACAGGGTGGGCGCGGTGCCTCAGGTGCCGGCGCCACGGGACCCCGTGCCCGGCCGGATACCGCTCGCCGTCGTGGTGGTGGACGCCGACGGACTGGTCTCCCACTGGAGCACGGGCGCACGCAGGCTCTTCGGACCCGCCCGCGAGGAAGCGGTGGGCACCCACGCCGTCGACCTGATGCCGGTCTCCGGCGCGCTCGGGGAAGAGGAGTGGTCGGCGCGCGACTGGGACGAGGAGGACGGCGAGCGGCTCGACGGGCCCGACCTGGAGGCCTCGCTCGGCGGCCGGGCCGCCTATCCCACCGCGGGCCGCGCCCGCATGGCGGACGTGCAGCGCGGCACGGTCGACATCCTGTGGTGGGCGTACCCCCTGGTGGGCCCCGGCGAGGAGCGGCTGCTCGTGCTCGCCGCGGACGCCGACCAACTGCACCGCCACACCGGCACGGACCCCGGCGACACCACCGAGGAGGAGGAGCGCTTCGCGCCCGGCTTCGCCCTGCACACCGACTTCCCGGGCTCGGAGGTGCTGGCCGCCCAACTGCCGCAGATACTGCCGAGCATGAGCCCGCAGGAGAGCGCCCGGATCGTCTCCCAGGTGCTGGAACTGGGCTACCCGGTGCTGGAGATCAGCCAGCAGGAGCGCTTCCCGGTCACCCCGGACTGGGGCGTGCCGCGCCGGGTGGAGCGCCGGGCCCGGCTGCTGCGCGCCGCGGACACCGCCCAGGACGAGCGGACCGCCGCCGAGGCCAAGGCGGAGCTGGAATCCGACCTCGAATACGCCGCCGTCCGCGAGCGGCTGGAGTTCCTGAACGAGGTCAGCGGCCGGATCGGCTCCTCCCTGGACCTGGCCCACACGATCCAGGAGGTCAGCGAGGCCGTCGTACCGCGCTTCACCGATGTCGCCGGCACCTACCTGCGCGAACAGGTCGTCGCGGGCGAGGGCTTCCCCGACGGCCCGCCGGACGCCACGACCATGTGGCACCGCGTCGCGGTGGAGCACAACGACGAGCCGGGCCGGTGGGACGATGTCGTACCGGTCGGCGAGTCGATGCCGTTCCCCGTGCACACGCCGTTCTTCCAGTGCATGACCACCGGCGAGCCGGTGCTGATCCCGCGGATCAGCGAGGAACTGGGCAACGCCATCGCCGCGCAGTTCGAGAAGCGCGACATCAGCCCGCTGATCAACCGCCGCTCGCTGCTGGTGGTGCCGCTCAAGGCGCGCAACGTCGTCCTGGGCTTCATGATCCTGCTGCGCCACCCGGAGCGCATGGAGTTCAACGACATGGACCGGGTCACCGGCGCCGAACTGGCCGCCCGCGCCGGCCTCGTCCTGGACAACGCCCGCATGTACACGTATCAGGAGAACGTCGCCGAGACGCTCCAGGACAGCATGCTCCCGCACATCGCCCCGCGCATGGCGGGCTGCGACACGGCCACCCGCTATCTGCCCGGCACCCGCCTCGGCCGGGTCGGCGGCGACTGGTTCGACACCATCAAGCTGCCCGGCTCGCGCACCGCCCTCGTCGTCGGCGACGTGATGGGCCACGGCCTGAACTCGGCCGCGATGATGGGCCAGCTCCGTACGGCCGTGCAGACCATGGCCGCCATCGACATGCACCCGGCGCAGCTGCTGCGCAGCCTGGACGACCTCGCCCAGCGCCTCGGCGACAACTACCTCGCCACCTGCCTCTACGCGGTCTACGACCCGATCGGCCAGCAGGTGATGATCGCCAACGCCGGGCACATCCCGCCCGTCCTGGTGCGGGCCGCGGACGGCCGCAGCGAGCTGCTGGACCTGCCGACCGGCGCGCCCATCGGCGTCGGCGGCGTGCCGTTCGAGGCGGTCACGCTCCCGGTCGCGGCCGGGGACCGGCTGGTGCTGTGCACGGACGGCCTGGTGGAGGTGCGGGGCGAGGACATAGGCGTCGGCCTGGCGGCGCTCGCCGAGTCCGCCGCCCACCCGGCCGCCTCCATGGACGACGCCTGCGACGCCATCATCCGCGCGCTGAACGTCCGCGGCGGCCGCAAGGACGATGTCGCCCTGCTGATGGCGCGGCTCAACGGTATCGCCCAGGAGGACGTGGCCGAGTGGCGGCTGACCATCGACGCGCGCGAGGCGGGCCGCGCCCGCCGCCTGGTCCGCGCCCAGCTCGCCCGGTGGGGTTTGCAGGCGGCGTCGGAGACCGCCGAGCTGCTGGTCAGCGAGGTCGTCACGAACGCGGTACGGCACGCCCACACCCGGCATGTGCTGCTGCGTCTGGTCCGTACGGAAGCCCTGCTGTGCGAGGTGTCCGACGACGACCACGCCCTGCCGCAGATGCTGAGCGCGGCGGACGACGACGAGTTCGGCCGCGGGCTGCGGGTGGTCAGCAGGCTCGCGCGGGAGTGGGGCACGAGCCGGACGGCGACCGGCAAGACGGTGTGGTTCGAGCAGAATCTGCCCCGTACGGACAGCACCTGGCCGCGCGACGGCCGGAAAACGGGCTCGAACATCGCGTGAAGGAACGGTCGGCGGGCCTTGCGGCGGACCGGACGTGGCAGTAGCTATGAGCCATGACCGGTTCGAGCCAGTATCTGCGCGCATGGGAAGGCTTCTGGCGCGACGCGCCGGCGGGTGAGGGCGAGGTGTTCTGGGACTCCGATCCGTCCCTGACGGCCGAGCTGCACCTGCCGCTGTTCGCCGGCCACTTCGACGCCGCGCTGCCCGTTGTCGACCTGGGCTGCGGCAACGGCACCCAGACCCGCTTCCTGGCCGGGCGCTGCCCGCGCGCGATCGGCGTCGACCTCTCGGCGGCGGCCGTCGCGCACGCCCGCGCCGCCGACCCGTCCGGGGTGGCCGAATACCGGTGCCTGGACGCGTCCGACCCGGCGGCCGTACGGGCGCTGCACGCCGAACTGGGCGAGGTGAACGTCTACATGCGCGGCGTCCTGCACCAGTGCGCGCCCGAGGACCGGCCCCGGATCGTGGCGAACATCGCGACCCTGCTGGGGCGGCACGGCCGCATCTTCGCGGTCGAGCCGGCCGAGGCGTCCCGGGAAGTCTTCGCGTCGCTGGCGCAGTGCCCCGAGGGCCCGCCCGGCAAGCTGCGGGCCGTCCTCGCGCACGGCATCGCGCCCGGTGAGATGGCCGACTCGGTCGTTCCCGAGCTGCTGGCGGCCTACGGGCTGCGGGTGATCGGCACCGGCCGGCTGCCGCTGACGACGACCGAGTACCGTGCGGACGGCTCCCGTATTGAGATCCCGACGAACTGGCTGGTGGCGGGCGCGGCGGACTGACCGGGCCGGGACCGCGGGGGCCGGGTCCGCCCGCGCGTCGGCCGCCGGTACGGCCGCGCTTCCCCCGTACGGCGGAGGCGTCCCGGCCCGTGGGGTGATGCGGGGCGCGTGGGGCGGGCGGCACGGTGGTGCACGGCCGGGTGATCCGGCCGCCGGTGGGCGGGTCCCACCGGGCGCACCGTCCTCAGGAGGATCCATGCCGCGCGTCCGCCGTCCATTCGTCGCCGTAACCACGGCCCTCGCCGTCTGCGCCGGAACCGCGCTGACCCTCGGGGCGGCGGCCCCGGCCGGGGCCGCCCCGGAAACGGCGCCCCGGGCCGGGACCGGCGTCCGGACCGCCTCGCACACCACCGACGAACCGTCGCTCACCGGCGCGGGCAAGCTCCAGCGGCGCCCTGGCGACGACGTGCACTTCGCTTTCAACGCGCACGGTTTTGCCGACAAGGCGAGCGGCACGTTCTACGTCAGCCACCACATGGACAAGAAGTGGGGCGGGTATTTCAAGGGGCGTATCGACTGCCTGCTGACGGGCGGCCCGGTCGCGGTGGCCACCGGTGTGGTCACCGAGGTGAAGTTCACCGGCGCACCGGGCTATCCCGAACTCGGCGACATCAAGGGCAAGCGCTTCGGCTTCACCGTGCTGGACGACGGCAGGAAGGACCGGCTCGGCTACAGCTGGGCCATCGACGGCCTGCCGCAGAACAGCGTCGGGAAGTGCGAGAGCAGCGCGCCCTTCGAAACCTTGGCGAAGGGCGACTTCCGGGTCCGGCACTGGCTGCCGCCCAGGCAGACGGCCCGGGACTGACCCGCGGCCGGGTACCGGGCCGCCACGGGGGTGTGGCCCGGCACCCGGCCCGGTGCCTGCCGGTCACCCCGGCCCGCGGCCCGGACGGCTTGGCGTCGCCCCTGGTTATGGTGGGAATCCTGCCCGGTGAGGTACGCGACGGCGCGGCCCCCGGGCCGGTGCCGGAGCGGACCGCCTCCTAGCTGCGATGGGACGGGTGCATGGTGAAAATCCTCATTTCCGCCGACATGGAGGGCGCCACCGGAGTGACCTGGCCGGACGACGTCCTGCCGGGCCACGCCCAGTGGCAGCGCTTCCGGCCGGTGTTCACCGGTGACGTCAACGCGGCGATCGCCGGGTTCTTCGACGGCGGCGCCGACGAGGTCCTGGTCAACGAGGCCCACTGGTCGATGCGCAACCTGCTGCTGGAAAAGCTGGACGAGCGCGCGCAGCTGCTCACCGGCAAGCACAAGGCGCTGAGCATGGTGGAGGGCGTCCAGTACGGCGACGTGGACGGAATCGCGTTCGTCGGCTACCACGCCGGCGCCGGTACGGAAGGCGTGCTGGCCCACACCTACCTCGCCAACTCCCTGACGGGCGTGTGGGTGAACGGCACGCGGGCCAGCGAGGGCCACCTCAACTCCCTGGTGGTGGCCGAATACGGCGTGCCGGTGGTGCTGGTGACCGGCGACGACCGGGCCTGCGACGATGCCGCCGGATACGCGCCCGACGCGCGGGCCGTGGCCGTCAAGGACTACGTCTCGCGCTACGCCGCCGTGTGCCGCCCGCCGGCCCGTACGGCGGCCGACATCCGTGCGGCGGCCCGGGAGGCCGCGGCGCTCGCGGTGCGCACCGAGCCCGTACGCGGCGGCCCGTACACGGTGGAGATGGAGTTCGACGCCGAGCACCTGGTGGGCCAGGCGACCTGCGTGCCGGGTGTCGAGCGGAGCGCTGAGCGACGCGTCGCGTATACCAGCGAGAACATGTACGAGGCGATTCGCTGCTTCAAGACGGTCACCACCGTCGTGTCGTCGGCGGTGGAGGAAGCGTATGGGTGACAGCGCGGACGGCATGGCGGAGCCCGCCGGGGACGCGGTGGACGGACAGGCCCTCGACGAGGTCGTACGGTTCACGTCCGACCTGATCCGCATCGACACCACCAACCGCGGCGGCGGCGACTGCCGGGAGCGCCCGGCCGCCGAGTACGTCGCGGAGCGGCTCGCGGAGGCCGGTCTGGACCCGGTGCTGCTGGAACGCACCCCGGGCCGTACGAACGTGGTCGCGCGCGTCGAGGGCACCGACCCGGGCGCCGCGGCCCTGCTCGTGCACGGGCACCTGGACGTGGTGCCCGCCGAGCCCGCCGACTGGTCCCGGCACCCGTTCTCCGGCGAGGTCGAGGACGGCATCGTGTGGGGCCGGGGCGCCGTGGACATGAAGAACATGGACGCGATGGTGCTCGCGACCGTACGGCAGTGGGCGCGCGGCGGCATCCGCCCCAGGCGCGACCTGGTGCTGGCCTTCACCGCCGACGAGGAGGCCAGCGCCATCGACGGCGCGGGCTTCCTCGCCGACCACCACCCCGGCCTGTTCGAGGGCTGCACGGAAGGCATCAGCGAGTCCGGCGCCTTCACCTTCCACGCGGGCGGCGGCATGCGGCTGTACCCGGTCGCGGCGGGCGAGCGCGGCACGGCCTGGCTGAAACTGACCGCCGAGGGCCGGGCCGGGCACGGCTCCAAGGTCAACCGCGCCAACGCCGTCAGCCGGCTCGCGGGGGCGGTGGCCCGCATCGGCGAGCACCGCTGGCCGGTACGCCTGACCGACACCGTACGCGCCGCGCTCACCGAACTGGCCGCCCTGCACGGCATCGAGGCCCGCCTGGACGCCCCGGACTTCGACGTGGACACGCTGCTCAGCAAGCTCGGCCCGTCGGCCGCGCTCGTCGAGCCGACGGTCCGCAACAGCGCCAACCCGACGATGCTGGAGGCCGGTTACAAGGTCAACGTCATCCCGGGCAACGCCGTCGCCCACGTGGACGGGCGGGTGGTCCCCGGCGGCGAGGCGGAGTTCCGCACCACCATGGACCGGCTCACCGGACCCGACGTCACCTGGGCGTACGACCATGGGGAGGTCGCCCTCCAGGCCCCGGTCGACTCGCCCGCGTACGGGGCGATGCGGGCCGCGATCGAACGCTTCGACCCGGACGGCCATGTGGTCCCGTACTGCATGTCCGGCGGCACGGACGCCAAGCAGTTCTCCCGGCTGGGCATCACCGGCTACGGCTTCTCGCCGCTCAAGCTGCCGGAAGGTTTCGACTACCAGGCGCTGTTCCACGGGGTGGACGAATGCGTTCCCGTGGAGGCACTGCACTTCGGGGTGCGGGTACTGGATCACTTCCTAAGGTCGGTCGAAGGGTGATACGTAACGGTTGATGCCCGGCCGCGCGTACGACAGGCTTGGCGGCTCCGACGACTGAGGAGGAACGCCACGATGGTGACCACGGCCCCCTACGGTGCCTGGCCGTCCCCGATCGACGCCCGGCTGGTCGCCGAGCACGACGGCCGGCCCGAGTACGTCGGCGTGGTGGGGGCCGAGGTGTGGTGGACCGAGGCCCGCCCGGCGGAGGGCGGCCGGCGCGCGCTCGTCCGCAGGCGGCCCGACGGCGCGGAAGCCACCGTGCTGCCCGCGCCCTGGAACGTCCGCAGCCGCGTCATGGAGTACGGCGGCCAGCCCTGGGCCGGCGCGGTGGACGCGGACGGACGCACGGTCGTGGTCTTCTGCGACTTCGCCGACCAGCGGCTGTACGCGTACCTGCCGGACGGCGACGACGCGCCCCGCCCGCTCACCCCCGTCTCGGCCGTCGGCGGCGGGCTGCGCTGGGCCGACCCGGTGCTGCGCCTGGACCGCGGCGAGGTGTGGTGCGTCCTGGAGGAGTTCACCGGCCCCCGGCCGACCGACCTGCGCCGGGTGATCGCCGCGGTGCCGCTGGACGGCTCGGCGGCCGGCGACCGCACGGCGGTACGGGAACTGAGCGACGACCGGCACCGCTTCGTCACCGGCCCGCGGATCGCGCCGGACGGGCGGCGGGCCGCGTGGATCGCCTGGGACCACCCGCGGATGCCGTGGGAGGGCACGGTCGTGCTGCTCGCCGACATCACCGGTGACGGCGCCTTCACGGGCGTACGGGAGATCGCCGGCGGTACCGAGGAGTCCGTACCGCAGATCGAGTGGGACGCGGACGGCACGCTGCTGTACGTCTCCGACGCCGACGGCTGGTGGGAGCTGCGCCGTATCGACCCGGACGCGGACGGGGCCCCGGGCACGCGGCTGTGCCGGCCCCGGCAGGAGGAGTTCGGCGGCCCGCTGTGGCAGCTCGGGGTGCGCTGGTTCCGGCCGCTGGACGGCGGCACCATCGCGGTGCTGCACGGCCGCGGCGCCCTCACGCTCGGCGTCCTCGACCCGGTCAGCGGCGAACTGGTGGACGCGGCCGGGCCGTGGACGGAGTGGGCGTCCACCCTGGCCGTGCACGGCAGCCGGGTGGTCGGCGTCGCCGCGAGCCCGCGCAGCGCGTTCGAGCTCGTGGAACTGGACACCTGCACGGGCCGGGCCCGGGTGCTCGCGGCCCGGCACACCGACGCGGTGGACCCGGCCTGCTACCCCGAGCCGCAGATCCGCACCTTCACCGGCCCGGACGGCCGCGAGGTGCACGCCCACATCCACCCGCCGCACAACCCCGGCCACCGGGCCCCCGACGGCGAACTGCCGCCCTACGTCGTATGGGCGCACGGCGGCCCCACCGGCCGCACCCCGCTCGTCCTGAACCTGGAGATCGCCTACTTCACCTCCCGCGGCATCGGCGTCGCCGAGGTCAACTACGGCGGCTCCACCGGCTACGGACGCGCCTACCGCGAGCGGCTGCGCGGACAGTGGGGCGTGGTGGACGTCGAGGACTGCGCCGCCGTCGCCCGGGCACTGGCCGACGAGGGCACCGCCGACCGGCACCGGCTGGCGATCCGCGGCGGCAGCGCGGGCGGCTGGACGGCCGCGGCCTCGCTGGTGACGACGGACGTGTACGCCTGCGCCTCGATCAGCTACCCGGTCCTCGACCTGGTGGGCTGGATCGAGGACGGCACCCACGACTTCGAGTCGCAGTACCTGGAGAGCCTGATCGGCCCGCACGCCGAGGTGCCCGAGCGCTACCGCGAGCGCTCCCCGCTGCGGCACGCGCACCGGATCACCGCGCCGTTCCTGCTCCTCCAGGGCCTCGACGACGCCGTCTGCCCGCCGGGTCAGTGCGAACCCTTCCTCGCGGAGGTCGGCCGGCACGGCGTACCGCACGCCTACCTGGCCTTCGAGGGCGAGGGTCACGGATTCCGCCGCGCGGAGACCATCATCCGCGCCGTGGAAGCGGAACTGTCGCTGTACCTCCAGGTGTTCGGCATCGACCGGGCGGACGTTCCGGTGCTGGAGCTGACGAAGTGACGGACGCCGGCCCCGTGCGCGCCGCGGACCGCCCCCGGCGGTTGCTGCCCGGCGACCAGGTGCGCATCGTCGCGCCGAGCGGCCCGGTCGCGCCGGAGCGGCTGGACGCCGGGGCCGACCTGCTGCGCGGCTGGGACCTCGACCCGGTCGAGGCGCCCCACGTACGCGGCCGGCACGCCACCTTGCCGTACCTGGCGGGCACGGACGAGGAGCGCGCCCGCGACCTCCAGGAGGCGCTGTGCGATCCGGACGTCGCGGCGGTGTTCGCCGCGCGCGGGGGCTACGGCGCGCAGCGCGTGGCCGACCTGCTGGACTGGGCGGCGATACGGGCCGCCTTCCGCGCGCACGGCCCCAAACTCCTGGTGGGCTTCAGCGATGTGACCTCCCTCCACGAGGCGTTCGCGGTACGCGCCGGGGTGGCGACGCTGCACGGCCCGGCCGTCGCGGGCGAGGTGTTCCTCAAGGACGAGCCGACCCGCGAGCACCTGCGGCGCACGCTCTTCGACCCCGGATCGGCGCGAGTCGTCACCTCGCCGACCGCCCGGCCGCTGGTGCCCGGCCGGGCGAGCGGCGTCACCCTGGGCGGCTGCCTGTCCCTGCTCGCCGCCGACCTCGGCACCCCGCACACCCGCGCGGGCGCCGCGGGCGGCCTCCTCCTGCTGGAGGACGTGGGCGAGCCCCCGTACCGCGTGGACCGCGCGCTGACCCAGCTGCTGCGCGCCGGGTGGCTGGACGGCGTGGCGGGCGTCGTCCTCGGCTCGTGGGCCCGCTGCGGCCCGTACGAGGACCTGCGCGCGGTGCTGCTGGACCGCCTCGGGCCGCTCGGCGTGCCGGTGGTGGAGGAGTTCGGCTTCGGGCACGGCGACTCGGCGCTGACGCTGCCGCTGGGGATACGGGCCGAGCTGGACGCGGCGGCCGGGACGCTGACGTACGACGTACCGGCACTGCGCGAGCGGGCCTGAGGACGGGTGTTCCCGAGGCCGGGTGTTCCCGAGGCCGGCGCGACCTGAGGACGGGCACCTCTGAGGACGGGCACCTCTGAGGACGGGCACCTCTGAGGACGGGCACCTCTGAGGGCGGGCACCCTGAGGAAGGGCGCGCCACCCGGACGAGCGATCCGGTCCTCCGCGGCCGGTTCCGCGCCGCTCTCGAACGGGTGGTCCGGCGGGCCGGGATCCGGCCGTCCGGGTAGCCCATCGAGTGGTTCGGGCAGGGCCTTCCGGATGGACCCGGCACGGCCAGGGGACAATCCGCGTTGACACCTCTGTTACCTGTGTCACACCATGAGCCGGCCGTTGCCGACCGCTTGGTGCGGCGTGCCCTTGTGGAGGTCTGCGTGCCCAGCGTGTCCAGAGCCCTGCCCGGTGCCGCGTCCCGGCCCGTCCGGCGCGCGGCGCGCACCCGCTCCGCGCGGCTGCCCCTCACCGCCTCCGTGTGCCTCGCCGCGTGCGCCGTCCTCCTCGGGCCGGTCACCGCCGCCGGGCCGGCCGGCGCGGCGGGCCCCCGGCACCCCGGTTACGCCGTCACCGCCCTGAAGCTGCCGGTACGGGCCGGCGGCCGGAACTGCACACTGGACGCCGACCTCTACCGCCCCACCGGGGTGGACGCCGCGCACCCGGCGCCCGCCGTCCTGACCACCAACGGTTTCGGCGGCAGCAAGTCGGACGGCTCCACCGACGCCATCGCCCGCGCCTTCGCCTCCCGCGGCTATGTGGCGCTGGCCTACTCCGGCCTCGGCTTCGGCCGGACCGGCTGCCCGATCTCCCTCGACGACCCGCGGATCGACGGGCGGGCGGCGAGCCAGATCCTGGACTTCCTCGCCGGGCGGCGGGCGGCGAAGAACGGCACCCGCGTCGACTTCGTCACCAAGGACGGCCCGCGCGACCCGCGGGTGGGGATGTTCGGCGGCTCGTACGGCGGCGCCATCCAGCTGGCCACCGCGTCCGCGGACGACCGGCTGGACGCCCTGGTCCCGCTGATCACCTGGCACGACCTCAGATACGCGCTGGCGCCGAACAACGCCGACCGCATGTCCGGCGTCGAGGGGCCGGAGCCGGGCGCGTACAAGCACCAGTGGACCAACGGCTTCTACCTCATCGGCGAGGCCCAGGGCCTGCTGCACCCGCGTCTGGACCCGTCCCGGGGCGGCGGCGCGGGCTGTGTGCACTTCGTCGCGCGGGCGTGCGAGCTGAAGAAGCTGCTGAACTCCGGCCGCTATCCGTCCGCCCCCACGGCAGCCGTCCTCGACTACGCGCGCAGCCTCTCCCCGGCCTCCTACCTCGCGACGGTCCGTACGCCCACCCTGCTCGTCCAGGGGCAGGCGGACACCCTCTTCAACCTCAACGAAGCCGCCGCGACGTTCGAGACCCTGCGGGCCCAGGGCACCGAAACCGCCATGATCTGGCAGTCCTGGGGCCACAGCGGCGGCATGACCGACCCCGCGCCCGGCGAACTCGACCTGGGCAAGGGGAACTTCGAGACCAGTTATGTCGGCCGTCGGACCCTCGCCTGGTTCAGCCGCTATCTGCGCCAGGAGTGGGGCACCGACACCGGCCCGGCCTTCGCGTACTACCGCGACTGGGCGGGCCGGGGCCCTGCCTACGCCACCTCGCAGGTCTACCCCGTCGGCGTCCCGCGGCGGCTGTTCCTGTCCGGCGACGGCAAACTCGTGGGCGACCCCGGGGAAGTGGTCGCCGGCAGCCGCCACTACCGCAACTGGCGGGTCGCCTCCAGCCATTCGGAAAGCTCGCTGGCCGCCCTGATGAAGCTGCCGAACCCCAAGCCGTACGACACCCGGGGCACCTACCTGGACTGGACGTCCGAGCCGGTGCGCGGGCGGCCCGTGGACGTGGTCGGCGCGCCCCGGGCCACCCTGCGCGTCCATTCCCCCGACGCCGAGCGGACCCGGCACTCCGACGACGCGGCCGACCGGCTGCTGCTCTTCCTCAAGCTCTTCGACGTCGCGCCGAACGGCGGCCAGGTCCTCGTGCACCGTCTGGTGGCCCCCGTCCGGGTGCCCGACGTCACCCGGGAGTTCACCGTCGACCTGCCCGCGATCGTGCACCGCTTCGCGCCGGGACACCGGCTGCGGCTGGTCATGGCCGCCAGCGACACCGCGTACTTCGGCAACCGGGGCACCAAGCAGGTGACCGTACGCAGCTCACGCACGCAGACCGGCACGCTGGACCTGCCGGTGGTGGGGGACGCGCTGGAGGGGCTGGACGACTAGGGCGTGTCTCTTGGACGGGCTGGTCAGTTGATCGGTCGTGTCTGTCCGGTTAGTGATCACTGATGCGATGCGGGGCCGGATCGAGCCGTTGATGCCGGCCGACCCGGTCCGTGGACGACGATGGGCCGACCACCGACGTACCCTGGAGGCCATTGCGTGGAAGTACCGCACCTGTTCGCCCTGGCGAGACCTGCCCGGCGAGCTAGGGTCTTTTCAGACCGCTCACAAGCGCCTGATCAGGTGGACCGTGGACGGAACATGGGAACGCATCCTCGCGGCGGTCCTTACTGCGGCGGATGACGGTGGCCAGTGACAGCCGGGCTCGCCCTCTGAGTGTCCACGCCACCGCCGGTCAGGCTGGCGACGTGCCCGCCACCGCTCGACGGCATTGCGCTCCTTGTATTTGCCGGGGTCCAAGCCCGGCGGGCGGCCTCCAGCGCGGTGCATCGCCCGACTCGAGCAGTGGCGCGGCCTCGCCCTACGGACGGACGA
Organism: Streptomyces rimosus subsp. rimosus; assembly: GCF_000720725.1. Taxonomy (GTDB): domain Bacteria; phylum Actinomycetota; class Actinomycetes; order Streptomycetales; family Streptomycetaceae; genus Streptomyces; species Streptomyces rimosus_A. Next base: position 192,960 of record NZ_JOCQ01000002.1, read on the forward strand.
ACTCGCCATCGCCTGCCAGGCCGCACTGCACGTCGCCGCCATCCTCATCTGGGCCCGCAGATGACCGAAAAGTAGGACCCAGCGTTGACATCGACCATGCGGTCCATACTATTGGCCGCATGGTCAATAGTGTGGATGCCCAAGCACGCGCACCCCATCGACTCGGTGCCGTGAGCGCACTGGTGTGGGGCTACGTCGCAGCCATGGTCGCAACCGTCGTGGCGCTGGCGCTGCTGGCATCCAGGGCCCCGGGGCAGGCGACGGAGGAGGCATGGGGGCACGCCCTGATCGTCATGCTCTTCGCAGTCCTCCTTCTGGTGCGACTCCGGTCGGCTCGGTCGGGCAGTGCCAGGGCAGTACGGGCACTCGGCATCATCGCTGCGGCGCTGCTCGTCGTGAACCTGGTGGAAGCCGCCCTGCCGGACGTCTTCCCCGAGTGGATGCGGGTCGAGATGGTGGCGATCGCTCTCTGGATGGCGGCACTACTCATCCTGGTCCGCCGTTCGGCACGCCGCTGACCGGCGCACCGACCCGCTAGAAATGATGCTGTGAACACGCCCCACTCAGAGCCTCGCCCACGCACCCGTCAGCGCCTCAGCGAGGAAGTACGTCGGACACAAATCATCGAGGCCACCATCGCGGTGGTCGCCGAACTCGGCTACGAGAGTGCCTCTTTGGCCCGAATCGCCGAGCGGGCGGAGGTCTCCAAGGGCCTGGTCTCGCACTATTTCACGGACAAGGAACACCTGATGGAAACGGCCGCCCGGGCCACCCTGGCGACCACGAGACAGACCATTGCAGACTCTCTCGTCTTGACCGACCCGGTCCCCCAGGTCATCCGCGCCGCGATTCGCCGTGCGGCCGGTCTGAGTGCAACGCACCAGGCCGAGCTGACCGCGATGCGGCAGATCAGCACCAACCTGCGTAAGGCCGACGGCACCCCGCGGCTCGGCCTCACCGACTACGAGCAGACCTACCAAGGCCAGGAAGCCCTGTTCCGGCGCGGTCAGGAAGAGGGCACACTACGCGACTTCGACACCCGGGTCATGGCGGTCACCTACCAGGGAGCCATCGACACGATGCTCACCTATCTCCACGGCCATCCCGAGGCCGACGTCCACCACTACGCGGACGCCCTCGCCGACCTCATCGTCGCAGCGATCAGCCTCCCTCAAACGGCCGCTTGACACTCTCTGGCCATCCGGACCCGACCGAAGAGGCGCGCTCCAGGGCAGCCCGGGCCCGGCGCCGCCGGGCCCGGACGCCGGACCGTCAGGAGTCGGTGACGGTGATCGCCTGCACCGGACAGGCGCGGGCCGCCTCCCGTACGAGCGGGTCGCCGGCGCCGTCCTCGCGGCCGGGCAGCAGGGCGCTGAAACCGTCGTCGTCCTGGGTGAACACCCCGGGCGCGGTCAGTACGCACTGGCCGGAACCGATGCACACGGACGTATCGATGTCGATCTTCATGGCGGCTCTCCTCCGTTGGTCGCTCCAGGGCGCGGGCGGCTTGCATCCCTACCAGGTGACGGGCAGTTCGACCAGGCCCTGGAGGGTGTGGCCGGGCTTGACGGGGACCTCGGCGGCGGGCACCGCCAGCCGCAGGCCGGGGAAGCGGGCGAAGAGCGCCCCGAAGGCGATCTCCATCTCCGCGCGGGCCAGGTTCTGGCCCAGGCACTGGTGGATGCCGAAGCCGAAGGCGACGTGGTGGCGGGCGGAGCGCTCCCAGTCCAGGGTGTCCGGCGAGGCGTAGGCGGCGCCGTCCCGGTTGACGACCGAGGTGGAGAAGATCACGCCGTCGTCCGCCCGGATCGTCTCGCCGCCGATCTCGATGTCCGCGGTCGCCACCCGCATCATGCCGTCGGCGATGGACAGGAACCGCAGCAGTTCCTCGACCGCGGCCGGGAGGAGCGACGGGTCGGCACGCAGGGCGGCGAACTGCTCGGGGTGTTCCAGCAGTGTGAAGGTGCCCAGAGAGAGCATGTTGGAGGTGGTCTCGTGGCCGGCCACCAGCAGCAGCATGGCCATGCGGACCAGTTCCCGGTGGCTCAGCTCGCCGGGGTCCAGCCGCTCGGCGATCAGCTCGTCCAGCAGGCCGTCACCCGGCTCCGCGCGCTTGCGGGCCACCAGGCCGGTGAAGTACTCCTCCAGCTCGTCCCAGGCCTCGGAGACCTCCTGCGGGTCGACGCTCTGCAGGAGCGTACGGGACAGGCTCTCGAACAGTTCGTGCTCCGCGTACGGGACGCCGAGGAGCGCGCAGATCACCATGGACGGTACGGGCAGCGCGAACGCGGACACCAGCTCGGCGGGCGGGCCCTGCTCCTCCATGGCGTCCAGCAGCCGGTCGACGGTCTCCTGGATGCGCGGGCGCAGCGCGGCGGCGCGTTTGATGCTGAAGCTCGGTATCAGCATCCGGCGCTGTGTGTTGTGTTCGGGGTCGTCGACGCCCAGCAGCGGGGTGCGTATCTTGCGCAGCGTCTCGAAGCGCGGGGCGGGGGAGGGGAACGCCGGGTTCTGCCGGTCGGAGGACAGCCGCGGGTCGGTGAGCAGCGCCCGTGTCTCGGCGTGCCCGGTCACCACCCAGACGGGGCGTCCGTCGTAGAGCGTCGCGCGGGACAGGGGACGGGTGTCGCGCAGGGGCTGGTAGCCGGTGGGCGGGTCGTAGGGACAGGTGCGGTCCTGCGGGAAGGGCAGCGCCTCGGTCATGGGACCTCCAGGTGGCAAGGCTGCGTGGCGGTGCGGCCGTCGGACTCCTGCGACCAGGTTGGCGGACGGGGGGTCGGGCGGAGATAAGGGCTGGGGGAGGGG
>NZ_JOCQ01000003.1 GCF_000720725.1 Streptomyces rimosus subsp. rimosus
GGGCTGGGGCTGGGGCTGGGGCTGGGAACAAAGCCGGAACCGGGGCCGGGATTGGGGCCGGGATTGGGGCCGGGACCGACGAAGACGCCTACGCATGGGCCGTGCAGAACGCCCAGTTCATCGCGCAGACCACCAAGTTCCTCACCATGGACGTCAACGACCCGGCCTCGGTCACCGCCGCCCAGCGCTTCCGCGACGAGGTGATGGCCCGGAACATCACCTGGTGGCAACGGCGCACCGGCCACAAGATCCTGCTTTCGGCGCAGAACGACCACGTCGGCTACGCCGCCGGCGACCCCGAGCTGTACCCGAAGACACAGGGCTCGTTCCTGCGCGACATGCTCGGCGAGAATTACCTCCCCATCGGCTTCACCTTCTACCAAGGCTCCTTCCTGTCGAAGGACGCCGCCCTCACCGGCGACTGGAAGGAATTCACCGTAGGCGCCCCGAAGCCCACCACGAACGAGTACGTCCTCGACAAGGTCCGCCACCGGGACTTCTACCTCGACGTACGCCACGCCCCGCCGGCCGCCCGCACCTGGCTGAATTCCACCCGTCCCACGCGCAACATCGGCACCGAGTACCCCCACCCGGACGCTCGCGTCGCGATCGGCCGCTCCTTCGACGTCCTCATCCACCTCCACGAGGTCAGCGCGGCCAAGAAGACGAAGCCGAAGCCGTAACGCCCGACGCCGACCCCGGTGCCAGTCCCAGTCCCGGCTCCCGCTCCGGTTCCGGTTCCGGTTCCGCCCCAGCCTCAAGCAGCCAAGCCGGTCACCTCAGCCACTCTGTGCCCGGCCCGCGGCCCCGGAGGCGACGCGGACGGCTGGGCAGGCCGCAGCCGGTGCCCAGGCGGCCGCGCGTGACACGGCCGCCCCGGGCATACGGCTGCGGATCTGGACGAGGTAGCTCGTACCGAGCCTGTGGTCCGTACGTCCCTGCGACCCGTACGTCCCTGTGACCCGTACGTCCCTGTGACCCGTACGCCCCTGTCCGAGGCTAGCGACCTCGGCAGCCGCGACATCGGCCACCGCATGCACGAGGGCCCAGCCGCCCAGCCCCAACAAGAACCACCTCAGCCGCGGCTTCCTCCTCCGTCACCGCCCGCACCACCGCCTCACTGCCTCACCGCCTCACAACTCGTCCAGATCCACCGCCTCGGCCATCGCGCGGTACCCCGCGTCGCTCGGGTGGAGGTGGTCGCCGGAATCGTAGGCCGGGGCGATGCGGTCGTGGTCGGACGGGTCGGACAGGGCTCGGTCCAGATCGACTACGGCGTCGTACTCGCCGGAGGTGCGTATCCAGGTGTTGAGCGCGTCGCGCTTGGCCTCGCCGCGCTCGGAGTAGTAGTCGGCGCCCTTGAACGGCGTGACCGTCGCGCCGATCACCTTCACCCCGGCCGCGTGCGCCTGACGGATCAACGACTTGTGGCCCTGGATGAGTTGGGCGACCGACACGTCAGGGGCCGGCCCGTCGGGCCAGTTCGGCGACTCGCTGGCGCCGATGTCGTTGATCCCCTCCAGCACGATGACCGAGCCCACGTTCGGCTCGCCGAGTACGTCGTGCCGGAAGCGGGCCACGCCCTTCTCCCCGGCCCACGACGAGTCCGCGGTCACCCGGTTGCCGCCGATGCCCTGGTTGAGCACGCCGCGCGGGCGTCCGGTGGCCGCGAAGCGCTCGGCGAGCGCGTCCGGGTAGCGGCGGTTCGTGTCGGTGGTGGCGCCGTACCCGTCGGTGATGGAGTCGCCGAAGGCCACCACCGCCTTCCGGCGCGCGTCGTCCTTGCCGCCGGAGACCTCGACACCCGACAGGTAGTACCAGGACTCGGACTTCTCCGTGAACGCCGCCGCGCCGGTGTCCGACCGGTGGTCGCCCTTCGCGCGGTAGGTCGTGGCCAAGGCCGCCTGGTGGAAGGTGGCCGGACCGGTCGGACCGGCCAGGTACAGCGTTACGGTCACCGACTCCAGCGCCCGGACCTTCATCGGCAGCCCGTCGCTGCGTACCTCGCCACCCGCCGGTATGGTCACCGACCGGTGCCGCCCGAAGGACAGGTGCCGTACAGAACCGTCCTGCACCGACGCCCCCTTGCCCGCACGGGCGATGGTCGCGCCGGTCACCTTCAGCGGCGTACGGCCGTAGCGGTTGGACAGCTCGATACGGGCCTTGGTGCCGCCCGTGCTGACCCGCACCACCTGCCGGACCGTGTGATCGGTGAAGCCCGCCACCGACCAGTTCGGCATCAGCGCGTGCGGTGCCTGCGGCGAAGTCGCCCAGGCGCCGCGCCACCGCTGGCCGCTGCCGCGATCACCGGACGAGGTGCTGCTCTCCCCCGTGCCCACGGCCCCCGCACTCGCCATCGGAGCCGACGCGGCCACGGCGGCCGCGTCCCGCTCCGTACCGAGCACCGGCAGCGCCACCAGCGCCGCGGCGGCGAACAGCGCGACGCCCGAGCGTCTGGCCTTGGTACCTGACATGGTCATCCCCACCCTCTGACTGGTCGGATGCGTTGATCCGAGTTGGTTGACCCGGGTTCGTTGCCCCGGGCTCGTCGACCCAGGTTCGTTGACCCGAGCCCGTTGATCCGGGGGCTTGCCCCGGCTGGTTGGTTGGTTCGGTTGGATTCGTCGGTCCGGCTCATTGATCTGGCACGTCGGTCCGGCTCGTCGGCCCGGCTCATTGTTCTGGCTCGTTGACCCGGCCCGCCGACCCGATTCGTCACGCGTGGGCTGTGCCCGCGGTCGGCGACACCCCCGGCGGCTGTACCGACCGCGGCGGCGCGGACGAACGTACGAGCGTGACACCATCGAGGATGTGATCGACCTCGGCTACTCCCTTTCCCGCCGTTTTCCGGACCCGCCGCAAACGGACTACCGCACCGCGGACGTACGGGCCCTGCGCCACGACCTCTTCTGCGGCGACGTCTACCTGGCCGACACCAAGGCGGACCGTGAGGTCTCGACCGCCTGGGGCTGGGTGCCGGTGCTGGACTTCGCCTGGGCTCTGTGCGACATCGTGGAACGGATCGACCGCGATCCGCTCGGCAACCGCGCCGCGCAGCCGCAGTACGCCGAGCTGGATTTCACCGAATCGGCGGACCGGATGTACTTCGAGCGCCGCTTCGGCTGGGTGGACGTCGACGCCGACTGGATGCCGGGCGACGAGGCCCCGCTCACCTTCCAGCACTCCGAGCTGCGCCGCGAGGCCCGCGACTTCCTGCACGACCTGATCGCCGACCTCACCGACCTGCACGACGGGCTCGCCGACAACCCGGCCGTATGGGACCTCCAGGCCCGCTTCCCCCGTGTCTGAGCGGTCGCACAGCCGCACCGCCCCCGCGGATGCGGGCCCGGGCCCGCATCCGGGCCGCCGCCCGCACCCCCTGGTCCTCCCCTGCCGCCCTCATTCCACCCGCACCCCCATCTCCGCCGCGAACGCCGGCGCCAAGTCCATCAGCTGGGCCGGGCTGATCACCGCGCCCGACAGCCGGTCGACGCCCCGCGCGATGTCCAGGCGGGCGACCCCGCGCAGGTCGACGTCTCTCATCCGTACACCACTGAAATCCACCCGGGTCAGCGTGCAGTCGTCGAAGCTCACCCGCTCCAGCTCCGCTCCGCCGAAGTCCGCCTCGACCAGCACGCAGCCCTCGAACGCGACGTCCTTCAGCTTCGCCTTGCGCAGATTGGGGAAGTCGATCTTCCCGCCGCGCACCACGACCCGCTCCAGCACCGCCCCGTGCATCTGAACGCCGCCGAGCCGGGCGTCCAGGACCTCGACATCGCGTAGCGACGCCTGCGACAGGTCCGTCCCCACACCGCGCACCCCGTCCAGCACGCTGTCTATGAAGCGCGCCCGGCTCAGGACCGTCTCGTCCAGCGCGCACCGCCGCACCGCACAGTCCATGAACCGGGCGCCGCGCCCCGCCTGCCCCGTCAGGTCGGTGCCCGCGAACTCCAGCCCGTCGTAATCCCCCTCGGTCTCCAACTCCGCGTCCGTGTACGGGCTCAGCTCCGGCAGCCGCACCGACGGCCGCCGCACCTCCCGCACGGCCCGGCCCGTAGACGCCGCTCGCCCCTCCGGTCCGACGGCCGCACGCCCCTCCCCCACCGATCGGCCCTCCCCAACCACCGGTCCTGTCCGCCCCGTCCGCCCCGGCCGCCGCGCCCCGTCGTCACGCTCCCACACGCCTGCCCACCGCCTCCCGCATCTCCCTGCCACTTCCGCCCGCGCACCGCCGACTGACCCCATCGTGAACCACCCCACTGACAATCGCCCGAACCCAGCCCCTGACCAGCGCAGATGCCTCCGCCCCCGCACGCGTGTCACAACCGCCGCCACCCCACTCGTCCCATCCGCGAGGACCACTCAACCGCTCGGGCCCCGGCGATTCCCACACCAGCCCTGGCACACCAGCCCTGGCACACCAACCCAAGGAGGACCCACCATGCGACGACCTGCCATCACCATCGTCGGAGGCGGTTTCGCGGGCCTGACCGCGGCCATCTCCTGCGCCGAGGGCGGCGCCGCGGTCACCCTCTACGAGGCGCACCGTTCGCTCGGCGGCCGGGCCCGCACCGCCGACGGCCCGTACCGTACGAACGAAGGCCCGCACGCGCTCTACAACGGCGGCCCGCACTGGACCTGGCTCAAACAGCGCGGCCTCCTCAAGCCCCTCGCTCCGCTGCCGCCCCTCCAGGCCGCCCGATTCCGCTTCCACCGCGACGGGGTGCTGCGCCGCGTCCCTCCGGCCGGCCTGCTCAAGCTGCGCGGCCACAAGAACGCGCCGGTGGACCGCGACTTCTTCAGCTGGGCCGTCTCCCAGGAAGGCGAGGCGGCAGCCCGCGCTGCCGCCCACTACGTCGGCGTCGCGACGTTCCATCACGACCCCGGCGCGCTCTCCGCCGCCTTCGTCCAGGAGCGGCTGCGCCGTACCACCTCGTTCCCGCCCGAAGCCCACTACATCCGGGGTGGCTGGGGCGAACTGATCACTCGTATGGCCGACCACGCACGTCAGTTGGGCGTACGCATCGAAACCGGAGCCCGCGTCGACGCACTGCCCGAGGGCGGCCCGGTAATCGTCGCGACGCACCTCGAATCCGCCCGCGCCCTCCTCAAGGACGAGCGTCTGACCTGGGACAGCGCCCGCACAGTGCTGCTCGACATCGCTCTGCGTTCCCGGCGCGGTGACCTGTTCGCGATCTCCAGCCTCGACTTCCCCGGCTGGGTCGAACGTTTCACCGCTCAGGACCGCTCCCTCGCCCCGCACGGCGAGGAACTCCTCCAGTGCCAGGTCGGCATCGGCCCGGACGAGAACCGCGCCGACGGCATCGCCCGCGCCGAGCGCCTGCTGGACGCCGGTTTCCCGCAGTGGCGCGAGCGCCTGACCTGGCGATGCGATGCGCTCGCCCTCGGGCGTACGGGTGCGGTGGACCTGCCCGGCACCACCTGGCGCGACCGGCCCGCCGTCGAGCGCGGGGACGGTGTTTACCTGGTCGGCGATCAGGTGGCGGCACCCGGCGTACTCAGTGAGGTCTCGTTCAGCAGCGCTCTGGAGGCGAGCACGCTGGCGCTCCGTTCCACCAGGGCCGACCGCGCGGAGCCGTACGTACCCACCGGCACCAGTACCGACACCGGACGCTGACAACCAGTGGGCCCTGACAACCAGTGGGCGCTGACAACCAGTGAGCCCTGACAGCAACCGACCTTGACCTCAATCAAAGTTGAGGCTCCAGAGTGAGGGCCATCGGTCCCGGACGGCCACGCCTTTCCAGGCCCCGTCCCAGAACCGCCATCCACCAGTACGCCCGCCCTACTGCACCTCTGGAGAACCACCATGCACGCGATCCGCCTGCACGCCTTCGGCCCCGCCGAGAACCTCGTCTACGAGCGAACCGAGACCCCGCTGCCCGGCCCCGGCCAGGTCCGGATCTCCGTGGCGGCGGCCGGCGTCCACCTGCTCGACACCGCGCTGCGCGAGGGCATCGCGGGCGGCCCGGCCCCGCTCCCCGACCTGCCGACCATCCCCGGCCGGGAGGTCGCGGGCACGGTCGACGCCCTCGGCGAGGGCACGGACCCCGCGTGGCTGGGCCGCCGTGTCGTCGCCCACCTGGGCATGAACCCGGGCGGCTACGCCGAGCAGGCCGTCGTCGACGCCGAAAAGCTCCACGACATCCCCGGCAATCTGGACGAGGCCCAGGCCGTCGCCATGATCGGCACCGGCCGCACCACCATGGGCATCCTCCGCTTCGCCGACCTCACCGCCGCCGACGTCGCCCTCGTCCCGGCCGCGGCCGGCGGCATCGGCTCACTTCTCGTCCAGTACGCGAAGAACACCGGCGCCACCGTCATCGGCCTCGCGGGCGGCCCGGCCAAGGTCGAACGCGTACGGAAGCTGGGCGCCGACCTCGCGGTGGACTACACCAACGCCGGCTGGCCCTCAGTAGTGCGCGCGTTCCTGAAACTGCGCGCAATTCCGGGCGCCACCATCGTCTTCGACTCCGTGGGCGGCGAGCCGGGCCGCGCCGCCGTGGACCTGCTCGTCCGGGGCGGTCGACACCTTGTCTTCGGCTGGTCCTCGGGCGGCCCGCTGGAGTTCGCGGAGGGCGAGCTGACCGAGCGCGGCATCACCTCCGAGTCCGTATTCGGCCCCGTAATGCTGGCCAAAGCAGGCGGCGACAATCCGATGCGCACTCTGGAGACCGAGTCCCTCGCCGAGGCGGCGGCGGGCCGCCTCATACCGGAGGTACAGCGCTTCCCGCTCGCGGAGGCGGCAGCAGCACACCGGGCTCTGGTGAGCCGGGGGACGATGGGGAAAGTTGTGCTGATGCCGTGACTCCGTGACGTCGTGACTCCGTGACGTCCTGATTCCGTGATGTCGTCATTCCGTAGGGCCACAGCGCCCGCCCGGCGTACGGCCCTACGCCCCTCCCCTCCCCCTTCCCCTCAGCTCACCACCCCCATCCCCACCCGCTCACTGCCGTTCAGCCACCGCCCACCTGCATCCGTGCACGTCACGATGTCCCCGATCCGTACGCCGAACCGCCCCGGAAGGTAGATCCCCGGCTCGATCGAGAAGCACATCCCGGGAACCAGGGGCAGTTGCTCACCCTCCACCAGATACGGCGGTTCGTGCGTGAGGGAACCGATTCCCCGGCCCGTACGGTGGGTGAAGTACTCCCCGTAACCCGCCGCCTTGATGACCCTCCGGGCCGCCCGGTCGATCTCCTGGCAGGCCGCACCCGGCCGTACCGCCTCGAAGGCCGCCTGCTGCGCCTCCCGGACAACCTCGTACACCTTGCGCTCCTCGGAGGACGGCGGCGAACCCACCCGTACGGTGCGGCCGGTGTTCGAACCGTAGCCATCCTTCAGGCCGGCGAAGTCGAGCACCACAATGTCCCCGTCCCCAATGACCCGATCGCCCGCCTCGTGCTGCGGGTCGGCCCCGTTGGGGCCGGACCCCACCACCGTGAAGACGACCGTCTCGTGCCCGTTCGCGCTGAGCAGCCGCCCGAGGTCGGCGGCCACTTCCCGTTCGCGCCGCCCAGCGAAGCGCAGCCCGAGGGCTGCCTCGTACGTGGCGTCCGAGGCCGCGGCCGCAGCCGCCAGCCGCGCCACCTCGTGGGCATCCTTTACGGCGCGCAGCATTGGCAGCGCCTCCGTCACTGCGAGGTAGGAGGTCCCCGGCGCGACGCGCTGCAAGGCCAGCAGGTCGCGTGCCCATGTCATGTCCGAGATCGCGTAACGTCCCTCTGGGACCAGCCAGTTCGCCAGCAGGGCATACGGGTCCGCCGCGCCTGCCGCGCCTGCCGCACCCGCAGCGCCTGCCGCACCCGTCGCACCCGCAGCCCAAGCGGTCAGCTCCAGCGCGTCCGCTCCGGGAGCCTGCTCCGCGACGGCCTTCTCATCCGCCGGAACCAGCAGTTGCGGCCGCCGCTCCGCGGGCTCCGAGGCGATGACCAGCGCGGTCATCAGCCCTCTGAAGCGCGCGGGGGTGTAGCCGCACAACCACACCATCAAGGGCCCGGGCGTCACGATCAGCCCCGCCAGCCCGGCATCCGCCGCGGCCCGGGCCGCCCGCGTCATGCGCCGCTCGTGATGCACCCGCCCCGTCGCAGTCACCATGCCGGTGAACCTACGCCGTTACGCGTACGGCGCACCCGAGGAAACACGCCACCGACAAGCACCCCCACCCGGGCTCGACCACCCCCGACCGAACCGGGCACAAACTGTCGGGCCCGCCCACATGCGATCTTCCTAACGTGATGAACGCAAAGGAAGGAGATCCGGAGTGCTGGAGCGGCTGAACGAGGCCCTGGAACACATCGAGTCCCATCTCGACCAGAGGATCGAGGTGGGCGAGCTGGCGCGGATCGCGATGACGTCGGAGTACCACTTCCGCCGGATGTTCTCCGCGCTGGCGGGTGTCTCGCTGTCGGAGTACATCCGGCGTCGGCGGCTCACCGTCGCGGGGGCCGAGGTGCTCGCCGGGGAGCGGACGCTGCTGGAGATCGCGGTGCGGTACGGCTACGGATCGGGCGAAGCGTTCGCCCGCGCGTTCCGGGCCGTACACGGTGTGGGACCGGGTGAGGCCCGGCGCACCGGCGCCGCCCTGCACTCCCAGCCCCGGATGTCCTTCCGTCTCATCATCGAGGGGAGCAGCAGCATGCGGTACCGGGTCGTGGAGAAGGAACAGTTCCATGTGATCGGCAAGAAGGCCCGGGTTCCGCTCGTCCACCAGGGCGTGAACCCGGCGATCGCGGACTTCATCCGCAGCATCGGCCAGGAGACCCTGGACCGGATCACGGCACTGTCCGACCAGCAGCCGGAAGGCATCGTCGCCGTCTGCGACGACCTCGCCCCGAGCCGGGCCGAGGGCACCGAACTCGACTACTACCACGCCGTGGTGAGCCAGGCGCCCGCCCCGGACGACCTGGACGCTCTGCTCGTCCCGGCCGGCACCTGGGCGGTCTTCGAGAATTCCGGCCCGTTCCCGGAGGCGTTGCAGTTCCTTTGGCGCGACGTGTTCACCCAGTGGTTCCCGTCCAACCCGTACCAGAGCCGGCCGGGACCGGAAATTCTGCGTACCCGGTTGTCGAAGGACTCGTCGCAGGCGGATGCGGAGCTTTGGATTCCGGTGGAGAGGGTGCGGGAAGCCGGCTGATGCAGGGCCGGAAGCAGCGGGCGAGGCCGGGTTTAGCCGGCCTCGCCCTGCCCGGCCGACCGCCGACGCTTATAACAGTCATAGTTACGCTGAGCAACGATCCGGCCGTCGCGAAACTCCATAAAAACCGCGATACGAGCACGCAGCACGTGCCCGACAGGCAGATCCCCCAACGCAACCGCCAGCGTCCCGGCCCAGTCCACCTCAAGAGCTACCTGCTCACCCACCGCGACAGCGTTGAGCACCTCGAAGCTCTGACACCGCAACACGCCGCGCCCCCGCTCAGCCGCCTCAAGGATGGCAGGCAGATCCCGCACCGCCCCATCCGGAAAGAGGGCGTTGGGGTACTCACGCTGCACAACATCCTCATGAAAGAACCCGGCCAGTTCCTCACCGACAGCACCACGGGCAACCGCCTGGTGATAACGAACCGCCGCCTCTACGAGGGGGTGCCGCTGCAGACCCGTCATGTGCACAGCCTAGAGCGCGGCGCCAGATCCGGAACCGCGTTCCCGCACCTCCTCACAACCTGGGCCCCACACCCTCCGAACAGCGAGAACGCCCCTCCGGAAGATCTTCCGGAGGGGCGTTCTCAGTGCGTTTTACCTGGTCACAGCTAGAGCCCCCTGTCGGGTTCGAACCGACGACCTACGCTTTACAAGAGCCTTCCGGTCGGGAATCGAGCCGGATAAGCAGCAGTTCGGAGCGATCCCCAACCTGCCTTCCTGCGACGGCAGAACGTCGCCTCAAGGGGAGTTTCGCCAGCTCGGAGGCCCCTCAGCAAGTACCCCCGCCGCCCGCGATACCGCAAGCCCTTCCTTCGTTTTCCTCATCTTCCCCTGCCTGTCCCCGGCCTTCTGTCCACGTTCTGTCCACGGACAGTCCCCGACCGCCCCTTCTTGCGCAAACCGGCCTGGCCCCGGAGCGCGGACACGAGTTCCCGCAGGTCAGTGCCGCCCTGGCATCTGCTAGTCCAACGCTTCGCATTCGCGCTCGCCAGGCATAACCGCGCCCTCACGCTGACTTCACCTGGCAGGGGGCGGATCCACCGTCGACACCGTCCTTGCCGTCCCCGCTGCCCCCAGGCTGTTCTGGTTCTACGGCCGAGACGACGAGGGTCAGCTTCGGAGTAGCACTGTCCTCGGTCGCGTTTGCTCGCGGTACGAGGGCGACCGGCGCGTTCGCCGCTGCCTGGTCGAACTGCGGCATGAGCGAGGTGTAGGTGTCGGCGGTGAGCGAGTAGTTGCTGTGGCCGAGGAGAGCTTGGATGGCCTTCATGGACAGGCCGGCCGCGAGGCTCAGCGACGCGGCGCAATGGCGAAGGTCATGAAGGCGGATCGGAGGGAGGCCGAGCCTTTTGACCAGGCGGTCGAAGGCTTGCGATACGTTGTCCGGGTTGTGGGGGCTTCCGTCCTCGGTGGTGAACACGCGGCCTGAGTTGACGTAGGGGCCGTACTTCTCGGGTTCGGCCAGGTGTTTTGCTTCCCAGGCTTCGCGCTCGGCTTTCTGTGCCTGGCGCACAGCTCGGAGCAGTGCGCGGGTCACGTCGTCCAGGGTGACGGTGCGGCGTCCACTGCGGCTCTTGGGGGTGTCTTCCCAGACCTCGCTGTATGTGCGGCCCTTGACCAGTTGCTCGACGACCTTGATCGTTCCGGCTTCAAGGTCCGTTTCCGTCCACGGGAGGCCGACGGTTTCGCCGCGTCGTGTCGCTCTGAAGACCGCGAGGTGCCACATGGGGTACATGCGGTGGTCGGTTGCGCCGTCGAGGAACTACCCGGTCTGTTGCGGCGTCCAGACCATGACGGGTCCAGGGATTTCTCCTGTTTCGCGCCAGCGGGCGACACGTTCGTCCGTCCAGACGAGAGCTTCAGGGCGTTCGTACTTAGGGAGGGTGACGCCCTTGGTGAAGTTCTCTGTGATCAGCTTTTCGGCGACGGCGGCGTCGAGTGCGGCAGAGAGGGTGTCTTTGAACTTCTTCTGTGTGCCCGGGCCTGTCTCTCTGCGCGGCTTCTGACGTGCTTTACGAAGCGCCGCTTTGGCCTTGTCCCACCGCTGGCGCAGGTGCGGTGGACGAGGCTTGGCCGCAGACTTCCATGCTCGATGGGCGTCGTCGCACTCGGCCTTGGCCTGCTGCGCTGCGAGCCGGTTGGCCGCCTTGGTTTCGTTGAGGGCCCAGATCCCTTCGAACATCTCCTGGATGTGGCGCTTACGCAGTTGGCGCAGGGGGAGGTGGCCGAGGGCGGGGATGAATATTCGCTCGACGTAGTCCTCGTAGTCCTTGCGGGTGCTGCGCTTGAGGTCGACGCGCTGGCGCAGCCAGCGGCGCAGGTACTGCGCGACCGTTTCCTTGGAGTCGATGTCGACGCCGCCCTGGGCCTCATCCCAGAGCTTCTGTGCTGCCGCCTTCGCGTCGGCCTGGGTTCGAAAGCCGCTCTTGCGGGGCCGGCGCCGTTCGCCGCGTGGGCCATCGGGGAGGTTGAGGTAATAGGCCCAAGAGCCATGGTCTCGCTTCTTCAGGTCCGGGCAGGCCGAGCCGATCTCCCGACGCTTGGGTTTGCCGTCGGGCCTGAGCACCGGCCGGTCGGCGTCGTCGAGCACCGGCTCCGTGCACGAGCATCGCTTGTAGGTGGTTCCGTCGAACACGCAGGCTCCTGTTTGAGCTGGGGTTTCCTTGCGTGTCCTGATCATTCTGTAGCGGAACTCGCGCTTCCTTGGCTCTCGTATGCTTCCGGTCAGGTGGCGCGGGGATGAAGGATTTGACCACCTATGACCACATCTGTGATCGGTTCTGCTGCACCCGCCTCCGAGCGCGGGGACATGTCCGTGGAGGAGGTGCTGGCGCTTCCGCTTGCTATCAGCGTGGCGACGGCTGCGCGCGCTTTCAAGATCGGGCCGGACAAGGCGTATCGGCTGATCGAGGAGGGTCGGTTCCCGGCGAAGCTGATTCCGCTGGGCGATACGACGAAGGTGGCGACGGCGTCCGCCTGGGAGGCGCTTGGGCTTCATTAGTCGATCTTTTGCTGCGGCCTATTTGCCGAAGGGTCGCCCGCTTTTACCCTCCGAGGAGGCTCTACACGGGCGTTCGCCTGAGGTGATCCATAGCCCTAGGCAACCAAAAATTTCCTTGTGAGCGAGGTCACGTTTCGATGTTACATTCGAATCATGTGTCTGACCTGCATAAATGTCCGCCTTCTCTAAGGGAGTGGAGAGACCTCATATGTCGCCCAAGTACATTGGCCTATTACGGAGCTAAGAGGCCGCTATGGGCAGGGCGGTCGCACTCCCGATGGATGGAGATTCATGGCACGGCTATCGGGCTACGTGCGTCCTGGAGAGCTGCACCAGCAGGAGGCCCAGGGCTTGCGTGAGGGCGCTTCACGGCTGTTCTTGGACGAGCCCGTAGGCACGGTCGTGCGCCAGCTCACCGACAAGGGCTACACCAACGCGCGCGGGAACCCTTGGACCGCGGAGGCTTTCGTGCGGGCCATCCTCAACCCGCTCATGGCGGGCCTCGACAAGAACGGCGACCCTATCGAGGACTTCGGGGAAACGGTTCTCACGCCGGATGAGCACCGAAGGTTGAAGGCGCTGTTCGCTAAGCGTCGCGGCGAGCAGACTGCCCCTCGCGAAGCGCACGACTACCTGCTCACCAGCGGACTGTCAGAGTGCGGCCGGTGCACCTTCCACATGCATGGAGCGCGGGTGGACGGTGGCGCGGACCCCGGCTACCGGTGCCCTCCCCCCAAGGAAGGCCGTCCTTCGTGTGGTGGCGTCCGCATGAACGCCAACCGCCTGGAGGGCGCCGTAGCCGAGCAGGTTCTCGCTGATGTCCTGCGACCTGGCACTCATGAGCGGCTGCTTCAAGTCCAGGAGGACGTCAGGGCCGAGGTGCAGCGTCTGCGCGAGCACGTCAGTGGAGCCGAGGAGCGGTTCAAGGAGCTGGGGGGCCTGTACGGGCGCGGCCTGCTGGTGCGCTCGGCGTTCCTGGCCGCACAGAAGGCCACCAAGGAGGACCTGCGGGAAGCACGGGCCCGGCTTCGGTTCCTGGAGCAGATTGCGGACGTGCCGATCTCCGGCGTCACCGATTTCGTCGCGTGGTGGGAAACCGCGCCTCGGGCTTCTCAGCGAGCCCTCATCGCCTTGGAGGTTTCCAAGGTTCGCGTTATGCCGTCTGGGGGCGGGCGGCACACCGATCCGCACGAGCGGATCGTTATCGACTGGCGGGCACCCGCCAACTGATCTCCGTTTCGTGCTCCCCGCCGGCCGGGGCGCACCGTCATGTCCGCACATCGTTTCGTTCAGCAAGTTGGAGCCTGCCTTGGCGTCCCCTTCCCTCGTTCCGCTGTCGCCCACCACGTGGGCGTGGATGCACAACAGCACCGCCTGGGGATACAGCAACTGCGGGCTTGTCGCCTCCGGTGAACAAGCTCTACTGGTGGACACCCAGTTCACGTTGACCGGCACGCGCCTGCTGCTGGATGCGGTCGAGGCGGCAGTGCCCGCAGCGGAAATCACCACTGTGGTGAACTCGCACCAGAACGGGGACCACACATGGGGCAACCAGCTCCTTCCGGATGCCGAGATCATCACGTCGGCTGCGTCGGCCGAGCACGTGTGCAAAGAGATCAGCCCGGAGCAGATGACGCTGCTCGGCCGGTCGGCTCCGACGTCTGCCGTCACTGCGTACGCCGCTGAGCACATCGGTGTGTTCGACTTCAGCGGGAACACTGTGACCGGCGCGACGCGTACGTTCACCAGCACGCTGGAACTGAACGTCGGAGGGGCGGCGGTGGAACTTATCGACCTCGGCCCCGCGCACAGCGAGGGTGATGTGGCTGTGCACGTCCCCGGAGATCACGTGGTCTTCGCCGGCGATGTGCTGTTCATCGGAGCCCACATAATTGTGTGGTCCGATTCCCTCAGCGCGTGCATCGCGGCCTGCGACCGGCTACTGAGTACGGGTGCCACGACGTTCGTACCGGGTCACGGTGAGATTACCGGCCGGGCAGGCGTGGTCGCCTTCCGAGACCGCCTCGCCCGTGTCCACGAAGATGCCACTTTCCATGCTTCGCGTGGCGTCGAGTTGACCGACGCGGCCCGCCTGATCAAGGAGGCCTACGCGGGCGATCTCGCGCACCCTGAGCGGCTTTTCACTGCTGTTGCCGCTGCGTATAAGGAAGCGGGCGTAGAAGGCGGCCCTTCCACGACTATGGGGCTCGTCGAGGGAATGGCTCAGCTCGCGAGGGAGTAGTCCGGCGGCACGATGAACATCATGCGCTGGCTACGGTCGCTGAGCGGTGCGAAGCAGCGGAAGATGACCTCGAATTCCTCTTCACCGCGGTTCGGCAGGTACATCCAACGCCGGTGGCCGTCTGGGTGCGTGACACTCGTGAGGTCATCGGTAAGAAGTCGCGCTGCGACCTTGTCGCGTTTTTTGATGTCGGCGACGACTTCGGCGAGCCTGCGGTTCTCCGGCCGGGACTCGTGCACGAGACGCAGTTGGGACGCCATGGGCTTGGCCCAGGACTCTTCCCAGTCGATCAGCTGAAGCCGGGCTTCGGGGTAGGTCAGGCACCAGGTCATGATGTTGATGCCGTACTTGTTCCACGGCCAATTGCGGACGCACAGGTCGTTGTACAGGAGCATGTCCCACGAGGCGTCGGATATGTACGCGGGCCATGGCTGCCCCTGAATCACCGCGGCCGTCGAGGGGTCGATAACTGCAGTTGGGCGGTAGAGGGGCGGCGGCTCTTGCCCCTTCCCGTACACGAACAGGGTGTACCACTTGGCCTCGTTGAGGTCGAGAGCGCGCACGATGCGCTCCAACCATTCCGTTTTCGGGTTGTTGATGCCGCCGGCCTCCAGGCGCCGGTACCAGCTCTCCGTCACACCAGTGAGCACCGCCATTTCGGCCTGTGTGAGGCCTGGTTTGCTTCGCGGCCCGAACCTGGCGGTGAAGCCGGGGACCAGGTTGGGGTCCATCTTGGCGCGCCACTCCCGGAGAAAATCGCCTACGCGGTGCCTATTGGACATCAGGGCTTTACCCCTCCTTGACGGTAAAAGTAACGGAAAGACGCCGAAGACCTTAACGCCCCTTTGACGCCCCTTAGCAAGTGCCTCCATGATCATCTTTTCGCCATCGAGCCACCCGAAGCTGGACATTGACCGCTTTCCACCCCCTTCAACACTTTGTCAACCACCGCTACACTTCGTACCGGTTACGCTGTGTAGTCAGGAGCGATCAAAAGCGAGCGTTCCTTTTGTGCGAGGGTTGCTGCACCGCAGGGGCCACCCGGTCACGGATACCGGCCTCTCGGGCGCTCTGCCACGGCAAACGGCAGAGCTGAGCACCAGAGCACCAACTGAGAGGTACCCATGAGTCGCAGCGTCTTCATCACCGGTGGTAACCGAGGCATCGGGCTGGCGATCGCAGAGGCCATGGTCGCCAACGGTGACAGAGTCGCCGTCACCTACCGCTCAGGCGAGCCACCCGCCGGCGTGCTGGGCGTGAAATGCGACATCACCGATCCTGAGCAGGTCGAGGCCGCGTTCCAGCAGATCGAGGAAACGCACGGGCCCGTCGAGGTCCTGGTGGCGAACGCGGGGATCACTCGGGACACCCTGCTGATGCGCATGTCCGAAGAGGACTTCGGCGACGTGATCGGCACGAACCTCACGGCGGCGTACCGGCTGGCCAAGCGGGCCACCCGCGGCATGCTGCGGGCCCGCAAGGGCCGCATGATCTTCGTCGGCTCGACCGTCGGCCTGCGCGGCGAGGCGGGACAGGCTAACTATGCGGCAGCCAAGGCAGGGCTGGTTGGCTTCTCGCGCTCCATCGCCCGCGAGCTTGGCTCTCGGGGCATCACGGCCAACGTCGTCACCCCTGGACTGACCGAGACCGACATGACCGCCTCGCTCTCCCAGGACCTCAAGGACAGCATGGTCAAGCAGATCCCCGCGGGCCGGGCCGCCAAGCCGAAGGAGATCGCGGCGGCAGTGCGTTTCCTGGCCAGCGATGAGGCGTCGTACATCACCGGTGCCGTCATTCCTGTCGACGGCGGCGCCGGCATGGGGCACTGACCGGGGGCTCGGCCACACCGGCGGAGAAGCATCTTGCGGCTGCCCGGCACCGCGCTCGGGCCGGGCGGCCGCCACGGGGGCAGGGCGCGTCAATAGGAGGGGCAGGCGGTACACAGCCTGACTTGGCGAGGAGTGACGTGATTGATATACAGCGCATTCTGGCGCTGTCGAAGCAGCCTCGGGTTGGGCGACCGGGCACTGAGGAGCGGGACCTTGCGGCGACCGGCCGCGTGCTGAGCTACCTGCACAGCGAGTCGGACCGGCTGGCGATGCCGATCCGCTGGAGCGCGGCTCGATGTGTCACAGCGAGCTCGTGCCAATCGTCCAGTGAAGGAGACGACACGGGGGCGGCAGCAGTGTGCGCCCGGTGTCCGATCGCCCGCGACTGTTCTACCGCCCTGCTGGCAGGTGCGCCTGTTGAGGTCCGGCGGTGGCGTGAGCGCGTGGACGGGGGTCAGGCGCTCACGCCCTGAAGGGGAGCAGGAGGGGAGCCCGTGGGGCGCCGGGAAACCGGCGCCCCACGGGCATTTTGCTCTTCCTGCTCGGCCCGCGCTGCGGGGCAGTGACGTACGCCAGGTCACACCTGGCTGGGTCACCGCGAGTGGACATCCCCACGAACCATAGTAGAACTTAGTTAATGGTTGAGGGGAGAACTCACCACCTACCTCTTGGAGCAACCAGTGCAGCGCGTCCTGAACATGAGCCAGGTCCACCGCAACCCCCGCCAGCCCCGCGAGCACTTCGACGAGGCGGCCCTTCAGGAACTCGCCTCCTCCATCGACGAATACGGCCTCATGCAGGCCATCGAGGTCCGGCCCGACAACGAGCGCGGCGGATACGAGATCGTCGCCGGCGAGCGCCGGTGGCGCGCCCATCAGCTGCTCAAGCGCACCAAGATCCGGGCCACCATCACCAGCGAGAAGAGCGAACTCCGCCGCTTCAAGCGGTCGGTCAGCGAGAACGTGAACCGCGAGGACATGACGCCCCTGGAGGAGGCACGAGCCTTCCAGCGCATCCTGGACGAGGAGGAAGGCGCGACCCCGGAGTCCGTAGCCGCCGACTTCAGCAAGACCACGGCGTACGTCAAGCTCCGCCTGGCCCTGCTGAACCTGCGCGAGGATGTCGCCAAGCTCGTGGAGGCCAAGACCATCGGCACTCAGGCGGCAGTGCAGATCGCGGCACTCAGTCACGCCACCCAGGCGTCCCTGCTCGCCAAGTTCAGCCGTGGCGAACTCGCCTCGGACAACGAGATCGTGCACTTCGCCTACGCCATGCGCCAGCAGCAGGAGCAGGCCGTACTGATGATCACAGAGGAGCTGACGGAGGAGCAGCGCACGGAGCGCGCGGCAGCGCAGAAGAAGACCCGCACGACGCTCGACAAGATCGAGCATGTACGCGCGATGCTGGACGAGATCGGAGCCAGCGACCCGCTGAAGCTCGCGCAGGCCCTGGAGGGAGGCGTCGGGGCGCGCCTGGAGCAGCTGGATCGCGTAGCGGAGTCTCTGACGAAGGCGCGCTTCCAGCTCAAGCAGGCCAAGGCACGCTCCGAGGCCAAAGAGCTGGTCCAGGTCAACCCGGAAGCCGTGGCGGATACGGAGCCGGAGCTGGTGGCGGCCTGACGCCAGAGGGCGGGGCCGCGAGCCCCGCCCCTCACCTCAGCAACCTTCCCCAGCCAGAAGGAGCCCCCTATGTCCGCTCGCACCGAGCGACCACAGTGGCAGACGATGACCAAGTCCGACTTCGATGCCCGCCTTCCCAGCACATGGACACTCGACATACCCACCGGGCCGGTGCGTATCGCAGCCATCCCAGATGCGTCCGGCACCCCCGCTCTGTTCGGAGAGGCGGCGCCCCCTGTACAGGCCAGCCGCAGCCGCCCCTGTAGGCAGAGAGACGTTCAGGGGCAGGAGCCTCTTTTCTGAGTGGGGTGTCCTCTTCCGTGCCGCCCGCCGCGATTGCCCTGTTCACCACGTCCGCTTCCGGCCGGCGGAAGAGCGCACCGGACACGCCCCCAAACACAAAGGAACCCTATGCTCGCCACGTTCACCACGGTCGACTGCTACAGCACCCTCGGAATCAGCCCCGGCGAATGTGACGAGTGCGAGGGCCGCACCGTCGTCACCTTCCTCCGCGGTCCCCACGAGGAAGTCCGCGAGTGCGAGCAGTGCCGCGGCACCGGGTGGTGGCACCCTTGCCCCCACTGCCCCGACGGGACCAATCCCGCCACTGCGGACACATGCGAGACCTGCAACGGCTACGGCTCGCTTCACTAACCAGAAATAGGCCGCTACTTTATAATAGAGACAGCCGTGCGAACTGGCGACATGCTCGCTCACCACGCCCTCACCACCGGGCAGCACACCAGTGCCACCACCGGACCCGACGGAGTCTTGCACGTGAGCTTCACGCTGACAGACGGCACGATCCAGCACTTCACCCGCAACCGGCCGGGCGGCCCGGAAGACTGGCGGGCCGGCCTTCAAGAGAGCCAGCACGGCGACTGCGCGTTCAACGAACCCGTCTCCGCCGCATGGGGGCGCGGCCTGGAACTGATCGCCTCACGCCACACAGGGGGCACCAAGTGAACGACGTCCGCGCGGACTTCCGGCCGCATACAGGCGTAACCCCCATCCACTGCCAACGGGACCGGCCGCGGCCTTTCGGGTACGTGAACGGACACGCCGAGGATCCCCTCACTGGCGAAACGCTGGCGATGGTGCGCTGGCCCGGCGCGCTGACAGACACCCCCTGCCGCGCTGCCGAGCTCGCCGTTCTCAACCGACTCAGACCAAGAAATAGGCCGCTGCCTTTCGTCATGTTAGATTCGTGATCGTTGTCAGGCCCAAGGCACGGCCACACAACAATCCGACCTCCGGACGGGCAGCGACCCCCCGCGCCCAGCCCGCCCGGAAGGCCCGTCCGATACGGGCCACCCCTCCGGCCGGGGCCCGCTCCTCCGACAGCGGGCCCCGGCCCACCCACGGAGAACCAGATGCCTGCCGAGACCACCCCCTACGACTCAGAGCTGTACGAGGCACTGATCGCCGAGCGATACGGCCGCCCCATGAGCGAGATCCTCCAAGAACACCACCGGGCGCCCCTGCCCGAACTCCTCAAGGAACGCCACCGCCGCCCCGCGCGGGCGGTAGCGATCCGTCCGCGGCACACTCCGGCGCCAGACCCGGACGCAGCCCGGCACCGAGCCGACCTCGAAGCGGCCATCGCCCCTCGGCGGGTGAAAGCGGCGTGAGCGTCACCGAAGAACAGTTCCGCCGGCACGTACGCCAACTCGCCGCCGCACGCGGCTGGACGCTGGCCTACCACACCCACAACAGTCGCCGCTCCGACGCTGGCTGGCCCGACGAGGTGTACGGCCATCCCCAGACCAAACGCACGCTGTTCGCCGAGCTGAAGACGGACACCGGCCGCATCCGACCCGCCCAACGCGAATGGCTCACCCACCTCGCAGCCTGCGGCTTCGAAACCGCCCTGTGGCGCCCCAAAGACCTCAGCCTCATCGTCGCCACCCTCGCCCCCGATGGGCCCCGAGCCCAACTCCCCGAACCATGGACAAGGAACTCACCATGACAGCTGACCGCACCGAAGACACCGCCCCGGCGCCCGGCCCCTGGTGCAACAGCTGCGACAGCTACTTCAACCTGATCACTAACACCTGCCGCTGCAACTACCGCTGATTCACGGCATGTTCATGGTTGACACCACCGGCACCACCCCCGGCCCGCAAGCCCCGCCCCACCTCGAGGCGGTTCTGGCCGAGATCGCCCGTCTGTCCAACGAGCTATGCGAACACCTGGTGGACAGCCAATGGCGCGCAGCCAACCGCATCCGGCACCTTGCCGAAACCGCCACCACACCTACCGACCACCAGGGAGAAACACAACCTGATGCACGTACGGTTCGACACTCCGCCTGTCCCCCGCCGCAGCCAGGAGACCCACGAGACCGCGCAGGCGCTGCAAGGCCGCCCCGGTGACTGGGCCCACATCGACACCCACGACACCATGAACCGGGCCTCGAACCAGGCCCACCGGGTGCGTACGGGCAAGCTCGCTGCCTTCCGGCCCGCAGGCGCGTTCGAGGCCAAGGCCCACGGCACGAAGGACGGAGGCGCCGAGGTCTGGGCCCGCTACGTCGGCGCGTGCTCCGGCAGCCAATCACGACAGTTGCCTCATACACCTGCATGAGATGTACGCTCGATGGTGAGACCCCGCGGCATCCCCCGTCCGCGGGGTCTCGCTGCGCCCGGACGCTGCCCGCTTCGTCAGGCGCGCAGGCGGCAGCGACCTGTCGAAGGCGGTAGCGGACGACGCACTCAGCTCTCGGCATCGCCCCACTCTTCCGGCCCGCCGCCCCTCCATTCCACCAGCCGCGGGTCGTCCAGCGGGATGGCGTCGGCGTCTTCCGCTACTCCTGCGCGCCGCAAGAACTCCTGCACGTCTCGCCTGTCGTACTCCAGTCCAGCGACCTCTCCGCGTACGGTCACGCGCCGGCCACCAGTCGGCGGCGGGGGATGCACGATCACGGGCGGTACGGCCATATTCTCAGCGTGCAGATGCCCTGCTCACAGCGCACGTCACCGGAGCCCAGACGGGTTCAGCCGAGGAGGCGGGCTGCTATCTGCGGTGTTCGCGCCCTGTTCCGCCTCCAGGAGGGCTTGACGTTGCTGGTCCACACGTACGCGATGACGTCGCGGGTGCCGACGCCGGCGGAGCTGGCAGAAGTGATCACGTCCGCTATCCGCCCAAGAGCGAACACGCCTGCTACCGCAACCGTCATTCTCACGTAGCGGGCACGGTGTCCACTGCGAAGCTTCGGTCTTCCGCTGTGCAACTGCCCGACCCTACGCTGGCTCCGAGGCCCCATGCGAGGCGTAACTCCGCGCGTAATGGAGGAGTTGTGGGCACCGGTTTACTGATCTTGGTGGGAGCCGCAGGGGGCACCCTGCGCGGGATCATCGATGCGTACAACTGCCTCATGGAGTGGCAGGACGCCCGCCGCTTTCAACGTCAGCATTCTGATGATGCCGAATCAGGGAACGGTAGGCTCCGGTTCAGCGACTATTTCGACCCAGTCGCCGATCCGATCGCACTCGTTGTTCACGCAGTGATGGGAGGCGGCGCCGCAGCACTGTTCGGTATGACCGGGCAGATCAACGGCGTGTACGCGACCTTTGCCGTAGGCGCATCAGCACCCGCGCTGTTGACCCAGATGGCCCAGCTGCGGTTCGTCAGCGAAGCGGTCGCCGGAGCGCCGCAGCCAACTAGTGAAGCCGTCGCAAGCGCCGAGGCCGGCCCGGCCAGCACCCCGCCTCTGCCGCCTGCGGCACATGCTTCTGCTCAAGCCGGTGAAGCGCGAGCCGGCGCGGAGAGGGCGGACACCAATCGCACGGATGGCGAGATCACGGAGCCGGAAAAGCCGTCCCGGCACGGGAAGTTGCGGCACGTCGACGGCCAGCCCGCGTCTCCCTCCGGCGCTCAGCCCAGGAGAGCGAGCACCGCGCCACCGGATTCCGTCAGCGGTCAGGAGGAGCCCGCATGAAAGCCCGAGCTTCCGGGCAGCGCCCCATCACAGCCGCAGTGCTCGGCGTCACCCACAGGGCCATCTCGGATCCCCGCTGGGCCCGTCCGAAAGATGTGCCGCTCGGACGGCGCATCACGTCTGCGGTTCTCGGCATCCCGCTACGACGCCCCCGGCCCGCTGTCGTCGCCGAGACTGCCCGGACCCCGGCCCCCTCACCCACCGTCCAACCGCCGGAGATCGGACCGGAGACGGACCAGCACACCCACCACTCGCCCGAGGCCCCACTGATGCGGCCGACAGCCAAGCCTTCACACCTGCTGAGCGAGGACCGCGCGGACTTCGCGCAGTTCCTCGACGAGGCGCTGCGCACCACGCTCCCCCGCCCGGGAACGGCACCCCCGGCGCGAGGGCACCTCAACACCGAGCAGTTGCGCGCCCTGGCGCTCAGCGCCACAAACGCCATCGCCGCGTGCGCGACGGTCGAATACCAGCACTACGTACGGCTCCGCCATGAGCTACGCACGCCGGGACATGCGCGGGGCGCTGACGGCTGGCAAGGACATGGGAGAAGAGACACAGCAGCTGACGCACACGTACGCCGTTACGCGGCACGGGTCTCGGAGGAGCGAGGCCACGAATCAAAGCACGAGCCACCTCGCCGAGCCCCGAACTCTCTGCCCGAGGAAGAGCACCGGCCGAAGCTGATCTCCGTGAGATCCACGCCGCGCCACC
Source organism: Streptomyces rimosus subsp. rimosus (assembly GCF_000720725.1). GTDB lineage: Bacteria > Actinomycetota > Actinomycetes > Streptomycetales > Streptomycetaceae > Streptomyces > Streptomyces rimosus_A. The sequence goes on from NZ_JOCQ01000003.1 coordinate 22,511, forward strand.
CCCCTGCCGCACCGTGGCCGGGCCACACCTCTGACGCACCATGGAAGACCGGACCGATCGCGGCGGCTCCAAGACGCCTTCTACTACTGGCGGGTATCCTCACGCTGCTCTTCCTACTCATCGGTTTCGTGCTGCGCGCGGTCGACGCCGCCCCGTCCGCCGCCCGGGCAGCCATCAGCACAGGCTGGGCCCTCGCGGCACTCACCATCGTGGGCGTGATCGCCTCCATGACGAAACTGCTGCGCAACGCCGCAGACATCGACCGCTTTCAGGCCAGCGAGACACAACTCCTAGCGCAGGAAGTAGCCCTTGCCCGGAACGCCTGGCAAAAGGCGCTCATGGAGCACGGCATCCTCCCGTTCCTGCGACAGTCCCTGACCGACCCAGCGGACGCCGACATCCGCGACCCGAGCCGCTGCGTACCGCGCCGCGGCAGTGTCAGTCAGGTTCAGTCCCGGGACCATTCGCAACCCGACCCCACCAGCCAAGCCGACGATCCTCCCGCTACTTCCCAGCCCCGCTTCTCACATCCCGACTACGGAGGCGCCGACGAAGAATCAGGTTAACAACGGCCAGCAATGCGACTCGGACTTGCTCGCGGAGCGAGCTTCCCAGACACTACGCAGGCAGCTGTCGTGTACGTCGGATATGGCCTGACCATCGACTAAATAGAAGGCTTCTGATTCGGGGGCTCCCCGCAGCATCGGCGGTCCGTTGGCGTCACATGCCATCGAGGCCGAGACGGTTTCAGCTAATGGAGACGGGCTGCCTTTTGCCGGAGCTGTTGTGCTTCGCTCATTCCCTCGTAGCGGCGCAGTCGTACGCGCATGTCCTGCAGTGCCGCCTGGACCTTGACGGAGCGGATGCCGTCGGCGCAGTTGAGGAACGTGTTCCAGGAGGCGAGGGCTCCGTCGAGGTTGCCTCGGCGTAGGCGTACGCCGGCGAGGTCGGCGTGGACGATGGCGCGGGTGCGGCGGCGGTCGAGGCCGTGGATGTCGAGGGCTAGGCCGTGTCTTCAACTGATCTTGAATAGTGGATCATGGTCGGGTGATACGCCGCCATGAACTGTCTGACGAGGAGTGGGAATTCGTCCGGCCGCTGCTGCCTGAATCGTTGCGGGGGCGCAAGCGGGTGGACGACCGAAGGGTGCTCAACGGGATCGTGTGGAAGTTCCGCACGGGCACGGCCTGGCGGGATGTCCCCGAGAGGTACGGTCCGTGGCAGACACTGCACACCCGTTTTCGCCGTTGGGCCCTGGATGGCACGTTCGAGCGGATGCTCCAGGCCGCCCAGGCCCGTGCGGACGCGGCCGGGGACATCGACTGGCTGGTCTCGGTCGATTCCACCGTCGTACGCGCCCACCAGCATGCCGCCGGGGCCCGAAAAGGGGGCGCCGAAGCCCCGCACTCGGACGCTCCCGGGGCGGCCTGACCAGCAAGATTCACCTGGCTTGCGATGCCGTCGGGCGCCCGCTCGCCTTCACGGTCACGGGCGGCAACACCAACGACTGCACGCAGTTCACCACCGTGATGGAGGCGATCCGTGTGCCCCGGGTCGGTGTCGGTCGGCCCCGGGTACGGCCAGGCCACGTGCTGGGCGACAAGGGCTACAGCTCCCGCGCGATACGGGCCTGGCTGCGACGCCGCGGCATCGGCCACACCATCCCCGAGCGCGCCGACCAGGTCCGCAACCGGCTCCGGCGCGGCAGCCGGGGAGGGCGCCCGCCAGCGTTCGACACGCAGTTGTACAAGCGGCGCAACGTCGTGGAGCGGTGCTTCAACCGGCTCAAGCAGTGGCGTGGCATCGCCACCCGCTACGAGAAGACCGCCGAGTCCTGCCAAGCAGCCGTCACTCTTGCATCGCTCCTGATGTGGGCGTGACATTTGAAGACAACTCCTAGGTGGAGGTGTTCTTCGGCGGCGGGCAGGTCGCCGAGGCGGGAGAGGATCAGGCCGGATTCGTGGGCCCAGCGACCGGGTGAGTAGTGGGCCGCCCAGGAGTCGCCGGGGGTGGCGGCGGCCGGGCGGCCGATGGCTGTTTCGGAGGCGGCGAGGTGTTTGGTGGCCAGGTGTCGGTCGTCGTCCTGGGCTGCGGCGGTGGCGAGGGTGGCTTCGTAGTAGGCGATGGCGCGGGCGTTGTCGAGGTTTTTGCCGTGTTCGACGCAGGCTTCACCGAGTTGGACGGCTTCGGCCCTAAAGCCGAGGTCGATGCACTGGACGGCCAGGCCGCGCAGGGCGGTGGCCGACAGTTCGGGGTCGTCGGCTTCGGCGGCGAGGCGGAAGGCGTGTGCGTAGTAGCCCTGGGCCAGGTCGTGGAGCTCGGGGGTGTCGCCTTCGTCCTGGGCCATCCATCCGGCCAGGTGCACCAGCTGGGAGGCGGCGGCGAAGAGCGCGCGGCCGGTGGCTTCGGTGAAAGAGCCATTGAGCCAGGGGGCGACGTCGTCGGTGAGGTAGCGCACGGCGAGGTGGCGGGCGTGGCCGCCGCCGAGTTCGGCGGCGGAGTCGCCGAGCGAGATGACCATGCGCTGGACGGCGGCGACCTCGCCCTTGCCGACGCGCACCACACCGGCGGGCGAATTCCTCATGCGGCGGGTAATGCTGTCCGGGTCGGGCAGGCCGAGGGCGGCGAGGGCGTAACCGCTGGACGCGGTGACGAAGTTCCGGCGGTCCACGTCGCTCCTTCCCAACTCCAAGGCTGAGGCCACGGTATCGATGCTGGCATCCGCTGGAGGGTATGTGTCCGGCACGTCGATCGCGTGAACATCCAGATCTAACACCTGGGCGACGAAGGGCCACCAGTATGCGGGGGTGCGCTCCCCCGTGAGCCAGCGGCGCGCGTACTGGCGCTCGACCCGCCCCGAGTCGCCGCTCTCGGCTCGGCCTGCCGCCCGGGCCAGGTCGGTCGGTCCCCACCCGCGCTCGGCGCACGCGTTTCTGATGAGCTGCGCGATGACCTGGTTCCTCGGCATCGGCGCCCCTTCCTGACCTACGCGGACCTACACGGGACTACGCCCTGCCCCCTCCCCCGGCGGTCTACCCGCCCTTTCACTGAACTGCAGACACAAGCAGACCAGTTGTCGGTACGCAGACACGGGAGCGCCAAGACATGCGCTGGGAATCGAACCGCCCGCCGGAGCCGGCCGGGCAGCGGGTTGCGGTCAGCCACGTTGCACCTGCCGACCGCGACCTGGCTTTCGACGCGGACGCCGGAGAGATCAGGCTCCCGGTCACCGTGCACTTCACCGACGGCACCACTGAGGAGGCCGTGCTGAGTCTGGGGTCGGGCCGGGCGGAGCTGCTCGCCATTCAGGTTGAGCAGGCCATCGCGCGGCGCGCCAAGGCCCGGCGTGCGATGCCCGAGTGACCGGACCTGCTTCCCCCCACCACGTTTCCCGCTCAAGGAGGAACCGTGCATCCCAGCCTCGACCTGCCCGGGCCGCTCGCCGGCCGTACCGTGCTGGTGACCGGCGGGGCCGGACTGATCGGCAGCCGCATCACCGGCCTACTGCGCACCCTGGGCGCCCGCCCGCTGTCCTTGTGCACCCTCGACGCCTACCCCCGCACCGTCTACCGCGACCTCTTCGGCATCACCCCGGCCAGTCCTGACGTGATCTCCGGGGACGTGCAGGACGCGGAGCTGGTGCGGCATCTGGTGCGCCGCTCGGACTACGTCATCCACGCCGCCGCCCTGGCCGATGTCGCGGCCTGCACGCGCGAGCCGATGGCGGCACTGCGCACCAACATCATCGGCACGCAGGTCCTGCTGGACGCGGTGGCCGCCGGCGACCGGATCCGGCGCTTCGTGCTGACCTCCTCTGCCAGTGTCTACGGCAACGGCAGCACCGACGACTGGGCCTCCCCCTGCCCCGAGCTGCGCACCGTGCGCGAACTCTTCGAAGCCGTCTACGGCCGCACCCCACCCCGCTTCCACGAACAGGCCCCGCTGCGCCCGCTGTCGGTGTACGCCAACACCAAGGCATGGGCCGAGACGCAGACCGACCTGGTACTGCGCCCGGCTGGCACGTCGTACGCGGTGGTGCGGTACTTCAGCATCTACGGCGAGCCGCAGGTGGTGAAGCCCGGCAGCCACTCCTGGGTGGTGGCCCACTTCACCGCTCGGGCCGCCCGCGGCCTGCCACTGCACCTCAACGGCGGCGGCCACCAGATCCGTGACCTGGTCCACGTCGAAGACGCGGCGGCCGCCACCGTACGGGCCCTGGTCGCGCCGCGGGCGCACCACGAGACGGTCAACGTCGGCACCGGCGTTCCGACCAGCGTGCGGAAGGTGGCCGAGCTGGTGCGCGAGCACTACCCGCAGGCCACGTTCCTGGAGACGCCCCTGCCGCCTGGGGACCCGCTCGGCGGCTACGCCAGCACCCACCGGATGACCAACGTCCTGGAATGGCGGCCGTCCGTGCCGCTCGCCGACGGCGTACGGCGGTACGCGCGGTGGCTGGACACGCATCCGCAAGCCGTGCCCGAGCAGTGGCAGAGCCCGGACGACCACCCGGTGGGGGCCTAGATGACCGGCGGGCGCCCGAGGCGGGTCATGCGCCACACCGTGCGCCACCGCATCGGCCGCCGCGGGCCGCACGGGGTGCGCACGCCTTCGGCGAACCCGCCGAACCACGCCCGCAGCCCGCCGATCGAGCGAGTCCGCGCCAGCGTCAGGGCGGTCCAGACGCCCAGGTAGACGGGGACGAGAAGGGCGGGCAGGTGGCGTTTGGCCAGCCACACCCGGTTGCGGGCCACCATCCGGTAGAAGACCGCGTGCCGGGTCGGCGAGGTCCGCGGATGCTGAAGCACCAGCTGCGGCTCGTAGACGATCCGCCAGCCGGCATCCAGCGCCCGCCACGCCAAATCCGTCTCCTCGTGCGCGAAAAAGAACTCCTCCGGCCAGCCCCCGATCTCCTCCAGCATCCGCATCGACAGGCTGTGCCCGCCACCGAGGAAGGTAGTGACCTCACCACCGCGCAGCGGATCCCCCGCCCGCAAGCGGGGAACGTGGCGGCGCTGAGTGGGGCCGGTCTCGTCCGCGATACGGAAGCTGACAATGCCCAGCCGCTCATCCGCCGCGTGCAGCTCCGCGATATGGACGAACACATCCGCGGCGATCAGCAACCCGTCGTCGTCCAGATCGACCAGCACATCCACATCGCCGAACTCCCGGAGCGTGCGCAGCGCGACGTTGCGGCCACCGGAGACGCCCAGGTTCTCGTCCAGCTCCACGCCGGTCACTCACTCCGGCAGCTCCGGCAACGGCGAACCGTTCGCGACGACGACCACCCGCTGTGCGGCCGTGTCCTGCTTGGCGACCGAGTCGAGCAGCGCCCGCAGCTCCGCCGGGCGGTTGCCCATGGTCAGCACGGCGACGCCGATACGGGGGTGACGCACCGATGAACTCCGTTCTGCCGGCCGGTTGCCCGAGATGCTAACCGCCCCGACCCCAGTCTCGCCCCACCTCACCGACGGAGCACTCATGCCTCAGCTCATCCTCGGCGATTACCTCAGCGCGCCGCGCACCGGCCACCTGGCCCACGGGCCCTACGGGCGCCTGGAGAAGGCCGATCTGGCGGAGTTCCTCCGGCACTGGACCGGCCTGCACCGCCAGGCCCTGGCCGGCGTGCGCGACCGTATCCACCCCACCGCGCAGATTCACCCGTCCGCGATCACCGGCGACGACGTCATCATCGGCCCGCACGTGCGGGTGTACGAGTTCTCCGCCGTCCGCGACGGCAGCGTGCTGTGCGCGGGCGCCCGCGTCGGTTTCAACTGCGAGGTCACCCGCTGCTTCGTCGGCGAACGCGCCGTGCTCGGGCATCGCATCGGCATCAACCGCACCCTCGTCGGCGCCGACGCCCACCTGTCCGCCACCCTCACCGTCGCCGCCATTAGCCTGTGGAACACCGACCTGCGCCACCCCGACCGCGAGATCATCTTCCGCGTGCCGGACGGCCTCTACCGCTGCGGCACCCCACGCTTCGGCGGCATCCTCGGCGACCGCTGCCAGACCGGCAACGACATCAGCCTCGGCCCCGGCATCGCCATCGGCCCCCACTGCCGCATCGCCAGCGGCGTCACCCTCGCCGGCCGCGCCGTCGATGCCAACAACGTGATCACCGCGCCTCACACCGCAGAGGTCAGCATCCGCCGGTCCTCACCCCGCAACGTCAGCCCGTAAGGCGACACTCTCCTGGTCTCGTACCGGCAGATGCGGTCAGACCGGGGGACGAGAAGCCTTTCGGAAAAGGCGGTGGCAGCTTCCCGCTACGTAGGTCGCTGCCACCGCTCGCGTCATGCCAGCCTGATCCGGGCTTCAACCGCCCTCGGGAGCAGCACAGCGATAAGCGCGCCCAGGAACTGGCCAAGCTGCTCGGGGCTGTAGCTTCCCGTAAGGATCAGGAAGCACAGTGCGATCAGGAGCAGCACCAGCAGCTCCAGCAACAGCTTGGGGCTCGGCAGGGGGAGCCCCTGCGAGGAATAGGTCATCATGGAGGTGTCACCTCCTCTCGTATTGCGATGGGTGTGTGACGGCCGCCGACCCCGTGTTGCTGTGGAAGGTGCGTGGGGTCGGCGGAGCTTACGGTCAAACCTCGGTTTCAGCGTCAGCGGTGCGCTCGACCTCGTCTGCGAGCTTTTGCCGCACGATCTTCTGCAGCTCGGGGCTAAGGTGCCGGTACATGGCCCAAGCCCGTTCAACCGGCGAGGGGGACCGCTCTCCCTTCGCCATCCACGCCAGGAGGATGGTCTGCTGGCGAGCAGGCAAGTCGCAGACGTAGCGAGAAACCTTCGCCAGCCGGGCAGCACTGTCGCCGAGGGCGCGGACACCGGCGTTGCAGCTGTTGCACAAGGTCACCATGTTCTCTACGCCCGCTTTTCCGCCCTCAGAGATCGGAACTACGTGCCTCACGTACAGTTGCGCTGGGTCGCCCGAGTCAAGGTGCGATTCCCCGGCTGAGATGCCGCACGAGGTGCAGCGAAAGCCATCACGTTCGAGAATCCACATCCTCTCGGCCGCCGACACGAGGGGACGACTTCTCCGGGTGCGCGCTGGGTCCCACACCGGGTCGCCGATCTTGACCAGTTGCATGTCCGCCCCTTCGGGGGCGCCCCTGAAGACCTTGATATCCCAACCGTAGTCCCCTCGGAGATCGCGCAGGCGACGATCGATGTTCGCCACATCAGGGAACGCCTCGTGGAGTTGTTTGCGCGAGAACATGTTCCCCTCCCCTACGACCGTCGCGAGCCAAGCCGCCGCGCGTACCTTGGTCCCCACCTTGGTGTCCCGCCAGTCCGGCGGCTTTCGCGCGGCATCCATCCTTGCTCCTCCGTTCCAACTTGATTCATGGGCGCACGTCCGGTGCACGAGAGGGACACTACTCGCCGCGGCAACCTCGCGGCAACCTTACGGCAGCTTCGCGGCGCCGAGGCGGCAGGCCAGTGCAGCATCGAGCGCCTGTTCCCGGCACGACGGGCTATGGGCCAGGCGCCAAGGGAGACAACGCTCTGGTCGCCTAGGCTCGGATGCGGGCGTGGGGCTGGAGTTCCGTGTCCACCTCTCGTATCCCAGCTTCGCTCGCGGACCTGGCCGTATCTGTCGATCAGCTTGCCGTCTACCACCGCAACCCGCGCACCGGTGATCTCGATGCGATTGCCGAGTCGCTGTCCACGAACGGCCAGTACCGGCCGATCGTCGTCAACAAGGGCTCATTGACCGGTCGGCCGAACGAGGTTCTGGCGGGCAACCACACGCTGAAGGCTGCCAAGCGGCTCGGCTGGGACGACATCGCGGTCACTTGGCTCGACGTGAACGACGACGCGGCAGCGAAGATCGTCATCGTCGACAACCGCACCAATGATCTGGCTGGATACGACACGGCGCTGCTCGCCGACATCCTCACCGATCTGCCCGACCTCCAGGGCACCGGCTACGACCAGGCGCAGCTGGACCAGCTCCTCGATGACACGGCCCTGCCGGCGCCGATCGAGCTGCCCAGCGACGGGGCGGGGACGGGGGCTGCGGCCATGGTGGACTACTTGCAGTGGGGTTACCTTCAGTGGTCCTCGACGCGAGTGCGGATCACTCAGGCCGAGGTCGAGTTGCTGGACGCGTTGTACCGGCAGTTCGTCGACGCGCACGACTCGGACATGGGCTTCGGGTGGCACGTTCTCAACGAGGAGCACCAGGCCCGCGAGGGGGACGTGGCGTGAGCAACCGTCTCGACGTGCGCTTCGACCCGGCGTATCCGCTGGTGAAGCTGCGGCCGGCCGACTACAACCCGCGGCACCTGTCCGAGGAGTCGTTCGTGCGTCTGCAGGGTTCGCTGCGTCGCCACGGTGTGGTGAAGCCGGTGATCTTGAATGCGGACGGGACGTTGGTCGCCGGCCACCAGAGGACCAAGGGCCTCAAGGCGATCGGGGAGACGACGACACCGGCGATGATCCTGCCGCAGAAGGTCAGGTTGCAGGACGAGATCAAGTTCAATCTCCTTCACAACCGGGTCGAGACCGAGTCGTCGGTGGTCTACGCGGGGCCGGGGCCGATTGGCGAGTGGTGCTGGATTCCGTGGCAGACCATCGAGGTGGAGGATTCGAACAACCTGCCGTTCCAGCAGGCCATCGCGTTCATGACCGCGGCGCACGGGCCGTGGGGGTCGGTGGTCATCGATGACCAGGGCCGCGTCGTGCTGAACGCGGAGTACGCGGCAGTCGCCAAGACGCAACGCTTCGACGTGCTGGCGTGGACGGTGGCCTCGTTCGACGCTGGGCAGCTCGTCGAAGACCTCACTGGTGAGTACGGCGTGTACGACTGGTCCGGCCTGGAGGAGCAGGCGCCGGTGTGGAACCAGCACATCGTTCAGCCCAACCGGCTTCGCGAGCACTCCTCGAAGGCGAAGAAGGACCAGGTGCGCTACAAGTCGGAGGTGTGGGAGCGGCTGGTGCTGCCGTGGCTGACGACCTCGCACCGGGTGGTGGACTTCGGTGCCGGCCATGGCGACTACGCCCGGCACCTGCGTACGAGCGGTTACCGGGTGCAGGACGCAGGACTACGAGCCGTACCGCACCCTGAAGGGCAAGTACGCGCTGGACATTCGCAGCATCGTCGGGCAGATCCGCGGCCTGGAACGCGACCTGCGTGCGAACGGCCTCTTCGAGGTCGTGGTGCTGGACTCGGTGATCAACGCGACGACATCCCTGGAGTACCAGCACTGGGTGTTGCTGGCGGTCAACGCGCTGTGCGCGGCGGACGGGCAGGTGTGCATCGGCACGCGCAACCTGGACCGGGAGCTGGCCTACGAGAATTCCGAGCACTCCATCAGCCGCGACTCGACCCGGCTGAGCTTCCTTGATGCACACAACGTGGACATGCGCTTCACACGGGGGAAGTGGCAGCGGATCCGGTATCACACGCCCGAGTCGCTGCGGGGGCTGCTGTCGCGCTACTTCGAGGAAGTGGAGCTGAGCGACACGACACGGGCCACGCTCAAGGCGGTGTGCCGCAAGCCGCGCCCCTTCCCGATCGAGGACTACAAGGAAGCCCTCGATAACGAGTTCAACATGCCCTACCCCAATGAATTCCGACACAATAAACATGAGGGAATTGTCGGAATTCTGATAGAATTGATCAAGGATAGGAATGCCATTTTGGAGGGGTAGAGGAATGAAATCATGGGCGGACTCGAAAAGGGTTCGCATAGAGATAGAGAGCCGCGCCAGCTACCGCATCATGTGGCTGGCCGGCGTGCGTCAACTCGACCTGTCCCAACACTGCTTGAAGACCTTCGCAGAGAGCGACCGGTACAACGCCAACCCGAATCGACGCACCCAGACCTTGGATCTGCCGGCAGAAAATCCCCCTGCCGCCTGGTATTTGTGTGCTCTACCCATCCCGTGGGACTGGGCCCGCAACGCTCATTTGGCTTTTGAGTATGCATCGGGCGCGACGTGGGAGGGTGACGCCCTTGTGGGCGGCCTGCGCGTACGGCTCTCCGATGCGGCGCCAATCACGGGGTGGGGAGAACACAGCATTCCGCAGGACGCGCCCCGACGGTCGTCATACCGGTACCGCACCTGCCGGAACTGGCAGTTCGCCTGGTGGCTCCACACACATCGCGACGTGCCCGATACTCCGCACCCTCCGCGCGGCGGAATCACCGACGGCCCACGGCAGTTGACGTTGGAGTGAGGCGCTGCGTCGTCTCCGGGATGCGCATCTCAGAGACGACGCTGCCGACTGATGCGTACGGGCTGCGAGGGGCAGAGCGTGCAGGTCATAGCGTTACGCGCTTTGCAGGACACTTGAGGCTAGGTCGTCCACAGATCTCCTCAGCTCTCGTTGCGACAGCGAGTCCTTGGGCCCGAATCGTTCGATGTACAGCGTCGCCCCGTTACCAAGATCGACAGTCAGCTGCGCCTTCCAAGTCTCACCGTAGAGAACTTGGCGGGCAGCGGCACGGCCCCCGATCATCAGGGGCTCCGCCTTCTCCGGTATCGCGTTTGTTCCGTCCACCGTCTGCTGCAACGCCTCCGCAGTGGGGTAGAAGGCGACCACGAAGCCAGCTGGATCAGTGGCGCCTTCCTCCGTCATCATGAGGTAGCACGAAGCCGCTCCTTTGTCCTCAGACATAGGAGTTGCCTTCACTACACTGAGCTGCCGTTGCATATCGCTGCTGACGATCTTGCAGGCATTCTTCTGGTCGATGCCGGAAATGGCAGGAGTGGACCGACCGGACGTCGCAGGGTTCGCGGTGCTAGACATGCGTGCGACGGCATAGCCGACACCGCCGCCGACGGCTAAAGAGACCGCGGCAGTGAGGGCCAGCATGTTCGTCGCTGGGTGACGGCTTTTCGTGGGTGCCGAGGTTGCTTCTTGAGCGGAGCCTTCGGCCTGGCCGTGCTCGTGAGTTGGGGTGTCCTTGCTGACCATGGCGTGAGCATCACACATCGGGGCCGCCCCCAGTGTTGCGCCGATGCCTGATCGTTACGCCTCGTCTTCGCATCGATTGCCGCGGGCCTGGGCGGACTGCCAGGGCGGTCGTCAGGTGCATTCGGCCACTCGCCGGGCGGGCATCGAGGATCAAGCCCCCCTCCACTGGCTTGTTCCTCACCACCCAGTGGTCAGGCCGCCGTGGGCGTCCCGCAGGTTGGTCTTGGCGGCTGACTCCTCATGAGGCCCGGTCCCACTGTCTGCTGAAGGACAGCAGCGGTCTGACAGCGGGGGCAGCGACTGCCGGCAACAGGTACTTCCACAGGTTAGTCACGCGGTGGTACAGGTCGGTGCGGCGCGTGGAGATGTGGGATAGGAGTTGGGTGCCGGAGTAGGAGGCCACCAGCGTCCAGGCCAGTTCCCGCACATCTACGTCCGGTAGCACTTCCCCCTTGGCCTGCGCGGCTTTCAGCTGCCCGGCGAATTCATCGATCCAGTAGTTGTACGGGGAAGCATCCTGGAGGCCGAAGTCTCCTTGCTCGATCGCAAGGCGCACTCCGGCGCGCAGCTTCGGGTTGGTCTGAAGTTCGCCGGCGAGGTAGAGCGTCTGGTCGATCAGCCGCTGGAGGCCGTCTTCCCCAGGCGGCATCTCCAGCCCGTCGCCTTGACCGATCATGACCGCTTGGGCGAGGGCTTCCTTAGACTCGAAGTGAAAATACATGGCGCCTGGGGTGACCCCGGCGCGCTTAATGATCTTGTTGACGCTCGCTTCGCTGAATCCGTACTCGTCGATTAGCTCGGCAGCCGCTTGAAGGATCGCCTCCCGCGTCTTGACCGCCCGTTCCTGCACCGTGTTACACCATTTCCCTCGGCAACCGTACGGATAGTACGAAAAAACCGAGCGTTCTGTCGCATTGAGGTCCCGAGCGGCAAAGTTGATCATTCTGCACGGTCTCGCATCCCCGGCTCGCGGTCGCCGCCCCCGTCCCTGTGTTGCGAGTTCGACCTGAAGGCCAGCGGGGACGTTTCTCCTTCTTGCGTGTAGACGCCGGTTCCCGGTGCCGCAGTCGCGTTCAGACATTCGAAGTCCGCAGGTCAGCGGCTGGTGGCTTCAGTCAGAGATCATGGAGGGACGGCGCGGGGCCCAGGGAGTTGTGCATGGGCCGCCCCAATCGTGCCACGCGGGCCGCCATCACCCAGCGCCGCGCCGACGCCATCGATCTGAAGCTGGCCGGGGTGGACTGGCTGACGATCGGGCGGAAGCTGGCCGCGGACCCGGCGATCAACTCCGACCGCGTCGCCTACCCGCAGGGGTACGGCATCGACAAGTACAAGCGCGGGCTGGAGCCGCCGAGCGACAAGCGGCTGATGAGCACGCAGCGCGCCTCCGACCGGTTCATCGCCTACGTCCAGGAGCTGTGTGCCTCCAACCGCACGCGCGCCGAGCTGCGCCGCGGGCTCGGCCTGCCCGTCGACCGTTGCAACTACCTCCACCGCTACCTGGTGCCCTTCCTCGCCCCGGCCCACGGCAAGCAGGTCCCCCGCGAGCAGCGGCGCGCGTACTACGCGGTGGCCGCCCTCATCGCGGCCCGCCCCCGAGCCGTACGCGGCGCCGAGCCGGCGGGCTGGAGCGAGGGGCGGCCGCCGGAGAACTGGTTCGCACGCGCGAACTTGGGTGCCTGCCTGGGACAGGCCGCGGCCAGCGGCGTGCTCAAGGCCCGGACGGCCGAGGACGTCCTGCACCTGATGTGCCGGCAGAGCGCCGAGAACATCCACCCCGGGCTACCGGCCCTCACCCGGCAGCTGGCCAACGGGGGCGTGGCGGTGGACTGGGCCGTGCTGCTGGAGGACCTCGCCCGCTGGGACCGCGACCGGGACCGCATCGCCACGCGCTGGCTGGAGAGCTACTTCCGGGTCCTGCACGCCGAGAACCCGGCCAGCCTGACCGTACCGAACCCCCTCAACGACCGCACCGAGGAGAACGAGTCATGAGCCTCTACCTGGATCTCAGCGCCCTGCAGTCGGTCCCGGTCGCCAACCTCAACCGGGACGACCTGGGCTCGCCCAAGCAGGTCAGGTACGGCGACGCCCCCCGCATCCGGGTCTCCAGCCAGTCCTGGAAGCGGGTGATCCGCGACGGCGTGGAGACCGACCTCGGCGAGAAAGCGGTGCGGACCCGGATGGTGCCCGTCAAGGTCCGTCAGAAGCTGGAGGACGCGGGCTGGCCGCAGCCGCTGGCGGAGTTCGCGGGAGAGCAGGTGGTCGCCAGTGTCGGGAAGAAGGGCATCGGCACGGAAAAGGAGGGGCACACCTCCGTGCTGCTGTTCGTGCCCACAGCGGCGATCGAGGACCTGGCCGCGGTGTGCTCCGATCACCGTGCGGCGCTGGAGAAGGGCCAGACGGCCAAGAAGCCGGGACGGCTGCTGCCCGCGGAGCGGATCGAGGAAGTCCTCAAGCAGCGCACCGCTTCCATCAGCCTGCTCGGCCGCATGCTGGCGGAGGTGCCCGGCGCCAACGTCGACGGGGCGGCGCAGGTCGCCCATGCCTTCACCACGCACGCCGCCGAGCCCCAGCGCGACTACTTCACCGCCGTCGACGACTGGACCGGCGAGACGGAAACCGGCAGCGGCCACCTGGACACCGCGGAGTTCAGCGCCGGGGTCTTCTACCGCTACGCCACCGTCAACGTCACCGACCTGGTCAAGAACCTGGAAGGCGACACCCAGGCGGCCCGCACCGTGCTGCAGTCCTTCGTCGAGCATTTCCTGTTCTCCCTGCCCCAGGCCAAGCGCAACAGCACCGCTCCGCACACCCTGCCCGACCTGGCCTACCTCGCCGTGCGCGAGCACCGTCCCATCTCGCTGGCCGCCGCCTTCGAAACCCCCGTGACCGCCGATGGCCGCGGCGGGTTCTCCCCCGCCTCGCGCACCGCGCTGGCCTCCTACGCGACGCAGATCAACCGGCTGACCGGCCAGCGCCGCCGCCGCTTCCACGGCCACACCACCATCGCCCCCAACGAGCAGCTGGCCGGGATCGGCGACGCCCACGACTCCTTCGACCAGCTCACCCAAGCCGCGGTCGACAGCGCCCTTCCCGCCACCGGGCAACCGGCATGAGCGCACTGATCCTGCGCCTGGCCGGACCGCTACAGTCCTGGGGAGAACGCTCCGCGTTCGCCCCAGTGCGCGACACGGCGCCGTTTCCCACCCGCTCCGCCCTGACCGGGATGCTCGCCGCCGCCGAAGGCATCAGCCGCGACGACACCGGCGCCCTGCACCGCTACCGGCCGCTGCGGTTCACCATCCGCATCGACCGGCCCGGCACCCCGCTGATCGACTACCACACCGCCGGCGGCGGCCGGCCCACCTCCCGTACGGCGGCCACCAGCGGCGGCAGCAACAAGGGCGCCGCCGTCATCACCCGCCGCCACTACCTGGCCGACGCGGTGTTCGTCGTCGCGGTCTCCGGACCCGACCCCACCATCGACCGCCTGGCCCGCGCCCTGCGCCGCCCCTGCTGGGCCCCCTACCTCGGCCGCCGCTCCTGCGTGCCCGACGAGCCGCTCCTGCTGCACGCCCACGCCGCCGACCCCGAGACGGAACTGCGCACCCGCGTCCCGCTCAGCCGCACCACCCAGCCGGAAAGCCCCGACACCACCACCCTCGCCGTCCCGTTCCTCTACGAACACCCGCCCACCAACGGACAGCCCGGCACAGGCTCCGACATTGTCAGCGTCAACGACATCCCGCTCAGCTTCTCCCCCCAGGCCCGCGCCTACGGCTCACGCACCCTGCACCGCAGCACCGAACAGCTCCCCGCCGCCCTCGCCGGCCCCCAGCACACCCTGCTCCCCCGACTGATCGACTACGCCCGGGACCACGCATGACCGACCACCCCCTGCTCGCGCGCATCCGGCTCAACCCGCACAGCCGCGACGTCCAGCGCGACCTGCGCGACGCCACCGAAATGCACCGCACCGCCATGCGCCTGGTCCCGGACCACCTCGGCCAAAGCGCCCGCCAGCAGGCCGGCCTCCTCTACCGCATCGACGAAACCGACACCGCCAGCACCCTGCTCGTCCAGGCCCGCCACCTCGACCTCACCCGCCTCCACAACGGCTACGGACACGGCGAGGTCAAAAGCCTCGCCCCCATGTTCCAGGCGCTGCGCGAAGGCCTCACCGTCCGCTACCGCATCGTCGTCAACCCCTCCAAACGCGAACTCCTGCCGAAATCCGCCGGCAGCAAACGCGGCCGCATCATCCCCCTCACCGGAGCCGACGCCGACCAGTGGTGGACCCGCCGCGCCGCCGACGCCGGCCTCCACCTGAACACCCTCACCCCCACCCCGCTGCAGCCCGTGCGCCCACACGGCAAAGACGCGTCCTCCATGCGCCACAGCCTCCTGCGCTACGACGGCACCGCCACCATCACCAACCCCACCGCCCTCACCCACGCCCTCACCACCGGCATCGGCCGAGCCAAACCCTACGGCGCCGGCCTCCTCAGCCTCGCCCCCGCCACCACCCGATGAACACGCCCGACCCTCCCCGCAGCGCGGGGGTGTTCCGTAGGTTCGGTCGCCGTGGCCCGTGCACGAGGCGTCCTCCCCGCAGGGGCGGGGGTGCTTCGATCGTGGAGGAGGCGGGGGAGGTTGCCCAGGCGTCTTCCCCGCAGGCGCGGGTGTCCCGGCCGCGAGAACGGCGTTTCGGCTGACGTCAGGGATCTCGCCAGACGCCCTCTGGCGTGACAGTGACCGGAACTCACCCCAGGCGCGATGCTGTAGGGGCTACGCGATCCCCGAGCGCCTTCCCCTCATCACCCGAGCGGAGGAAAGCAGCGGTCTCGGGCACACCGACGAGCGAAACCCGCGCAGCTTAGGAGGGCCTAACGGACACATGAGGTATCGCACAATCCAGCACCAACCAGGGTCGTACGTCAGCGCAGCTCAGAGCCCAAGGTCCCAGCCATATTTGCTGCTGATGCGGCCGGTGGCGATGTGGCGGAGCGCGGCGGCATGGTAGGGGACGGTCTACTCAGGGATGCCGTCGAAAGGAAACCAGGACAGGCCGCCGCATCTGTCGGGTTCGGCGTTGTACGGTTCGCCGTCCCAGGAGTGGGCGCGGTAGAAGATGCCGAAGCGGGGGTCTTCTCCAGGAGCGCGGTGGTCGATGACGTGGGCGAGTTCGAGGTGGTCCGGATCGACGCGTACGCCGATCTCTTCCCATCCCTCGCGGACGGTGCCGTGGTCGGTGGGTTCGTCTGCTTCGAGGTGGCCGGAGGGAACCTGCCATTGCCCGGAGGCGTATCCGCCTTGGCGCAGGCTGAGCAGGACCCGGCTGTCGCGGATCAGCAGGAGGTGGACGTCAATGATCCGACGGTGTCGCTGGACGCTGTGGGACGCGGTCATGGCGGTGACGTTTCTCGTGAGTCCAGTGATGTGGGCATACGGCGTGCGACTACTGCGTGTTCATACGGGCCTGCCATTCGTCCTTGAGGATCGCGTACGTGATGGAGTCCCGCGACGCTTCCCGGACGTAGACGTGCCCTCGGATGCGCCCCTCTTCGACCATGCCAGCCGCGAGAAGGGTTTTGGCGGATGCTTCGTTGCGCGGGGCCCGTGCGGCCCATACGCGGTGAAGGCGAGGTCGAGGGTCAGCCGTACGGTCTCCTGGCCGTATCCGACGCCCCAGGCATCGGGCCGCAGGGCGAAGCCCATGGTGGCGGCCTTCTGCTGGTGGGGGTCGGTGGCCAGGCGGGTGACGCTGATGAGGTTGCCGTCGTCCCCCTGCGTGACGACGGCGAGTACGTACTCGTGGCGCGGGGTGGCGGTGGCCGCGGCGATGCCGCGGGCGACGATTCCACCGACCTCGTCGCGCGTGCGCGGGGTGAAGCTGAGGTGTTCGGTGGCCGCCGGGCTCCCGTAGATGGCGTGCACGGTGTCCACGTCGTCGATGGTCAGCTCGCGCAGTGCGAGGCGGGTGCTGTGGCGGGTGACCGGGTACATGACCGCGGATGTTATAGGCCAGGCACCTGGCGCAGCAGTGCCCAGAGCCCGCAGAAGATGGCGGTGCCGCACCCGCGGAGGGCACGATCTGTCCATGCGCATTCTCATCATGGGCGGGACGTGGTTTCTGGGCCGAGCTGTTGCCGAGGAGGCGCTGCGGCGCGGGTGGGAGGTGAGCACCTTCAACCGCGGGCGCTCGGGCCCAGACGTGCCTGGAGTGCAAGCGGTGCACGGTGACCGGACAGATCCGGAAGATCTGTCGGCCTTGGCGTCGTACGGACCGTGGGATGCAGTGGTGGACACGTCGTCCTCTGCGCTGCCGCCGCGCGATGTCCTGGCCGGCGCCCGCGCCTTGCGCGCGGTGGCCGAGCGATACGTGTACGTCTCCACGGTCAACGCCTACCGCGGGTGGCCCAGTGATCCGCTGACGGAGGCATCGGAACTGCTGGACGGGCCGCCGGATGCGGATGCCGAGTACGGGCGGCTGCCCGAGGGCTGGGACGGCCCGGACTGGTACTACGGGCGGCAGAAGGCTGGGGCCGAGCGGGCGGTGCTGGAGGTGTTCGGGGAGAAGCGGTCGGTGCTGCTGCGGCCGGGTGTCATTTTGGGGCCGGGTGAGTACGTGGGGCGCCTGCCGTGGTGGCTGCACCGGGCTGAGCGGGGCGGGCGCATCCTGGCGCCGGGAGACCCGGCCAAGAGCATTCAGCCGGTGGATGTGCGCGATGTCGCGGTGTTCGCCTTGGATCAGGGTGCGGCGTCGGTGGGCGGGGCGTACAACGTGGTGGCGCCGGTCGGCCGCGAGACGATGGGCAGTTTCCTGGAGGCGTGCCTTGAGGTGACCGGGCGTCGCGGCAAGCTGTCCTGGGTGCCGGATGCCTTCCTGCTCGAAGCGGACGTGGAGCAGTGGACGGAGCTCCCGTTGTGGCGGACGCATGTCGGGGTGTGGAACATCGACTCGCAGCGGGCGCGGGCGGCCGGACTGGTGTGCCGGCCGCTGGCGGAGACGGTGGAGGCGACGTGGCGGTGGCTGCGCGACGGCGGTGTTCCGGTGACGCACTCGCGGGCCGGCGAGCACGGCCTTGATGCGGGTAGAGAGCAGCGGCTGCTGGCGGCGTTTGATGGCCGGACCGTGTCAGGTATCGAGGGCTAGGTGCGCTGATCCGCCCAGGTTTCGTGAGACGGACACGGCCGTGAATTCCTCGATCCGTTCGCCGAGGTCGGCGGCCTGGGCGGCGGTGCGGAAGTCCGGGTGGGTGAGCTGGGCGCGGGCGGACGCGAGGCGTTCGAGGACGCCGGCGCCGCGCCAGTCGCGGGGGACATCGAAGACCGGCTCCAGCGCCTCGCAGGCTCCGTCGAGCTCACGGCGCAGGAGGCGGGCGCGGGCCAGGTCGGTGGCGGCTTGGGAGGAGATGAGCAGCGGGCGGGGGCCGTCGGTGCGCTCGTCGAGCAGGTGCAGGGCGGGTGGCGTTGCTCATGGCGAGGCGTTCGGGGGTGAAGCCGAATTCGCCGCCGATGTCGTCGTGCAGCTCGTCGCGGTCCGTGTGGTGGATGTCGAGGGAGGCTTGTGTGGCGCGGACGGCTTGTTCGCGGTCGCCGAGGTGGGCGTGGGTGCGGGCTTCGATGACGGCGAGGCGGGAGCGGGCGGTGGCGCCGAGGCCGCCGAAGTCTTGGGCGGTGCGTACGAGGTTGAGGGCGGCGGCGGGGCGTCCGCTCCAGTAGGCGAGGAAGGCAAGGGCGCCGTGGGCGTACGCCTGGAGCGGGCCGTGCTCGATGATCTGGCCGTAGAGGGCAGCCGTGCGGGAGTGCTGGACTGCGGGTTGCAGAGCACCGAGGTCGAAGCAGACGGCGGAGAGCATGGCGGCGGCCTGGCCGGCGGTGAGGTAGAGGTGTTCGCGCTGGCGGGGCACTTGTGTGCGGTCGAGTTTGTCCTGGGCGTCGAGCAGGAGTTCCTTGGCCTTGCGGTGGACCTCGGGCGGGGAAGTGCTGTTATAAGTCCGGGCGAGGTCGAGGATGGCGTCGTGGAGCCGGTCGAGGGATATGTCCGGCACGGTGAGGGAGGCGGCGTCCTCCGCGTGGGCGGCAGCGTCACGAGCGGTCATGTCGAGTTCGCTCTCTTCGATCGTGGATACGGCCAGGGGCTGACAGGATGCTTCGGGCGCCGGTTGGAATAAGGCCCGCGCCGGGTGCCCGTACATGTGCTCCAAGACCAGCGGCGCGGGATGTTGCGGCAGGGTCTGCACCTTTCCCGATGTCCAGCGCCGGAAGGTGATTTCGGAGACGGTGGCCGTAGCGATTCTGCGGTCCCGTCGTACGGCTGCGACTTCCCGCGCTGCCTGCTGATAGTCATGCGCGAACATCTCGTAGGTCTGGTGAGCCTCGTCCACCAGGCGCTTGAGCAAGGTGGAAGCAGGTTGGGCGGCCACGCACACTCCTTTCGGCTCGACGGGGCACACAGCCAGCCGTCGTCCACGTCACTTTTCCCTACTGCCCTGCGGACGCAACACGTTGGCGCCTGGTGATACCCAGGTGACAGCGCCGTGCGTCGAGTGGGCTTCGGTGATCGCAGAAGTGATACCCCCGTGAAATGGCGGTGTTGACGCCTAGGCGGGACTCTGGCTACCCGCTCGGCTCGCCATCACCGCAGGTGGTACCCGTGCAGCCGCGGCTGCAGGCACTCACGGCAGCAACGGCTTCAGCGCGCGGAGCGGGCCCCGCGGCACCTCAACACCTGCCGCCCCCTGTAGTCGCACCGCGTACGCGTTGAAGGCCCCCGGGTTTTCGGCGCTCTGCACGATGCAGCCAACGAAAGGCATTGACGATGTCTCCCGTTCCGGCGTGTCGCTCCCCCGCTGTTGCTCCTCGAAGACCGCCTCAGCTCCCACCGCTAAGCCGCTTCTCACCTCGTCGGGCAACACTGCCCGACCGCACCATGGAGCGCAGTTGATGCCCCCTACGTGCTCAACGACACCGAAGCCCACGCCCGATGGGCGGGTGATGAGCGACGAGATACACCTTGCGTTCACCCGCTCGCATCCCCCCTGGGGCGTCGACGAGTTACGGCGCGCTGCTGCCTGCCTGAAGGCCGGGCGCGGCGCCGACATCATCGCCGCCGCGGCCCTGGCGTCCGATGCGGTGTTGATGAAGGACGCGCCGCTGCTGGAGGGCGCCGAGGTACACCGCCGCATCGCCGGGCTGAAGAAGCACCTCCAGGACGTGACAGCCCTTCTGAGTGACCAGGCCGCTGAAGACTCTTCACATGTGCTGCGGCTGCTGCTCGCCCGTGCACGGCACGTCCAGCAGGAGACGCCGCCCAGCCCGCTGGGCCCGACGCTTCACATGGTGCACCTGGCGGAAGTGCTCCAGCAGCAGGTGCGCTACCTGCGGGCGGGGCCCGACGCCTTGAACCGCTGCCCGGCCCCGCCGCCTGCTGCCGTCACCGCACGCCTGCCCCGGCACCGCACCGGGCCGGTCAACCCCCGGCCACCGGCCCCGGCCACCACCCGCCACCGGCGTGCAGGGTGTGCGCGCCGTGCCGCCGGGGTGTTGCGGCGGCACCCGGGCGCGGCTGTGCTGACGGCCGTGGTGTGCCTGCCGTCCCTGTACGGCCTCGGCGAGCTGGTCACCGTCCTGCGCGCCTGACCGGCCGTCCTGATGCCGCCCCTTCGCCGGGCCCCGTGGTCCATGCCTGCCCCCCGGCGAAGGGGCCCGCCCCTTCCCGCTCACTCGCCTCGAAAGAAGCCATGACCTCCCACTCCCCCGTGCCACCGTGGCCGGCGCGCCGCCCGGGCCCGGCCCCGCAGTACCTCGGGCGGGTGCGTATAGAGCGCACTCCCGCCGGGACGATCACCGTGCCGCTCTACGCCAGCGCGCCTCTGCCGTCCGCCGCCCCTGAGCCCCATCACGCTCCGGGGGGCGCGGCATGAGCGGCATCGAAGTGAACGTCCATGACGAGACCGGCCGGGCGCGCAGGCTGGCCCAGCAGGTCCGGCAGGTGCTGGCCGAGGCGGCACCGAGGCTGGAGGAGATCACCGGCCTGGCCACGCCCACGGTCACCTTCCGGCTGGTGACACCCCGCGTCTGGCGGATGGAGGTGGTGGCCTACGTCGAGCGCGGCATACAGCAGGCGTTCGCCGGCTCCGAGGTCTACGAGCGCGAGCGGGCGGAAGCCGCGCACAAGGTGGACGCCTGGCGCAGGAAGTTGGCGTTGACGTGGCCGCTGCAGGAGGGCATGACGCTGACCGGTCCGGACGGTCGGCCGCAGACGCTGATCGCGCCGCGGGCCCTGCACCACACCGGGGTCCGGCGCGACCGCACCGCCCTGCTCCGGCTTCTGGTGCACGAGTGCGTTCACCACGGGCAGGTCTTCGCCAGCCAGGGCGCGGTCGTACCGCCCCGCCTGTCGGTACGCCGCTACGCCTACGACGACCGGGCGGTGCCCGTCCTGTTCGAGGGGCACGCCGAATGGGCCGAACGCCATTACACGAGCTAGGTGTTCGGCGTCCTCCCGTCCGCGGCCCGGTTGCACCGCTCGTGGCGCTACCGGCTGCATCAGCAGCTCTGTCGCGAGCAGGACCGCCGCGCACAGCAGCACACCCAAGCCGCGACGGAACCGCCTGGACCGCCCCTGGACCCGCGCGTCGACGGGGCCCGGTTCGTTGCCGCGGCCGTGGCCGGTGTCGGTGACGTCGCGCGGTTCAACAAGGTCTGGCACGACCTGAGCCTGGTGCCGACCGACGAAGAGATCCACCAGCCCGAGGCGTGGCTGCGCCGCGTCGGCCTGTGAGCCAGCGCGCCCCCAGCCCCGTACTCCTCCATGGACACAAGAGAACGAGCCCGCCATGACCATCCCCGTAACCGCACCAGCCACCGGCGTCCCCTGGCCGCCGGGCCTCGTCCCGTACGTCAGCCGCTGGAGCGCCGAGCACGAACTCCCTGCTCCCGTCGTCCCCGCCCGGGGCGGGGGCGGGATCGCCTTCGCGGACGAGCAGCTGCACGACCGGGACCGGCGCGGTGTGCTCTGGGTCCGGCGCCAGGCCAACCAGGGCGCCGGGAGCCCGCTGTTTGCCAAGGTGCACTCGGTGCGGCAGCGGTACGCGATGCTGCGTCTGCGCTGTCAGGTGTGCCGCCAGCCAGCCGACCGCAATGAGCAGGGCCTCTTGTGGCTGCTGGAAGACGGCCGCGCGGACCGGCCGGACTGGCCGGAAGGCGAGCTGACCGTCCACCCGCCCGTCTGCCGCGGCGGCTGTGTGGAGAAGGTCACCGAGCGGTGCCCGCATCTGCGGGACAACTGGGTCACCGTGCGCGTGCGCGAACCGCTCCTCGACGGCATCCTCGGGCGGCTCTACCGCCCCGGACGGCCGCTGCCCGTCCCGGTCGCGAAGGTGACCCGGCTCTACGAGTCCCCGGATGTGCGCTGGGTGCTGGCTTCCCAGCTCGTGGCCACCCTGACCGGCTGCACCGTCGAATCGGCCTGGGCACCACAGCCCTCCCCCACCACCGCCAAGCCCCCGGGGCCCGCCCCCTCACGCACCAGTGCCGGACACGCTCGAAGGAGAAGCCGATGACAACCCCCAACCCGGCGCACGTGACCCCGCGGGAGAAGCAACTGCTCATCCTGGTTGCACAGGGCAAGAAGAACAGGGAGATCGCCGAGGCACTGTTCCTGGCCCCGACGAGCGTGCGCACCTACCTGGTCTCCCTGCGCCGCAAACTCGGCGTCAACGGTCACCGCGCGGCCCTGGCCCGCATCGCCTTCCGCGACCGGCACCTGGACCCCGGCATGCCTCGGGGCCAAGCTCCCACGCTGGACGGCGGTGAGAAGCGTCTGCTGCGGACCGTGGCCGACGGCCTGACGCTGACCGAGATCGCCGAGCAGACCGGCCAGTCCTCCGACCAGGTCAAAGTCCGAATGGCGCAGCTGTTCAGCAAGCTGGGAGCCGAGGACCGCATCGACGCGATGCGCATCTGCGAGCAGCACCGCCTCCTCGACGAGACCGCGGCCGGCTCTGGCCCGGCCGATCCTGCCCGCACCGGCCGGGCGGCCTGAAAACGTCCGCTCGGTGCGCCGGAGCGATCAGACCCTGCGCACCGAGCGGCATCCACCCCATACCTCCATCCACGCCGCGAGGAATCCCATGAGCGAGCACAACACCAGCGAGCCGGACGACCAGGACCCGCCGGAGGGGGAGGGCTGCATCGGCTGCGGCACCAGCGAGGGCCGCTGCATGGACCCCAGCCGGCACGGCCTGATGTAGCGGCCGTCAACGCGTCGTGAAAGGACTGCGCATGTGCCAGCACCAGCCGCCCTGCCCGACGGCCGACGCCCCCGACCGGGACGCCGTCCACCTGATCGCATCCCACCCGGAACAGGGCTGGAGCCTGTTGTGCAACGGCGTCCTGCATTTCGAGGACACCGGAGTCCTGCTGCCCGACGGCCAGGTCATCCGCCCGTGCCGGCCCGGCCGTCATGAAGTGGCAGGCAGCGCGGCGTGACCTACCGCCTCAACCCCCAATCGCGGCTGCTGAAGGGCACGACCTGGGAACCGTGCGAGGCTCCCGCGACCGCGCTGCGGGCCCCGCACACCATGTACGTCTCCCCCGCCATCAAGGGCGTCTTCGCAGGCATCCACCGCATCGACACCTGGTTCGGCGCCCGCCTGCTGCGGGCACTCACCATGCACCTGATCGTCTCCGGCACCTGGACGCACTCCGTCGAGCGCGGGCTGTACTGCGTACGCGACCGCAGCAACAACCGCGGCCTGTGCCACCAGATGGTGGTGGGGGCCACCGGGCTGCACGCCTACGAGTACCGCACCAGCCACCCGGCGGCGTCCTGCCACCTCCAGGCGAACCCGCCGCCGCAAGGAGCACGGTTGTGGCTCCCGCCGGTACGCGGAGCCCTGCCCCCGGCCGGCAGCATCGTTCCCTGGCGCTACCTACTGTCGTTCAGTTCATCGCTTCCGGTCAGGATGAGCGAAGACGTGGTGTGGGGCTACGCCCGGCACCTGAACAGCGGCGGCATTCTCCCGCCGCTCGCCGATGCCTACGTGGCCGCGGCGCAGCGCGCGAGCGCCGTTGCCGAGCTGGCCCCCAGCCGTCCGGGCCGCTACGAGGTCAGTGACGATGACGGTCTTGCGTGGCAAGTGCTGGTCGACCGCCGTATCCACGAGAAACCTCTCGTCAGGGGCCTCCTGCCCACGGTGGGGCGGTTCGATAAGCCCGTTCGGCGCATGCGGAGCCCAGGCATCTCCTTCCAAGTGCCCATCGCTGAGCGCCCGTCTCTCCGCGGACGCCCTGGGCGCAGCGAACACGCTGATGCGTCCAGTGCCAGGTGTGAATGGTGAAGGTCCCACATGCGTAGGACGCGGGGTCTTCACTGCGCCTCTTGGAAAGTGCGGTTCCAGTTGTTCAACGGCGAGTAGGCCGGTGTGCGGCTTCCCATAGTCGGCGGGCCGCTACGGGCGAGTTCCAGACTTCTCATACCACTGGCGCCCCTGTGCTGTCTGGGCTACGAGCAGCCCAAAGCGGCTCAGTTGACGCACGGTAAACAGGCGCTTGAAGCGGAAGTTGTTATTCAAGTGAAGCATGATGCTCGTGGGACGCACAGGATGCTCGGACTCCCTGGGACTGACGCATTCAAACCCTGCTTTGAGAGACGTCTAGAACACTGAACATCGGGCCGTTAATCGCACGGACGATCGACTTCGTGTTGGTAGCTTCCTCCTCGTCGCCTCAAGAGGGGCGACATGATGAGAAGGGGGAACAAATGACCATTGTTCGCCGTATGGCTAGCGTTGGGCTGTCGACCGTTGCCATGGTGGGGGCCATGGCGGCCTTCGGGCCGTCGGCTCAGGCCGCACCTGCCATCACCGCCGGCACCTCCTGCGTCAACACCGGCAGTGGCAGCCTGTGTCTGTCCGCCGACCCGAAGGGTTACGACATCAGCTACCACAAGACGCGTGGTGGCAAGGCGCATGCGGACTTCAACCTGGTTTGTGACAACGGGCGTTGGTTTGGTGACGAGGGGTCGTTCTACATCTCTGCGGGGCAGGTGAGGACCTACGTCTTCTCCGTGGGCAGCCAGGGCGCCTGCCGTGGCAAGCTGATCGACAAGAACAGCGGGGGCACCTGGATGACCGGCAAGGTCAGCCGGTAACCAAGCCAATACCTGGGCGCATCAGCGTCCCAGCACCAACGCGGGGCCGGAGCAGGGTTTTCCCTCTCCGGCCCCGCCGGTGTTTCCGCCCGCCGGCCGGGCGCCCCTCTACCGCTGGAACAGATTGCGCCCCACGTCCGCGGGCACCTGTTCACGGACCGGAGTGCTGCCGGGGCCGGGACGGCTCATGCCCGGAATAGGTACGGGGCTCACGCGGCGCAGCAGCACCACCCCGTCCCGGCGCCACACATCCTGGTACCCATGGGCCAGCAGCAGACTGATCCGGTCGCGCTGTTCGGTCACTGTGGCGAAGGGAAAGGCACGTTTCTTCTCCCGCATCAGGACCCAGTCGGCTCCGCGCGGGGTCGCATCGACGATGACGACGTCGGTGCGGGCCGTCAGACGCGGGGCGATGGTGTTGTCCGCCTCGACGGTGGCTCCGACGGGGATGCGACCGGCCGCCTGGGCCAGGGCGCGTTTGTCTGCCGGGGGCTGCCAGGAGCCCGGGTACACCAGGATGCCCAAGCCGAGGAAGACCGCGGCCGCCGAGCTCAGCATGAGGCCGGCGATCGCCCATCGCCCCGGAAGCCGGGGGCACCGGGCAGCCGGTTGCCTCACTCGGCGTCGATGCAGCCGCGCCACGGCTTCCAGGGCGGCGGTGAGCAGAATCGGCCACAGGAAAGCATCGTAATGGTTGATCACGGGCCAGTGGTTGGGGTTGTCGGACAGCACCCGTTCCGCCAGCAACGGCAGCGCGAGAAGCATGGTGGGCGAGCCCAGCGGCAGCAGCGCCAGAGTGCCCAACACCCATGCGAGCATGGCCACCTTGATGGCCGGGATACAGGCGACCTGAAGTAGCACCCATGGTTCGGTGAGGATGTGCAGCAAGGCGCTGCCCGGGTCTGCTCCCAGGCGGCCGTAGGACCAGTAGTAGCCGGCTGGGCTGCCCATCGCCGGCAGGAACCAGGTGATCACGGCAGCGGAGACCAGTGGGCCGGCCACCATCACCGCTACGCCTAGGGCCCGTCCGGTGCGGTGGCCCGAGCGGTGTGCGCGTACCGCCAGGACGAGCCCGAAGATCCCGGCCACCAGTCCCATGTCTTCTTTGACCGTGCACAGCAGA
This sequence comes from Streptomyces rimosus subsp. rimosus, assembly GCF_000720725.1. Lineage (GTDB taxonomy): Bacteria > Actinomycetota > Actinomycetes > Streptomycetales > Streptomycetaceae > Streptomyces > Streptomyces rimosus_A. The sequence goes on from NZ_JOCQ01000003.1 coordinate 48,721, forward strand.
GCCGCCCACAGCGCCGCGGCGCCGTAGCGGCGGGCCAGGCCCCGCTCGATCATCAGCAGGGTGATCGGCACGGCGAAGGCCACCTCGTGGAAGCCGGCGTACGAGGCGTTCAGCAGCGGCCAGCCCAGCGCATACACCAGCCCCGCCCCATCGGCCGCTCGCCGCGTGACGGACGGAGCGGCGTCTGCGAAGCAGTACCGGGCGATCCTGCGCACCACGGGCACCCCGGCGGCGAACAGGATTGCCTGGGCGAGGATGAGCATCCGCGGGTCGTCCCACACCCAGTACAGCGGCGCCAGCAGCGCGAGCACAGGAGAGAAGTGATCACCCAGGAGGGAGAAGTCCGGCGGGAACTCGTGATGCACGTTCTTGATCGGCGACCTAGGCAGCTCAAAATGGGCATACGACCGTATCGCCTGATCGAAGATCCCGAGATCGAAGCCCGTCACCCGCAGCGCCGTCCAGGACTGCCACCCCAAACCGCAGCACACGAGAAAACACAACAGCGCCAGCACCCAGCCCCGCCCTGCGCCACCGCGCCACGGCGCAGGGGCCGACGAGCACGGCCGCTCAAGGTCGCCAACCGAGACAGCAGCCTGCCCAGCCGGGCGCTGACGTGGTAAGTAGACGGCGCCCTGGCCCGGTATTCGGTCCCGTCGCAGAATCATGGCGACGACGCTACTTCGCCCGGCCACGCCGCGTCCCGAAACTTGATCCACACGCCCTTGCACCGACCTACCCAGGCCAACTCTGAGGCGCAGCGGACAGGCTGATGTCTCCAGCGCCAGGCGTGAACGGCGAAGGCCCCGCGTCCGTGGGACGCGGGGCCTTCGCTACACCTCTTGGAAAGGGTGCCTTCACCCTAACAGTGGCTACCGACAGTCCGGCCCCGGCGTTCGACCACACGACGCTTAAGCGTATTCTGCTACCCCTGGTGCGGGACGGGAGAGGAGACCGTTGTGGCGAAGCCGCTGCTGTTTGGCCGTAAGGAAATCGCGCGGGTGTACAACATCGCACCGACAGCGGTCAGTGACCGATGGGTGCCGGCCGGGATCTTGTCGTACGAGGATGCGGCGATCGTCTCCGGCAAGCCGTTCTGGCCGGGCGGGCTCGTCATTGACGTTGCGCTGCCGCCCGGCGGCAAGGGACGCCAGTTGGATGAGGGTCTGCTGAAGAAGGTGCTGGAGGAACAGCAGGCGACCTCACGCCCCAAGAGGAAGGGCGAGCTGCCTCCCCTGGTCGGCACGCAAGAGTATGGAGAGCTGTTCGGGGTCGGCGAGGTGGCCGCCGCCCAGGCGGCGACTCGGAACACGGGGATGCTGCCGCCGGCGGACTATGTACTGTCGGGCTCCCGCGTGTGGCTCCTGGACACGGTGCTCGATGCCGCCGAGGTGACGATGCAGAAGTCCCGGAAGTCCACATGGCAGCTCCAACAGGAGGTCGCGGAGGCGTTGCGGGCGGGCCGGTACGACGGGCCGGGTTCGTTCATCGCGAAGCGCGGTGCGGCCGCGAAGAAGGCGCAGCAGGAGCAGTAAGGCAGGGCAGTTAGCGGTAATGACCAGGTGGTTATCGCCGCCATTTCCGTAGTTGACCCCCACTCCAAACATAGTAGAATTTACCTACCGAAGGAGGGGTGTGTAGATCAGGGCCGCCCCATGCCGCAAAATAGGCTGCAACATTTGAACGGAGGGGGAGGATCATGGTTCCCGAACAGCTGGAACTACCCGTTGCGCCTTTGCGGCACCCCGAGACGCCCGGAAGCGCGAGCATCCAGGACCGTTTTGAGTCGTTTCACCAGCTCAACCCGTGGATCCTGGACCAGCTGGAGGCGCTGACCTCCGACTGCGTCAATCAAGGAATCAAGCGCGTGGGCATCGGGATGCTGTTCGAGGTCCTGCGCTGGCAGTACGGCAGGGCGACTCGCGGTGAGCCGTGGAAGCTGAACAACGACTACCGGTCCAGGTACGTGTGCAAGCTCATCGACCTGCACCCCGAGTGGTCACCCCTGTTCGAGCTTCGAGGCCTTCGCTCGGCCTAAAAATAGGCCGCTGTATTTTATGACCTCTTGGACTGGAGCTACCGCATGACCACCCCCACCGTCCCGAAACTGCGCACCCGCAAACCGACAGGCGCCATCCCCTGGCCGAAGATCCTGCTCGAAGGTGAAGAGAAGGCAGGCAAGAGCTACCTGGCCGCCTCCTTCACCGGCTGCGACCGCACCGGCCAGGCGTACTGGCTGGAACTCGGCGAGGACACCGCCGACGAGTACGCCGCCATACCAGGGGCCGACTACCTGCTGATCGAGCACAACGGCACCTACCGCGACATCCTCGGCCAGATCGAGGCCGTGCACGCCGAAGCCAAGCGCGCCGCCTCCGCAGGCGAGCCCCCCGTCGTGCTGGTGATCGACTCGGTGTCCCTGCTGTGGCGGATGCTTGTGAACTGGACGCAGGACCGCGGCCGGCGCAGCAAGACCGGGCAGAAGAAGCTGCGCTTCGACCCGGACGCGGAGATCAAGCCGGGCATGAACCCGTGGAACGACGCCACCGAACGGTGGAACCGGGTGATGTACCTGGTTCGCACCATGCCCGGCATCGTGCTCCTCCTGGCGCGCGGTAAGGACGTACAGGCCATCGACGGCGCTGGGGAACCCATCCCGAACACGAAGACGTGGCGCGTCGAGGGGCAGAAGTCGCTGGCGTTCGACGCCACCGTGTGGGTGCGGCTGCTGCGCGGGGATGATCACGCCTACGTGGTCGGCGCCCGCTCCCTGAAATTCCAGGTCCCCCGCGAGGGCAAACCCAAGGCGGTACCGCAGTTCTCGGTCGAGTCGCTGGTCTTCGACCTCATGGGCTGCGGGCCCCACTCGGCGCCGCGCCAGGCCCCGCAGTTGACCGGTGACCTGGCTCTGCCGTGGATCGCGAAGGTTCAGGAGACGGCTGAGAAGAACGGCATTCCGGGACTCCAGGAGCTGTGGAAGAAGGTCGGGGCGGACAAGTCCCTGAGCCGGGATGAGATCAACGTGGTGCGTCACGCGATCACCCAGCAGGTAGCAGCGTTGAAGAACCCGCCGAAGATCCAGGACCCGACGAGCGATGCGGCCAAACTGCGCGCCGCTGCCCTCGCGGAGCAGGACGAGCAGGGCGAACCGGAGCCGGATCCGTTCGATGAGGACCCGTACGCCCCCGCCGCCTGATCACCCCTGCCTCATTCACGCCGGGCCCGTCACTACGGGCGGGCCCGGCGTGCCCTCTTGGAGAAACGCGTGACTGCAACACTGACCGAGCCCGCCCCGGTGTCGATCTGGGATGCCGCTACCGCCGTCGACGCCCGGCGCCCCCGGTCACAGCAACGACAACTCGGCGCGTCCGACACCGTGTGCCAGCGCCGGGCCGGATACGTCGTGCACCAGGTGCCGCCCACGGACACGCCGGACAAGAAGGCCGCGATCCTCGGCACCTATATCCACACCGGACTACTGGAGTCCGCCCGCACCGAATACGGCTGGCTGGTGGAACGCGCCGTCGCCGACGACCGGATCCGCGGGCACATCGACGTCGTACAGCTGGATGCCGCGACGGCCGCTCGCCTGCCGAAGCGGCACCGGCCACGCCAGCCGGCCGAGGTGCTGACAGTGGAGGACGTGAAGACAAAGTCCAGCCGCGTGTGGGACCGGGTCGTGCGGTACGGGCCGACGGCTGCCGAGGTGCGGCAGGTCCTGCTGTACGCCGACCTGCTGCGCACGGTCGAGTTCGCTGATGTGCCGGGGCAGCGATACCTGCACCGGGTGGGGCCTGTGGACGTGCAGCGGATCCGTTTTCGCTTCGTGTGCCGGGATACCGGCGAAGAGCACATCGACGAGTTCGACTTTGACCCGTGGCTGGCGGACGAGGCCCGGTGGTGGGTGGACCGGGTGTTGGAAGCGGACACCCCCGAGGAGCTGTCTCGTGATCACGATGGACCGGGTTTGCCGACGAAGACGCTATGCGACTACTGCCCGTGGGCGTCGGCGTGCTGGCCCGGGGCGGCTCCGGGCAGCCCAGCGCAAACGATCCTGGTGCACGACGACGAAGACCGCACCGCTGCTCTGGCGGAGTACGCGCGCCACCGTGAGCGGGAGAGCGCGTCGAGGAAGCGCAAGCAAGCGCTTCGGGCGATGCTCGACGACTCACCCGAGGGCTGTTATGGGGACAACACGCTGAGCTGGGGCGGCGGTAACCCGAAGGAGGAACCCGACGTTCAGGCGTTGGTCGACACGTTCGAGAACGCCGGACTGACGGTTCCCATGGTTCCGGATGTGAACGGCATGGTGGCTATAGCCCGTCGTGCCGGCGTGGCGGTGCCGATGCGTAACGCGGCGGGGCAGAAGACGCCCCGCACCATCAACGTCACGCGTTCCTGCAAGCGCCCCTGACGCTCCCTTGAGCGGCCCCGCGCGCACGGCGCGGGGTCCGCCTCCCTTTTTGGTCTTTTCGAGCCCTGTGCTGCCTTGGAGGCATGTTCCGTGACCATTCTGCGCCGCCACCTGACTTCCGGGTTCACGGTGATGCCCAACTCGGCCGTGAACGATGAGCGGCTGAGTTTTCGGGCGCGGGGCATCCTGACGTGGCTCATCTCGAAGCCGGACAACTGGGAAGTACGGATCACGGCGATCGCGGCCGCGGGGAAAGAGGGCCGGGAGGCTGTGGCGGAGGCGGTGCGGGAGCTGAAGAGGCTCGGCTACTACCGCGTGGTGACCGACCGGGGTCCGGGTGGGCGGCTCTCGCGGTTCACCGAGGTGTACGACACGGCGCAGGACTGGGTAGCCGAGGAGTATGAACGGCTGGAGGCTCGCCGGTTGTCCAGAAAGCTGTCCAAGAAGCTGGGCTCTGACGCTGCGGAGAGTTCTTCGGGGACCGAAGACGGGTTTCCGGGGGTCGGTTCACCGGGGGTCGGTTCACCGGAGTCGGGTGGACCGGGGATTCTAGGTAGTAACCACAACCAACACCTTCAGAAAGAGATCCCCCCTACCCCCGCGGCTGTCGCCGCAGGGGAGCCATTGCCCGCTGGCGACGAAGAGCCAGTGCCTGCGGGGAAGGGGGCGCCGGGTCGGGCGTGTGCTGCTCATCCGGATGTTCCAGGGCGTTCGTGTCGAGGCTGCGGGACAAGTCCGCGTGCGCAGCGTGAGGCGGAGAAACGGGCAGAGAGGGAGCGGGTCAAACGGGCTGAGCGAGCGGTGAACGAGAGCACGTTGGCGGAGGTTCGGCGCCGGCCGGGTGGGGACGGCTTGTCGGAGGTGGCTCGGCGTCGGATCGAAGAGATGCGCGGGGCGCGACAGCAGGTGATGGACTCGGGCTCTGGTGTGGGGGTGACATCGACCAAGAAATAGGCCGTCGTTTATGATTCAGATTGGACTGCTAGCCACCTGCTTAATCACCCCAGAGAGCCGAGTGATCACTCGCAGGCCACCCGGGCAATAACTAGCCCCCGCGGTAGGCCCAGCGCACACCGCAGGGACATAGGCAACGACCCGCACATTCAATCGTGGCTTAATAGGCCGCTGCATTAGCTTAGGGACGGTATGACGAACGCCTCCGTTCCCGCACCGGACGCCTCACGAGAGTGGGCCGGACTGAAGGCAGGGGACTCCACAGCGGAGCTGACGGACGAAGACCGACGGATGGCCGTGCACGGGTTCTTCACCCCGGCCGAGCTGTTGGAGTTCGTCGATCTCGCCGACGCCAGCGCGCGCGTCGCGTGGGCGGCGCACCACTTCGGGCGGCCCACAGCTCCCCGCCGAATGCAGCGCGTGGAGGGCGAGCCTGACGCTGGGGCCTCAACCTGCTGGGGCCCCAGCTCGGGTGGGTTCACGTACGAGGTGCAGGCGCCTTCGGGCACTCGCACTGGCCGCCTGTCGTGGACGGAAGTGCACATTCAGGTCACCGAGCGGCTGACGCCCGTGCGCTACGGAGCCCTGCGCCAAGCAGTCGAGGTCGAGCAGGCCCACGCGGCCACGTATACGACATGCCCCCTTCCATACCGGACGGCCGAAGTGTGGAACGACCTTTTCTACCGCTCGTGGTCGCGTCGTTCGGCCGCTCTGTCTCTGCGTTCGACGGCGGCGTTGAACGCCATCGCGCCCGCCGCCGTGGCTCACCCGCCCCCCTTCTGACGTCGCGAGGAACATTCCGTGATCACCCCTACCAAGCCGTCTACCTGGATCGACGCCGTGCCGTGCGCCGCCAAGGACGGCTACGTGCCCGTCGCTTCGCAGGTCGACTCACCCAGTGACCTCATCGCCGCAAGCACTCCGCTGATGCAGGACTGCGCGGACTCCTGCCCGTTCATCTCCCGGTGCTACGAGCGGGTACGCCCGGAAGCCGGCCGGTTCGACGGCGTGTGCGCGGCTCGGGTGTGGATCAACGGGAGGGTGGTCGCGAAGGCCGAGGGCGCTCCGGCGCTGAGCAAGCTGCCTTCACGGGCGGGGAGTTGCGGCACCAGTGGAGGAGTGGCCGGTCACGGGCGAGTGGGGGAACCCTTGTGTGGGGAGTGCCGGGAGGTGGCGCTGCGCGCCCAGGTGCGCTCCGCCGGCCCGGCGAGCATTCGCAAGCGTTCGCGAGGCAAGAGGTCCGCCGCGGCAGCCTGATCGAAGCGCGCGGCGGATGGCGCGCGCACCCGGGCGGATCGCGCCACCAGGCTCCTGAACTGCTCGTTCGTAATTGACACCCCCACTGCCCATAGTAGAATTTAGTTAATACGGAGAGGGGATCCCCTGCTGAGTGAAAGGACTCTCGTGAACGCATCCACGCCCGACCCGCTGACCGTCTTGAAGACCGCCACCGACTACGGCCTCACCGAGCACCAGGCGGAAGCCGCGCTCCTGCTCGCGGCAAACTACCTGGTAGACACCTGGCAGTTGCACGCGGATGCGAGCGGTCAGGACCGTACCGACGGATCAGCCATGGAGCGGTGGGCGCAGCAGTTCACTTCCTGCCACCGCCGCGCCGTACTTGAGGAGTCCATCGCCGTCGTCCTCGCCGCCGACACCGAGCCTTCCCCGGCGCTCCGATGCCCGTTCACCTCCCCCCGGCGGCCGCGCGCCATGCGCACCAGCCGGTCCCCGCGTGCACATCCGCTGACCCTCACTGACGCGTTACGGCCCGCTCGACCGGGGCGGGCCGCGTCGCCGGAGCTCTGCCGATCCGCACCGACGGTAAAGGCACGTAGCCGTCCTTCGGTTGGGCCTCTTGCTGACACCCCACCGCCGGCCGCACCCGCAGTCAGCGGTACCCCTCCCCCTAGAAAGACTTCACACCCCTGATGCTGCCTAGACGCCTGCCGCTGCTGGCGGTCGCCGACGTGATCAGCAGTCTCGACCTGAACTCGCAGCAGATCCGCCGCGCCACCAACGCCATGGAGCACATTGTGCAGCGAGCCTTCGCGCGGCGTGCCGGAGCCAAGCGCCACCTGAACTACGAAGAATTCGCCGACACGGTGCCCGAATGCCACTGGAGCCTGGTGTTCGAAGTCTGCGCGCTCATTCACCTCGAACGCTTCGCGGAGGCGTACGCGCTGACCAGTGCAGCGCGAGCCCTTCACCTATCCCCCGCACCGACCGCCGACCCGCCCGTCGAGCGCGAATCCACCGCAATGACGAGGAGCTACACGTGACCGACAACGCTTCCCTGCACCGAACCCTGATAACCACCTCCCGGTTCCTGGCCGACTTCTCCCATCCCGGACCACACCTTGCGCTCGCCAATCACCGCGCACTGCTGCACTTGTGGGGGCAGCTCTCTCCCAGCCGTCGATGCCGGTTGCTACTGGTCGCCGCGTGGGCGGCCCGCGACACTCAGGCCGTGCGAGGTACGTTCCACGAGGATCGCTTCGCCCACGAACTGATCGGCGCCACACGCAAATGGCTGGCCGCCAATCAGGACGGCTCATTGGATCAGTTCTGCCACGGCATACACCATGCCTACCTTGCCTGTACCTGGCTGACCAGTGAAGACAACAACGCGCTCTCCCTCCTGGTTTTCCTGTCCCTGGCCGTACTGCTGTCCTTGGGCGGCGACGGGAGGCAGCCGTGAACCCCGGCGATCCTGTCTGGCTGCGTCACACCGACGGCCGCCACATCCTCGACGCCGAGGGCCTGCCGGTCACCTTCGAGATAACGGCCGTCGACGCCATCGCCGACAACACCTGGTATCGGCTGACCACCGACCACCCGACCGCCCACGAAATCTTCAGTGGCAGGTACACCCGACACCGCATCACTCCGGGTTCGAGGTGCGGCGTGGGTTCCAAGAGCACCCACAGGGGCCGCAGACTGTGGTCAAGGGTCGACTTCCAGCGCGGTGATTTCGCGAAGTACCGCGGGACTTGGTACGAGGTATTGCGAGTCAACAACGCGTCGGTGACGATCCCACACCTCCATCTGCACGTCAGCGGTGGCGTGGTGCGCACCGGGGATGTCCGGCCCGGCTGGACATGGACGGCGCCGTACGACGGCCTCGCCGGCCGCATGTCTGCGGAGGAGATGCAGCAGCGGCAGGCCACTATGGAGGCTCCCTCTAATGACACAGCGTAGTTGACCCACCCCTTAAGCATAGTAGAAATTACTTAACGGGCGGACCACCCCAAGGAGACTCCCGGCCGTGCAGCTCGCCATACACCCCAGCACCACCCAGCAGAAAGACCGCGCCCTCAACTTCTACCTGGTGGGCCTCCCTCCCACCCCCGCAACTTGATCTCGGCCGTAGTCGCCTTCGCCCGCATTGACGAACTCGGCTGGGCCCCCCGCTCCGGCTACCCCGGCTCCGACGTCCAGTGGCCCGTTCGCTGCATGGTCTGCGGCTGGCAGGGCCAACGCTTCTACAGCCACCTGCGGCGCGCCAAGCCCCTCAAGCGCCACCAGAAGTGCGCACCCGTGTCCGACCACGCCCGAGCCCTCAACGCCCTGAACTCGAACGCGACGAGCACCTGCCCCTGCCGAACCCCTCACGCCACCAGAGAAGAAGACGTGGCTCGTCTGATCAAAATCGCCGACCAGGCACGACGCGAGTCCGACACCCGCCGCCTCCTGGCCGCCCTCAAGCACCTCCTCGGACCCTGCCCCGCCACGGCTTCGCGCGCCGCAGCCGCCCAGGCGTACGCCACCGCAGCCCAGAAATGACCGAAAACGAAAGACAGCACATGCCCACCCCTGCTCCGTACAAGCCCGGCGACCGCGTCTGCGCGGCGTACGACGCCCATGACGGCCCCGCCATCGTCTACAACCGGTTCGTGATCGAGGTCGGCCCCCGCGAGGAGTACGGCCACCGCGTATGGATCGACATGCCGGAGGACGCTGTCGGCGGAGCCGTCGGCGCCTATCACTCCAGCATCGCCAACTTCACCCTGATGGACATCCCCCTGCACCTCCAAGCCCCGCCGCAGATCGTCGCCAACACCCACTGGCACGCCGATCACGCCGCCCCCGGCTCCACCCGCCCGACCTGGCCACGCGGGCGTCACCACGCCCGCGTGGATGTCCCGCTCACCGACAACGAGCGGGAGAAGCACGCGGCGTTCGCCGCCCTCTACTCCGAGCACTGGATACGGCACGACCCCGCCGGCTTCGGCCTGTGGCTGTCACGCATGGTCTCCGAAGCATGGGGAGAGGACCGGTGAAGCCCCCGTTCCAACATGCACAGCCGTTCCACGGCTTGTGGTGCGTCGTCTTCCACGACCCCACCCGCGACAGCGGCACTTCGTCATACCTGCTGTCCTCCCGTACGACCAGCACCGAAGCTGCCGCCACGGCCACCGCACGCAGGCGGCACCAAACAGCAACCGCAGGAACAGCCGGGCAGTACCGGATGCCGATGGTGATCTGCGAGGTGACCTTCAAACCCAGCGCCTCGTGCCGGAGGTGTGCCGTGGCCTGGGCGGCCCGTGCGGACGCTCAGGTTGCCGAGCCGTCGGAGCTGCGGCTGCTGATCGAGGAGTGCGAAGCGAAAGTGGTCGGATTCAGCAATTCCGTAGCTGACGTGATCGATTCTGCCAGCCCCGGAGGCACCTGGGACGTGGAGCCCTACCGAGATCCGTACGGCCGGGTGCACTGGGCGGACGTTCGAGCCGACATCGGCAAGGCGGCGATGAGCACGCTGCGGCAGACACCCTTCGGGCTGCTCTGGCTCGACCAGGCCTGATTCAGCGAAGCAGCCTGTCACGCTCCACCGCAGCCACAGCAGAAACCTCCTTATGTGGATGGCTCTCCTGCGGCGACCGCCCCATGGCGGGCGGTCGCTCAGCAGGGAAACGCCATGCCCCCGTTCGGCCATCTATGCAGTTTCAGTGACAGGCGCATCTACAAGTTCGCGCAGTTTGTCGCGGGTTTCGGCGTCCGTGGAATAGATGACAGTGCCGACGATGCCGCGGGTGAGAAGCACCTTGTACGTGTTGAGGATCAGTTGCCGTACATCAGACTGCGGCACGCGTTTCAACGCAGGGTCGGCCGATGCCGCGTGATCAACGAGCCATGCACCATTTCGCCACAACAGGTCCGGCCCAATGATCACACCGCTCCAGTCGTACTCGAAGCCCTGTGCGTTATAGATGCAGCCGACCTGACCGAAGCCGGACGGGTCGGTGGCCCAAAGCGCGGCGGGCGGGGCTCCCATGACGGCTCGTTCACCCTTGGCGCTCCAAGGGCGGGACCAGTCGCCGATAACGATGTCCCCGGGCAGGGGCTCTCTCGGATTGGCGTACGACCATGGCCAGCACAAACCTGCTGTCATGCGCGCGCTGTAGCCATAGGACCGTCGCTGGTCGAGAAATGCTTCCAGTTCCTGGGGGGTGTTGGCTATTTTGAGCTCCATTAGACCGTCAGGGTTCCAACCCGCCGGTCCATCCCTGGATGGTTCGAGCAGTTGCTCCACCCAACGCAGATACGCCTCACTGCCACGGCTTCGAAAGTTGCCGTTGAGGCAGATAACCCGACACTCGACACCTTTTTTCTTGGCCGCAGTTCGGATCAGATCGACCGTTCCCAGCTCACCAGGACGTATGACTTGGAGCTCGTCGAGCAAGAAGACGGGAACCCGTGCAGCGTCGATCAGCTCCTCGACCTGCGGCCTTCCGGTTCGATGAGAAGTCGGGGTATACCGATTATTGGAGCTTTCACGGATGCGGTGTGCTTCATCGCAGATCAATACATCGAGGCTGTTCCGGTCAGCTGTGATGAAGCTGTTGAAGTACTTAAAGAGCTTCTGCACTTCGCGGCTGCGTGAACCGACCATCTTTCGCATGGCTGTAGTGAAAGCAGCCGACCCTGTGGCGTGCAGCACAGAGAGGCCGCGCCGGTGAAACTCACCGAGCAGGGCCAGCGCGATAGCACTCTTGCCAGACCCCGGGCCGCCAGCGACAACCACTACCTCCTTGTGGGGCGATTGCTGCGCCCTTCGGACAGCGTGTAGCACTTCCTCATATGCGACGCGCTGCTCATCAAGGAGTACAAACTGTTGCTGCTCACGGACCTCATCAGCGGCCACCGCCATAAGAGGCTTCGAAGGGATAATTTCCCCGGCGAGTAGCTCGTCGGATGCCGCTGCGCCGACCTCCGGGGCTAGGTGCTCCTTCAAGAAAACCATAACGTCTCTGCGACGCTCAGCACTGAACAGCCGCCCGTGCGCGCTCTGCCCCGCGTCGTACAATCCAGCAACGTCAGATTCGGCCGCATTGTACAGATAGGCTACCCCCGTGATCCGTTCCGGGTGCCCAACGAGAGCCCCGTTATGGGACACCAAGTAATCGCAGTAGCGGCGCACTTGCTCGATCGGGTTGAGCATAGGTCGACCGCTGGGTCCGGTCCGGCACAGCAGCGGTTTCCCCTCCACCGCCTCTGCACTTTTCCACTGCTTCAACTCGATGACGACGTACGAGGGGTTCCCACTATCCGGGTGCACACCAGCAAGTATTACGTCGACCCACTTAGAAGTAAGTGGCAGGTGGTACTCCATCATCACATCGATTTGCTCAAGGCCGGCATCCAGTAGTACGGCAGATAGCGCCGATATACTCTCCCCCCAAAAGCGCACCTCGGATGCACTGGGAGCGCAGCCGTGTTCCCGGACGAATCGCTCTCGCAACTGAGATGGCAGCGAGCCTTCATGCGCCAGCGCGGCGACTTCGTGTGCCGATCCACGGAACAGCAAGGATTGCCCCCAGGTTGCGTACAGGGTCTCGGGTGTCCACTCTATCTCCGCAGACGCTCCCCCTGCGTGCCGGAGCGCGTGCATACGGATCGCGCTCCGACAGGCGAAGAGACTGGCAGGCCAGCTATTTCCGCCGCCACCACGACGTCAGGAGGTGACGGTAGATCCTGGCGAGTTCTCGAATAATTTCGGGGCGGTCGGCGGAGCGGCTACCCCGAATGGCCGCTCTAACGATCAAGCATGCCGTGACGCAGATGGCCACGCAGCAAGTGACCAGCGTAAGGGCGGTCATGGAAGCAGCAATGAACAGAGGGTCGGAGAGCAAGGCAGTCCTTTCGGCGCTGCGCCGAACCGTGATCAAGCGCGCAGTCTCGGCTCGTTGCAGCCCATCGGTGTTCAGTCTGAGTATTTAGACCGTTTGGTCGGAACTGGCCGACGGTGCCGTGGAGACTGCCGTGTCCCGGCATGCTGCGCAGTGCGGCGCGGAAACGACTATCACTGCTGAGTGACAGCTACCCGTGTGGGAAGGCATGGAGAAGCTCCGTTGGCTGTTGAGGACGTGTCTGCCATAGCAGAAGTCCGGTGTTTGCCAGATGAGGCGGGACTATACAGGAGAACGCCCCGTGAAGAGAGTCGAGTTGGCCCGCCCAGCCGGTACTCGTCGGCGACCTCGCCCAGCCCCACGTCTCGAAGGTCGACACCTATGCCCGCTTGAACCTGCAGCCACACCGGGCCAGTTCGAACCCGTCAAGCAGGGTCACGCCGAAGCCGTGCCTCTCGAGGTAGTAGCTCCCTAGACGCAGTTCACGCCCTGCAGCACGCTACAGGGCGGCTAACTCGTGCCCTCAATAGTGCAGTTGACCTCGCCCATAGGGGTAGTAGAATTTATCTATGTGGTTGAGGGGGAAACCTTCAACTCTGGCCCGCCCCGCGCCCGCGGGGCGGGCCGCCGCATTTTCACCACCCCGACGGATTCGGACCCTCATGACGCAGCAACTCGACCTTTTCGCCGACCTCCAGCCGGCCCCCATGCCTCCGCAGCCCAAGACCCCGGTGACCTTCGCTGCGAAGCCCAGCCGCAGCACCACTGCGCCTTCGCCCGCGCCGCGGCCAGCCAAGAAGCAGCCCAGCACACCGGCACGCCCGCGCACCATCAGCGTCCGCCCCGCGAGTGCCCCCCATGCGCAGGCCATGCAGATCGGCGAAGCCGTCGCCGGAGCCTGGCATCGGCAGCACGGCGGCAACCACGTAAACGTGCCGATCGGCATCGTGGCCGCCCTCAGCCTGATCGGCCAAAAGGACCCAAACGGGCCCGACCTCGCGACGCAGATCCTCAGCCTGAACGACACGAACCTGATCGGCATGTACCGCGAGATCTGGTCTACCCACTGGTTTCAGCGCCCCGACCTCATCGACCGGGCCCGCATCCTCCACGAGTGGCTGAACGATACGGACGTCGACAAGAACCGCATATCCGCCGTCCGCGCCGTCACGGAAGCAGCCCTGAAGAACGGCCTGCTCACCCTGACCGGGTACGCCGACCCCTACCTGCGCTCCATGACCGACGTACTCTCGCCCGTGATGATTCTGCTGCGTAGCCGTGGCGCTCAGCAGGGGCTCGGCGAGTTCCACACCCCGGCTTCCGTCGCGGAAACCATGGCTGAGATCATGGGCTTCAACACTCTCGACATCATGATGACCACCACCGAGGCTGGCCAACCGCAACCGGGCCAGCACATTCACGACCCGGCCGGCGGCAGCGGTGGCCTGCTGCGCGCCGCAGCGCAGAACCTGCGCGAGAAGCACCTGGACCCCGCCGATTTCCAGTGGTCGATGTGCGATATCGACGAGATCGCTGCCGCCTGCGCCGCCGTCAACGCCATCATCTGGGGCCTCGGTCCCCGCGTCACCGTGGCCTGCGCCGACATCCTGACCAACCCCAGGGCAATCGAGGACGCTGTCGAGCACGCTCGCGCCGTGATCGAACACCGCAACTCCGTCTTGGGCAAGGCGAAGGTCATTGCGGCCATCCAGCGGCCCCAGCAGCTCCTGAACCAGGCCGTGGAGCGCGCGGCGTGAATGTGATCAGTTATGGCGGAGGGGTGCAGAGCACTGCGCTCATGGGCTTGGCTGCCCGTCACGAGATCCCGTACCACACCCTGCTGTTCGCGAACGTGGGTGATGACAGCGAGGATCCGGCGACGCTGGAGTACGTACGGCACGTGGCGAGACCGTACGCAGCAGCCAACGGCCTTGCCCTGCACGTCCTGCATCGCACGCTACGGGCCGGCGGGACGGAGACGCTGTGGGGGCGGATGATGCGGAAGGGCTCTCGCGCACTGCCCATACCCGTCCGGATGCCCAACGGGGCTCCTGGCACGCGGGGTTGCACGCGAGATTTCAAAATCTGGGTCACTGGCAGGTGGCTCAAGGCGAATGGCGCGACACCCGGCAACCCGGCGACGGTCGCCGTTGGCATCTCCCTCGATGAGATCGCCCGGGCGGCCAACCGGCGGGTCGAGCCGTACGAGCGGCTGGTCTACCCGCTGCTCGATCTCAAGCTCCGCCGGGTCGACTGCCAGCAGATCATCTCGGAGGCGGGCCTGCCGGTACCGCCGAAGAGCGCCTGCTGGTTCTGCCCGCTGAAGTCACTGGGGGGCTGGAAGGAGATGCGTCGCGACCGTCCGGGGCTGTTCCTGCGTGCCTGCTGCCTTGAGGAGTCGCTAAACGAGACGCGGCAGTGGGGCGGCAAAGGCGACGCGGTGTTCCTGACCCGTACCGGCCGGCCGTTGCTCGAAGCGGTCGAGGCAGCGCAGGAGGAGCTGCCCTTCGATGTGGGCTGCGACTCCGGCTGGTGCATGACCTGACATGGCTCTGACCTGCGTATCCGCAGTTGACCCACCCCCTAGACGTAGTAGAATTTAGTTAACAGGTTGAGGGAAAACCACACCCCCACACCTCTTGGAGACACCCACCGTGACCACCGCAACCGCCCAGAACCCCACCACCGACGCCGACCAGGACACCGCCGCCGACACCATCGAGGCTGCCCCCTTCGACATCTCCCTCATCGACCTCTACCTCCTGGCCGACCTGATCATCGAAAAGCTCGGCGACGGCTGGCACAAGGCCGACGACTCCATCGACCCCGAAACCATCCACTTCGCCCACCAGGACGGCCGCACGTTCGGCATCCGCCGCCTGTGGAACGGTTCCGCCGCCCAGACGTTCGCACTCGGCCCCGAGAAGACCGGCCCCCACTACAACGCCGCCTGCCACTTCACTACCGCCGAAGCGCCCCTCGACACCCTCCACCTGCGCCTCTTCCCCGTCTTCAAAGGCCACCGTGCGAAGCTTCGCTACGACGGCACCCGCATCCCTGTCACCACCGCCGACGAGCCCGCGCCGCAGCAGCCCGCCCAGCCGGAGGCACCCGCCGCGCCGACCGGCGAGCCGACCGCGAGGAAGACCACCGTGAAGAAGTCGCCCGCACGGAAGGCCGCGCCAACCAAGCCCGCGCCCAAGGCCGCCGCTAAGAAGCCCTCCCCGGCCGGCACAGGGAAGCCCGCCGCGAAGCGTCCGGCGAAGAAGGCCGCCACAGCTGCACGCCCCAAGGCCGCCGCGGCACAGCCCAAGCGCACGGCCCTGATCGCCTCCGTGGAAGAGGTCGGCGTGCAGAGCCTTCTCCTTCTGCGACCGCAGACCGGGGACAACGAAGGCAAGCTCGGCATCATCTTCGGGCAGCGTCGCTGCAAGGCAGCGATCATCGCCGCCGACAAGGCCCGCCTACATGCTCGTTCCTGCCCTGATCCGCGACGACCTTCGCGGCGTCGACGACGAGGCCCTGACCCTGTCGGTCATCGAGAACAAGCACCGCCGGGACGCGCACGCCCGCGACTACGTCGAAGCCGCCCGGCAACTGTCCTTGATGCCGCTGCCTCAAGCGGTCAAGGAGCGACATGCGCGCGCGCTCGGCCTGTCCGCCGCCGAGCTCACCGCCGCCGACAAGGCGTCGAAGCTGGACGACAAGAATCTCAGCGCCGCGGTCGCTTACGACTTTGACCTGGTAGAGCTGGCCGATTTCCAGGAAGTCGCGCACATCAACAACGCCCGCAGTCGTCTCGAAGCGGCAAAGATCCGGGACCGCAACGACGGCGCGGGCACGCGCGGCCACTGGGCCCACGCACTCCAGTGCCTCAAGGACGAGGCGGCCGAGAAGGCCAAGCGCGTCCAGCTCAAGCAGGACCTCGCCGTCGCCGGCGTCACGCTAGTGGACTGGGACTGGCGGTGGCACGAGACTCCCATGCGCCCCCTCAAGGACTTGGTCACCCCCCTCGGAACGGCCATCACCGCCCACCAGCACGCCCGGTGCCCCGGACACGCCACCACCCTCAACCCGTTCAAGCCCACGGTGACTTGGTTGTGCACTGACTGGCGAGCCTGCCAGCACAAGCTGAGCCGCGAAGCGTCCGAGTCGGCGGCACCGGACGCCGCGGAAATGGCGGAAAAGCGACGCAGAACCATCCGCTATAACGCGGCCTGGCGCCAAGCGTGTTCCGTACGGCAGGAGTTCATCGCGAATCTCTGCACCCGGCCCGGCGACGCGACCGACGAAGTCTGGAAGTTCACCCTCAGCGCCATCACCGGCACCTCCGCCATGTACTCCCAGTACATCGCACGCCACCGCACCGACCTCATCTCGGCCTTCCTGAAGATCAAAGACCCCAATCACGACAGCGAGCCGTGGCGGCGAGTCGAAGACCCCTTTGGGTCGCTCATCGCCCGTACCGGAGCGACCGGACGCTGGAGGCTGCTCTTCGCCCAGGTCGCCGCGGTGTACGAGCATCAGGCCATGTCCGATCAGGCGTGGCGGAACCCGATCAGCAAGGACACCACCAACTGGCTGGCCTTCCTCCAGCGTCAGAAGTACTCACTCAGCGACATCGAGGCCGAAGTGCTCGACACCGCACGCGAACGGTCATCCCGTTCCGCTGCCTGACCAACTCCAGCGCAGCGCATCACCACACCCCGCCCACTGCAGACCCCCCGACCCCACCCTCATCCATAGTAGAACCACACTAAGGGGGCGGGGGGTGCCGGGCCAGCCCGAAAGACCCATGCCTCAGCACCAGCGCACCCTCCTCGTCGGCGGCGCCACCGTAACCGTGCGAACCAGTAACCGCACCACCCTCGGCCTCGACGTCACGAAGGCGGGCGACATCGTCGTCCGCGGCCCTCACCACACCACCGACGCCGAAGCAGCCGCCCTTGTCGAACGCCGCCGACGGTGGATCTACCGGCAGCTCAACCACCTCGCCGAGATCTCCCCCCACGCCCCCGTACGGCACCTCGCCGACGGAGAGCAGTTCACCCTCCTCGGCCGCCGGTACCGATTCCGCATCGTCCCCGACGACGCACTGACCGCCCCCGTCACACGGCAGGAAGTCCCCGATTCGGGCACCGCCGTCCTCATGCGCCGCACCAGTCCATAAACCTGGACAAAGCGCGGCGAGAGCTCATCAATCTCCACGTCCAAACTGCACAGGAATGGCTGAAAATCTACGGCCCGCATATCACCCGATACACCAACACACCAGACATGACACTCACCGCGTCCCCCCGCCTCCGCACCACATGGGCCCGACACCACCCCGACCGCGGCCTCACCCTCCACTGGGCCACCGCCCAACTACCTGCCCCCCTTCTCCGCGAACTCCTCCACCGCACCCTCGACCTCCACACCGTCGCCGACACCCACCAGCTCGACCGTGAACTGCGCAACCTCTGGCTCGGCGACCTCACCCACCACCCGCTCCCACTCCCCCAGCCGGCCACGAACGCCACCTGCCCCGCCTGCTCCACACCCCCCGGCGCCCTGCACGCCAAGCACTGCGACATCGCCCGCTGCGCCCTCACCGGCCGCCAGCGCGACGACTGCCACCCTGCGAACGTCTGCAACACCGTCTGGACCGGCCACTACCCCGGCGTCGCCGAATGCACCGAATACGGCTTCTACTACCGCCACGGAGCCTACGGCTACGAACCCTGCAACGCCGACGACCCCGACGCCCACCACGACCTCAACCGCCTCTACGCCGAGTGCCACTGGGACGTTGCCGCCCAGCTCATGGTCATTCCCGGCTGAGCCCGCACGGCCCCACATCTGGACTCCTACATCCGCTCCGGGGTACTCACCCCAAATGAGGCCCCGTAACGGAAAGATCGCCGCATTCGCGGTCGCAGCCTGGATCCCCGTCACCTTGCTTCTGCGCTACGAAACAGCGTCGTCCTGGGGCCTCTCCGCCCTCCTGGGGGCCCTGACCACTCCACTCATCCTGTGGTTGACCTGGCTACGGAGACGCATGAACGAGCAAGCGAGGGAATGGGGCCGCCGCAGCTCCCGCGAGTGGCCCGAGAACAAACGATGACCACACAGGCCAGTCGCTGCGTTCATCACGACGAGCCATCACCTGAATCGCGGACTGCTCTCTGCACGCAGTTGCCCCTGTCTTGCCTCACTTCCTTACCGCTCTCCTCAACCGCCCTCCACACTCCTGACCTCGCCTCGTGTGGGGCGGATGGTCGGCAGCCGTAAGCTCGACTGGGCGCTGCAATGTGGGGCGGCAGCGCCGCGAAGCACCGGAGCGCGACCTTCTCTGTCGTCGTCTCCGGCGGAAACACCTTGTCCACGTTCTGTCCACGGACGGGCCTCAGGAAGCACAAACGCCCCTCCGGAAGACCTTCCGGAGGGGCGTTCTCAGTGCGTTTTACCTGGTCAAGCCGAGAGCCCCCTGTCGGATTCGAACCGACGACCTACGCTTTACAAGAGCGTTGCTCTGACCAGCTGAGCTAAGGAGGCGTGCCTGGTGAAGTGTACCCAGGCTCGCAGCCTACCTGGCGCCGCTATTTCGTGACCCGCGGGCTACTGACACCGGGCGTCGGCGCGGGTACCGTCACGGGCAGTCCTCAGCAGTGGACTACACCACTCCTTTTACTCGGATCGTCCGGCACGTTCCTGCCGGTGAAGGGACACACCCATGGCTACGGTCACGTACGACCAGGCAACCCGTATCTACCCGGGTTCCGAGAAGCCCGCCGTCGACAAGCTGGACATCGAGATCGAGGACGGCGAGTTCCTCGTCCTGGTCGGGCCGTCCGGATGTGGGAAGTCGACGTCGCTGCGGATGCTGGCGGGGCTGGAGGACGTCAACGACGGGGCGATCCGGATCGGGGACCGGGACGTCACCCACCTGCCGCCGAAGGACCGGGACATCGCCATGGTGTTCCAGAACTACGCGCTCTACCCGCACATGACCGTCGCCGACAACATGGGCTTCGCGCTGAAGATCGCGGGCGTCAACAAGGCGGAGATCCGGCAGAAGGTCGAGGACGCGGCGAAGATCCTGGACCTGACCGAGTACCTGGGGCGCAAGCCGAAGGCACTCTCCGGTGGTCAGCGCCAGCGGGTGGCCATGGGGCGCGCCATCGTGCGGGAGCCGCAGGTGTTCCTCATGGACGAGCCGCTGTCCAACCTGGACGCGAAGCTGCGCGTACAGACGCGTACGCAGATCGCCGGTCTGCAGCGGCGCCTCGGGATCACCACCGTGTACGTCACGCACGACCAGGTCGAGGCCATGACGATGGGCGACCGGGTGGCCGTCCTGAAGGACGGGCTGCTCCAGCAGGTCGACTCGCCGCGCAACATGTACGACCGGCCCAGCAACCTCTTCGTCGCGGGCTTCATCGGGTCGCCGGCGATGAACCTCGTCGAGGTGCCGATCACGGACGGCGGTGTGAAGTTCGGCAACAGCGTCGTACCGGTCAGCCGGGAGGCGCTGGCCGCCGCGGCCGACAAGGGGGACCGTACGGTCACCGTCGGCGTCCGGCCCGAGCACTTCGACATCGTCGAGCAGAACGGCAGCGCCGCCAAGTCGCTCTCCAAGGAGGCCGCGGACGCACCGGCGGGCCTCGCCGTCACCGTCAACGTGGTCGAGGAGCTGGGGGCCGACGGGTACGTGTACGGGTCCGCGGTCGTCGGTGACGAGCACAAGGACCTGGTCGTACGTGTCAACGGGCGACAGGTGCCGGAGAAGGGCACCGAGCTGCACGTCGTGCCGCGGCCGGGTGAGACGCACGTCTTCTCGACGTCTACGGGTGAGCGGCTCAGCGACTGAGCGGCTCAGCGACTGAGAGGTCGATCGGCCGAGCCCTTGAGTCCTTGAGTCCTTGGCTTAAGGACTCAAGGGCTCAATGACTCAAGGAAAGGCTGAGCGGCCGGCTGGGTCGGTAGGTGAGCGGCCGGACCGCGCGACCGGCCCCCGGGCGGTGCGGCCGTTCGTTCCGTACGGCGGTGGCGGTTCTTCGGGGCCGGCACCGCCGTTTCGTGTTCGGAGCGGCGGTCCGACCTCCGCCCGCCTTGTCGACAAATACCCCGGCACAGCAGTCATTTCGAGCCTGTACGTCAACATCGCGTGCGGCCGGGGAGCGAAAAAACCGCTCGATTCGGTGACTAAATGTCGCCAAATCATCACTACTCGCTACCATCGCCCCGTGAACTCCGCAGCCCGCCGTATCGGCCGAACCCTCGCCCTCGTCCTTCCCGTCGTGCTCGTCCTGTCCGGGACGCTCGCCGTCACCCGCGTCCCGTGGGCCTCGCCCGGGACGGATTCGCAGATGCTGACCGCGTCCTCCGAGAACGCCTCCACCAAGGCCGGTTCCCGGGCGCCGCAGGACGTGCTCCGCGACCGGCTCCTGGTGGAACTCCAGGACAAGAACCCCGGTGTCGCCCTGACCCACCTCCAGGAGGAGACCACCAAGCGGCCCTCGCTGGCCAAGCACTGCATGGCGATCGCGCGCGCCCTGGGCCGTGCCGCGGTCGCCAAGTACGGCGGTGCCACGCACCGTGCGCAGGCCTGGTCCCGGCCGGTCTGCGATACGTCCTTCGCCACCGGCGTCGCCTCCGTCCAGTGACCCCGGCTCGCACCGCATAGGGTGCGAACCATGACAGCCCCGTACCCGCACCCCACGCAGGCGGTGGTCCTGGCCGGAGGCCAGGGTTCGCGACTCCGTCCGTACACCGACGACCGTCCCAAGCCGATGGTCGAGATCCCCGGCACCGGGACCCCGATCATCGGCCACCAGCTCGCCTGGCTGGCCTCCGAGGGCGTCACGGACGCGGTCGTCTCCTGCGGCCACCTGGCGGAAGTGCTTCAGGACTGGCTGTCCCAGGCGCAACTTCCCCTGAGTGTCACGACCGTTGTCGAGACCGAGCCGCTCGGTCGCGGTGGCGGTCTCAAGTACGCCGCCGCCTCGCTGCCCCGGCCGGAAGAGCCCTGGTACGCGACCAACGGCGACATCTGGACCCGCTTCTCCCTGCGCGAGATGGCGGACTTCCACCATGAGCGCGGTGCGGACGCCACCCTCGCGCTGGCCCGGCCGCGCATTCCCTGGGGCGTCGTGGAGACCGACGAGTTCGGCCATGTCCTCGACTTCATCGAGGCGCCGCCCTCCCCTTATCTGATCAACGCCGGTGTGTATGTCTTCTCCGCCGCCTTCACCGGGCTGCTGCCCGCGCGCGGGGACCACGAGCGCACCACGTTTCCCCGCCTGGCCCGCGAACGCCGGCTGGCGGGCTTCCCGCTGCCGCACGGGGCGTACTGGCGGGCCATCGACACGGCCAAGGACCTGACCGAGGCGGCCAAGGAGTTGGGCACTCAGGGGGCTTGAGGGCCTGCATCCACATGCGCTTGAGAGCCTGCATCCGCATCCGCATCCGCATCCACGTACGCGTGCCGGCGATCCTGCGGGCTGCGGGCCGCGAGAGCTTCCGGACTGCCTGACTGCCTGACTGCCGGACTGCCTGGCCGCCGGACTGCCGGGCCGCGGGCGCTCAATGAACCGCCCCCACAGCCTCTGCCGTGAGGGCGGTCCATTGCGTTCAGCTCAACCGAGGGGTCCGGGTCCGTCCTCCGCAAGGCGTTTCACAACGCCCCCGACCCACGCCCCTCCCCTTCAACCCAGCAACCCGCCCAGCGTGCTCCCCCGCCCCTTGCCGCTGCTGGAACTGCTCGAACCGCTCTCGCTCGCGCCTCCGTTGGTGCCACCGGCGGTGCCGCCGACGGAGGGCGCCTGGGGGGTCGTCCCCGGGGCCCGCGTCGGTACGGACTGCCGCGGCGGCGTGCCGTTGGACGTACGGCCGGGCTGCTGCGCCGAGCCGGTGACGCTGCCGGTGGCCCGCGCCGTGCCGGGGGCCGAGGCCGACGGGGCCTTGGACTTCGGGGAGCCCGCCTTGCGCGAGGCGTCGGCGGACGGCTTCCCGGGGTGCTTCGACGCCTTGCCGGGGCGCCCGGGGCCGTGCTGCGCCTTCGTGCCGCCGCGCTGGGACTGCTGGGGCAGCGGCGAACCGGGCAGGTTGTTCGTCGCGGGCTCGCCGGGCTTCGGTACGGACGGCACCGTGGCGGACCGTACGGCACCGCCCAGCAGCGACCCGCCGAGCAGCGTCAGGCCGGCGACCACGGCCGTCAGGACGGCGCCGCGGCGCAGTACCCGGCGCCGCAGGGCCCACAGCTCGACCCGCGGGCCCAGCCGCCGCCACGCCTCACCGGCCAGCCTGGCGTCCATCGAGTAGACCGGCGCGCCCGCGATGACCAGCGGGCTCCAGGCGGCGAGGTAGATGATGTCCGGCGCGTCGTAGACCGGTACGGTGCGCCAGCTGACCGTCATCAGGAGCGCGGCGGACAGCAGCGCGCCGAACGACGCGGCGACCCGCTGCCACAGCCCGCACATGGTCAGCACGCCCACCACGACCTGGAGGAAGGCCACGGTCAGCCCGGCCCCCACCGGGTGCGAGAGCGCGAAGTCGCGCAGCGGCGCCACCAGCGTCCACGGGTGCAGCGACTGGAGCCACTTGACCATCGAGCCGCGCTCGCCGCCGTCGAAGTAGACGGGGTCGCAGAGCTTGCCCATGCCCGCGTACACGCAGATCAGGCCGAGGAAGATGCGCAGCGGCAGCAGGACGACACCGAGGTTCATCCGGTGCCCGGGGTAGTACGCGTGGCGGATCGTCTCGCCGCGCCGCTTGGCTTCGTCGCCGTAGCGCTCGTACGCGGCGGTGTCGTCGTCCGGGTACGGCGGCTCGTCCTCGTAGTGGTCGTAGGCGCCGGTGGTCGGGCGGACGCCCTCCAGCAGGGTGGTGTCCGCGTCCACGGGGCCGCGCGGGCCGACCACGGTCGAGGACGGGCCGCCGGAGCCCGCGGCGGGCTGCTCCTCGTCGAGCCGGACCCTGGGCAGGACCTGGGTCGTGGTGCCGGCGTCCTCGCCCGTCTCGGCGGCGGTGGTGCGACCGGAATTCCGTACGGCGTGCAGGAGTTGGCTGGTGGCCGCGGTCGTGCCGCCCGGTTCGGTCCGGCCGCTCCACACCACGGGCGCGCGGCGTCTGCCCACCACGGGCTCCCGCACCGCGGGGATGCGCGCGGTGTCGGCCATGGCGCTGCCGCTTGTGGCGGGCGCGGCGAGCTGCACGCGGAAGCTGGCGTGATTGACGATGACCTGCGCGGGATCGCACGGCACCTTGACCGAGCTCAGCACCGGCTCGTCATCGAAGCCCGGCGAGCGTCCCCCCGTAGGCGTGCGGGGTGTTCTGGTGTCCACGCTCATCTAACCGAGTGACCCGCGTTTAAGACACTGCCTTGACCGCGCCTATCTGTCCGAGGCCCGTCAAAGGGAGGATGAGATCACCGGCGGTCGTACGGGCGGCCTCCGCATGGCTGCGGGGAGGCCCCTGCCCCATGGGAATCACCGGCACCGCCGCCGAACAGCCTTCCGGGTGATGGTTCGGACGTGCGTGCGCTGCCGGACGAGGTGGTGCTCAGGCATCCGTACGCTGCCGAACGCGGTGGTGCAGGGCAGAGCGGAAGGGCGGAGCGGAGGGGCGGAGCGGAGGGCGCGGACCCGGCCCGTCGGCCGCCCGCCCGCGCCCCCGCGCCCGCCCCTCACCACCTCACGCGCGCCGTCGTGCCGCTTCCCACAGGACCACGCCCGCCGCGACGCCCGCGTTCAGCGACTCCGCGCCGCCGGGCATCGGGATGCGTACGCGTACGTCGCAGGTCTCGCCGACCAGCCGCGACAGGCCCTTGCCCTCGCTGCCGACGACGATGACGACCGGGCCGTCCAGCACCTCCAGGTCCTGGAGTTCCATCTCGCCGTCCGCCGCGAGGCCCACGACGGTCATGCCCGCCTTCTGGTAGCCCTCCAGGGCGCGCGTCAGGTTCGTGGCGCGCGCGACCGGCGTACGGGCCGCCGTACCCGCCGAGGTCTTCCACGCGCCGGCCGTCATGCCGGCGGCGCGCCGCTCCGGCACGACCACGCCGTGCCCGCCGAACGCGGCGACGGAGCGCACCACGGCGCCGAGGTTGCGCGGGTCGGTGACGCCGTCGAGCGCGACGATCAGCGGGTCCTCGCCGTCGTCGAAGGCGGCGGCCGCCAGGTCCTCGGGGTGCGCGTACTCATAGGGCGGCACCTGGAGGACGAGGCCCTGGTGGTTGAGCCCGTTGGTCATCCGGTCGAGCTCGGGGCGCGGCGCCTCCATCAGGTTGATGCCGCGGTCGGCGGCGAGCTGCAGCGCCTCGCGCACCCGCTCGTCGTTCTCGATGAACTGCTGCACGTACAGCGTCGTCGCGGGCACGCCGTCGCGCAGCGCCTCGAAGACCGGGTTGCGGCCGACGACCAGCTCCGAGGTGCCCTTGGCGCCGCCGCGGCGCGGGGCCGGGCGCCGGTTGGCCGCCTGCTTGGCCTTGGCGTTGGCGACGCGGTTCTTCACATGTCCCTTGCGCGCGGACGCGGGCGGGGTGGGGCCCTTGCCTTCCAGGCCCCGGCGCCGCTGGCCGCCGCTGCCGACCTGCATGCCCTTCTTGTTGGACGTGCGGCGGTTCCTGCGCTGGCTGTTGCCGGCCATGGGTCACCTGTCTCTTCACTGCTCTCGACGTCTCGCGACGTGGAGTGGATACGTACGTACGGATGTGTGTCTGGTGCGCCGGGCGCATGTGTGCTGTGCGTCCGATGCGTGTCTGCAAGAAGTGTCGCCTGTAGGCGGCCGGTACGGCCAACCGGCCGGTGCGGCGCGCCGCTACCGGCCGGTTGCCATGGGCGCCTGCCTCGGCCGGCGCCTCAGGACGACGATCGACCTCAGGACAACGACCAGCGGGGTCCCGAAGGGGTGTCCTCGATGGCCAGGCCGGACTGCTGGAGCTGGTCGCGGATGGCGTCGGCGGTCGCGTAGTCCTTACGGGCGCGGGCCGCCTGGCGCTGCTCCAGGACCAGCCGGACGAGCGAGTCGACGACGCCGTGCAGGTCGTCGCCGCGGTCCGTGCGGCCGCCCGACCAGTGCTCGTCCAGCGGGTCCAGGCCCAGCACGCCGAGCATGGCGCGGACCTCCGCCAGGCGGGCGACGGCCGATTCCTTGTCGTCGGCGGTCAGCGCGGAGTTTCCCTGCCGGACGGTGGTGTGCACGATGGCGAGCGCCTGCGGTACGCCGAGGTCGTCGTCCATCGCCTCGGCGAAGGCCGGCGGCACCTCGGCGGCGGGCTCGACCGTACCGGCCTTCTCCACCACCCGCTGGACGAAGCCCTCGATCCGCGCGAACGCGGACTCGGCCTCGCGCAGTGCCTCCTCGCTGTACTCGATCATCGAGCGGTAGTGCGGGGTGCCCAGGTAGTAGCGCAGCACGATCGGGCGCCAGCGCTTGACCATCTCCGAGACCAGCACCGAGTTGCCCAGCGACTTGGACATCTTCTCGCCGCTCATGGTCACCCAGGCGTTGTGGCACCAGTAGGCGGCGAAGTCGTCACCGTACGCCTTGGCCTGCGCGATCTCGTTCTCGTGGTGCGGGAAGACCAGGTCGACGCCGCCACCGTGGATGTCGAAGGCGCTGCCCAGGTACTTGTGCGCCATCGCCGAGCACTCCAGGTGCCAGCCCGGGCGGCCGCGGCCCCACGGGGTCTCCCAGCTCGGCTCGCCCGGCTTCGCCGCCTTCCACATGGCGAAATCGCGCGGGTCGCGCTTGCCGGTCTCGCCCTCGCTGGAGGGCTGGAGCAGATTGTCCAGCTCCTGGTTGGACAGCTCCAGGTAGCCCGGGAAGGAGCGCACGTCGAAGTAGACGTTGCCGTCCGCCGCGTAGGCGTGACCGCGCTCGATCAGCCCCCGCATCATTTCGATCATCTCGGGGATGTGGCCGGTCGCGCGCGGCTCGTACGTGGGGCGCAGGCAGCCGAGGGTGTCGTAGGCCGTGTTGAAGGCGACCTCGTTCTCGTAGCCGATCGCCCACCACGGGCGGCCCTGGTCGGCGGCCTTGTTGATGATCTTGTCGTCGATGTCCGTCACGTTCCGGATGAACGTCACGTCGTAGCCGCGGTGGACGAACCAGCGGCGCATGATGTCGAAGTTCAGCCCGGACCGGATGTGCCCGATGTGCGGAGCGGCCTGCACGGTCGCGCCACACAGGTAGATCGAGACACAGCCCGGCGTGAGCGGGGTGAAATCACGAGTCTGCCGGGCGCTGGTGTCGTACAGGCGAATAGTCACGCGTCAAGGGTAGTCCGAACCGGACAGTGCCCCGCGACCCCTGGGGTACACGGTCACAGAAGCGTGATATTTCCCCTCGGCGCGACACGTGTGGTCACCGCGGTACCGAGAACCGGTTGATCACCTTGTGCGGGGTGATCCGGATGACGACACGCGGGGAGTCGTCCGGCGGGCCGGGGTTGAACTCGTCGTACGACGTGCCGGTGTACTTGTACGCCAGCTCGTCGATCAGCCCCCGCTCCTCGTCGGGACTGAAGGTCGCCGTGCCGCGGATCTCGGCGTACGTGTACGGCGCGTCGAACGGGAGCACCATCAGCGCCGCGCGCGGGTCGCGGCGCAGGTTGCGCTCCTTGCGGCGGCCGACGGTGGTGGAGATCAGCACGTCGTCGCCGTCCCGCTTGGCCCAGACGGGAGTCACCTGGGGGCTGCCGTCGGGCTGGATGGTCGCCAGGCTGACGAAGACCGGGCCGTCGAGGAGGGCCTTGAGCTCGTCGGACAGTGCGGCTGCCATGGTGGGTCCTTCCTGCGGGCTGTCGGGCGGGCGGCGACGGGCCGCGGGGTACGGACGGGTCCGCACTCCCGACTCTGCCCAACTCCCGTTCTCCGCGCGGCATTCCCGTGCCGCCTGGCCGGTATTCGCCCTTGGGTGGCCGTAGGCCGTCGGCTCGCGGTGGCCGGACGCCGTCCGGTCTGCGGTGGCCGGCTGCCGCCCGGTCTGCGGCGGCCGACTGCCCTCCAGCCCTCGGCCGCCGGTCGTCGGCCCGTACGCCCGCACCCGGCCCCGCCGCTCAGATCCCCGGCAGCACCAAGGCCGTGGCCACCGCCGCCAGCCCCTCCGCGCGGCCCGTCAGGCCCAGGCCGTCCGAGGTCGTGCCGGAGACCGAGACCGGCGCGCCGGCCGCTTCCGAGAGGACCTTCTGGGCCTCGGCGCGCCGCTTGCCGATCTTCGGGCGTACGCCGATGACCTGCACCGCGATGTTGCCGATCACAAAGCCCTCGGCCCGTACGATGCGGGCCGCCTCGGACAGCAGCGTCACGCCGGAGGCACCGGCGTACTCCGGGCGGCTGGTCCCGAAGTGCGCGCCGAGGTCGCCCACGCCGGCGGCCGAGAAGAGCGCGTCACAGGCGGCGTGCGCCACCACGTCACCGTCGCTGTGCCCGGCCAGGCCGTAGCCGTCGCTCGCCGCGTCGTCCCAGAGGAGCCCGGCGACCCACAGTTCCCGCCCCTTCTCGAAGGCGTGCACGTCGGTGCCGATGCCCACCAGCGGCACCCGCTGCGGCTCAAACATAACCATCGGTGGCCCTCCTGCGGGCGAGTACGGCTTCGGCGAGCACCAGGTCCAGCGGCCGGGTCACCTTGAACGCTTCTTCGTGGCCGGGCACCACCACGACGGGCGCGCCGAGCTGCTCGACCATGCCGGCGTCGTCGGTCGCGCCGTCACCCTGGAGGGCGACCGTCTCGTGGGCCTTGACCAGGGTCGCCCGGTCGAAGCCCTGCGGGGTCTGTACGGCGCGCAGCCGGGCCCGCTCCGGCGTGCCCACCACGGGCTCCGGCTCGCCGGTGCGCTCGCCGGTGCGCGGTTCGACCTGCTTGACGGTGTCGGCGAGCGGCAGCGCCGGTACGACGGCCGGGGCGCCGTCCCGTACGGCGGCGATCACCGAGTCGACCGTGTCGGCGGGGACCAGCGGCCGGGCCGCGTCGTGGACCAGCACCACGTCGATGGTGTCGGGCAGCGCCTCCAGACCGCGGCGTACGGACTCCTGGCGGGTCTCGCCGCCGGGCACGACCTTCAGGTCGGTGCGTTCGGAGAGCGGGTACTGGTCCAGCAGGTTGCGGACCTCGGTGGCGCCGTCCGGCGGGGCGACGACCACGACGAGGGAGACGGCGCGGGAGGCGGCCATCGCCCGTACGGCGTGGACGAGCATGGGTGTGCCGCCCAGCGCCCGGAGCGCCTTGGGGGCACCCGGGCCCAGCCGTACGCCGCGTCCGGCCGCGGGGATCACCGCGGCGGTACGGAGGCGGGGTGTGCCGGTGTGACCGGCGGAATCTGGGGATACGTCTGACATCGGTTGCTCCGAAGCCCGGGGAGACCCCGGAATTAGCGCAGACAGGTTTGTTTCCTGAGCCGACATGGGTATGGCCGCAGTGTGCCGGGCGCGACGCCCCGATCCGGACCCTTCCGTGACGACCGGTCGGGACAGCTGCCCGGGCCCGGCACGCCATCAGCCGGCGGGACGGCGGATCTTGTCGGGACGAACACGGGGGCGGTCACCACGGGAAACGATCACAGAGTTCGGTAGTGGTGCGCGGTTCTACCCGGTTTCCGCGGCGTCCGCGTATGACAGCCGCGTATGACAACGCAGGCAGATATGCCGCAGCGCCCGGCAACTGACCGCTCCGAGCCGGAGTCGGCCGCCACTCGGGCACCGCGGCATTCTTACGTCGTCAGGACGCGAGGACCTCGTCGAGCAGGGCCTCGGCCTTGTCCTCGTTGGTGTTCTCCGCGAGGGCGAGTTCGCTCACCAGAATCTGGCGGGCCTTGGCGAGCATCCGCTTCTCACCGGCGGACAGGCCGCGCTCCCGCTCACGACGCCACAGGTCACGCACCACCTCGGCGACCTTGATCACGTCACCCGAAGCGAGCTTCTCCAGATTTGCCTTGTAACGACGGGACCAGTTCGTCGGCTCTTCGGCATACGGTGCGCGGAGCACCTCGAAGACCCGGTCCAGCCCGTCCTGGCCGACCACATCGCGTACGCCGACGAACTCCGCATTGTCCGCTGGTACACGAACAGTCAGATCGCCCTGGGCGACCTTCAGCACCAAGTAGGTCTTGTCCACGCCTTTGATCTGGCGAGTTTCGATGGCCTCGATCAGCGCGGCCCCGTGATGGGGATAGACCACGGTGTCGCCAACCTTGAACGTCATGTGACAGGTACCCCTTCCGTGGCTATCCATGCTAACACGGGAACGGGCTGTTCTGAATGGCGTTTTCGCAGGTCAGGGCATATCTCGGGGCTTGACAACAACGGCCGGAACGTGCTTCGGCGGCCCTCCGGGTGCAGGAATTCGCAGGTCGGAGGCGCTTCGCGTGCGGCCCGAAACACGTACGTCACACCCCGGGAGGGGCCCGGGACGACGCCCGTACGTCCCGTTTTGCCGGAATCCGGATGTCGCAGTTCCGCTACTCCGTTCGGTTCCGGAGCGCGGGTGTCCGCCGAATCGCGAATTGATCATCGCGCACCGGCCGCCGTACGTGATCAATTCCGAGAAGCCACCGCATTCCCTGCGAATGCCGATTTACCTCCGGGGAAACCGCCGGGCTTCACCCGAACGGCCGCTTGCCTCATTTCCGGGTTTCTTCTATGCGCTCGCCGGGGGCTTCCGGAGAGCGGGCCGGCAACTTCCCCGGTGACGGGCGGTCCGCGGCATTCGGACGTACGGCGGAGGGCGACCGTGGCGTGCCGTGGAGGGATGTGACGAGGGTGTGATCGTCCTGGGGGCGGGTCGGGTGCGGCGGCCCGGGGGCGGCTCGGTAACCTAGCGGCGCTGACACACCCTTAGGGCGGCTTTACGCGGACGTCGACACGGCGGCCGCGCACGGGCCGCCCAGCCGCCCCCGCGACCGGGCTCGAAGTTCGGCCGCCGTAGTTCGTCCAAGGAGATGCCGCCGCCGTGAGCCGCAGCCTTCGACGCGGCGTCCTCGCCGCCACCGTTCTCACGCTCTCGATCGCCACGCTCTCCGCGTGCGGAGCCGGGAACGACGCCCAGACGCTCCAGGTCAAGCCGGACAACGCCGCGACCAGCGTCGGCGACATCAAGATCCAGAACGCCTCCGTCGTCACCCAGCCCGACCCGAACGCCCAGGGCCCGGCCGTGGTGACCGCGACGGTGTTCAACAACGGCAGCAAGGACCAGACGCTGGAGTCCATCAAGGTCAACGGTACGAACAAGGAAGCGAAGCTGGCGCCCGCCAAGGGCTCCGGGCCGGTCGTGGTCCCGGCCGGCGGCTCCGTCGTCATCGGCGGCAAGAACAACGCCTCCGCCGTACTGGACAGCGGCCGCGAGTCCGTGAAGAACGGCGACGCGCAGTCCGTGACCTTCGACTTCAGCGACGCCGGCAAGGTCTCCCTGCGGGCCTTCGTCGTCCCGGCCAAGAGCTACTTCAAGGACTTCGGCCCGAGCGAGGTGCCGTCGCCGTCCGGCTCGGCCAAGCCGGGCGGCAGCCCCGCCTCGCCGTCCGGCAGCCCGTCCGGCTCGGCCAAGCCGGGCAGCTCGCCCAGCGGCAGCGCCACGCCCGGCGGCAACGGCACGCCGCAGTCGCCCGAAGGCCGCTGACGCCGGTGGCGGCGCGGAGCCGCCACGCGTAGGACGACCGCGGGTACGCGCCGGGCAACCGCGCGTACCCGCAGAACGACCGCGAGCGCCGTGCGGTCCCGGGGATTCCGGGGCGCGCGGCGCTCGCGTAGGGCCTCTTACGGCCTTCCCTGCTTTTACGGCTCGAACTTGTACCCCAGCCCGCGGACCGTGACCAGGTACCGCGGCGCGCCCGGGTCCGGCTCGATCTTGGCCCGCAGGCGCTTCACGTGGACGTCCAGCGTCTTGGTGTCGCCCACGTAGTCGGCGCCCCAGACGCGGTCGATCAGCTGCATACGGGTCAGCACCCGGCCCGCGTTGCGCAGCAGCATCTCCAGCAGGTCGAACTCCTTCAGGGGCAGGTCCACCTTGCCGCCGGAGACCGTGACGACGTGGCGGTCCACGTCCATCCGTACCGGCCCGGCCTCCAGGGCCTGCGGCGTGACCTCCTCCGGCTCGCCGCGGCGGCGCAGCACCGCGCGGATCCGGGCGACCAGCTCCCGGGTGGAGAAGGGCTTGGTGACGTAGTCGTCGGCTCCTATCTCCAGACCGACCACCTTGTCGATCTCGCTGTCCTTCGCGGTCACCATGATGACCGGGACGTTGGAGCGGCCGCGCAGCTGACGGCAGACCTCGGTGCCGGGCAGGCCCGGCAGCATCAGGTCCAGCAGGACCAGGTCGGCGCCGTTGCGCTCGAACTCGTCCAGGCCGTCGGGGCCGGTGGCCGCGACGGCGACCTCGAAGCCCTCCTTGCGGAGCATGTACGACAGGGCGTCACTGAACGATTCCTCGTCCTCGACGACGAGCACTCGGGTCACGGAAGGACCTCCGGGGCAGGGTGAGCAGGGAGCGGATCGTTGAAGGTCTCGTACGGGCGGTCCTCTTCGTCGAGGCCTTCCGCCGACGGGTCGGAGGCGGTACGCGCACGGTCGCGTACGGCACCGGCCTCCGGGAGACGCAGGGTGAAGGTGGAGCCCTGTCCCTCAGCGCTCCAGACGGTGACCTCCCCGCCGTGCGAGGCGGCCACGTGTTTGACGATGGCGAGGCCGAGGCCGGTCCCGCCGGTGGCGCGCGAGCGCGCCGGGTCCACGCGGTAGAACCGCTCGAAGATGCGGTCCCGGTCCTTCTCCGATATCCCGATGCCCTGGTCAGTCACCGCGATCTCGATCAGGTCACCGCCATGTGCCTGGACACGGCGGCCCGCGATACCGACCCGGGTACGGGCCGGCGAGTAGTTGACGGCGTTCTCGACGAGGTTGCCGAGGGCGGCGGCGAGCTGGCCGCGGTTGCCCCAGACGTGCAGGTCGGCGGTGCCGGCGGCGGCCATGGTGATCTGCTTCGTGCCGGCCTGCTGGCGGCAGCGGTCGATCGCCTCGGCGACCAGCTCGTCCACGCGCACCGGCTCGGCGTCCTCCAGCGGGTCGTCGTTCTGCACCCGGGAGAGGTCGATCAGTTCCTGGACGAGGTTGGTCAGGCGGGTGGCCTCGTTCTGCATCCGGCCCGCGAAGCGCTCGACCGCCTCCGGGTCGTCGCTCGCGTCCATGACGGCCTCGGACAGCAGCGACAGCGCGCCGACCGGGGTCTTTAGCTCATGGCTGACGTTGGCGACGAAGTCGCGGCGTACCGCTTCTATGCGCCGGGCCTCGGTCAGGTCCTCGACCAGGAGCAGCACCAGCCGCGAGCCGAGGGGCGCGACCCGGGCGGAGACCGCCAGGGCGTCGCCGCCCCGGCCGGTGCCCCGGCGCGGCAGGTCCAGCTCGATCTGGCGTATCTCGCCGTCGCGGCGGGTTTCGCGGGCCATCTGGAGCATCGGCTCGACGGCCAGCTTGCCGCCGCGTACGAGCCCGAGGGCGTACGCGGCGGAGCTGGCCTTGACGACGGCGTCGGCCTCGTCCAGGACGACGGCCGAGGAGCGCAGCACGGACAGGACCGTGTCCACACCGGGCGGCAGCACCGCGTCGGTGTGCAGGGAGGTCCGGGTGGGCTTGGCCTGATCCCGCTCGCTCCAGCGGAACGCCAGCATGGCGAAGACGCCGGTGCACAAACCGGCGATCGCTGCCACTGCGGCGACGGCCGCGTCCACGTTCATGACTCCAGGTTATGCGGCGGCTGTGACACTTCCCCAGCCGTTCGAGGGCCTGCTCGAACATACGTCGCCCAGAGTTCACCTTGGTGTCGGCGCCGGTTCACTCCGGGTGGCAGAACCGGTCGCGTTCCGGCCGGAACGTGGGAGCGTGGGGGTTTCAGCCCCCCGCGTCACCACTCCGGGCGGCACATCACCATCCCGAGCGACACGTCACCACCCGAACCGAGAGAAGGTCACTGATGCGGGACGCGTACCACGAGGAGCTGGATTCGATCGGCGAGGGCCTCGTCGAGATGGCCAGGCTCGTCGGCTCCGCGATCGGGCGCGCCACCACGGCGATACTCGACGCGGACCTGAAGCTGGCCGAGGCCGTCATCGCCGCCGACGAGAAGGTGGACGATCTCCAGCGGGACCTGGAGGCCCGCGCGATAGCCCTGCTGGCACGCCAGCAGCCGGTCGCCACCGACCTGCGGATAGTCGTCACCTCCCTGCGGATGAGCGCCGACCTGGAACGCTCCGGCGACCTGGCCCAGCACGTGGCCAAGCTCGCCCGGCTGCGGTTCCCGGAGCGGGCCGTACCGCGGGACCTGCACGCCACGATCCTGGAGATGGGCCAGCTCGCCCAGCGCCTGATGGCCAAGGCCGGCGAGGTCATCATCACCAAGGACGTCGACCTGGCACTCCAGCTGGAGCAGGACGACGACGCGATGGACCTCCTCCACCGCACCCTGTTCCAGCACCTGATGGACGACCGCTGGAAGCACGGCATCGAGACGGCCGTGGATGTGACGCTGCTGGGCCGCTACTACGAGCGCTTCGCCGACCACGCGGTGTCGGTCGCCAAGCGCGTCGTCTACCTGGTCACCGGCGAGCACGCGGACGAGATCGCCGCACCGGCACCGGTGGAGGGCGCGTAACGGCGCCCGTCCCCGTCCGGAAGCCGTTCAACGGCGCGCCGTGCCACCGCGCGCCGTTGATGCGCCTCGGCGGGCGGGCCTCCAATGGAAGCGGACGACAATCAATGCCCCTCTTCCCAAGGAGGCAAACCATGGCGCGCTCCTCCACCCCCGAACCCCAACTGTCCAACTGCGGCTGCGGCCCCAGCTGCTCCTGCGGCTGCCAGTCCGGCGGGCCTTGCCAGTGTGGGGGCGGGTGCGGCTGATATCCGGCCGCCCCTGCGGCCGGCTTCCGACCTGCCACGGTCACGCCTGAACGTTCCGGCGGGCGTTCGGGGGCGATCGTGGCGGGAGAGGCGGGCCCCGCTCGGCGGTGTGGCGAGCGGGGCCGTCCTGCTGCGCAGGGAACGGCCGAGCGGACAGAGGTCGCCGTCCCTGTTTCATCGAGGGCTTCTACGGAGATTCCTTCAGGCCGGGCGGGCCGGGCGGGCCGGGCGGGAAACACCCGGCGCCATGGTGTGCAGAGGCGCGGCGGCGGGCATCTGAAGGGCCCCGAACCTTCCGCACCAGGAGTTGCCGTGCAGTTGACGGAAGCGGCTCCGATCATCGTCGCAGTCATCACGATCATCGGCGGGCTGGCCCAAGCTCGTCGCCGACGGCCCATGGCGGCTGCTCGGCTCCTACGGGCTGGGGCAGGACGCGGTCCCGCGCCGCCGTGACGCACGTGGAAGGCCGATCTGAGCGCCTGCCCAAGCCGCGTCCGTCCCCGCACGCAGCGCCCGCCGCCTCCAGCAAGCCACCCACCCGATGCCAGACGCCCCGAGCCCCCACACCCACCACGCCAACGAACCCCCGCCTGAAAACCCGCAGGCGGGGGCTCCGAACGCATGGGCTCACTTCTTCTTGCCCCGGGTCCGGCGGGGCCGTTTCCCGCCCCCTGGCCAGAGGGGCGCGCACCTCGCCTGACCTGCGGTCGGGCGGTCGTTGGCCGTCGTTGCCTGTTGTCGCCGGGCGTCCTCGGAGGGGCTGGAGCGGGCCCGGCCCGGGCCTCTGGCGCCGGCTGTTCAGGCACTCAGGACATGCGGATCTCCGGCTGGTACATGTCCAGCCAGGTCGCGATGTCGATCATCCGGTCGAGCTGCTCCCGCACGGCGTCCGGCATTTTCGCCGGGTCCAGCTTCACCATTTTGTCGATCGATGCCCGGGTGACGATCTGGAAGACCGGGTGGTCCGGCTCGGAGAGCAGCTGCCTGCCCATCTGCTGCAGCCCGCTCGCGTAGCCCGGGTCCTGGGTGGAGGGGTAGGGGCTCTTCAACCGCTCCACCACCGATCGCGGAAGCAGATCGCCGGCGGCTGCGCGCAGCAGGCTCTTCTCCCTGCCGTCGAAGCTCTTCATCGACCACGGGGTGTTGTAGACGTACTCGACCAGCCGGTGGTCGCAGTACGGCACCCGGACCTCCAGGCCGACCGCCATGCTGATCCGGTCCTTGCGGTCGAGCAGCACCTGGAGGAACCGGGTGAGGTGCATGTGGCTCATGACACGCATGCGCCGTTCCTGTTCGTCCTCCCCGGGCAGCGTCTCGACGTCAGCAACCGCCCCGCTGTAGCGGTCCTTGAGGTACGTCGCCAGGTCGCTCGTGGCCATCAGGTCCGGGTTGAGCACCTCCAACGCGTTCGCCTTGGACCACGCGGACAGTACGGGGACCATCCACGGGAAGATCTGGGCGCGCTGCGCCACCGGGTCCCGGAACCAGGGGTATCCCCCGAACAGCTCGTCCGCCGTCTCACCGGAGAGCGCGACCGTGGAGTGCTCGCGGATGGCCTTGAACAGCTTGTACAGCGATACGTCCACGTCGGCGAGGCCGTTGGGGAAGTCCTTCGCGGCCAGGACCGCCCTGCGCGCGTCAAGATCGGTGAGCGCGGTGTGGGGCAGCACGATGTCCTCGTGCAGCGAGCCGACATGGTCGGCCACATCGTGCACGAACGGCGAGTCCGGGGTGGCCCGCATGCTGTCGGGCCGGAAGTTGTCGGCCAGCCCGACGAAGTCGACGGAGAAGCTGCGCACCTTCTCGCCGCGAGCGGCCAGTTCCCGCGCGGCCAGCGCCGTGATCGAGCTGGAGTCCAGTCCGCCGGAGAGCAGCACGCACTGCGGCACGTCCG
Source organism: Streptomyces rimosus subsp. rimosus (assembly GCF_000720725.1). GTDB lineage: Bacteria > Actinomycetota > Actinomycetes > Streptomycetales > Streptomycetaceae > Streptomyces > Streptomyces rimosus_A. The sequence goes on from NZ_JOCQ01000003.1 coordinate 84,973, forward strand.
CGACGAGCTGGCGCCGCACGATGTCGTCGAGCAGCTCACGGATCTTGGCGACCGTGGTGTCCCGGTCGTCGGTGTGCTCCTGGGTGGCCAGCTTCCAGTACGTCCGCTCGCGCAGACCGGCGCGGTCGACCACCACGAGGCTGCCCGGCCGCACCTCGCGCATGTTGGACCAGATCGCGTGGCCCGGCGTCTTGGACACGCTCAGCAGCTCGAAGAGGCCTTCGGCGTCGATCACCCGCTTGAACATGGGGTGGGCCAGGATGGTCTTGGGCTCCGAGCCGAAGAGCACGCCGTCGGCGGTGGGGTGGAAATAGAAGGGCTTGATGCCCATCCGGTCGCGGATCATGACCAGCTTCTCGTGCCGGGAGTCCCAGACCGCGAAGGCGTACATGCCGTTGAGCCGGTCGGCCAGTGCCTCGCCCCACTGCAGGTATCCGCGCAGCACGACCTCGGTGTCGCTGGCCGTCCCGAAGCGGTGGCCGAGGCTGCGCAGCTCCTCACGCAGTTCCGTGAAGTTGTACACCTCACCGCTGTAGGTGATGACCACCGGGCCGTGCGGGGTGTCGACCCGCATCGGCTGCGTGCCGCCCTCGATGTCGATCACCGCCAGTCGGCGGTGGCCGAGTGCCACGTGCCGGTCCACCCAGGTGCCACTGGCGTCGGGGCCCCGGTAGGCCATGGTCCCGGTCATCGCGTCCACCGTCGCCTGCTCTTTGGTCAGGTCGTGGTCGAACGCGAGCCAGCCTGAGATTCCACACATCTCGGCACTCCCGTCGTCGTCATAGGCTGGATTGCCCACAGGCGGGATCGTCGCGCGGATTCATTAGTGTTTTTTTCAAATGTTTAACAGGACTCCGTGAGGTCTGCCCGGGCAAGGTTGCCGGAGCGTGTCAGGCGGGTGGACATGCGGCGGGTTGAGGGCCTGCGGGCGGAGGTGTCGGGGTTCGCGGCAGATGTGTCTTCGCACGCGAGCAAGCGGCCGGCCCGTGACGAAGCGCCTGATCTTCGCCGGACCCAACAGCGGGCCAAAAAGAAACACGCCCCTCATCTGCACCAAACGCGCAGGTGAGGGGCGTGATCGCGATGCTTACTTCTTCTTGCCCTGGTTCTTCACGGCCTCGATGGCGGCCTTGGCGGCCTCCGGGTCGAGGTAGGTGCCGCCCGGGTTGACCGGGTGGAAGTCGGCGTCCAGCTCGTAGGAGAGCGGGATGCCGGTGGGGATGTTCAGGCCGGCGATGTCCGCGTCGGAGATGCCGTCGAGGTGCTTGACCAGGGCGCGGAGCGAGTTGCCGTGGGCGGCGACCAGGACCGTGCGGCCGGTGGCCAGGTCGGGGACGATGCTGTCGTACCAGTACGGCAGCATGCGGACGACGACGTCCTTGAGGCACTCGGTGCGCGGGCGCAGCTCGCTGGGGATGATCGCGTAGCGCGGGTCGTCGATCTGGGAGAACTCCGCGTCGTCGGCGAGGGCCGGCGGCGGGGTGTCGTACGAGCGGCGCCAGAGCATGAACTGCTCCTCGCCGAACTCGGCCAGGGTCTGCGCCTTGTCCTTGCCCTGGAGCGCGCCGTAGTGGCGCTCGTTCAGGCGCCAGCTGCGGTGGACCGGGATCCAGTGGCGGTCGGCGGCCTCCAGGGCCAGCTGCGCGGTGCGGATGGCGCGCTTCTGGACGGAGGTGTGCACGACGTCGGGGAGCAGGCCGGCGTCCTTGAGCAGCTCACCGCCGCGGACCGCCTCCTTCTCGCCCTTCTCGTTGAGATTGACGTCCACCCAGCCGGTGAACAGGTTCTTCGCGTTCCACTCGCTCTCGCCGTGGCGAAGGAGGATCAGCTTGTACGGTGCGTCGGCCATGCCTTCGAGCGTAATCCACTTCCGGCCACGGGATCGCCGCGGCCCACGGTCAGGGGAGGGGGACCCGCACGGGGCGAGAGGTTGATCTTCGTGGGGACACGGACGCCGGTACGTGGGGGCACGGGCGCCGATACGGGTGCTGGCACGATCGCGCCGCGCGTGCGGGTCCGGGAGGCTGGCCGTGGGGTCGCAGAGCCGCCATCGGACGGCCGGGGGCGGCGGACGGCCCGGACGGAACACCACACCGAAACGGGGGAGAATCGGAATGACGACCTTCACTCGCCGTGACTGCATGATCACAGGGGCGGCCGCCGTAGCGGCTCTCGCTCTCGCTTCGCCGGCCTCCGGAAGCGCAGCGAAGGCCGGGCCACGGAGCGCGCCGAAGGCCGGCCCACGGAGCGCGAAGCCGGTCCGTATGACACTTCCCGCACCGACCGGCCCCCACCAAGTGGGCGTGACCCACCTCCACTTGGTGGACGGCACCCGGCGCGACCCCTGGGTGGCCTCACGGCCGTACCGGGAGTTGATGGTGAGTGTCCGCCACCCGGCCCGTGCGGCCGACGGGCATCCGCTCGCTCCTCACATGCTGCCGGGTGAGGCGGCGGCGTTCGACGACTGGAGCAACTTTTCGGAGGACATCGCGAAGGGCCTGGCCGACTGGGGCGCCACCCGTACGCACGCACACCTGGACGCGCCGGTCGCGCGGCATGCCGGGCGGGGGTTCCCGGTGGTGCTCTACTCGCCCGGTGCGGCGGATCCGCGCGCGCTGGGCAGCACGCTCGCCGACGAGCTGGCCTCCCACGGGTACGTCGTCGTCAGCATCGACCACACGTACGAGGCACCAGGGGTGCAGTTTCCGGATGGGCGGGTGGCACATACCCGTCTGCCGGAGGAGGCGGGGAAGGCGCAGCGGCCCGAGCAGGTCGTCGCGCTGTTGAAGAAACTGACGGCGGTACGGGTGGCCGACACCCGCTTCGTTCTGGACGAACTGGCCCGGCCGGCTGCACTGCCGCGCTCGCTGCGGGGCGTGCTGGACCTTCGGGCGGTGGGGATGTTCGGGCAGTCCGGCGGCGGGTTCACGGCGGCGCAGGCCATGCACGACGACCTCCGGATCAAGGCGGCGGTGAACATGGACGGCGTGATGGGTTACACCCGGCGCGACGACGATCCCGCCAACCCGTCCACGGTCGGTACCGACGGGCTGGACCGCCCGCTGCTCCTGATGGGCATGGAGGGCGACGACCACCACACGGTCGCGTCCTGGAAGGCGGTGTGGGAGCACAGTTCGGGGTGGCACCGGGACCTCACGCTGACCGGTGCCGCGCATGCGAGCTTCACGGACGCGCAGTCGCTGGTTCCGCAGTTGGCCGGGGAGGGCGGGCTGTCGCGGAAGACCGTCGAGAAGCTGGTGGGTACGGTCGCGCCGGACCGTTCGGTGGCCGTGCAGCGGGCGTACGTGACGGCGTTCTTCGACCGGTGGCTGCGGGGGAGGCAGCAGGGCGGGTTGCTGGACGGGCCGTCGGCTCGGTTCCCGGAGGTTCGGTTCGTATGGTGATGTCCGTACGGTGCCCCCGTACGGTGATGTCCGTACAAGTCGGGATGTCCATACGCGGGGTCGGTGCGCCGACGCGCCCCGAAAGGGCGGCCGTCAGCCCGACGACCCCTGGGTCAGATGGCTGAACGCCTCCAGGTTCCGCGTCGACTCCCCCCGTGCCACCCGCCACTCGTACTCCTTGCGGATGGCGGAGGCGAAACCCATCTCCAGGAGGGTGTTGAAGCTGCCGTCGGCGTTCTCCAGGACCGTGCCGAGGATGCGGTCGAGTTCGTCGGGGGTGACGGCCGCGAGCGGGAGTTTGCCGACGAGGTAGATGTCGCCGAGCTTGTCGATCGCGTAACTGACGCCGTACAGGCGGGTGTTGCGCTCCAGGAGCCAGCGGTGCACGGTCTCGTGGTTCTCGTCCGGGTGGCGGACGACGAAGGCGTTGATGGAGAGGGAGTGCTTACCGAGGATCAGGGAGCAGGTCGTGGAGAGCTTGCGGGTGCCGGGCAGGGTCACCACGTACGTGCCGTCGGTGGGCGACTCCCACGTCAGGCCGGCGTCGTCGAGAGCCGCCTCGATCACCTGTCGTGCCGCGTCGTCAGCCATGGGGAGATCGTAGGTGACGGCGTCGCTCCTGCATCGCGGCGGTGTACACCTCCGCGGTCGCGGCGGCGGCGGTGTCCCAGCCGAAGGCCCGGGCGTGCCGGGCGGCGGCCGCGCCCATCCGGCCGGCCAGGGAGGTGTCGCGGGCGAAGCGGCCCAGGGCGCGGGCGTAGTCGGCCGGGTCGTGGCCGGATATCAGGAAGCCGCTGACGCCGTCGCGTACGGCCACCGGCAGACCGCCGACGGCGGCCGCGACGACCGGTGTGCCGCACGCCTGGGCCTCGATCGCGACCAGGCCGAACGATTCGCTGTAGGACGGCATGACCAGGACGGACGCGGCGCGGTACCAGTCGGCGAGCTGTTCCTGCCCGACCGGCGGGCGGAAGCGTACGACGTCGGCTATGCCGAGGCGGGCGGCCAGCTTCTGCAGGCCCTCGGGCTTGGCCAGGCCGCTGCCGCTGGGGCCGCCGACCACCGGGACGACCAGGCGCGACCGCAGCGACGGGTCCTCGTCCAGGAGGACGGCGACGGCGCGCAGCAGGATGTCGGGGGCCTTGAGCGGCTGGATGCGGCCGGCGAAGAGCGGGATCAGGGCGTCCTGCGGCAGGCCGAGGCGGGCGCGGGCGGCGGCCCGGGAGGCGGAGGTGTCGGAGGTGGCGGAGGGGTCGCCGTCGGGGGTGCCCTCGGCCGCGGGCCGGAAGCGGTCCAGGTTCACCCCCGGGTGCACCACCGCGACCTTGCCCCGCTCGGCCTCGTAATGGCGCATCAGCTCCCCGGCTTCCTCGTCCGTGTTGGCGATCAGCCGGTCGGCGGCGCGCACGATCTGCGTCTCGCCGATGACGCGCGCGGCGGGTTCGGGGGTGTCGCCCGCGGCCAGCGCGGCGTTCTTGACCTTGGCCATGGTGTGCATGGCGTGGACGAGCGGGACGCCCCAGCGCTCCGCCGCGAGCCAGCCGACGTGACCGGAGAGCCAGTAGTGGGAGTGCACCAGGTCGTAGTAGCCGGGGCGGTGGCCCGCCCACGCCTGCATCACGCCGTGGGTGAAGGCGCAGAGCTGGGCGGGCAGCTCCTCCTTGGCCAGGCCCTCGTACGGGCCGGCGTCCACGTGCCGTACGAGGACGCCGGGGGCCAGCTCGACGGCGGGCGGCAGCGTGCCGGTCGTGGCGCGGGTGAAGATCTCCACCTCGATGTTGAGGGAGGCGAGCTTCCTGGCCAGCTCGACGATGTAGACGTTCATGCCGCCGGCGTCGCCGGTGCCCGGCTGGTGCAGCGGGGAGGTGTGCACGCTCAGCATGGCGACCCGGCGGGGGCGGCGCGCCGTTCCGGGCAGCCGCAGTCCGGAACGCCCCGGGAACGGACCGTGGGGACGGCTGCGGAGCCTGGACACGTATTGGCTCACTGCGGGCTACCTCCTAGCCGGTACGGCCTGGCCGGGGCGTGCGGCGCCTCCGAAGCCCGTAACAACAGAAATGGCGCATCCATTTCCCTGTGAGCCCGCTCTCCCGCCACTTTGCCAAAGCGTGACCTTGAGTCCCTGAGCCTTGAGCCCTTGATCCCTTGAGCCTTGAGTCCTTCAGTGCGTGGCCCCGAGTCCCTGGGCGGCGGAACCGGACGCCCGCGGCAGCGGCCTGCCGGGACGGGCGTGCCTGCCGTACGCATAAAGTCGGAGCATGGTCCGCAGCACGTCCGCGTCTCCCGCCTCTCCCCCGCCCTCCCGCCCCCTCGGGAACGCGACCCGCGGAACCACCAATCCGAACCGGCTGCGCCGCATGGACCGCTGGATCGCCGCCACGCACGCCGCCGCGCTGCGCCGCGGTCCCGCCCCGGTCGCCGTGGACCTCGGCTACGGCGCCGCGCCGTGGACGGCCGTGGAGCTGCTGGCACGGCTGCGTACCGTACGGGCGGACGCGCAGGTGGTCGGCATCGAGATCGACCCGGAACGGGTCGCCGCGGCGGCGCCGTACGCGTGCCCGGGGCTGGTCTTCGCGCACGGCGGCTTCGAGGTGCCGCTGCCGGGGCGGCGCCCGCCGGTGCTGATCCGGGCGGCGAACGTGCTGCGCCAGTACGCCGAGGACGAGGTCGCCGCCGTCTGGGAGCGGCTGTGTGCGCGGCTGGCGCCGGACGGGCTCCTGGTGGAGGGCACCTGCGACGAGATCGGGCGGCGGCACGTGTGGGTGGCGCTGGGCCCCGAGGGGCCGCGCACGGTCACCTTCGCGGCCCGGCTCAGCGCCCTGGAAACCCCGTCCGACCTGGCGGAACGCCTGCCGAAGGCACTGATCCACCGCAACGTACCGGGCCAGCCCGTGCACGCGTTCCTGCGCGACTTCGACCGGGCGTGGGCGGCAGCCGCCCCGTACGCGTCACTGGGCGCGCGGCAGCGGTGGATGCGCAGCGTGCTCGCCCTGAGTACGGCATGGCCCCTGGCCGACGGGCCGCGGCGGTGGCGGCAGGGGGAGGTCACCGTCCGGTGGGAGGCGCTGGCGCCCGTGTGACGGGCCGCGGGGCGGCGGGGCGGGAACTCGCCGTAGGACGACGGGCGGGAACTCAGCCCACCCGCGCACCCCGGGCCAGCTCCCGCAGCTTCCGGTCCGTCGGGGAATCGCGCGGCGCCGTATACGTACACAGTGCCTGCTCGGTGTCCTGGGGCAGCCGGAAGCTCTCGTAGAAGAGGACGAGTTCACCCGCCTCGGGGTGCCGCACGCGCTTGGTGCCGCTGCACCGTTCCTGTACGGACTGGGCCTCCCACAGGCGCCGGAAGTCCGCGCTGTGGTCGAGGAGTTCGCAGATGACAGCGCACAGCCGGGGGCTCTCCGGGCTGCGGCCGGCCTCGGCGCGCAGGTTGCCGACGATGCTCTCCGCGATCGCCTCCCAGTCCGGGTGGAGGGCGCGGGCGGACGGATCGAGGAAGATCAGGAGGGCGGAGTTGCGCCGTGCGGGCTCGATCGCGTCGTAGTCGAAGGCGAGGCGGGCGGCGAGGCGGTTCCAGGCGAGGATGTCCATGCCGGGGCCCTGGATGTACGCGGGGACGGTCTCGTCGAGGGCGTCCAGCAGGTGCCGGATCTCGGGCCGTACGCGCCGCTGCGGCGCCGGGGCCGGGGCGGCGCGCCGTGGTCCGGCGACGTTGCGCAGGTAGCGGGCCTCGGCGTCGCTCAGCCGCAGGGCGCGTTCGATGGCGTCCAGCACCGGTTCCGAGATGGCGTTGGCGCGGCCCTGTTCGATGCGCGTGTAGTAGTCGACGCTGATGCCGGCCAGCTGCGCGACCTCCTCGCGCCGCAGGCCGCGCACGCGGCGCCGGGTGACGCCGCCCGGCAGGCCGAGTTCGGCCGGGTCCAGCGCGGCGCGGCGCGCCTTGAGAAACGCTCTGATCTCGGGTTCCGTCTGCACGCCCATCGCACCAGTATGCGGCGCGGACGGCGCGCGGGAGGGCCCGGCGCCGGCCGCCGTCCATCAGGGTGGTTCCGCCGGACCCAGGCTGCGGCGGGCCTGGTACGGGGCGGGGACGGCACGCAGGGTGGTGGGCACGACACCGTACGGGCAGGCCGGGCGACCCGGGTACGCAGGGCGGCCCGCCGAAGGCACCCCCACGAGAAGAGGACACATGCAGCGCAGGATTCTTGGCGGCACCGGCATCTCGGTCAGCGAGTACGCGCTCGGCGCGATGATGTTCGGGGCCTGGGGGAACAAGGACCACGACGAGAGCGTGCGGATCGTGCACCGCGCGCTGGACGCGGGGATCAACTTCATCGACACGGCCGATGTGTACGCGGCGGGCGAGTCCGAGGAGATCGTCGGCAAGGCGCTCCGGGGACGGCGCGAGGACGTGGTCCTGGCCACCAAGTTCTTCAACCCGATGGGGCCGGACGCCAACCACGGCGGCAGTTCGCGGCGCTGGATCGTCCGGGCGGTGGAGGACAGCCTGCGGCGGCTGGGCACCGACTACATCGACCTCTACCAGGCGCACCGCCCCGACCCGGCGACCGACATCGACGAGACGCTGTCCGCGCTCTCGGACCTCGTGCGGTCCGGCAAGGTGCGGGCGGTGGGCAGCTCCACCTTCCCCGCCGAGGCGATCGTCGAGGCGCAGTGGACGGCCGAGCGCCGGGGTCATGTGCGCTTCCGCAGCGAGCAGCCGCCGTACTCGATGCTGGCGCGCGGCGTGGAGGCGGCGGTGCTGCCGACCGCGCAGCGGTACGGGATGGGCGTGCTGACCTGGGGGCCGCTCAGCGCGGGCTGGCTGTCCGGCCGCGACCTGTCGGCCAGCGGGCGGGCCGCCCTGGAGAACGCCAAGTTCGACCTGTCCGTGCCGGAGAACGCGCGCAAGGCGGAGGCGGTCACCGAGCTGGCGAAGGTGGCGTCGGAGGCCGGGCTGACGCTGCCGCACCTGGCGACGGCGTTCGTACGGTCGCACCCGGCGGTCACCTCCGTGATCATCGGCCCGCGCACGTACGACCAGCTCGAAAGCCTGCTGGACGGCGCGGAGGTGACGCTCGGCGCGGACGTGCTGGACCGTATCGACGCGATCGTGCCGCCGGGCACGGACCTGAACAAGGCCGACCTCTACTACACGCCGCCGGCCGTCGCGGACGCGGCGCTGCGGCGGCGGTAGGGCGGGCGCACGGCGACGGCAGGACGGGCCGGGTGCGCCGGCCGCGCGGCCGTGGTGCCGCGCGGCCGGCCCGGCATCACCGGGAGATCTGCTTGCGCGAGCTTTCGCCCGTGATCTGGATCTTGCGCGGCTTGGCCTGCTCCGCGACGGGGATGCGCAGCGTCAGGACCCCGCTCTCGTACGACGCGTCCACCCGCTCGCTGTCGAGCGTCTCACCGAGGAACAGCTGCCGGCTGAACTTGCCGGTCGTCCGTTCGCTCGCGATCATCTCGGCGCCCTCCGGAGCGGCGGCGGCGCGCTCGGCGCGGACGGTGAGCACATTGCGCTCGATGTCGAGGTCGATGGTCTCCGGGTCGACCCCGGGCAGATCGAAGTGGATCACGAACTCGTCGCCGGACCGGTAGGCGTCCATCGGCAGCGCGGCCGGACGCGCCGTCGTACCGAACACCTGCTGGGTGAGGCGGTCGAACTCGCGGAACGGATCGGTGCGCATGAGCATCACGGGTCATCTCCTTCCGAAGGCAGTGGGTGCGATGCCCCTTCGCCTTCTGGTATAGCGCGACGAAGGAAACTTGACAAGCCCTGGCTCAGGTTAGTTGCGGACACCGGCCAAAGCGCCAGGCGGGACGGGCGACGCCCCCACTCCGGTCCCCCATGCAGGTGACACCTCCACGCATTCCCCCCAAATCGGCGCTCCGACCCGGAATACTCCGTCCCCCACCGACCGGAGGAACCCCACCCGGAGGAGCTCACTCATGGCCTGGATCTGCCCGCGCTGTGACCGCGCCGAGGGGGTCGCCTACGTGGCCAATGGGGGCGGGCTGACGCCTTTTCCCTGTCTGCACTGCGACCGGAACGCCGTGTATCCGGCTCCGCCGGAACGGCGGGCGGTCGGGAGTGCGCCGTGCCGGACCGACCGGTGCGCGGGGACGGTCTGCGACGTTTTCGAGTACGACGTGAAAGGGCGGCTCCACCGGGTCGTACGGGCTCCGTGCCAGCAGTGCGGGCAGTCGTCGGCGCGGGAGATCCAGCACGGCCGGCGAGGGCCGAAGGAACACTTGGCACCCCGGCCCGTGAGGTGAAATGCCGGGCCGCTCCGGGCCGGGCCGCCCTCGCCCTTCAGCCCCTGCCCACCTCGTGCAACGCCTCCAGCAGCGCATCGACCAATTCCCGGTCCCGCGCCTGCGTGAGAATGCGCCGGGCCTGTTCCGGGGGCAGCCACAGCAGCCGGTCGACTTCATGATTCGGGTCGAAGTCGCCCGCAATCGCCTCGGCCGCCCAGTAACGGACGGCTTTGGGGCGTCCGCCGGCCAGGTAATGGACGGTGGGGAGTTCGGCGCCGGGGGCGCATTGCATTCCGGTTTCTTCGGCTACTTCGCGCAGGGCGCCCGCCAGCCAGCCCTCGTCGCGCTTCAGCTTGCCTTTCGGATGTGACCAGTCGTCATATTTCGGCCGGTGGACAAGGGCGATTTCCAGTTCGCCACCGACGGGGGAACGGCGCCACAGCACGCAGCCCGCCGCCTTGATGGGTTTCCGGGGCACCGACATCTCTCCCTCATCCCTTCCGGACCGGCTGGGCCGCCTCGGAAACCGGGGCGGGAATCCAGGCCCGGCCGAACACGAAGCGCGCCGCCTCGACCTCGTGGCGCTGGTCGGCGTGCAGGACGCCGAGGGCGTAGGCGGTGGCGGGGGCGATGCGCGGGGTGCGGGCGGCGGCCGACGCGGCGGCCGCGGCCTCGGCGGCGTCCCGGTGGCGTTCCAGGGCCCGGCCGGCCTCCGCGAGCCGCGGGTCGACGTCGTCGGGGTCGAGCACTTCCTGTGCGTACCGGCTCAGGCGGGCCAGCACCCGGACCTGGCGCCAGGGCGCGTCCTGCCGGGCGTCCGAGGTGAGCGCGTCGGCGTTGTACGGGTGTCCGGCGCGGGCCAGCGGCAGCGCCGCGACGGCCTCCGCGAGCCGCCGGTGGGCCTGCTCGGCCAGCGGCGGCAGTACGTCCTCCGCCGGCCGGTCCGCGGCGGCGGTGAGCGGCGCCTCCGAGGCCAGTACGGCCACGGCGTCGGCGACCGCGTGGAAGCGGGAGGAGCCGAGCGCCTGGAGGGCGGCGGAGTGCGCACGGGTGCGGGCGAGGGTGATCTGCCGTTCCAGCAGGGCCCCGGCGCGCGCGGCCCCGGTGGAGAGGATGGCATCGGCCTCACCGGCGTCCGCGCCGTCCCGGCCGGCGGCGGGGGGCGCGGCTTCGGGAGAGAGGGTGCTTCCCATGGCCGTACGGGCGGGGACGGCCTCGCGGTCCCGTTCCCGTTCCGCCCTGCCGGTCAGCCGTTGCAGCGCTCCCAGCAGGCGGTCCAGCCGTGCCGTACTGGCGTGTTCGCGGCCCAGCGTCCCCGACAGCCATGCCAGTTCGCCGCGCAGCTGATCGGCCCACTTCTCGTCCGTGAGCGGACGGAAGGTGTGCAGCGCGCCGCCGATCCGCCGCGCGGAGGCTCGGAGTTGGCGGGCGGCCTCGCGGGTGCCTTCCGCGTCGGAGCCGCTTTCGCGGTGGGAGCGGAGGCTGCGCAGGAAGTCCGTCGCCTGGTGGTGCAGGTAGGCGGCGAGGACTTCGCGGGCGGTGCGTCCCGTAAGCGCGGCGCCGCCGGTTCCATACGGGCGTGGCCGGCCGCCGGGGCGCGACGGCGAGCCGGGGCGTGCCGGGCCGTCGGCCAGCGCGGCAGGCGCGCCGCCCGGTCCGGCGGGCTCGTAGCGGAGCGGGGGGAAGTCATGTCGCTGGGCCACGCCGGCGCCTCCGGGCGTCAATGAGCATTTCCTGTACGTTGCGCAGCGGCGCGCCGTCCGCGTCGACCGCGTGCCGGGTCCAGTTGCCGTCCGGTCCCAGGTGCCAGGACGAGGTGGCGTCCGACGTGCCGGTCTCCAGGAGCCGGTTGAGGGCGGTGCGGTGACCCTGGTCGGTGACCCGTACCAGCGCCTCGATCCGCCGGTCCAGGTTGCGGTGCATCATGTCGGCGCTGCCCAGCCACACTTCGGGCTCGCCGCCGTTGCCGAACGCGAAGACCCGGGAGTGTTCGAGGAAACGGCCGAGGACGCTGCGTACCCGGATGTTCTCGCTGAGCCCCTCGACGCCGGGCCGCAGCGCGCAGATGCCGCGGACCCACACGTCGACCGGCACGCCGGCCTGCGACGCGCGGTACAGCGCGTCGATGACCGCCTCGTCCACCATCGAGTTGACCTTGATGCGGACGTACGCGGGCCGCCCGGCGCGGTGGTGGGCGATCTCCTTGGTGATGCGCTGGACGAGGCCGTCGCGCAGCGACTTGGGGGCCACCAGCAGCCGCCGGTAGGTCTCCCGGCGGGAGTAGCCGCTGAGCCGGTTGAAGAGGTCGGAGAGGTCCGCGCCCACCTGCGGGTCGGCGGTCAGCAGCCCCAGGTCCTCGTACAGCCGGGCGGTCTTGGGGTGGTAGTTGCCCGTCCCCACGTGCGAGTAACGGCGCAGCATCTCGCCTTCCTGGCGGACGACCAGCGACAGTTTGCAGTGCGTCTTGAGCCCGACCAGCCCGTACACGACATGGCAGCCCGCCTCCTCCAGTTTGCGCGCCCATTTGATGTTGGCCTGCTCGTCGAAGCGCGCCTTGATCTCGACGAGGACGAGCACCTGCTTGCCGGATTCGGCGGCGTCTATCAGGGCGTCGACGATCGGCGAGTCGCCCGAGGTGCGGTAGAGCGTCTGCTTGATCGCCAGGACGTCCGGGTCGGCGGCGGCCTGCTCCAGGAACGCCTGCACGGAGGTGGAGAACGAGTCGTACGGGTGGTGGAGCAGCACGTCACGGGCGCGCAGCGCGGCGAAGACGTCGGGCGCGGAGGCCGACTCGACCTCGGCGAGGTCGCGGTGGGTGCCCGCCACGAACTTGGGATACTTCAGCTCCGGGCGGTCCAGCGCTCCTATGCCGAACAGGCCGGTGAGGTCCAGGGGGCCGGGCAGCGGGTAGACCTCGGAGTCGGAGACCTTCAGCTCCTGGACGAGCAGGTCCAGTACGGCGGGGTCGATGGTCTCCTCGACCTCCAGGCGCACCGGCGGCCCGAAGCGGCGCCGCATCAGCTCCTTCTCCAGCGCCTGGAGCAGGTTCTCCGCGTCGTCCTCCTCGACCTCCAGATCCTCGTTGCGGGTCACCCGGAACATGTGGTGCGCCCGCACCTCCATCCCCGGGAACAGCTCCTCCAGGTGGGCGGCGATCACGTCCTCGATGGGTACGTACCGCTGCGGCGCGGCCTCCAGGAAGCGGGAGAGCAGCGGCGGCACCTTCACCCGTGCGAAGTGGTCGTGGCCGCTGACCGGATTGCGTACGACCACGGCCAGGTTGAGGGACAGGCCGGAGATGTACGGGAACGGGTGCGCCGGATCGACCGCCAGCGGGGTGAGGACCGGGAAGATCTGCTGGCGGAACAGGGTGAACAGCCGGGCCTGCTCCTTCTCGGTCAGGTCGGGCCAGCGGATCAGGTGGATGCCCTGGTCGGCGAGTTCGGGGGCGACGTCCTGCTGGTAGCAGGCGGCGTGCCGCGCCATCAGCTCGCGCGAGCGGGTCCAGATGAGGTCCAGCACCTCGCGGGGCTGGAGGCCGGAGGCGGAGCGGGTGGCGACACCGGTCGCTATGCGCCGCTTGAGGCCCGCGACGCGGACCATGAAGAACTCGTCCAGGTTGCTCGCGAAGATCGCGAGGAAGTTGGCCCGTTCGAGCAGCGGGGTGGCCGGATCCTCGGCCAGTTCCAGCACCCGCTCGTTGAACGCCAGCCAGCTCCGCTCGCGATCCAGGAAGCGGCCGGCGGGCAGTTCCTCGCCGTCGGCGCCGGGCGCTCCGGTTTCCTCGTAATCGTCCAGGTCGGCGTCGAGATCGGGCTCCAGCTCGGGCACCGGCGCGGCGACCGCGTGCGGGCGGTGCGCCGCTATGGAGCCCACCGACGGCTGCGCGGACGGCGGCGGCTGGGCCGCCGTCCGGGACGCGGTCGTCTCGGTCCGGTCCGTTGCCTGGGCGCTGGGCTGCTGGTTCATGGCCTTATTCTTCCGCGCCGAGGGCGATACCAGCCCGTCGGACGGAGTCGGTACGGGGCGCAGGCGGCGACCGGCGGCGTTCGGGACAGCGGGCTGCATTCAGCGATGCTCGCAAGCGACGTTGAACCATCGGTAACGCGGATATGGCGGACAGGCAAGCGGGCCGCTACCGGCCGGTGTTTACATTCCCGTGTCTTGTGCGGAGGGGAGCGCGCCCCATGGCGCGCGAGGGGGCGCGCGAATGCCCCGGCGTGCGCCCCCGGCCGAGGCCGAGGCCCCAGGGTGCTCGACACGATGCGGCGGGGAACAGGGCCATACGGGTCACTTCAACGGATTCAGGGGCACGAACTCGCTCTGGTCCAGGGCCAGGAGATCGGGGTTGAAGTCGGCTCCGCCGCAGTGGTTGTACGGAGCACGGCCCGGCAGCCGGACGATATTGCTGCCGATCAGGCCGGTGGTCCGGGACACGGTGAAGCCCATACCCCGGTGGTGGAGCGTCTGGCACCTGTTGCCGAACGAGGCGTTGCCAAGGCTGCCGAGACCGCCGGCGCCCGCCGGGGCCGCGGTCGACAGCCCCGTTCCGACCACTGCCGTGGCCAGACCGGCCGATACCGCAAGATGCCTGATGCGCATGGGATGCAAACGATCTCCCATGTCCGGGGACACGGGCCGGTTTCGCCGCAGGGCGGCCACGGAAGCGGCAGGCCCCCCTGGTCACCGGTATACGAGCCGCATTCACCCGTATGGGAATCACCCGTTCAGCGGACCTCGGCGCACGGGGCTGCCCGGACGCCGGGCCGGCAGGCGTCCAAGCGCCTGGTCAACGGGCCGGATGCGTCAACCGTACGCAGCACGTGACGACGGCTCCCCGGGCCCGGCCGCCGTCGCCCCGGCCGATCTCCAGGCCGTCCGTGAGCTGCCGTACGGTCCACAGGCCCCACCCCGTCGCGCTGCCCAGTCCAGGAGCGCATTCCGGGATGACGGAAGCGTCGAAGCCCGGGCCGCTGTCGGAGACGCGGCAGCACACCAGGGGCCCGCTGCGGTACAGCGCCAGGCGCCCGCCGCCCCCCGCGTGCCGGATCGCGTTGTCGGCCAGTTCATTGGCCGACAGCAGCAGGGCGTCGCGCCGGCGCCCCGCCAGGCCCAGGCGTGCCGCGTACGCGCCCATCAGGACGCGCAGACTCGGCAGGTCGGCCGAGGTGAAACGGGTCTCCAGGCTGTGGTCGGCCGGCCCGTCCGGAGCCGGTCCCCCCGGCGGCCGCTCCGGACCTCCGTCCGGGGAACCCTCGGTCGTCGGTCCCATCGCGTCACTCGCCTTCCACCGTCAGCTGCGGGATGTCGAGCGCCCCCAGAAGCAGGAACGTGTGGGTGTGTATGCCGCCGCACCGGATGACGACGCGCCTGCCGTCCGCGGCGGCTGCCAGGCGCAGCACGGCCCGCGCGCAGTAGATGTCGAGGAAGGTCAGCTCGGTGAGGTCCAGGACGGCGCGCGGCGCGTCCGAGGCGGCGACGCGGCGCAGGGCGGCGTCGAACCGTTCGCGGGTGGACAGGTCGGCCTCGCCGATCAGCCGCAGCCCGTACGTGTCGTCGGCCGCCTCCGTGAGCGGGGCGGCCAGCAGGGTGCCGGGGCGTTGCAGCAGGGCCGTGGGGTGCCCGGCCGATGCCCGGTCCAGTTCGTCGTCGCTGAAGCGGGTCTCGTCGTAGGTGCAGATCTCGGTGTAGTGCCCGTCGCGGAACAGGTAGTGGCAGCCCTCGCTCTCCCGCCACAGCACCTGTTCGATGTCCGCGCCGAAGGACGCCACCCAGGCCATGTCGATGGCGCTGCGGACCGTGGCGTACCCGTCGTCCAGCGCCTCCTCGACCTCCCGCCGCAGCCCGGCCATCTGCCGCTCCACCGAGAGGGGCCGCGGCAGCCACATCCGGTCCATGGTGAGCAGCTTCAACTGGCCGCGCCGCACGGAGAAACCGACCGGCGGCCCGTACGCCTCCAGGCGCTCCAGCACGGTGGTCTCCGGCAGCGCCGGGTCCGCGAAGAGCAGCACCCGCTCGCCGCGGCTGATGCCGGCATGCGTGTACGCGCCGATCGTGGCCCACCGCGACTCCTCGTCCACGTAGCTCGCGAAGGCGTGGTCGCCCGGCCGCAGGCGCTCCACCGACACGATGCGGGCATGCTCCTCGGCTTGGAAGGGCAAGGAACTCTCCTACGTCTGACGCCGTTCCGACGCCTGCCGCCGTTTCGGCCCGGCCTCGCCGAGTGCGGGGGCACCCGGCCGTACCGAGTGCGAGCACTCGGCGGCAGAGTAGCGGGACGGCGGACGCCGTCGGCCCGGGATACGGGACGACGGCGTCCGTGGTCCGCTGTGGTGCGGCGGGCGATCGGTTGTGTCCGGCGATCGGCTGAACCGGAGAGATTTGT
Source organism: Streptomyces rimosus subsp. rimosus (assembly GCF_000720725.1). GTDB lineage: Bacteria > Actinomycetota > Actinomycetes > Streptomycetales > Streptomycetaceae > Streptomyces > Streptomyces rimosus_A. Next base: position 101,020 of record NZ_JOCQ01000003.1, read on the forward strand.
ACGGTGAGTTGATACTGGCCGCGAAGTGGCCGCGCGGTGGCACACCCCTCACGTCACGTCCCGGCGCGCCCTCCTCACGTCTCCGTGCGGTACATCAGGTCCGTCTCGTGCGTGGTGAACCCGAGCCGTTCGTAGACGGAGACGGCGGGCCCGTTGTCCGCGTCGACGTACAGCATCGCCGTCGGCACGCCCTGTGCCGCCAGGTGCCGCAGGCCGATCGCGGTGAGCGCCTTGCCGAGGCCGCCGCCCTGCGCGTCCGGCCGGACGCCGACCACGTACACCTCGCCCAGCCCCTCCTCCGAGTGGATCTTTGTCCAGTGGAAGCCGATCAGCCGGCCGCCCCGCTCGGCGAGGAAGAAGCCCTTGGGGTCGAACCAGGGCTCGCTCTTGCGGTCGTCGAGGTCCCGCTGGGTCAGCGAGCCCTGCTCGGGGTGGTGGGCGAAGGCCGCCGCGTTGGCCTCCAGCCACGCCGCGTCGTCCGTGCCCGGCTGGAAGGCGCGTACGGTCACGCCGTCCGGAAGCGCCGGCTCCGCCAGGTCCAGGTTGCCCAGCGGACGGCGCATCTGCCGCAGCTCGCGGAAGAGCGTCATGCCGAGGGTCTGGGCGAGGTGGCGGGCCGCGGAGTGGCCGCCGTGCGCCCACACCCGCAGGCGGCGGCCGGACTCCTCCAGCAGTGCGGTGCCCAGCGCGCGGCCGTGCCCGTGGCCCCGGTGGGACGGGTGCACGACCAGTTCGGCGGCGGGCGCCTCCACGGGGTCGGTGTCCTCCAGCTGTGCGTATCCGGCGAGCACCCCGGCCTCGTCGTCCGGCCCGCCCGGTACGTACAGCAGCAGATGCCGTACGCCCTCGCGCCGCCCGCCGCGCAGCTGGAGCCGCCCCTGTTCGGACACGGCGGGCTGCCCGTCCGTCGCCGCGGCCAGCTCGATCAGTTCGAGGACGGCGGCGGCCGCATCGGGCGCCAGTTCGTCCGCCACCTCGATCCGCCGGCCGGTCCGGGCCTTGTCCTGTGCTGCGTCAGTCATGCCTCGAAGCGTACGGCCCGGACGCCGGTACACCCGATGCACACCGGTCCGTCACCCGGTACCCCCTGTTCCGCTACGCGCGTTGACCGTACGCTACGTCCGCTCGGACACCGGACGCCACGTCCGCTCCGATCCGCTCGGACACCAGCCCACAAGGGGGATCCACCTCATGTCACCGAGACCGCAGCGGCGGCGCGCGTCGCGCCTTCTGACGGCCGGGGCGGCGGCGCTCGCCGTGGCCGCCGGCAGCACGGCGGCGGCAGCGCCGGCCGGCGCCGAAGGCAACACGACCGCCTCGCACGCCCGGCACACCGGACACGGCCACGGCGGCCACTCCGGCCGCACCGTCGACGTCCAGCTGCTCTCCTTCAACGACTTCCACGGCAACCTGGAGGCCCCGCAGGGCTCCTCCGGCACCGTCGAGGAGGTCCAGCCCGACGGCAGCCGCAAGAAGGTCGAGGCGGGCGGCGTCGAGTACCTGGCCAACTCGCTGCGTACGGCGCGCAAGGGCCACCCGTACTCGGTCACCGCCGCGGCCGGTGACATGGTCGGTGCCAGCCCGCTGCTGTCCGGGCTCTTCCACGACGAGCCGACCATCGAGGCGATGAACAAGCTCGGCCTGGACGTCACCTCGGTCGGCAACCACGAGTTCGACGAGGGCCGCGCCGAACTGACCCGCCTCCAGAAGGGCGGCTGCCACCCGACGGACGGCTGCTACGAAAAGGGCAAGCGCTTCAAGGGCGCCGACTTCCCCTACCTCGCCGCGAACGTCACCGACGAGAAGACCGGCCGCCCGATCCTCAAGCCGTACACCGTGTGGAAGCACAAGGGCGTCAAGATCGGCTTCATCGGGGTGACGCTGGAGGGCACGCCCGACGTGGTCAGCGCCAGCGGCGTCAAGGGCCTGAAGTTCCACGACGAGGTCGAGACCATCGACAAGTACGCCAAGGAGCTGGACCGGCAGGGCGTGAAGTCGATCGTCGCGCTGGTCCACGAGGGCGGCATGCCGGCCTCCACGGCGTACAACTACGACTGCGACAGCCCCGGCCCCGGCTCCGGCATCTCCGGGCCGATCGCCGAGATCGCCAAGAAGGTCACGCCGAAGGTGGACGCCCTGGTCACCGGGCACACCCACCAGGCGTACGCGTGCACCGTCCCGGACCCGTCCGGGATGCCGCGCACCGTCACCTCGGCGGCTTCGTTCGGCAAGCTCTACACGGACACGACGCTCACCTACGACCGGCGCACCAAGGACATCGTCCGTACGTCGGTGAAGTCGGCCACCGCGCGCAACCACGTCGTCAACCGCACCCAGCCCAAGGCCGCGGACATGACCGCGCTGATCCAGCGCTGGAACAAGCTCGCCGCGCCGGTCGCCGACAAGCCCGTGGGCTACATCTCCGCCGACATCCCGGGCCGCGGGCAGGCAACGCCCGAGACGCCGCTCGGCGACCTGATCGCCGACGCGCAGCTGGCGGCCGTCAAGGCGGCGGACAAGGGCGGGGCGCAGCTCGCCCTGATGAACCCCGGCGGCATCCGCTCCGACCTGGCGCACAAGGCGTCCGGCAGCGAGGGCGACGGCGTGGTCACGTACGGCGAAGCCTTCACCGTGCAGCCCTTCACCAACATGACCAACGTCGTGACGCTCACCGGAGCGCAGCTGCTGACCGCGCTCCAGCAGCAGGTCAGCGGCCCGAACGAGGCGTCCCCGAAGATCCTCCAGGTGTCGAAGGGGCTGACGTACACCCTGGACCTGACCAAGTCCGGCGCCGGCCGCGTGGTCAAGGACTCGGTCCGCCTGGACGGCGCGCCGCTGGACCCGGCGAAGACCTACCGCGTCGCCATGAACGAGTTCCTGGCCGGCGGCGGTGACGGCTTCACCGTCCTGAAGGAGGGCAAGGACAAGTACGTCGGCCCGTCCGACCTGGACGCCCTCACCGCGTACCTGACGGCGAACTCCTCGGCCACCGCGCCGCTGGCGCCGCCGAAGGCGGACCGGATCACGGTGACGAAGTAACCGCGGGAGTTGTCCGGCTGCGGCCCGGCGGGGAGGTTTCCGCCGGGCCGTGGGCCGCAGCAGGCCGGCCCTCGGGCGTCAGTGCTTGCCCGCAGGCCTCAGCGCTTGCCCTTGGCGCCGGCCGCGAATCCGGTGGCCAGGTTGTGGTACGGGTGTGTCGTCGCGAGCAGCCAATCCGGCCCCAGTTGGTATCCCACCGACTGGTCGAATCGCTTGCGCACCTCTTCCTCCCGGCTCATCACCGCTTTCGAGCACTGCTTGTCCGTGGTCGGTTCGGCCTGCGAGAACTTGATGGTCTTCGGACCGATGTCGGCACTCCCCCGGTAATCGTTGCAGCCGAAGTTGCCGCGGAAGGTACCGTCCGCGTCGAGGACGACATACACCTTGCCGATGCCCGGGGCGTCTTCGTCGATCGGCCACTCCTCGTCCATGTAACTGAGCTTGGTGATATCCCATTCAGTGCCGACGAGGGGGAAGGGCTGGTTCCTGTGCAGCACGAGTTTCGACCCGTGCGAGTCGGTCAGATTGACCCAGGCATAGTTGGTGGTGATCTTCAACTTGCCGTCGAGGATCTGCCGAACGTCCTTCTCGTAGTCCAGGTGCCGTGCGTCGCAGCTCTCCCCGTCGCCCGCACCCGGAAGGTTCTCCCGGTCCCGCACCGTCACCGTGTCGCCCTCGATGTCGGCCTTCGCCCGGAACTCATGGCAGCCGGAATTCCCGGACGCCTTGCCGGCGCCGTCGAACTCCACCCAGGCCGCACCCCGCGGCGCCCGCTTCAGCCCGCTGTCCCCGATGGACACTTCCCATATGTCCCAGTGCGGACCGGCCAGCGGCAGCGGACTCTCGTCGTCGTCCGAATCCGATCCCGAATCCGATCCCGACTGCGCCGCGGCGGTCCCGCCGGTCCCGCCGCCCTGCCGGTCCTGCGCCGTACCGTCCGTGCCGCAGCCGACGAGGGCCGCCAGGCCCGCCAGCAGGGCGGTCGACGCCAGGGCGGCGCGCCGCGCTCCCTTGCCTTCGCGTGGCCTGCAGGTCACTCGCCTTCCCCCTTCATCCCTTCTCCCGCTATCCATCGACTTTCACCCCGTAGAAGCCACCCGCCTGGGTCGGGACCTCATTTTCGGTGGTGACTGCCAGCGCGTCATGATTCAGGCTGTACTCCGCGTGCTCACGGAACACCCGTAGCAGTTGCTTCTCCACCGCCTTGATGCTGTCGCCGCACTCCCTGTGAGTAGTGGTGGCCGGATCGGAGAACTCAATGGCCGTCGCGGCGACCTCCGCCTTCGCTCTGAAGTCGTTGCATCCGAGGCTGCCGTGGACGGTGCCGTCGCCGTCGAAGACGACGTAAACCTCACCGATCTTCGGGGCGATATCGGTCGGCGCCGCCTGACTGTCTCCCTCATACAGGCTTCTCACGGCCCATTTGGTACCGATGAGGGGGGCGGGAATGCCGCGTTGCAACTCGAACCCGTCCTTGCGGGTGTTGACGAGAAACAATTGTTCCGCCGACGGGCCGGAGTCGGCCCGCAGACCGCTGCGCAGGATGGTCTTCACGTACTTCTCGAACGTGACCTGCTCGCGGCTGCACTCCTGCTGCTGCTCGCCGCGTCCGGAAGCAGGCGGGGACGATGAGGACTCGGACATCCGCACTTCACCGATACGCACCCGCCTGCCGTCGACAGTGGCATCGGCCTTGAAGCGGTGGCAGCCGAGACTGCCCGCGACGTGCCCATTGCCGTCGAACTCCAACCAGGCCGAGCCGTGCGGGGCCGCCGTGACACCGTCGTCCAGGCGCAGCCGTTCGATGTTCCAGTGCGTGCCGGTGAAGGGGACGTGGGTAGGGGACGGGGTCGGCGTGGTTTCTTGGGGCTTCGGGGTCCAGGGTGTCGCGGTCGCCCCGTCCCCGGCCCCGCCCCCGTCCCCGGAGTGCGCACCGCACGCAGACATTACGGCGATCAGCGCCAGGGCCCCGGCCGACCGGATAACACCCCGGCGGGCCCGGCGATGCCGCCATATCCGCGCATTCCCCGGCGCCATGGCCTCCCACTCCCTCACACTCGATTCGCCGACATCACTCAGCACCCTCTCAACTCGTTGCTCCACAAGGAAACGGCCCATCTCCCGCTTCCCCGAGAGGAACAGCCCATGACGCCGACCTCCGACCGCTCCCCCTCCCGCGTCCCGCGCGGGCTTCGCCGCTCCCGGCTGCGCCTGGCCGCGATCACGCTGAGCGCCGCGCTCCTGGGCGCCGGTGCGCCGACCGCGTACGCGGCGCTCGCCGGCGATTCCCATTCCGCCGCCCCGAGTGCCGCCCCGCCCCAGAAGGCCGCCGAGGGACGCCCGTACGTCGAGACCAGCCTCCTGTTCGGCACCGCCCGGCCCAACGGCGGGCCGCCGGTCACGGACAAGGAATTCCGCGCCTTCGTCGACACGTTCGTCACGCCGCGCTTCCCCGCCGGACTCACGGTGCAGGACGGCTACGGGCAGTACCGCGACTCGCACGGCACGATCGAGCGCGAGCGCTCGTACGAGCTGATCCTGCTCTACCCGACATCCGAGGCCCGGCCCAACGACCCGAAGATCGAGCAGGTCCGCGCCGCGTACATGAAGCGCTTCGGCCAGGAATCGGTGGCGCGTATCGACGACAGCGCGCGGGTGGACTTCTGAGGTGGCCGAAGCCGGACCTCATCATGTTCACCTTGAAGTGAACATGGGCTAGGGTGGCCGCAGCCCGGCCGGGAGCGACAGGGGGGTGCACCCGGGCACCCGGCCGGGCCTACGATCCGCCACGACAGCAGCGAGGTTGAGGGTCATGCCGACTCTGGGAATCATTGGGAGCGGGCACATCGGCGCGGCGGTCGCCCGGCTGGCGGTGGCGGCCGGAATCCCGGTCGTGATGGCCAACTCACGCGGCCCGGAGAGCCTTGCCCGGCTCATCGCCGAGCTGGGCCCACTGGCCACCGCGGGCACCGCCGAGCAAGCCGCGCGGGCGGGCGGCATCGTCGTGACGTCCGTCCCGTTGACGGCCGTACCCACCCTGCCGACGGCAGCCCTGCGAGGCCGGACCGTCCTGGACACCAGCAACTACTATCCGCGCCGCGACGGCCGGATCACCCCGCTGGACAGCGAGGAACTGACCACCAGCGAACTCGTACAGCAGCACTTGCCCGGGGCGCACCTGGTCAAGGCGTTCAACAACATCTGGGCGCACCACATCCCCCAACTCGCCCGCCCCTCCGGCGCACCGGACCGCTCCGCACTGCCGATCGCCGGCGACGACCAGGGTGCGAAGCAGTCGGCGGCGGCCCTGATCGACCGGCTCGGGTTCGACACGTTCGATGCCGGGCCGCTGGCCGAGAGCTGGCGGTTCGAGCCGGAGTCGACCGCCTACACCCGGCTGTACGCCGCCGACCCGGACGTCCCCCGAGACCGCCTGCTCGACGTCCCCGGCCTGCCCGTACCGGTCGAGGGCCTGCGCGCGGCCCTCACCCAGGCCCAACGCGTACGCGTCGCCAACCGCGTGTACTGACCCTCGACCAGGCCCGCCGTCCAGGACGCCGACCCGGCCTTACTCGCCCTTCCCCTCCGCGAGCGTGTGCGCGACCAGGGCGTTGGCGTGTCCGTGCCCCATCCCGTGCTCGGCCTTCAGCCAGCCGACCAGCTCCATGTGCTTGGTCAGCGGCGAAGCGCGGACGAGGTCCTTCCACTCGGCTATGGGCTTCCCGTACTTCTTCTCGATCGACGGGAAGTAACTGGCCGGGCCTTTCACAGCAGTTTCAGTCATGTCCGCAGTCTGGCACCCACCACTGACAACGGGCCCTGGCCCCAGGGCCGCCCGCCCCGCAACGTGCGCCCGTAATTCAGGAGATGCGCAACGGGAGGCGCTGTTATGGTGCGCCGATGTCATCGATCAGGCAGGTTCAAATCACCTTCGACTGCACGGAGCCCGAGCGCGTCGCCCGCTTCTGGTGCGAGGTGCTGGGGTACGTCGTACCGCCGCCCCCGGAGGGGTTCGCCTCGTGGGCCGATTTCGACCGCTCGCTGCCGCCCGACCGGCAGGGCGCGTCGTTCGCCTGCGGCGACCCCTCGGGTGTGGGCCCGCGGCTGTACTTCCAGCGCGTCCCCGAGGGCAAGGTCGTCAAGAACCGTGTGCATCTCGACGTACGGGTCGGCACCGGGCTCGTCGGCGAAGAGCGCCTCGCCGCACTCGAAGCCGAGTGCACACGACTGATCGCGCTCGGCGCGACGCGCGAGCGAGTGCTGCTCGCCGACGAGTACAACGAATCGTGCATCGTGATGCAGGACGTCGAGGGCAACGAGTTCTGCCTCGACTGAGCCGAACTAGTCCCTCCGGTCGAGCTTGCCCGCTTTGACGTGCGTTATGAGGCGGCGGAGGGCGTGGGGTGCGGCCCGGAGGATGGTGTCGGGGGTGGCGCTCTCCATCAGGCCGATACCCCCGTCGCGCTCGTCCACCGCCACGAGCACGCAGTTCGCCCCCTCGCCGCTGAACGACGAGCGGGTCCAGTTTGGCTGGGGCATACTCTCTGCCTCTCGTGAGCCGTATCGCGATGACCAGCCATGAATACGGGCTACCGCCCCCTAACCACGCCCGTCCAGCTCGCCCGCCTTGACCTGCGCTATCAGGTGACGCAGCCCCTGCGGCGCGGCCCTGAGGATGACGTCGGGGGCGTCGCTCTCCATCAGGCTGATACCCCCACCGGGGCCACCCACTGCCACGTGCAGGCAAGCTTCCCCTTCACTGCAAAACGACGAGCGCGTCCAATTCGGTCGAGTCATGCCCTCCGCCTTTCACAAGCTGCGTGCGATGGCCTGGATGAAATCCCGTGACTCCCTCTTCCCGAGGGCCACGGCCTCCATACGCTCCAGGAGCTTTCGGTACTTGGACAGCTGGGCCTCGGCGTCCAGCATCACCGGACCATGCGACTGGTCGAGTTGCACGGTGTCCAGATGCGGCACCGGCCCGTCGATGTAGTAGACCGACTGCCCCGATCCGGGGAACGCGCCTGCGTCGAAGGGGATGACCCTGATCGTGACCCCGTCCCGTTCGCTCGTCTCCAGCAGGCGTTCCAGCTGGGGCCGTGCGATCGTGGGGCCGCCGAACTTCATCCGTAGGGCCGCCTCATGAACGACTGCCCGATAGGGGGCCGGAGCATTGCGGTACAGAACCGTCTGCCGCTTGATCCGGAATGACACCCGGTGTTCGATCTCGGGCGGTGTCAGCGGGGTAACTCCTTGCCGAAAGACCTCACGCGCGTGCTCGGGCGTCTGCAGCAGCCCCGGAATGTGCACGGTGTGCGCCACCCGCAGGCCCGCCGCGTAGTGCTCCATCTCGGCCAGATCCAGCAACCCGGCAGGCAGCACCTCCCGGTACTCCTCCCACCAGCCGCGTCGGCGCGCGCCCGCCATGGTGATCAGTTCGTTCAGCAGCGGCTCGTCCGCGCAGTCGTAATTGCGGGCCATCGCCCGGATGCGCTCGCCGCTGACTCCGAAGCGTCCGGACTCGATGTTGCTGATCTGCGCCTGGTTCGTGCCGAGCAGGCGACCCGCCTCCGTGGAGGACAGCCCGGCGAGTTCTCTCAGTTTTCGCAGTTCCGCGCCGAGCCTCAGCCGTCGGGCTGTGATCACAGCTCGTGGGGCCATCCTCGTTCCTCCGTCACCCACACAGGTACACATCTCAGGGATTTGCGGCGACCGCCTAATACTTTGACCGTAGCGGCCTACGGTGTGACGCGCACCACCATCGCTCACTCTTCACCCGAGGAGATTGCCATGGCCATCGCGTCCCCGCCCCAGAACTGGGCCTACACCCTCCAACTCCCCCGCTCCACCGGCGCACCCCGCATCGCGCGGGTGATACTGCGCGCCGCGCTTGACCACCACGGCCTGGGTGAACTGGTCGAGACTGCCGAGCTGTTGACCAGCGAGCTGGTCACCAACGCGTATCTGCACACCGAAGGGCCCTCCTCGGTGCGGATGCGGCGCGTGCGGGAGGACCGGGTCCGGGTCAGCGTGTGGGACACCGACCCGGTGATTCCGGCGCCGTTCGACCGGCCTGTTGATCTCTTCGGCGGGGCGGGTGGCGCCCTGGACGCGGAGGCCGGACGTGGGCTGCTGCTCGTCCGGGTCTGCGCGGCCAACTGGGGCGCTCACCCGATCGGTACCGCACTCTTCGGGCTGGAGGGGAAGGCGCTCTGGTTCGAACTGGTTACGGGGCGCGAGGCGTTCGACGTCGCGGCGTGAGGGGCCCGGTCACCGGCGCCCGCCGGGTCAGCGGAAGTCGGCGGCGTGGTCCTGCGCCCACTGCTCGAACGTGCGGGCCGGGCGCCCGGTGACCTGCTGGACCGTGTCCGTCACCGGCGCAGTCGTGCCGACGGCGGTGGCGAAGAGGCGGAAGAGCTGGAGCAGGACCTCCTTCGGGACCCTCGGCGTCGCGCGCTCCTCGGCGGCCTGCTCCTCGGAGATCGTCTCCATCCGCGTGGGGCGGCCGATGACCCGGCCGATGGTGACGACTTGCTCATCCCTGGTGAGGGACGCCGGCCCGGTGACGACGTACGCCTTGCCGGCGTGCGCGTCGGTGGCGTCCAGGAGGGCCGCAGCGGCCACCGCGGCGAGGTCGTCCTCGTGTACGGGGGAGGTGGCGGCCCCGGGGTGCGGGTCGCGGACCACGCCGCCTTCCCGGATCTCCTCGGCCCACTGGAGCGCGTTGGCGGCGTACGCGCCGCCGCGCACGAAGGTCCACTCCAGGCCGGAGGCGCGTATCGCGTCCTCCACGCCGCCGTGCATCCGGGCGAGGAAGTTGTCGTCGTCCCGCGGGCCGTCGCCGACGGCTATGGAGGAGTTGAGGACGATGCGCCGCACCCCGGCCTTCACCGCCGCGTCCACGACGGTACGGGCCGCGTCGCCGCCGCCCGCCGCGAGGTTGAGGAAGAGCGCGTCGGCGCCGTTCAGGGCCGGTTCGAGCGAGGCCGGGTCGGTGAGGTCGGCCCGTACCGTCTCGGCTTCGGCCGGCAGTCCGGCCCGCTCGGGGTCGCGGGTCAGCGCGCGTACGGCGGCACCCTCCGCGAGCAGGTGATCGACCAGACTGCGGCCGATGTTGCCGGTGGCGCCGGTTACTACGATCATCGCGGGCTCTCCTGGTGGTGTGGCACGGATGCGGCGTCTTTCGACTGCTGCTGACTTCGGTCAACGTCGGGGCGCGCGGGGAATTCCCGTACCGCGGAGATACTCCGCGCGGCACCGGTCCGGCACGCCTCCGCCCCTCATGGCGACCGGTTTTGGCCATGCGGGCGGGACAAGCCCGCGCATACCTCACTTACCGCCAGTAGGACTTGCGTTCGAGGGTTGTACGCATGGTGGGATGTCCTGATGCGCATCCCCACACGCATACCCTCACCTTCCTCGAACCCTCCCCCCACACCAAGCACAGACGAACAGGGCAGCACGGGCGATATGGGCAGTACAGCCGGTACGGGCGGAGACGACGGAAAGCGTCAGAACGGCGGCGGCGATCCCGGCCGCGCCTCGGGCGATGGCGACACCGCACGCTTCGAGAAGATCAACCCGTACGCGGATCTCGCCGCGCTGGCCGACCCCGAACCGGACCCGGACGCGGAGCCCGCGAGCGGTCCGACGCGGCTGAACCGGCGTACATACCTGAACGAGCGGGACGAAAGCGACGACCCGCTGGGTCTGGGCCTGCGCTCCGAGGAGGACGATCCGGAAGCCTGGGCGCCGCCGAACCACCGCCGCCGCAAGCGCGGGATCAGCCGCTTCGCGGCGGCGCCGAAGACGGCGAAGCTGCTGGTCGCGGTCCTGGTGTGCGTGGCGTTCCTGGCACTGTCCGACCGGTTCGCCGTGCTGTACGCGCAGCATGCGGCCGCGGAGAAGCTGAAGGAATCGCTGCATCTGAACGCCGCGCCGGAAGTGGACATCAAGGGGTTTCCGTTTCTGACGCAGGTCGTCGGCAAGCGGCTGGAGCAAGTGGATGTCACCGTTCCGGACCTGGCGGCCGACCGGGTGTCGCTGGCCAAGGTCGAGGCGTCCGCGAAGGACGTACGGCTCGACGGCGACCTGCCCACCTCCCTCACGGGCGCCACGGTCGGCAGCATGCAGGGCACCGTGCTGCTGTCGTTCGACGACATGAACCGGGAACTGGGCGCCTCACAGGTCAAGTTCAGTGAGCTCGGGCCGAACTCCGTGCGCGCGGTGGGGCAGCTGCCCATCGCCGGGCACGAGTTGCGCGTACAGGCGGAGGCGCACATCCGGCAGGCCGGTGACCGCGGGATCAGCACGGACATCGGCAAGATGCGGCTGGACATCGCGGACGTGGCCGTCTACCGGCCGGGCACCGGCAAGGAGGATGGCCTGCGGCTGACCCGTAAGGCCGCGGCCGAGGTGAGCCGGCAGGCCGCCAAGGTGAAGGCCATGCTGGGCGTGCCGGCCATCGCGGAGCGCCTCGGCATTCCGCAGCAGGCCATCGACGAGGCACTGCGCAGCGAGGAGAAGCTGCACGAGCTGACCGGGGCGCCGCGCTTCATCGAGCAGCTGATGCAGGTCAACCTCGTCGACGTGGTGGTCGATCATCCGTGGCTGCTCCAGAAGGTCGGCATCGATCCGAAGATCCTGGGCGCGCTGTCCGGCCTGACCAAGCCGCAGCTGGCCGACCGGCTGTCGCTCTCCTTCCGGCTGCCCAAGACGCCCGGTGACGTACGGCTGCGGGACATCTCGGTGGAGCGGGACGGAATCCGGGTGAAGTTCTCCGGGGCCGGGCTGCCGATCGGGAGCGCGGCCAAGGACAAGGGGAACGGTAAGGGGGAGGGGAAGGGGAAGTAGGGCGAGCGCGCGCTGTGCCGAGCGCACGCGCTGCGCGGGGGCCGTGCCAGGCCGCGCCCGGCCGTGTCAGCCCGTGCCGGGGTCGCGGAAGCGGCCCCGGCACGGCCTCCTCAGCCCTCCGGCAGGTCCGGCGGCGGCGTGGCCGCCCCCGGCAGGCGCAACAGGGCCTCCGCGCCGCCGCCCGCCGCCGCCAGCAGCTCCACCGTGCCGCCCGCCTGGTACGCCGTGCGCGCCACGATCGACAGGCCGAGCCCGCTGCCCGGCAGGCTGCGGGCCGACGGTGAGCGCCAGAACCGTTCGAAGACGTGCGGCAGCTCCTCCTCGGGGATGCCGGGGCCGTGGTCGCGTACCCGCAGCTCACCCTTGCGCAGGCTGACCTCGACGGCGCCGTCCTCCGGACTGAACTTGACCGCGTTGTCCAGCAGGTTGACCACCGCACGCTCCAGCGCGGCCGGTTCGGCCCGTACGTACCAGGGGTCCAGCTCGGCGGTGATGTCCAGCGTCGGGCCGCGCAGCCGGGCGCGGCGCAGGGCCGAGTCCACGATGTCGTGCAGCGCGACGACCGGTACGCCGGCCGAGCCGCCCGGCCCGGTCTCCGGCGTACGGGAGAGTTCCTGGAGGTCGCCGATGAGCGCGGCCAGCTCCCCCATCTGCGCCTTCACCGAGGACAGCAGCGCCTGCTTGTCCCCGGCGGGCAGCTGCCGTCCGGACTGCTCGCTGCGCACCAGCAGGTCGATGTTGGTACGCAGGGAGGTCAGCGGCGTGCGCAGCTCGTGCCCGGCGTCCGCGATCAGCTGCTGCTGGAGGTCGCGGGAGGAGGCCAGCGCGGCCGTCATGGAGTTGAAGGAGCGCGAGAGCCGGGCGATCTCGTCCTCGCCCTCGGCCGGGATGCGGATCGTCAAGTCCTCCGTACGGGCGACATGTTCGACGGCTTCGGTGAGCCGGTCCACGGGTCGGAGGCCCGCGCGGGCCACCCACAGGCCGGCGGTGGCGGCGCCCAGCACGCCGATGCCGGTGACGATCAGGAGGATCAGGGCGAGCTGGCTCAGGGGCTGGGTGACCGGGTCCATGGGGGTCGCGATGGAGACCGCGACCCGGTGGCCGGACGCGTCGAGCAGCGGGCCGCGGTACGGACGGGTGATCACCCTCATCTCGGTGCCGTTGGCGGCCCGGGTGGTGTGCAGCGCCTGCTCGGACCGGCCCCGCGCCACGGCCACGTCGGACGACTCCACGGGGATGCGGGTCTTCTCCCACCAGGTGCAGACGCTGCCGTCGGACATCACGATCTGCACCGTGTACGGCGTGGGCAGCCGCAGCTGCACGTTGTCCGGCACCGGGCTGTTGCACCTGCCGGCCAGGTCCTGCACGTACTCGTCGGCCACCCCCTGGCGGCTCAGCGTCTCGTCGACCTGTTCCGTCAGCCGGTCCCGGGTCACCACCCAGCAGGCGGCGGCCGAAGCGGCCACGGCGACCGCCACGGCGACGGCGGTCAGCACGGCCAGCCGGGAACGCAGCGGCAGCTGCCGGTAGCGGTGCACCACGCGCTCCTTCAGGCGCCGCCATACGCTGCCGCCCTGGGCCGGCTCTCCCAGGGCCGGGCCTCCCGGCGCCGGACCGCCCGGAGCCGGGCCTGCCGGGCCCGTACCGCCGGAGGCCGCACCGTCCGGAACCGCTCCCCGTCTCATTCAGCCCCGCCCTCGGCCCGCAGCACGTACCCCACCCCGCGCACCGTGTGCACCAGCCGCGGTTCGCCGCCCGCCTCCGTCTTGCGGCGCAGGTACATCACGTACACGTCCAGGGAGTTGGAGGTCGGCTCGAAGTCGAAGCCCCAGACCGCCTTGAGGATCTGCTCGCGGGTGAGCACCTGGCGCGGGTGTGCGAGGAACATCTCCAGCAGCGTGAATTCCGTGCGGGTCAGCTCGACCTGCCGGTCGCCGCGGGTCACCTCCCGCGTCGCCAGGTCCATCCGCAGGTCGGCGAAGGTCAGCGCGTCACCCTCCGCGGGCTGCGCGCCGGCCGCGGCCGCGTACGAGCTGCGGCGCAGCAGCGCGCGGATCCGGGCGAGGAGTTCGTCCAGCTCGAAGGGCTTGACGAGGTAGTCGTCGGCGCCGGCGTCCAGCCCGGTGACACGGTCGCCGACCGTGTCGCGGGCGGTCAGCATCAGGACCGGTACGGTCACCCCGCTCGCCCGCAGCCGCCGGGCGGCCGTCAGCCCGTCCATCCGGGGCATCAGCACATCGAGGACGATCAGTTCGGGGTCGTACGAGGCGACCTTCTCGACCGCGTCGAGGCCGTCGACGGCCTGCTCTGTCCCGTACCCCTCGAAAGCGAGGGAGCGCTGCAGCGCCTCGCGGACGGCCGGCTCGTCGTCGACGATCAGGATGCGGGCGGGCTGATCACCGTGCTCGGCGGGGCTCATTGCTCTGACTACCTCGGGTGTCGATGTGGGTGGCTGACCGGGGATTCCGCGGTCCTGCCCGTCAGCCTCGCACGTCGGCGGCCGGGGTGTGCCGCTCGGCACGGTGTTCAGGTCGTACGGGGGGTATGGCGCCGTGCGGTCGGGATACGGGGGCGTGGCGCTCACCTCCGTGCGGCGGCCCGGGGCGGCCGGGCCGGGCCCGCCGCGCCGGGCCGCTTGGGGCGGGTACGCGCCGCCGCCGCGACTTCGGCCGGGCGTTCCACGCGGGCTCCCGACACCCGTGCCTCGGCCTCCGCCAGGTCGAGGGCCAGATCCAGGTCGGCGGGCCCGGTACGGGCGTCCGCGCCGTGGTCGACGGTCCACACGCCCGCGCTGCGGCGTTCCTCGCCGGCGCTCCAGGCGATGGCGGCCGCGAGGGCGCGGCGGGCACGGTGGACCGGGACGGTGATCTTGCGGGCCATGGGGGCCTCCTCGTACGTGAGGTTCAGGATCGGGAGGGAGGGAGGGAGGGGCGGAGCAAGGAGGCAGGAAGCGGGAGGCAGCGGGAGGCAGAAGGAAGGGGCCGGGGCGGGAGGGCGGCGGGTCAGGGAAGAAACGTTTCAGAAGCGGTGCCGAAGATGGGGCCGGAGACAGGACCGGAGGTGGTGCCGGAGGTGGTGCCGGAGACGGGACCCAGAGGCGGGACCGGAGCCGGTTCCGCGAGCGGCCCCGGAAGACGGCGTACGCATGGCCGTCCGCCGCACCACCTCAGCTGCTCTGGCTGCCCCCCGCCCGCAGCTTCGCCAGGTCCGCCTTCACCGTGTTGATCGGGATCGCGAAGCCGAGGCCGACGCTCCCCGCCGAGCTGCTGCCCTGCGCGGAACTGGGCGAGTACATCGCCGAGTTGATGCCGATGATCCGGCCCTTCATGTCGATCAGCGCGCCGCCGGAGTTGCCGGGGTTGAGCGCCGCGTCGGTCTGGATGGCCTTGTACGTGGTCTTCGACTGGCCGGTGTCACCGTTGTACTGGTTGCCGCCGAACTCGAACGGCCAGCCCGGGCCGCCCTGCTCCTGCTGCCGCTGCCGCCCCTCGTCCTTGGGGACCGTCACATCCCGCTTGAGCGCGGAGACGATGCCGCTGGTGACCGAGCCGGTGAGGCCCTCGGGCGAGCCGATCGCGACAACCTCGTCGCCCACCGCCAGGTTGTCGGAGTTGCCGAGCGAGGCGGTGGTGAGGTTCTTGGCGCCCTTGACCTTGATCAGCGCCAGGTCCTTGTCCGGGTCGGTGCCCACGACGTCGGCCTGCTTCTTGCTGCCGTCGCTGAAGGTGACCTCGACCGAGGACGCGCCGGCCACCACGTGGTTGTTGGTGACGATCTCGCCGTCCGGGGTGATCACCACGCCGGAGCCGGTGGACTGACCACTGGACGTGCGCGCCTTGATCTCGACTATGGCGGGGCTGACCGCCTTGGCGACCGCCGAGACGCCGCCGCTCTTGGACGAGCCCGCGTTGACGGCCGGGGTGGTCGTACCGGCCTGCGGACGGTCCGTGGCGCTCCCTATGAGCGCGGCGCTGCCGCCGCCGATCAGGCCGGAGGCCAGTGCCACGGCCGCGATCAGCGCGACCGGGCGGCGGGCCCGGCGGCGCGGCGCGGGCGCGCCCGTACCGGTGGCGTCGGGGCCTTCCGGACCACCGGGGCCGCCAGGGCCGCCGAAACCGGCCGTACCGCCCGGACCGCCGGGGCCCGTGGGGGTGTCCTGACCCGCGGAAGCGCCCACCGCCGACATCTGCGCGCCGTACGGGGGGTGGGGCGGGGGCGGCGGATAGCCCGCCCCGCTCGCCCCGCCGCTCGTCCCGCCCTGCGCCTGCGGCCCGTGGGCGTAACCCTGGTACTGAGGTGTTTCGTCGCCGCTTCGGCGGTAGGTCTCGGTCATGTACCCGACTTTGCGAGCCGACCATGAGAACCGTCTGAGAACGCCCTGAGAGGCCCGACAGAAGTAGGTATGCCCGGTGTAAGGAAGATCAGCCGCGGGGCTGCCGGGCGGCCTCGGGACAGCCGGTCACGCGCGAGCCGGCCGGTCAGGCGCGAGGTGACTGATCGACGCTCGGCACCGAGCCGCCGGCCGCCGGACCGCAGCCGCACGAGCCCCGGACCACCAGCCGCGCCGGGAACTGCCGCAGCCGCTCGCGCCGCGACCCGACCACCCGCAGGCCGTCGTCCAGCACCAGGTCCACCGCGGCCCGCGCCATCGCCACCCGGTCCGAGGCGACCGTGGTCAGCGGCGGGTCGGTCAGCGCGGCTTCCTTGACGTCGTCGAATCCGGCCACGGCCAGTTCGCCCGGTACGTCGATGCGCAGCTCGCGGGCGGCCCGCAGGACGCCGATGGCCTGGTCGTCGGTCGCGCACATGATGGCCGGCGGCCGGTCGGGGCCGGCGAGCAGTTGCAGGGCGACCCGGTAGGCGTCGTAGCGGTTGTACGGCGCCTGGAAATACCGGCCTTCGAGCGACTTTCCGGACTCCTCCATCGCCCGGCGCCAGCCCTCCAGGTGGTCGGTGACCGGGTCGCCGGACTTCGGGGTCTCCTCCGTACCGCCGAGGAAGGCGACGTACGGGTGGCCGTGCTCCAGCAGATGCCGGGTCGCCAGCTGCGCGCCGCCGATGTCGTCCGTCATCACGGCCACGTCGTCAATCGCGTCGGGGCGCCGGTGCAGCAGCACCACCCGGGCGTCCCACGCGTCGATCTCCGCGGCGGCGTGCTCGCTGGGCCCCTGGCTGATCAGGATCAGGCCCGCCACCCGCATGCCCAAGAAAGCGCGCAAATAGTGCACTTCGCGCTCGTCCAGATAGTCGGCGTTGCCGACCAGGACCATCTTCCCGCGCTCGGCGGCCGCCTGCTCGACGGCGTGCGCCATCTCCGCGAAGAACGGCTGCCGGGTGTCCGGCACGATCAGACCTATGAGGTCCGTACGCCGGGACGCCATCGCCTGGGCCACCCGGTCGGGGCGGTATCCCAGTTCCTTGATCGCGGCGAGCACCCGCTCGCGCGTGGCCGGGGCGACCGGCCTCGGTCCGTTGTTGATGACGTAACTCACCACGGCGGTCGAGGTACCCGCCAGTTTTGCCACATCATCCCGCGTCACCTTGGCCACGCGCGGCAGTCTACGCGGGTGGTTCTACCGCTCGGCAGGCCGAGCGGCGGCGGCTTCCCTCCCGGCACCGGCGCGCGAGGGCGCCGTGCGGCGCGCGCCCGCGCCCGCGCCGTCCTCCGAGCCGTCGCCGTTCGCCGCGGCCCGGCCGCTGCGCTTGTCCTGCGGCTCCCGGTCCTCCGCCGTACGCTCGGGCTTCTCCGGGGTCACGAAGCGGTAGCCGACGTTGCGCACGGTGCCGATCAGCGACTCGTGCTCCGGGCCGAGCTTCGCGCGCAGCCGCCGTACATGGACGTCGACGGTGCGCGTACCACCGAAGTAGTCGTAACCCCAGACCTCTTGCAGCAGCTGGGCGCGGGTGAAGACGCGGCCGGGGTGCTGCGCCAGGTACTTCAGCAGCTCGAACTCCTTGAAGGTCAGGTCCAGGACCCGGCCCTTGAGCTTGGCGCTGTAGGTCGCTTCGTCCACCGAGAGATCGCCGTTGCGGATCTCCATCGGGCAGTCGTCGGCGGTGATCTGCTGGCGGCCCATGGCCAGCCGCAGCCGGGCCTCGACCTCGGCCGGGCCCGCGGTGTCCAGCAGGACGTCGTCGATGCCCCAGTCCGCGGTGACGGCGGCCAGCCCGCCCTCGGTCACCACCAGGACCAGCGGACAGCCCGGGCCCGTGGAGCGCAGCAGCTGGCACAGCGACCGTACGTGCGGCAGATCACGCCGCCCGTCGATCAGTATGACGTCGGCGCCGGGGGTGTCCACCAGGGCCGGGCCCTCGGCGGGGGCGACCCGCACGCTGTGCAGCAGCAGGCCGAGCGCGGGCAGCACCTCCGTCGAGGGCTGGAGGGCGTTGGTCAGGAGCAGCAGCGAGCTCATCGCCGATCACCCGCCCGGGTCCCGGCCGGCCGTTTACTGCCCTTCGTGTCCTGCACGCTTCGCTCGCCCATTGCGTCTGGTTCCTCCTCGGTCCCTGCGAACGGGGCCCCTCCCATGACGTTCTTCCCGGCCATGGGGGCGTCTGCGGCACTGCTTCCTACGGACGGGCTCCGCTGCCGCCCGGAGGGCCCTGCGGAGCGCCGGTGCTCATCGGCGCGTGAACGCGTTTCAAAGCACAAAAGGACCCGGGGGCAACGCTGCCCGGATCCTTCTTGCCCAGCAGAATAGCCCACATGACTTCCGGACCCGAGGCGGATTTTGCGCGATCTTGTGTTCCGTCGATCACTTCGAGTGGCCGGCGCACGTCGTTGTTGACGGAGGACGGGGTCCGGATCGAGGCCGCGTACACGCCTCCGCGCGCCCCCGTGGGCGCCCCCTCGGACGGCCTCGCCGTGGTCCTCGCGCACGGCTTCACCGGAGCGCTGGAACGGCCCGCGCTGCGCCGCGCGGCCGAGGTCTTCGCCCAGCATGCGGCCGTGATCACGTTCTCCTTCCGGGGCCACGGGCGGTCCGGCGGGCGCTCCACGGTCGGCGACCGCGAGGTGCTGGACCTGGCCGCGGCGGTCGGCTGGGCCCGGGCCCTGGGCCACCGCCGGGTCGCGACCGTGGGCTTCTCCATGGGCGGCTCGGTTGTCCTGCGGCACGCCGCGCTGTTCGGAGGGGCGCGCGGGGGGCGCACGGATGCGCGGACCGACATGGTGGTGTCGGTGAGTGCTCCCGCGCGGTGGTTCTACCGGGGTACGGCCTCGATGCGCAGGCTGCACTGGGTGGTGACGCGGCCCACGGGGCGCCTGGTGTCCCGCCTGGGGCTGAGAACCCGCATCCATCCGGAGGACTGGGACCCCGTACCGCTCTCCCCCGTCGCGGCCGTCCCGCGTATCGCCCCCACCCCGCTGCTGATCGTGCACGGCGACCGCGATCCGTACTTCCCGCTGGACCATCCGAGGATGCTCGCCGCTGCCGCCGACCCGGACACCGCGGAGCTGTGGCTGGAGCGCGGCTTCGGCCACGCGGAGAACGCGGCGCCCGAGGCGCTGCTCGAACGTATCG
Organism: Streptomyces rimosus subsp. rimosus; assembly: GCF_000720725.1. GTDB lineage: Bacteria > Actinomycetota > Actinomycetes > Streptomycetales > Streptomycetaceae > Streptomyces > Streptomyces rimosus_A. Next base: position 120,435 of record NZ_JOCQ01000003.1, read on the forward strand.
CTGCGTGGACGGCCGAACGGGCGACGGAGCGGGACGGGAACTGACGACGGCAGCCCGTACCGTGGATTCGGTACGGGCCGCCGTCGGTGCTCCCGTTCGCTCGGCCGCCGGTCACCCGGCCGCCGGTCACTCGGCTCCCGGTTATTCGGCTTCCGCCACCGGCTCCGCGAACTGTGCCGCGTACAGCCGTGCGTAGGCGCCGTCCGCGGCCAGCAGCGCGTCGTGGGTGCCCTGCTCGACGATCGCGCCGGATTCCATGACCAGGATCAGGTCGGCGTCGCGGATCGTGGAGAGCCGGTGGGCGATGACGAAGCTGGTGCGGCCGGTGCGCAGCTGGGCCATGGCGTGCTGGATGAGGACTTCGGTGCGGGTGTCGACGGAGCTGGTGGCCTCGTCCAGGACCAGGATCGCGGGTTCGGCGAGGAAGGCGCGGGCGATGGTGATCAGCTGTTTCTCGCCCACCGAGACGTTGGCGCCCTCGTCGTCGATGACGGTGTCGTAGCCGTCCGGGAGGGTGCGGACGAAGCGGTCCACGTGGGTGGCCTTCGCCGCCTCGATGATCTTGTCCATGGAGGTGCCCTCGGGCGCGCCGTAGGCGATGTTCTCGGCGATGGTGCCGCCGAAGAGCCAGGTGTCCTGGAGCACCATGCCGATGTTGGAGCGCAGCTCCTCACGGCTCATCGCCTGGATGTCCACGCCGTCCAGGGTGATCCGGCCGCCGCGCACCTCGTAGAAGCGCATGAGCAGGTTGACCAGCGTGGTCTTGCCGGCACCGGTCGGGCCGACGATCGCGACGGTCTGGCCCGGGTGGACGGCCAGCGACAGCTCGTCGATCAGGGGCTTGTCGTCCTCGTAGCGGAAGGAGACGTCCTCGAAGACGACGTGGCCGCTGATGTGCGCGGGGCGCGCGGGCGCGGCGGCGTCCGGCTCCTGCTCGGCGGCGTCCAGCAGCTCGAAGACCCGCTCCGCCGAGGCGACGCCGGACTGCACCAGGTTGGCCATCGAGGCGACCTGGGTGAGCGGCTGGCTGAACTGCCGGGAGTACTGGATGAACGCCTGCACGTCGCCGATGGACAGCGCGCCGGAGGCGACGCGCAGGCCGCCGACCACCGCCACCAGGACGTAGTTCAGGTTGCCGATGAACATCATCGCGGGCTGGATGATGCCGGAGATGAACTGCGCCTTGAAGCCCGCCTCGTACAGGTCCTCGTTCTCCTTGCGGAACAGCTCGGCGGACTCCTTCTGCCGGCCGAAGACCTTGACCAGGGAGTGGCCGGTGTACATCTCCTCGATGTGCGCGTTCAGCTTGCCGGTGGTCTTCCACTGCTGGACGAACTGGGGCTGCGCCCGCTTGCCGACCTTGGTGGCGACGACGACCGAGACCGGGACGGTGACCAGTGCGACCAGCGCGAGCAGCGGCGAGATGAAGAACATCATCGCCAGCACGCCGACGATGGTCAGCAGCGAGGTGAGGATCTGGCTCAGGGTCTGCTGGAGGGTCTGCGCGATGTTGTCGATGTCGTTGGTGGCGCGGGAGAGGACCTCGCCGCGCGGCTGCTTGTCGAAGTAGCGCAGCGGCAGCCGCGCCAGCTTCTCCTCGACCTGCTCGCGCAGCCGGAAGACGGTGCGCTGCACCACCCGGGTGGCGATGCGGGCCTGGACGAAGCCGAAGACCGAGGCGCCCACGTAGATCAGGAAGACCCACATCAGGACCGTGCCGACGGCGTTGAAGTCGATGCCCTGGCCGGGGACGACCGGCATCGTGCCGAGCATGTCGGCCAGCCCGTTGTCGCCCCGGTCGCGCAGGTGGGCGACGGCCTGGTCCTTGGTGATGCCGCCGGGCAGCTGCCGGCCGACGATGCCCGCCACGATCAGGTCGGTGGCGTGGCCGAGGACCTTGGGGCCCAGCACGGACAGCGCGACGCTCAGCAGGCCGAGCACCACGGCCACCCACATGACGGCGCGCTCGGGCCGCATCTGCCGCAGCAGCCGCAGACCGGAGCCGCGGAAGTCCATGACCTTCTCGGTGGGCTGGCCGCCCATCATGCGTGCGGGCCCCGCGGCGGGCGCGGGCCCGCGCCGCTGTGGCGCCTGGTGGCTACTCACGCGGCCTCCTGCTCGGTGAGCTGGGACAGGACGATCTCCCGGTACGTCTCGTTGTCCGCCATCAGTTCGGTGTGGGTGCCGGTGCCGACGACCCGGCCCTCGTCCAGGACCACGATGCGGTCGGCGCCGCGGATGGTGGAGACCCGCTGGGCGACGATCACGACGGTGGCACGGCCCGTCTCGCGGGCCAGCGCGGCCCGCAGGGCTGCGTCGGTGGCGTAGTCCAGGGCCGAGAAGGAGTCGTCGAACAGGTAGATCTCCGGTTTGCGCACCAGTGCCCGCGCTATGGCCAGACGCTGCCGCTGCCCGCCGGAGACGTTGCCGCCGCCCTGGGCTATCGGCGCGTTGAGACCGCCGTCCATGGCCTCGACGAAGTCGCGGGCCTGCGCGGTCTGCAGCGCGTGCCACAGCTCCTCGTCGGTGGCGTCCGGGTTGCCGTAGCGCAGGTTCGTGGCGACGGTCCCGGAGAAGAGGTACGGCTTCTGGGGGACGAGGCCGATGACGGAGGCCAGCGTTTCGGGGGCGAGGGTGCGCACGTCCACGCCGTCCACCAGCACCTGGCCGCCGGTCGCGTCGAACAGCCGGGGCACCAGGCCCAGCAGGGTGGACTTGCCGCTGCCGGTGGAGCCGATGACGGCGGTGGTCTCCCCCGGCCGGGCGCGCAGCGAGATGTCCTTGAGGACCGGCTCCTCGGCGCCCGGGAAGCGGAACTCCACCCCGCGCAGTTCCAGTTCACCGTGCCGGCGCAGCTCGGTGACCGGGGCCTTCGGCGGGATGACGCTGCTGTCGGTGCCCAGCACCTCCTCGATGCGCTCGGCGCAGACCTCGGCGCGCGGCAGCATCATCACCATGAACGTCGCCATCATGATCGACATGAAGATGTACATCAGATAGCTGAGGAAGGCGGTCAGCGCGCCGATCTGCATGCCACCGCTGTCGATGCGGTGCCCGCCGAACCAGACCACCGCCACGCTGGAGACGTTCACGACCAGCATGACCAGCGGGAACATCAGCGACATCAGCCGGCCGGCGCGCAGCGAGACGTCATACAGGTCGTGGTTGGCACCCGCGAAACGCTCACGCTCGTACCCGTCGCGCACGAACGCCCGGATGACCCGTATACCGGTGATCTGCTCGCGCAGCACCCGGTTGACGGTGTCGATGCGCTCCTGCACACCGCGGAACAGCGGGCGCATCCGGCGCACGATCAGCGACACCAGGACCGCCAGCACCGGCACGATGACCAGGATCAGGCCGGACAGCGGCACGTCCTGGTTGAGCGCCATCACCACGCCGCCGACGCACATGATGGGCGCCGCGACCATCATCGTGAACGTCATCAGGACCAGCATCTGGACCTGCTGCACGTCGTTGGTGGTACGGGTGATCAGGGACGGCGCGCCGAACCGGCCCACCTCACGGGCGGAGAAGGACTGCACCCGGTCGAAGACCGCGGCCCGGATGTCCCGGCCCAGCGCCATGGCCGTACGGGCGCCGAAGTACACCGCCCCTATGGAGCAGCAGATCTGCAGCAGCGTCACGCCGATCATGACGCCGCCGAGACCGACGATGTAGCCCATGTCCCCCTTGATGACGCCGTCGTCGATGATGTCGGCGTTCAGGGTGGGCAGGTAGAGGGTGGCCAGCGTCTGGATGAGCTGGAGCAGCACGATCAGGGATATGGGGCGCATATGGGGTCGCAGATGCGCCCGCGCCAATCGGACCAACACCTTTCGAGCCTAAGCGAGCGATGACCACCGGCAATCGAATTTCCCGGCGCCACCCGAACGGGCCAGAGGGTTTTGCCAGAACTTGTCCGGACACCCGCCGCGGTCGACCGGAACGGGGGGCCTCGCGGCGTACGCCATCATGGAGGCACCCTGAACGACGCGACGACGTGACCACGTAACGACGCACGACGAACGACGAACAACGACGAACGACGACGAAGAGGCCGCCGTGACAACAACAGGCACCGTGCGCTACTGGGCCGCGGCGAAAGCCGCCGCCGGCACCGCCGAGGAGCCGTACGCGGCGGCGACGCTCGCCGAGGCGCTGGCCGCGGCGCGCGAGCGGCACGCCGCGAACCCGGAGTTCGCCCGCGTCCTGCTGCGCTGTTCGTTCCTGGTGGACGGGGACCCGGTCGGCAGCCGCGATCACGCGGCCGTCCGGCTGGCCGAGGGCGGCACCGTCGAGGTCCTGCCGCCGTTCGCGGGAGGATGAGCGAGAGCATGAGCGAGAACCAGTCGCCGAATCCGTACGGGTCCTACGGGCCGTACGAGCCGCAGGACCAGCAGCAGCCGCAGCGCCCCGCCCCCGACCCGCAGGCGCCGTACGGGGCGCCCGGGACGTACGAGAACAGCGGTGCGTACGGGGCGCAGGAGTCGCAGTCGTACGGCGGTTACGACGGCACGTACGGCCAGGCGCCGCAGCAGCCGTACGGGCAGCAGCCGCAGCAGTCGTACGGACAGCAGGCATACGGAACCCCGCCGTACGGGCAGCAACAGCACCAGCAGCATCCCCCGCAGCACAACTACGACGCGTACGGGCAGCCCCAGCAGACGGCCTGGCCCGCGGCGGCCGGACAACAGCAGCAGACCGGGCAGTACGGACAGCCGGGGCAGGGCGGGCAGTCCGGCCAGTACGCCACCGGCCACGACGGCCGTCCGGGCTACGGCCAGGCCCCGGCCCAGGGCACTTCGTACGGACAGGACGCCTACGCCACGGGCGGCGGCCAGGACGACCCGCAGACCCAGATCTGGACGGCGCCGACCTGGGAGACCAGCACCGACCTGCCGGTCGTGAACCGACCCGGCCCGGGGACCGACCCGTCGGCCGCGGAAACCTCGTACCTGCCGAAGCAGAGCCCCGTGCCGGCCGCCGCGCGCAGCCCCCAGCCGCAGCCCCAGTCCCCGCCGCAGACCGGCGCGCGGTCGCGGCACCGGGGCGCGGCGGAGCCCGAGCGGCCGTCGGACGGGCCCGCGCCCGACCTGTCGCAGCTCGCGCCCAACCAGCGCGCCCGCGCCGAGGGCCGGTCGCCGATCATCCCGCCCGGCCTCCAGCCCGCGGCCGTCACCGCCGCGCTGGCCGCGCTCCTGGCGCTCGCCGCGCCGCTGCCCCGGGTGGCCCTGATGGTGCCGGTGGTGCTGCTCCAGGCCGTCACCGCGGCCGGCTGGTTCCGCCTCAACGGCATGTGGCCGGCCCGGCAGGGCATCGCGCTCGCCTTCCTGGCAGGTGTGACCACCGACATCGCGCTGCTGGCCACCGACCGCGAACAGGCGCCCGTGGTCGCCATCGGCACGCTCGGCGTCTGGTGCCTGTTCGTGCTGATCCTCCAGCTGCGCAACCGCAGCAGCGCCGACGAGCGGATGTACGCGCTGACCGCGGGCCTCACCTCGACCGCCCTCACGGTGCTGGCCGCCGGCCAGCTGGCCGCCGCGGCGAGCGCGGTGACGGTGGGCTGCGTCGCGGTGGCCGTGGCCACCCTCGCCCGCGCGCTGCCGCTGCCCCCGGTCCCGTCGCTCGCCGTCGCCCTGCTCGGCGGCGCGGGCGCGGGCATCGCGGCCGGCCAGCTCACCGGCCTGGGCGCGGCCGGCGCCCTGCTCGGCCTGGTGGCCGCGGGCTGCGCCCTGATCGGCCTCCGCGTGGCCAGCTACGACTACCCGTCCCGCTTCGTCCACCTCACCGCGGGCGTGGCCCTGCCGCTGACGCTGGCGGCGCCGGCGGTGTACGTCCTGGGGCGGGCGCTGGTCTGACACACCGGTTCACGGGCGGGCCCGGTGTTACGCGGGTCCGCCCGCCCCCCTGCCGGAGGTGGTGCCCCGGACCGCGAAGATCCGTCTCCCCGCACCGGCCGGTTAGGCTCACGGGAACAGACCGGGGGTCTGACCCGGTACGAAACCGGGCCGAAATCGGCCCCACGCCTGGGGGTAGTGGTTCGATGCGCGCACTGAAAGTGCTGTTGGTGATCGTCGTGATACTCGGCGGCCTGTTCGTGGCCGCCGACCGGGTGGCCGTGAACATCGCCGAGGACAAGGCCGCGGACAAGATCCGCAGCAGCCAGGGGCTGGACCGTACGCCCGAGGTCTCGATCGCCGGCTTCCCGTTCCTGACGCAGGTCGCGAACCGCAGCCTGGACGAGGTGGACGCCAGGATCGACGGCTTGAACGCCACCGCCGAGGGCCACACGCTGCGCATCCAGCAGCTGTCGGCGCAGTTCCACGACGTGAAGCTGACCAGCGACTACACCTCGATCGAGAGCGCCGCGAGCGCGACCGGCGAGGCCCGTATCTCGTACGCGGACCTGACCACCGCGTCCGGCAAGAACGTCAAGGTGAGCTACGGCGGCGAGAAGAACGGCAAGAGCCAGGTGAAGATCTCGCCGAACCTGCCGAACCTGCCGATGCTGAACGCGCTGGAGGTCACCGGCACGGTGAGCGTCACGGGCGGCGACACCGTACGGCTGCGCGCCGACAAGCTCCCGGCCCTGTGCTCGCAGCTGTCCGCCTGCCGCGACCAGGTCCGCGCGCAGACCGACCACGAGTGGAAGCTGGACCGGCTGCCCGGCGGTCTGAAGCTGGACAAGGTCGTCTCGACGCGCGACGGCATCTCGATCTCGGCCAGCGGCACGAACGTCAAGATCCAGGGCTGAGAGCCGGTGCCGTGACCCCGGCCGGGGCTCCCCCCACCCCCGGCCGGGGCGGTAACGGTACGGATCGCCGCGAAACACCCCGGCCGTCCGGGCACTGAGACACCCCGTCCCGCACGCCAGACCGACACCGCAGCGGAGGCCGCTCCGGGGTGCCCCGCAAGCCTCTTCCGGCCACCCCTCGTACCGCCATACGGACGAAGCCGTCTCAACATCCGACACACCGGTGACACGTCAAGCCGTCCCTCCCTACGATCGGTCGCATGCAGAGCTCTCTGAGCGGTCCCCGTCACCGGGGACAGGCGAATCTCACGAAGCGGCGGGCAGTCGACCTGTGCCGCGTCGCCGCCATGCTCTGTCGCACTGCCTGACGGGCGGCCTCTCCCCCCGTACACGCCCGGCCCCACTGAGGCCACCCCTGCCACTTCCCACGCAGCGCCGCGACCCTCGCCGCAGCGCGCATCGGCGTACGCGTGCCCCGCAACTGCCCCGGAGGAGAACAACATGAGCCGTAGCGACGTCCTGGTGGACGCCGACTGGGTCGAGGCCCACATCGACGACCCCAAGGTGGTCGTCGTCGAGGTCGACGAGGACACCTCGGCCTACGACAAGAACCACATCAAGAACGCCGTCCGCATCGACTGGCAGAAGGACCTCCAGGACCCGGTGCGCCGCGACTTCGTCGACCAGGCGGGCTTCGAGAAGCTGCTCTCCGAGAAGGGCATCGCCAACGACGACACGGTCGTCCTCTACGGCGGCAACAACAACTGGTTCGCCTCGTACGCGTACTGGTACTTCAAGCTGTACGGCCACGGCAGCGTCAAGCTGCTCGACGGCGGCCGCAAGAAGTGGGAGCTGGACTCCCGCGACCTGGTCGACGGCTCGCAGGTGCCGAACCGCCCGAAGACCGACTACAAGGCGAAGGCCCAGGACACCTCCATCCGCGCCTTCCGGGACGACGTCGTCGCCGCGATCGACAACCTCAACCTGGTCGACGTGCGCTCCCCCGACGAGTTCAGCGGCAAGCTGCTCGCCCCCGCGCACCTGCCGCAGGAGCAGTCGCAGCGCCCCGGCCACGTGCCCAGCGCCCGCAACATCCCGTGGTCGAAGAACGCCAACGACGACGGCACCTTCAAGTCGGACGACGAGCTCAAGGCCCTCTACGAGGCCGAGAACGTGGACCTGGCCAAGGACACCATCGCCTACTGCCGCATCGGCGAGCGCTCCGCGCTCACCTGGTTCGTCCTGCACGAGCTGCTCGGCCAGACCAACGTCAAGAACTACGACGGCTCCTGGACCGAGTACGGCTCGCTGGTCGGCGTGCCGATCGAGCTCGGCGCCGCGAAGTAGGCGCACCGCCGCAGTACCGCCTCCCCGTACCCCTCAACCCTCCAAGGAAGTACCGACATGTGTGGAGCACAGGCCGGCGGCCCGGACGCTTCGACCATCAAGCCGGGCGAGACCACCATCCAGGGCAGCGTGACCCGCGACGGCCAGCCCGTCACCGGTTACGTGCGCCTGCTGGACAGCACCGGCGAGTTCACCGCGGAGGTCCCCACCTCGGCGACCGGTCAGTTCCGCTTCTACGCGGCCGAGGGCACCTGGACGCTGCGCGCGCTGGTCCCGGGCGGGACCGCCGACCGCACCGTGGTCGCCCAGAAGGGCGGTCTCGCGGAGGTCGCCATCGCCGTCTGACGACGGCATCCATACGTACACGCGTACGGCCGGAGGGCCGCACCCCAGGGGTTTGGACGCCTTGGCTGGGGGTGCGGCCCTCCGCGCTTCCCAGGCACCCCCGCCGGACCTACGGTGGAAGCATGTCCGCGCACCAGCGACCGCCCGCGCAGCGCCGGCACCGCCGGTACTTCGTCCTGATGGGCGTGTGCATCGCCCTGTTCGTGCTGGCGTGGGGCGTGGTACGGCTGTGGTCCGTACCGGCGGCCGTGGCGATGTGCGTGGTCGCCATGGTCATCCCGCCGTTCGCGGCGATCATCGGCAACCGGCGGGAGCCGGGTGAGCGCTGGTGGGACGAGTCGGGCGACCCGGAGTCGGACCGGTGGTGGCGCGAGCTGGACGACCACGGCCCCGGGTCCGGCCGCCGCTGAGCCGCGGCCCCGGACCACCGCCCCCGGTACACGCCTCAGTAGACCAGCGCCTGCACCCCGTCCGGCATGACCTCGCTCACGAAGACCTGTGCCCCGGCGATCCGGGCGCCCTCGATCAGGTCCTTCTCCTCGATGTCCCGGCGGGCCGCGCACTGCGTGCACACGGTGACGGTGCCGCCGCCCGACACGATCCCGTCGATCAGGTCCGGCAGCGGGGCCGAATGCGGCAGCTCGAACTCCGCCGCGCGCCCCGGCAGCGCGAACCACGCCGACTCGCCGGTCAGCCACAGGGACACCTGCACCCCGCTGGCCACGGCCACCGCCGCCACCGTGAACGCCTGCGAACACCGCTCGGGCGCGTCCGCCCCCGCCGTCACCTTGATCACCAGCTTCTTCGCCATACCCGCACTCTAGAGCGCCTCCGCACGTCCCCGGTCGCCCGCGCGCCGGGCGGGACCGACCTCACAGCGCCGGGCCCGACCGCGCCGACTAGACTCGCTCCCGGTCCGTAACACCTCACTGACGTCCGAGGAGCGCGCTCGTGCTTGAGGCAGTCTTCACCACCCTGCTCGTCCTGGTCGCCGTCGGCGTCGTCGCCTTCGCCGGGCTGACCTGGAAGAAGCTGTACCAGGGCCAGCGCTAAAGATTTAAACCCTTCCCCCGAAACAGATCGCCTGAGCTGATGATCGAGATCCCTTCCGACCTGAACCCGGCCCTCGTGCCCCTCGCCTTCCTGCTGGGCAACTGGGAGGGCGCGGGCGTCGCCGACTTCCCCGGTTCCGAGAAGTGCAACTTCGGCCAGGAGGTCACCTTCACCCACGACGGCCGTGACTTCCTGGAGTACACCTCGCACAGCTGGGTGCTCGACGGCGAGGGCAAGAAGGTCGCTCCGCTGGAGACCGAGTCCGGCTACTGGCGCATCGACAAGGACCGCAAGGTCGAGATCGTGATGATCCGCGACGGGGGTGTCGCGGAGGTCTGGTACGGCGAGCTGGCCGACCAGAAGCCGCAGATCGACCTGGCCACCGACGCCGTCGCGCGCACCGCCGCCTCCGGCCCGTACACCGGCGGCAAGCGCCTGTACGGCTACGTGAACAGCGACCTGATGTGGGTCGGCGAGAAGGCCACCCCCGAGGTGCCGCTGCGCCCGTACATGTCCGCGCACCTGAAGAAGGTCGTCGACCCGCGCGAGTGGGCCAAGGACATCAAGGACCTGCCGGACGACGGCATCGCGTTCTTCAAGTAGACGCACACCGTCACACTGCGCCCCGCGGGGAAAGTCCGGTGAGAGTCCGGCGCTGACCCGCAACGGTAAGCGGAAGCCTCCTTCCGCGAGCCCGATCGCCCGCGGGGGCGCCCGTTCCTGACAACTCGCCGTGGACTGCGAGGGGACTTTCGCCGCCGGCCTCGCGCCACGCGCCGTCACCCCGAGCGTACGGACGCGGCCCGAGCCGAAGGCGTACGTCCTTGGCCGCCCCCGCCCGTACCGCCGCTCCCCCGGAGCCCGCCCGCGGGCCGCGCCGTGCCGCCGCTCCGGTGCGTACCGTCCCGCTGGCCGCCGGGCTCGTCCTGGCGCTGCTCGTCTCGCTGCTGTGCGGCGTCGGATTCGGCGCCTCCGGCGTCGGCTGGGCCGATGTACTGCGCTATCTCGGCGCGGGGCTCAGCGGCGGCACCATCGCCCCGGACGAGGTCTCCGCCTACACCATCGTGTGGGAGCTGCGCTTCCCGCGCGCCGTGCTGGCCGCCGTGGTCGGCGCCGGGCTCTCCGCCATCGGCGTCGCCGTGCAGGCCCTGGTGCGCAACGCGCTCGCCGACCCGTTCGTGCTCGGCATCTCCTCCGGCGCCGCGGTCGGCGCCAACGCCGTCCTGCTCTTCGGCTCGCTCGGCGCGCTCGGCGTCTGGGCACTGTCCACCGCCGCGTTCGGCTCGGCGCTGCTGGCCATGGTCCTGGTGTACGCGGCGGCCCGCAGCGCGCACGGCCTGACGCCGCTGCGCCTGGTCCTGACCGGCTCCGCGATGTACTACGGCTTCTCCGCCGTCTCCACGCTGATGATCTTCGCCCACGACCACGGCGAGGCGGCGCGCTCCGCGATGATGTGGCTGCTCGGCAGCCTCAGCGGTGCGGGCTGGGGCTCGGTGCCGGTCGCCGCGGCGGCGGTGGCCGGGGGGCTGCTGTACCTGATGCTCTCCGCGGGCCGCCTGAACGCGCTCGCCATGGGCGACGAGTCGGCCGCCGCGCTCGGCGTGGACCCGGGGCGGCTGCGCCGGGAGCTGTTCGCGGTCACGGCGGCCGTCACCGGCGCGGTGGTCGCGGTCAGCGGGGCGATCGGGTTCGTCGGGCTGATGGTGCCGCATGTGACGCGGATGCTGGTGGGCGCCGGGCACCGCCGGGTGCTGGTGGTGGCGCCGCTGCTGGGCGCGGTGCTGCTGGTGTGGGTGGACGTCCTGTCCCGGGTGCTGCTGGCGCCCGTCGAGCTGCCGGTCGGGGTGATCACGGCCGTCATCGGGGTGCCGTGCTTCGTGCTGCTGATGCGGCGGCGGGGTTACGCGTTCGGGGGCGGGGCGTGATGCGGGGACATGGCAGGCCGTACGCGATACGGGGACACGGCACGTCATTCGGAGGCGAGGTCTGATGCGGCTCGATATCGACGCGGTGTCCGTGGACGTGGCCGGGGCCCGGCTCGTGCACGACATCACCCTGCGCGCCGGCAGCGGCCGGGTCGTCGGGCTGGTCGGGCCCAACGGCAGCGGCAAGTCCACGCTGCTGCGCTGCGCGTACCGCGCGCTGCGCCCGGCCGCCGGAGCGGTACGGCTCGATGGCGCCGAACTGCACGCCATGGGCGTACGCGAAAGCGCCCGCCAACTGGCCGCGCTGCCGCAGGAGTCGGCGACCGAGTTCGGCTTCACGGCCGCCGAGGTGGTCGCGATGGGGCGGCTGCCGCACCAGCGCGGATCGGGGCGCCCCAGCGCCGCGGACCTGCGGGTGTGCGAGCGCGCGCTGGAGCGTACCGGCGCCGCGCACCTGGCCGGGCGCGCCTTCCTGAGCCTGTCCGGCGGCGAGAAGCAGCGCGTCCTGATCGCCCGCGCGCTGGCCCAGGAACCGCGGGTGCTCGTACTGGACGAGCCGACCAACCACCTCGACATAGCGCAGCAGTTGGAGCTGCTGACGCTGGTACGGGACAGCGGGCTGACGGTCCTGACCGCGCTGCACGACCTCAATCTGGCGGCCGGGCACTGCGACGACCTGTACGTCATCTCGCGCGGCCGGATCGTCGCCTCCGGCGCGCCGCACGACGTACTGGCCCCGGAGCTGCTGGCCGAGGTGTTCGGGGTGCGCGCGCACCGCGTACCGCACCCGGAGACCGGCGCCGTACAGCTCCTGTTCGACCGCCTGCCCAGCCGCACCGACGCACCGACCACCTCGTGAGGCCCCTTATGCGCACCCGCCACCGCTCCGCCGCCCTGCTCACCGCTCTCGCGCTCGCCGCGCTCACCGGCTGCGGCGCGCACGTCGCCGAGGGCGGGAAGGGCGACTCCGCGAAGGCGTCCGGAGCCGGTTCCGGGCACTACCCGGTCACCGTCGAGAACTGCGGCACGAAAACCACGTACGACAAGGCCCCGCGCCGGGTGGTCACCAACGACGTCGGGATCGCGGACATCATGTTCGCGCTCGGGCTGGAGGACCACATGGCCGGGTACGTGATGCCGGCGTACCGGGGGAAGATCGACGCCGTCGCCTGGAAGGACGCCTACGGCAAGGTGCCCTGGCTGTCCAAGAAGGCGATCACCAAGGAACTGGCCCTGGACGCCAAGGCCGACCTGGTCTTCGCCGGCTGGAACTACGGCTTCGGTGAGGACAGCGACGTCACCCCCGCCTCCCTGAAGAAGCTCGGCATCGGCAGCTACGTCCTGACCGAGTCCTGCCGCAACGGGGCCGACGGCGACAAGGGCACCGCGCGCGGCGTGATGCCGCCGCTGGACGCGCTCTACACCGACCTGAGGACGCTGGGGAAGATCTTCGACGTCGAGGACCGGGCGGACGCGCTGATCGCCACGTACCGCAAGCAGGTCGCCGACGCGCAGGCCAAGGCGCCGAAGGACGGCGCGCGGCCGACCGTCTTCCTGTACGACGGCGGCCAGGACAAGCCGATGACCTCCGGCCGCTTCGCCGGGCCGCACGACATCATCACCAAGGCCGGCGGCGACCACGTGATGAAGGACCTGAAGGACTCCTGGACCACGGTGGGCTGGGAGACGGTGGTCGAACGCGACCCCGACGTGATCGTCATCAACGATTACGGCACGCCGACCGCCGAACAGAAGAAGTCATTCCTGAAGTCGTACGCGCCGCTGAAGAACGTCTCGGCGGTCAAGAACGACCGCATCTACGTCATGGACTACGCCGACCTGGTGGAGAGCCCGCGCAATCCCGCGGCCGTCACGGCACTGTCCGGCTACCTGCGGAGCGTAGGCGGGCACTGAGACCCCTCGGTGCCGTGCCCCTCCTACACTGTGAGCGTGGTGAGCAGCGACTGGCAGAGCGACCTCCGCAAGCGCGGGTACCGGCTGACCCCGCAGCGACAGCTCGTGCTGGAGGCGGTGGACAAACTCGAACATGCCACCCCGGACGACATCCTCACCGAGGTGCGGCGGACGGCGGGCGGCGTGAACATCTCCACCGTCTACCGGACGCTGGAGCTGCTGGAGGAGCTGAACCTGGTCAGCCATGCCCACCTCGGGCACGGCGCGCCCACGTACCACCTCGCCGACCGGCACCACCACATCCACCTGGTGTGCCGGGACTGCACGGAAGTGATCGAGGCCGATCTGTCGGTGGCCGAACCGTTTACGGCGACGCTGCGGGAAACGTTCGGCTTCGACACGGACCTGAAGCACTTCGCGATCTTCGGGCGCTGTGCGGAGTGCACCGGCAAACACTCGGCGAAGGTGCCGGACGGCGGGCCGGGCGCCTGACGCACGGGGGCGCGGCGGCCACCTGCGCACCGGTCGTAGGCTGGGGGTATGCCGCGCCAACGTGAAGCCAGTCCGCTGCTGTCGCTGCCCGGTGCCGTTCCGGCCGAGGCCCCCGACGAAGGAGTCGCCGCCCACTACGGCGACCTGTTCCGCGAACAACGCGCCCTCGCGGACGGCCGTGGCTTCGTGGACCTCTCGCACCGCGGCGTGGTCACCGTCAGCGGCCCCGAGCGGCTGAGCTGGCTGCACCTGCTGCTGACCCAGCACGTCACCGAGCTGCCGCCCGGCCACGCCACCGAAGCACTGATCCTCTCCGCCAACGGCCACATCGAGCACGCGCTGTACCTCGTCGACGACGGGGAGACGACGTGGCTGCACACCGAGCCGGGCGACGAGGAGCCGCTGCTCGCCTACCTGGAGAGCATGAAGTTCTTCTACCGGGTCGAGATCGCCGACCGTACGGAGGAGTACGCGGTCGTCCACCTCCCCGCCGGCTCCATCGCCGAGGCTCCGGAGGACGCCGTCGTACGGGAGACCGCGCACGGCCGGGACCTGTTCCTGCCGCGCGGCGAGCTGGAGTCCTTCGCGGCGGCCAACGGGCCGGCCGCCGGCACCCTGGCCCTGGAGGCGCTGCGCGTGGAGGCGCACCGGCCGCGGCTGGGCATGGAGACCGACCACCGCACCATCCCGCACGAGCTGGGCTGGATCGGCACCGCCGTGCACCTCCAGAAGGGCTGCTACCGCGGCCAGGAGACGGTGGCCCGCGTCCACAACCTGGGGAAGCCGCCGCGCCGCCTGGTCTTCCTGCACCTGGACGGCAGCGAGGTGCACCTGCCGCCGCACGGCGCGCCCGTACGCCTCGCCGCCGACGGCCCCGAAGGCCGCCAGCTCGGCTTCATCACCACCTCGGCCCGCCACCACGAGCTGGGCCCCATCGCCCTGGCCCTGGTCAAGCGCAACGTCCCCGTGGACGCGGAGCTGCTGGCGGAGAGCACGGCGGCGGCGCAGGAGGCCGTGGTCGAGCCGTAAGCGGCCGGATGCGGCGCCCGCCGGACCGGCGGGCGCCCGGGTCCCCGCTCAAGTCCCCGCTCAGACCTCCAGCAACACCGTGAACGGCCCGTCGTTCGTCAGGCTCACCTTCATGTCCGCGCCGAAGCGGCCCGTGGCGACCTCCGCGCCCAGGGCGCGCAGCTGAGTGACGACCTCGTCCACGAGGGGTTCGGCGACCGGACCGGGCGCCGCCGCGTTCCAGGTGGGCCGACGGCCCTTGCGGGCGTCACCGTAGAGAGTGAACTGGCTGACCACCAGCAGGCCCGCACCCGTGTCCGAGCAGGACTTCTCGCCGTCCAGGATGCGCACCGACCACAGCTTGCGGGCGAGCTGCGCCGCCTTCGCCGGGGTGTCGTCGTGCGTGACCCCGACCAGCACGCACAGCCCTTCTCCGACGATCTCCCCGACCGTCTCGCCGTCCACCACGACGCGTGCGCCGTCGACCCTCTGCACCACTGCTCGCATACCGCCCATGATGCACCGGGCCCCGCGGGCCGTTGACAGCCGTCCCGGCCCGGGGCCGTTCGGGTGCCATGGCCATGGCTGGCCCTGCGGGGGCCCCGCCCGCAGTGGCACGATGCGTGCACGCGGTGTGTTTCACGGTCAACCTGCCCGTGCGACCGCACCGGACGAGGGGACGGAAACCACTCATGAGCACTGCCGGTTCCGGGCACACACCCGGTCCCGTACCGACCGCCCGTACGGCGCCGGCCTCGGCCCGTACGACCACGACGGCCCAGGCGCACCCCGGGCCCGCCCGCACGGAGGACGGTCCCATGGTCCAGGCAGGCACGGCGGCGGCACCGCACCGCGCCCCGCTGCAACGCGACCGCTTCCGCCCGGTTCCCCGGCCCGACCTGAACGGGCTGAGCCTGCCCGACCTGCGGGTGCTGCGGCGCGAGGCGCAGCGGGAGGAGGCCGACCTGAGCTATGTGCGGCGCCTGCTCCAGGGCCGGATCGACATCCTGCGCGCCGAGAGCACCCGCCGCACGGCCCCGCACTCGCCGCTGCTGGACCGCCTGCCGGAGATCCTGGCGGACGGGCCGTCGCGGCACCGCTCCTCGGCCCGCCACGTGACGCTCGGCATGCCGCACAGCGAGGAGTACCGCCAGCTGGCGGAGCAGATGCTCGGCGAGGTGGAACTGTCGGACCTCACCGCCCGTACGGACCAGGAACTGCACGACGCGATGTGCCGCCTGGTCCGCTATGAGCAGCAGGTCTCGCGGCGCCGCCAGTCCCTCCAGCGGACCGCCGACGATTGCAGTGCGGAGATCGCGCGCAGGTACCGTGAAGGCGAAGCACAAGTAGACGACCTGCTCTCCTGACCCCGCGGCCACCGGTTCCGGGAGGAGCGCGGGCCACCTCCCGGAAGGCCGCCGCCGATGAGCACTGCCCCCGTTACCGACGGGTCCGCCCCGTCCGGTATATCCCCCGTCCTCGCCGAGGTCGTGCGTTCGGGCTTCGTCGAGGGCCGGCACCGCGGATCGCTGGTGGTCCTGGCCGCGGACGGCAGCGTCGAGACCGCACTCGGAGATGTCACCTCCCCGGTCTTCCCGCGCTCCGCCAACAAGCCGATGCAGGCCGCGGCCATCCTGCGGGCAGGCCTGGACCTGTCGGGCGAGCGGCTGGCGCTGGCCGCGGCGAGTCATTCGGGCGAGGGCTTCCACCTCGACCTGGTGCAGAAGATGCTCAGCGAGCACGGCCTGTCCACGGATCAGCTGCGCACCCCGCCGGACCTGCCGCTGGACCCGGCGGAGGCGGAGACGTACCTGGCGTCCGGGCGGGTGCGCGAGCCGCTGACGATGAACTGCTCCGGCAAGCACGCCGCGATGCTGGCGGCCTGCGCCGCCAACGGCTGGCCGCTGGACTCCTACCTCCACCCGGAGCACCCGCTCCAGCAGCTGGCGCTGGAGGCGGTGCGCTCCGCGAGCGGCGAGCGCGTCGAGCACATCGGTACGGACGGCTGCGGCGCCCCGCTGATGGCGATCTCGCTGACCGGCCTGGCCCGCTCCTTCCGGCACTTCGTGCTGGCCGAGCCGGGCACGCCGGAGCGGCGGGTGGCCGACGCGATGCGCGCGCACCCGGAGTACGTGGCCGGCACCCGCCGCCCCGACACCTGGCTGATGCAGGCGGCGCCCGGCGTGCTGTCCAAGATGGGCGCGGAGGCCGTGCAGGCGGTGGCGCTGCCGGACGGGCGCGCGCTGGCGTTCAAGGTGGACGACGGGGCGACCCGTACCCTCGGCCCGATACTCGCCCGCGTCCTGCGCGAGATGGGCGTCGAGTCGCCGGTACTGGCGCGGATCGGGGAAGCACCGCTGCTGGGCGGCACCGAACGCGTCGGGGAGATCCGCGCGGCGTTCTGAGGCGCTGCCGGGTGCCCGTACGGCCGGGCACCCGCCCTCCCCCGAAATTGCCGCGACGGCGGTACAGGGCCGTGGCTACCGTACGCGCATGGACATCGAGGTGCGTACGGTCGGCGACGACGACCTGCCCGAGTGGATACGGGCCATGGAGGTGGGCTTCCTGCGGGCGCCCAAGGCCTCCGAGGAGCAGATCGAGTATCGCCGCACCCGCTATGACCCGGCCCGTACCCAGGGCGCGTACGACGACGGCCGCTGTGTCGCCACGTTCCGCAGCTTCGCGCAGGAGCTGACCGTCGTCGGCGGGGCGCCGGTGCCCGCCGACGCCGTCTCGAACGTGACGGTCTCCCCCACCCACCGGCGGCGCGGCCTGCTCAGCCGGATGATGGCCAACGACCTGCGGCTCGCCAAGGAGCGCGGGGACGCCCTCGCCACACTGATCGCCGCGGAGTTCCCGATCTACGGGCGGTACGGCTTCGGCCCGGCCGCCTGGGCCACCGAGTGGCAGATCGACGTGGCGCGCGCCGGGCTCGACCCGCGCCACGCGGGCCCGGACTGCGGCGGCCGGATCGACTTCGCCGACGCCACCGAAGTGCTGGAGGCGGGCCCCGCCCTCCACGACCGCTTCCGGGCCCGGCAGCCCGGCGCGATCGACCTCTCCCACGACTGGTGGCGGGAGCTGACCGGCGCGAACCCGCGCCCGTACAACCCCGCCAAGGACCGCTTCCACGCCCTCTACCGCAGCCCGTCCGGCGAGGTCGAGGGCCTGGTCTCGTACCGGGCGGACGACACGTGGGAGCGCAAGCTGCCGCAGAACACGGTCACCGTCGACCGCCTGACCGCGCTCACCCCGGCCGCCGAGCGGGCCCTGTGGCGGTTCCTGTGCTCGATCGACTGGGTCATGTACGTCAAGTCCGGCTTCCGCGGTCCCGACGACCTCCTGCCGTACCACCTCGGCGACCCGCGCGCGGCGAAGATCGAGCAGCACGCCGACTACCTGTGGATCCGGCCGCTGGACATCCCCCGGCTGCTGGAGGCCCGTACGTACCCGGCCGAGGGCTCCCTCGTCCTGGAGATACGGGACGCGGCGGGGCTGGCCGACGGCCGCTTCCTGCTGGAGGCCGGCCCATCGGGCGCCACCTGCACACGCACGACCCGAAGCGCTGAACTGACCCTCGATGTACGCGACTTCGCGGCCCTCTACCTGGGCGACGAGTCCGCGGTACGCCTCCACGCGCTGGGCCGCATCACCGAAGAGCGCCCGGGCGCCCTGACGACCTCCGACCTCCTGCTGCACACCGCCCGCCGCCCCTGGTGTCCGGAGGTCTTCTGACCGGCACCGCGCGCCGGGAGCCGGGCGGTGGTGTGCTGCATAAGGTGGCGGAAACAAGTAACGGCCCAGGCGGAAGTTGCAGGACACCGCCCACCACCGGAGCAGGAGGACGGCGACCATGAGTGACGCGAACACGGAGCCACAGGGTCCCGACACGACCGAGCACGCCCACGACCCCGAGGTGCTGCAGCTCGCGGCCAAGGTCTTCGACCTGGCCCGGCACGGCGACACCAGCACCCTCGCCGCCTATGTGGACGCCGGGGTCCCGGCCACGCTCACCAACGACAAGGGCGACTCCCTGGTAATGCTCGCCGCCTACCACGGCCACGCCGACACCGTGGCGGCCCTCCTGGAGCGCGGCGCCGACCCCGACCGCACCAACGACCGCGGCCAGACCCCGCTGGCCGGCGCCGTCTTCAAGGGCGAGGACGCGGTCGTACGGCTGCTGGTGGCACACGGCGCGGATCCGGCCGCGGGGGCGCCGTCGGCGGTGGATACGGCGCGGATGTTCCAGAAGGGGGAGTTGCTGGGGTTGTTCGGGGTGGAGTGAGGTCGGGTGCACTGAGTTCAGGTGCACTGAGGTCAGGCGCACTGAGGCGGCGGGCGGCAGCGTCCCGCCGCGCTCACCTGAAAAGTAGGAAGTTAGGCTAGCCTAACCAAGGGATGATGATTCCTTCTTTTCGGAGGTGAGCGCAGGTGCGCGCAGTACCGCGATCGGCGCTGGTCGAGGGCACCATCGAGCGGCTGAAGACCCAGATCGTCAGCGGCCGGTGGCCCCTGGACAGCAGGATTCCCGTCGAGGACGACCTCGTGGAGGAGCTTCAGGTCAGCCGCGGCACGCTGCGGCAGGCCGTACAGGCTCTGGTGCATGTGGGGCTGCTGGAGACCGCCCAGGGGCGGGGGACGTTCGTGCGCGGTACGCACGAGGTCGACACGGTGCTGCACCGCTACCTCGCCGACGCCGAGCTGCGCTCCGTACTCGAAACCCGGCGAGGCCTGGAGGTGGAGGCCGCGGGGCTCGCCGCCGAGCGCCGCGGCCAGGCCGACCTCGACCGCCTCGCCGCCGCGCACGAACGCCAGACGGCCGCCCACCGGGACGGCAGGGGCGGTGAGTTCAACCGGGCCGCGGTGGAGTTCCACTCGGCCGTCGTGGAGGCGGCGGGCAACCCCGTGCTGGCCCGCCTGTACAACACCATGCTCGGGTCCATACGGGACTCGGTCCGCCTCGGCGGGGTTCGCAGCCCTCAGGAGCATTACGGAGACCCTGGGCACGCCCGCATCCTGCGGGCGATCCGCGACGGCGACCCGCAGGCCGCACGGGAGGCCGCGGCCGAGCACGTCACCACCTTCCTGACCGCTCTCGCCCCCACGCACGAGGGCCCCCGATGACGCCCGGCACCGAGTCCGCCCGGCCCCACGAACCACACGTCCTGTTCTCCCGCGCCGCCGTCCTGGCGTCCTGCCTCGGCATGGTGATCATCGGTGCGCTGCTCGCCCTGTACGGGCCGGTGGTCCCCGCGCTGCGCGACCGCTTCGGGTTGGCGGAGTCGACGGCGGGCCTGGCGCTGGCCGCCCAGTCGCTCGGCGCCGTGGCGGGCGTTCTCGGGTTCCACTCCGTCCACCGGCGAATCGGCAACCGCGCCCTGCTGGCCTCCTCCTACCTGACCATGCTGGCGGGCACGGTCACCTTCGCACTGTGCGACATGTGGCCGCCGATGCTGGCGGCCGCCTTCGTCACCGGGCTCGGCCTCGGCGGCGTCGACTTCGCCATCAGCCGTCTGTTCCTCATCGGGCTGGGCGCCCGCGGCCCGGCCCTTCTGAACGTGGCCCACGGCTGTTTCGGCCTGGGCACCGTCCTGGCCCCGGCCTCGATCGCCGTGATCGGGCCGGATCGTTACGGCTCCGCGTTCATCGCCCTGGGACTCCTGAGCCTGATTCCCCTGGCCTGCATACGCGGCGTCCGCAACCGCCCGACCCCCGCCGAGCTCGCCGAGGCCGCCCCCGCCCCGGCCCGCCGCCCCGGCGGCGGCCGCCTGGCCGCGGTGCTCACCGGGTTCGTCGCCCTGTACCTGCTGCACTTCGCCGTACAGAGCGGCATCGGCAACTGGGAACCCACCCACCTGCACGTCCTCGGCCACAGCATGACCACCGCGACCGTCGCGACGTCGGTGTACTGGCTGGCCATGACCATCGGCCGCTTCCTGGTCGCGCCGCTCGCCCGCCGCTGGTCGGCGGCCGCGATCGTCACCACCGCGTGCGCCCTGATGACCGCCAGCGTCCTGCTCCTCCCGCTGCCCGGCCTCGCGCCCTGGGCCTACGCCGCGGCCGGACTGTGCATCGGCCCCATTTTTCCCAACGGCCTGAACTGGCTGAACCGCTCCGCTCCCGCCACGGGCAACGCCATGGCCTACGTCATCGCCGCGGCGATGCTCGGTTCCGTCGCCTTCCCGCCCGCCCTCGGCGCGGTCATCCAGGCGTACGGCGTCGCCGCCCTCCCGGTCACTCTGGCCGCCCTGTGCCTGCTCACCCTGGCCGTCAGCGTGGCGCTCGCCGCACGCCCGCACCGCACCGCAACCCCGACGGCAGCGCCCCGGGAAGGGCCCGCGGCTCCCGCCACGGCGGTCGCGCGGCAGCAGGAAACAACTCTCACCCCCCAGGAGAAAGACGCATCATGACAAAGCAGTGGGTGGCCGGCTTCCGCAGCGCGGTGATCAGCCCGTACGAGAAGGTCCAGCTCAACCAGCCGCAGGGCTTCCACGACCAGACGGTGCGCCAGGTACTGCACCTGGCCGGCGGCGGCGAGCGGATACGCGTGCATCTCTCCAACCGTTACGGGCGCGCCTCCCTGACCATCGCCGATGCCCGGGTGGCCTTACGCAAGCACGCGGACGAGATCGTCACGGAAGCCGACACCGGGCTGCGATTCGAGGGGGCCGGGCATGTGACGGTCCCGGCCGGCGCCGAGGTCGTCAGCGATCCGGTCGACCTGCCGGTACAGGCCGGCTCCGACCTGGTGCTCAGCCTCCATCTGCCGGACGGGACCGGCCCGGCCACCTACGCGCACATGCCCGCCGAGTCCGCCTACATCGCCGGCGGCAACCGGGCCGGCGCCGCGGCCCTCCCCGGAGCCGAGCAGGTCCACGGCCGGTTCTACGTGACCGGCGTCGACGTCCTGACGGCTCAGGACACCGCGGTCACCGTCGCGTTCGGGGACTCCTGGTTCGAAGGCGTCGGCACCACCCACGGCGCCAACCAGCGCTCCGTCGACGCACTCAACCGGCGCCTGGAGCACGGCTGGGCCGTCAACCAGGGCATCGCCGGCAACCGGCTGCTCACCGACGAGATCGGCGAGCACGCCCTCGCCCGCTTCGATCGGGACGTGCTGTCCGTACCCGGCGCGGCCCACGTCCTGCTCAACTTCGGCATCAACGACCTGGGCCTGCCCGGGATGCTCGGCCTGCCTCCCGCCACCGCCGAGGATCTGATCGCCGGATTCACCGAACTCGCCCGTCGCGCGCACGAGGCCGGGCTGTCCGTCCACGCGGCGACCATCGGCCCGTTCGCCGGCGCGGTCTACCCGGGCCACAACACCCCCGAGGGCCTCGCCGCACGGCGCCGGGTCAACGAGTGGATCCGCACCAGCGGCACCTTCGACTCCGTCTTCGACGTCGCAAACGCCGTGGCCGACCCCGACCGGCCGGACCACATCCGCGCCGAGTTCGACAGCGGCGACGGAATGCATCTCAACGACAGCGGCGCCCGGGCCATGGCGGCGACCGTCGATCTCGACGCACTCAGCCGCTGACGAACGGCCGGGCGACGCCCTCGCCGTGGCCCCAGGCCAAACCTTCAGGCCAAACCTTGACATCAACTTTGGTTGAGGTTTTAGCGTCGGGTCCTGAAGCCGACCGCCGGCTCCACGCCACCGCCTTCAGGAGGACCCGTCATGCCCGAGCGCCCCTTCACCCTGGCCGTCATCGTCGGCAGCACCCGCGAGGGCCGGTTCGCGCCCGTGGTCGCGAACTGGTTCGCCGCGCACGCCGGACGGCGTGACGACGTCGTGGTGGACGTCATCGACCTGGACGAGGTCCGTCCGTACGAACTGCGGCCCGGCAGTGAGGAGATGGAGACCTATGCCAAGCGGGTCGGCGCGGCGGACGCGTTCGTGGTGATCACGCCGGAGTACAACCACTCCTTCCCCGCCCCGCTCAAGCACGCCATCGATCTGCTGCACCAGCAGTGGCAGGCCAAGCCGGTCGGCTTCGTGTCGTACGGCGGGGTCTCCGGCGGCCTGCGCGCCGTCGAGCAACTGCGGCTCGTGTTCGCCGAACTGCATGCCACGACGGTGCGCGAGACGGTGAGCTTCCCGATGGCCGGGCGCCTCTTCGACGAGGGCGGGCAGCTGCGCGATGCCGAGGACGCGGACCGGGCCGCCGTCGTCCTGCTCGACCAGCTGGCCTGGTGGGCGCTGGCGCTGCGCGAGGCGCGCGAGGCGCGGCCGTACGGGGGCTGAGACCGCGCGGCGGTGGGCGGGCCGGTCCCGCCCTCCCCGCGCGTGCCGCTGCCTTACGATTCCTCACGTCCGGCGGCGAACGAGGGGGACACGGTCATGAGCCGACGCAAGGGCCCGTACGAGTGCGGTCTGGACGCCGCCGTGGACGTCATCGGCGGCAAGTGGAAGGTCCTGCTGCTGTGGCAGCTGGCCCAGGGGCCGCAGCGCTTCGGCGAACTCAAGCGCGCGCTGCCGGACATCAGCGAGAAGGTGCTGATCCAGCAGCTGCGCGAGATGGAGACCGACCGCATCGTGCACCGCGAGGTCTATCACCAGGTCCCGCTGAAGGTGGAGTATTCGCTCACCGAGCTGGGCGCCTCGCTCAACACTGCGCTGGAGCCACTCGGCCTGTGGGGCCGGGTGCACATGGAGGAGATCGAGGCGACGTACGGGGAGCGCCACCCGCGTGCGTGCTGAGGGCCGGCGTCCGGTGCGAGCCGTTCACGGCTGCTGCTGCGCGCGCTCCTCCCCGTATCGCTCCCGGGCCAGGGCCAGCGACCGGTCGAAGCCCCGCTGGGTGGCTTCGCACCAGTGCATCAGGTCGGCCAGGACCCGCTGAAGGGTCTCGCTCGGGCTCGTCCGCCAGCCCTCCTCGGAGAGTGTGTACGCCTCCAGGGCCGCGCCCGCGCGCTTGAGCGGTTCGTCGTTGCCGGTCATGCCGTTCCCTTTCGTCCGCTGACCCGCCCAGCGTACCAATGCAAGCGCATCGGAAAAGGAAAAGGGGGTGGGGAGATCACTCGCGGTCCGGCGTCCGGAGGTCACTCCCGGTCCGGTGTCCAGAGATCACTCCCGGTCCGGTATCCAGTTCCCGTGGAAACCGACCGGCACCCGCACCGGCAGGTGCACCCGGGCGACCGGCTCGCCCGTGAAGTCCTGGGCCGCGAGGATGACGAGGTCCGTGGCATCGCGCTCCGGGGCGTGGACGTACGCCAGCAGCCAGCCGTCGTCCTCGGCGGCGTCCGGGCCGGCGGGCACGAACACGGCCTCGCCCACACCGCCCTGCGGGGTGAAGCGGCGCACCTCGCCGACGCCGCGCTCCAGGTCGTACTTCACCAGCCCGCACCCCACCCGCTCGATCCCGGGGAGCCGGGACGCCCGCAGATCCGGATCGTCGGACTCCAGCACCGCGTAGCCGTACCGGTGGGGCAGCGTGAGCCGCCGCGGGTCCACGCGTGGCTGCTCCACCGGCCGCTCGTCCAGCTGCTCGCGGTGGACCCGGCCCGCCCGGAGGTCCACGGTCCAGCGTTCCAGCGCGGGCGGCGCCCCGTCCGGCCCGGTGCGCCCCTTCGCGAACAGCCGCTCGTAGCGCACGAGATGGACCACGATCCGGCCGCTGCCGTCCTCGCTCTCGTACGCGTTCATCGGGTGGAAGACGAAGCACGGGTCGAGCTCCAGCCACCGCACGTCCGCCGCCCGCCCCTCCCGCGGCAGCACCCCCAGCCGGGCCGGGCGCTGCGCGTCCCACACGTAGGGGAAGGACGGGCCGACGCCGACTGCGCCCGGGTTGAAGACCACCGGCAGGTCGTACAGCAGCACATGCCGCTCGGTCAGTGAGAAGTCGTGCATCATCGGCCGCCCCTCGACCGGGACGTCCACGCGGCGCCGGACCCGGCCGTCCGTCCCCACGACCAGGTACTGCACGTACGGCCAGGCCCAGCAGTACGCCACGCAGTGCAGCTCGTCGGTGTCCGGGTCGATCGTGGTGTGCGCGGCGAGGCCGCCCGGCAGGGTGCCGGCGAAGTCGAAGGGGCCCACCGTGTCCAGCTCGGCGTCCACCTCGTACGGCAGCGCGCCGCCCTCGACCAGCGCGAGGAGGCGCCCGGCGAAGCGGATGA
Organism: Streptomyces rimosus subsp. rimosus; assembly: GCF_000720725.1. Taxonomy (GTDB): domain Bacteria; phylum Actinomycetota; class Actinomycetes; order Streptomycetales; family Streptomycetaceae; genus Streptomyces; species Streptomyces rimosus_A. Next base: position 145,398 of record NZ_JOCQ01000003.1, read on the forward strand.
CATGGCTGTTGGGCGCGAAGTCCATGTCCAGGTGGCGCGGGCCGTGCAGGATCTTCTCGCCCAGGCGCATCGCCATGGCGTCGGAGCGCACCCAGCGGTTGCGGTACCACTCGGCCCGGCCGCCGCGCAGCCGGACGCCGTGCAGCATCCCGTCGCCGCTGAACCAGTGGTACGCCGCCGGGTCGTCCACGCCCAGCGGGTTCGGCCCGTTGCGTACGTAGCGCCCGTCCAGCTCCTCCGGTATCCGGCCGGTCACGGCCATGTCGTACGCGGTGGTCTCCTCCTTCACCGGAGCGAACAGGCCCCGCATATACGGATTTCCGGCACCCGCCATCGCCGCCCACCTTCCCGGCCCCGCCCCGCCGTGACCCCCCGGTCACCGCCTCCCGCGGCAGCACCCCGCCTCCACCCTCCAGCCACCGCACCGCCGCGTCGAGACCAGCGGCGGGCCCGGAGGCGTGAACGGCACCCCGCGCGCCCCCTACCGGAACCGCCCGGCGGCCGCCTGCCACGTCATCGCGCCCGGCTTCGGGTAAGGTGACCGCCTCAAGCAGTGCACGACTGAGGAGGTGAGACCCATTACCGCTGTCCAGGCGGGGTGCTCTCACCTCACGGCTGTACGGTCCCTGAGCGGCAGGTGACCGCGAGAGCGCCCTTCGGCACCCCGAAAGGCCCGAACTCGCATGTCACACCACCTGTCTTCGCCTTCCTCCGCCGTCCCGGCCCCACTGCCCTCCCTCGTCACCAGACTCCGCGCGGCAGGCTGCGTCTTCGCCGAGGACGAGGCGGAACTCCTCGTCGCCACGGCCCGCACGCCCGCCGACCTCGCCGCCATGACGGACCGGCGCGTCGCCGGATTCCCGCTCGAACAGGTCCTGGGCTGGGCGGAGTTCTGCGGCCGGCGGATCGCCGTGGACCCCGGCGTCTTCGTACCCCGCCGCCGCACCGAATTCCTCGTCGGCCAGGCCGCCGCCCTCGTACGCGCCGTCCCCCGGCCGCGGCCCGTCGTCGTCGACCTGTGCTGCGGTACGGGCGCGGTGGGCGCGGCGCTGGCGGCGGCCGTCGGCAGCGCGGATGACATGCCTTCCGCGCACATCGAACTCCACGCCGCCGACATCGAACCCGCCGCCGTACGGTGCGCCCGCCGCAACATCCCGCCCGCCACGGGCCGGGTGTACGAGGGCGATCTGTACGCCGCGCTGCCGCCCGGCCTGCGCGGGCGCGTCGACATCCTGGTCGTCAACGCCCCGTACGTGCCGACCGATGCCATCGGCCTGCTGCCGCCGGAAGCGCGCGACCACGAGCCGCGCGTGGCGCTGGACGGCGGCGCGGACGGGCTCGACGTCCAGCGCCGGGTGGCGGCCGAGGCGGCTCGGTGGCTCGCCCCCGGCGGCCACCTGCTGATCGAGACCAGCGAACGCCAGGCGCCGCACACCCTCGACGCCTTCCGGCGCCACGGGCTGCGCACCCGGCTGGCCGCTGACGAGGATCTGTGCGCGACGGTCGTCATAGGGGCGCGGCCGGGCACGGCGCCCTGACGGCGGCGCCGTACCCGAAATTCCGTTGTCCGGCCGGAGCCGGGTCGGCAGCATGGCGCCCCATGCAACGTCACGAGTACGCGGGCCCGTTGGCGCTGCGCGCCATGCAGAGCCTGGCCGTCCGCACCTTTCCGGCGACCGGATACCGCCACATCGGTGACCTCGCCTGAAACTGGTGCCTGGCGCTCGACCGCTCCGTCCACTGCCCGACGGCGGTCTGGAGCGACGGCGGCCGGACGCTGGCGTGGGGCTGGCTGGAGCTGCCCGGCGGGCTGCTGCTCCAGGTCGATCCGGAGCGGCCGGAGCTGGTGCATGACGTGCTGGACTGGGCGGAGGCGGCGGCCGGTGCGGCAGCGGATGCAGCGACCGGGGCGGCGGAATCCGGCCCGCTGAGTGTCGAGGTTGCCGACACCGAGCGGGCCGTGATCGAGGCGCTGGAACTGCGGGGGTACGTACGGGAGACCGGCGGGCCGGGCACAGGCCCCGCCACCGGCCCGGACACCCACCCGTACATGACCTGCCTCGGGCGCCCCCTCACCGGTGATCTCCCGCCCCTCCCCCGCCTCCCGGACGGCTACGCGATCCGCGCCCAGCGGGATGACGCGGATGTGGCGGGCCGGGCCGTATGCGCCGCCGTCCTGCACGCCTTCGCCCGGGCCGGTGGCCACCGCGCGGTCGTGCAGGCCCGCGGTGACGCCGCCTATCCGGTGCCCAAGCGGCTGTACGAGTCACTGGGCTTCACCGCGTATGCCCGGACGTACACGTACACCCGGGCGTCCACGTAACCCGGGCGTCCACGTAACCCGGGCGTGTACGTAACCCGGGCGTCCACGGACCCCCGGTACGCGCACGCCCGGACCTACGCCCGGGCCGGCCGGTCAGGCGCCCACGTAATCCGCCAGGTGCTCGCCGGTGAGGGTCGCGCGCCCGGCGACCAGGTCGGCGGGGGTGCCCTCGAAGACGATCCGGCCGCCGTCGTGGCCCGCGCCCGGGCCGAGGTCGATGATCCAGTCCGCGTGGGCCATGACCGCCTGGTGGTGCTCGATGACGATGACCGACTTGCCGGAGTCCACCAGGCGGTCCAGCAGGCCGAGCAGCTGCTCGACATCGGCGAGGTGGAGGCCGGTGGTCGGCTCGTCCAGGACGTAGACGCCGCCCTTGTCCCCCATGTGCGTGGCGAGCTTCAGGCGCTGCCGTTCGCCGCCGGACAGCGTGGTGAGCGGCTGGCCGAGGGTGAGGTAGCCGAGGCCGACGTCGGCGAGCCGCTGGAGGATCTTGTGGGCCGCCGGGAGGCGCGCCTCGCCCGCGCCGAAGAACTCCTCCGCCTCGGCCACCGGCATCGCCAGCACCTCGCTGATGTCCCGGCCGCCGAGGTGGTACTCCAGCACCGACGCCTGGAACCGCTTGCCCTCGCAGTCCTCGCAGGTGGTCGCCACACCGGCCATCATCGCCAGGTCGGTGTAGATGACGCCGGCGCCGTTGCAGGCCGGGCAGGCGCCCTCGGAGTTGGCGCTGAACAGCGCCGGCTTCACGCCGTTGGCCTTGGCGAATGCCTTGCGGACCGGGTCGAGCAGCCCGGTGTACGTCGCCGGGTTGCTGCGCCGCGAGCCACGGATCGGCGCCTGGTCCACCGCGATCACACCCGTATCCGCCGGGATCGAGCCGTGCAGCAGCGAGCTCTTGCCGGAGCCCGCGACACCGGTGACCACGCAGAGCACCCCGAGCGGGATGTCGACGTCCACGTCCCGCAGATTGTTCGCGGTGGCGCCGCGGACCTCCAGCGTGCCGGTGGCCCCCCGCACCGACTTCTTGAGCGAGGCGCGGTCGTCCAGGTGGCGGCCGGTGACGGTGCCGCTCGCCCGCAGCTTCTCTACGGTGCCCTCGAAACAGACGCTGCCGCCCGCCATGCCGGCGCCCGGGCCGAGGTCCACCACGTGGTCGGCGATCGCGATCGTCTCCGGCTTGTGCTCCACGACGAGCACCGTGTTGCCCTTGTCGCGCAGCCGCAGCAGCAGGTTGTTCATGCGCTGGATGTCGTGCGGGTGCAGGCCGACGGTCGGCTCGTCGAAGACGTAGGTGACATCGGTGAGCGAGGAGCCGAGGTGGCGGATCATCTTGACGCGCTGCGCCTCGCCGCCGGAGAGGGTGCCGGCCGGGCGGTCGAGCGAGAGGTAGCCGAGGCCGATCTCCGTGAAGGAGTCGAGCGTGCCCTGCAGTGCGGTGAGCAGCGGCGCCACCGAGGGGTCGGCGAGGCCGCGCACCCACTCGGCCAGATCGCGGATCTCCATCGCGCACGCGTCCGCGATCGAGATCTCCTTGATCTTCGAGGAGCGGGGGCCCTCGCTGAGCCGGGTGCCGTCGCAGTCGGGGCAGGTGGTGAAGGTGACGGCCCGCTCCACGAACGCCCGGATGTGCGGCTGCATCGCCTCCTTGTCCTTGGCCAGGAACGACTTGGTCACCCGCGGGATCAGACCCTCGTAGGTCATGTTGATGCCCGCGATCTTCATCCGGGTCGGCTCCTGGTGGAGGAGGGCGTGCAGCTCCTTCTTGGTGAACTTGCGGATCGGCTTGTCCGCGTCGAACAGGCCCGACTCGGCGTAGAGCCGGGCGTTCCAGCCGCCCGCCGTGTAGCCGGGGATGGTGAACGCGCCCTCGGAGATCGACTTGGTGTCGTCGTAGAGCTGGCCGAGGTCGATGTCGGAGACCTTGCCGCGGCCCTCGCAGCGGGTGCACATGCCGCCGGTGCGGCTGAAGGTCACCTTCTCCGTCTTGGTCTTCTCCCCGCGCTCGACCCGGAACCCGCCGCTCGCCGACACCGAGGCGGTGTTGAAGGAGTACGCGCCGGGCGGGCCGATGTGCGGCTCGCCGAGCCGGCTGAAGAGGATGCGCAGCATCGCGTTGGCGTCGGTGGCGGTGCCGACGGTGGAGCGGGGGTCGGAGCCCATCCGCTGCTGGTCGACGATGATCGCGGTGGTCAGCCCGTCCAGGACGTCCACCTCGGGGCGGGCCAGGGCCGGCATGAAGCCCTGCACGAAGGCGCTGTACGTCTCGTTGATCAGCCGCTGCGACTCGGCGGCGATCGTGTCGAACACCAGCGAGCTCTTGCCCGAGCCGGACACCCCGGTGAACACCGTCAGGCGGCGCTTCGGGATCTCGATGCTGACGTCCTTGAGGTTGTTCTCGCGCGCGCCGTGCACGCGGATCGCGTCGTGGCTGTCGGCGGCGTGCCGCGCAGCCGGCCGCGCATCCGTCTTCGGGCCCGTGCTCATACGTTTCTCCCTGTGTGAGGCGGCGCCGCCGCCGCGGTTCCCCCGTCGGCGTCGCCTGTTTCCGAGTGGCAGCTTGCAGCCGTACGACCGGTTCGCGCCGGTCACGCCCCGATCCGGTCCGGGCCCGATCCGGGCCCTGTCCGGTCCGGGCCCGCCGCCGGCCGGTGCGGTCACCGGCCGGCGCCCGGTTCACTTCTTGCGCTGAGCGAAGCGCAGCATATTGCCCGCGGGGTCGCGGAAGGCACAGTCCCGGACCCCGTACGGCTGGTCGACCGGCTCCTGGAGCACTTCGGCGCCCGAGGCCTGGACGCGCTCGAAGACGGCGTCCACGTCGTCGGACGAGAAGATCACGCCGCGCAGCATGCCCTTGGCGAGCAGCTCCGCCATGGCCTGCCGGTCGGCCGGCGAGGCGTTCGGGTCCGCGAGCGGCGGCTCCAGCACGATCTCCACGCCGGGCTGCGACGGCGAGCCGACCGTCACCCAGCGCATCCCCTCGAACTTGACGTCGTTGCGCACCTCCAGGCCGAGCACGTCGCGGTAGAAGGGCAGCGCCTTGTCGTGATCGTCGACGGCGATGAAGCAGGTGGAAAGGTGAATGTCCATGCGCAACACGCTACGGCGGGGCCGTGCGCCGCGCTTCTCCATTCGTGACCGGTTGGAGGCGGGCACCGGGTGGGGCTCCGGGCGGGTTCCGGACGGGGCTCCGGGCGGGGCTCCGGGCGGCTCAGCGGTCGCCGCCGTCGCCGCCGTCACCGTCAGCGGCGGGCGGCGGCCCGTTCCGCACCGGCCGCGTGTAGATCTTGGCGACACAGGCCGGAATCGCCGCCCCCGGCTCGTGCGAACGCGCCCGGTACGCGCTCGGGCTCTCCCCCACCAGCTCGGTGAACCGCGAACTGAACGACCCCAGCGACGTACACCCCACCGCGAAGCAGACCTCCGTCACCGACAGGTCCCCCCGCCGTAGCAGCGCCTTGGCCCGCTCGATCCGGCGCGTCATCAGGTAGCTGTACGGCGTCTCCCCGTAAGCGGCACGAAAACTCCGCGAGAAGTGCCCCGACGACATATGCGCCGCCCGCGCCAGCGCCGGCACGTCCAGCGGCTGCGCGTAGTCCCGATCCATCAGGTCCCGCGCCCGCCGCAGCTGGACCAGGTCTTGCAGATTCACCGGGTCAGGATCGCACGGAGCGCGTGGCGGACGCTGTGACCTGCGCGGCTTCGCGCTCGGCGACGAACTGGTCGAGGAGGCCGAACAGGGTCTTGATCGCGTGGTCGTCCTGCTCGGGGAGACAGGTGCTGCATACGTATTCCCTCTCTCCGAAGGTATGGCGCGCGTGGTCTGTCCCGGAGCCGGGGGCGCTCATCAGATCGCCCAGCTCATCGGGCGACCTCCCTTGAACGTCGAGCAACAGCTCATGGTCGTGCGCCCGGTGCAGGCACCGGAGCAGGTAGGTTGCTCCGGTCAGATGGTGACAGCAGCCCGCACCCCAACTGGCCACGGGTGACGAGGCGGAGGACCGGATCATGAGGCGCGAAGACCTTGCGGCCATGCTCGGCGGACAGACGTCGGCATGCGGGGCCGCGCGGGAGGCGCTGCTCGCCGGGGGTGCTTTCATCGTCTGGGACGGTACGGTCACCGCCGGCCGGCTCGCGCAAGTCTACCGGGCCCGGCTCCGCCGCACCCTACGGCGCGGCCGGCCGACACAGGGCCTCGCCGCCACCGTCCAGATCCTCGAAGATGCGGAGCAGCGCCCGCTTCGTATCGGCCGGATCGACACCGCGGACAGGTCGTGGTCGTTCACGCTCTTTCTCGACGCTGCGGCGACTGCCGTAGTGGCCTGTACCGGCGTCGCGTTGGGCGTCCGGTCCTCGTCAGGTACGGACCTCACGTAACGCCTCAACCCGCGCGGGAAGGGGCCCGGCCCGCTGCTCCCTTCCGCGTCCGAACCCGCTCAGCAGCCCACGCCCACGCCCCCACCAGCACGGCCGCACCGGCCGCGTACACCGGTAGCCACAGGGTCGTGGTGGCGGACAGGCAGTCGGCCACGGCGGCATGGCTGTGGGCGTCCTGGGCCTGGGCCAAGGCGGCGCCGTCGCGGCCTGCCAGGTTCGCCAGTGCCGCCTCCGTGCGGATGCTCTCGTACGTACCCAGCGCGGGGCATCTGGCACGGGTGCCCGGCATCGGGAACAGCCATGACCAGCGTTGCAGCATGGGGGCCAGCGCGATCGCCACGCACAGGCCGACGACCAGCGAGTACGCGGCCAGGTTCCGTACGGACGCGGACCAGAGGCCGGGCCGCCACGTCGGCAGCCGGTAGAAGGAGAAGATCACTGCCAGCAGCGTGACGCCGATGTAGGTGGCGAACCACTGCCACGAACCCTGCGCGAGCGCGGCCGTCAGCACGGCGGCCAGTCCGATGCCGATGACGCCCGGCTGGCCGGCGTCATGGCCGGAGCTGTCGGGTGCCGGGCTCCGGGCTCCTCGGCGGCTGAGATCGTCCACGGTTGCTCCTGCCTGGTCCGGCTCTCAGCATCCGGACACATCGCACCGACGGCCTGCCGCCATGCCGGAACGGCCCGGAGGACTGGCCCAAATGGAGGGCTCTCGCCTGGTTTTCAGCTGATATCCAGCCGGGCGGACCGTCTCTTTCCCACGGACCGCGGCGAATTCCGGTGGCGCTCCGCCGCCGTCACCGGCCAGGATCGCGGCATGCGTGCCTTCCTGGAAACCGGCCGGCTGGTGCTGCGCCCGTTCACCGCCGACGACACCGACCGCCTCTTCGCGCTCGACAACGACCCGGACGTCATGCGCTTCATCAACGGCGGCCGGCCCACGAGCCGCGAGGCGATCGTGGAGCGGACCTTGCCGCGGCTCCTGCACGACCACCCGTGTTTCGCGACGCGCGGCTTTTGGGCGGCGCAGGAGAAGAGGGCCGGGGTTTTCCTGGGGTGGTTCGAGTTCCGGCCACTGGAAGACGACAGCCCCGCCGTGGTCGAACTCGGCTACCGTCTCAACAAGGCGGCTTGGGGCCGCGGTTACGCCACCGAAGGAGCCCGAGCGCTCATCGACAAGGGTTTCACCGAACTCGCGGTGGAGCGGGTGACCGCGAACACCATGGCGGTCAATCGGGCGTCTCGGCGGGTGATGGAGAAGTCCGGCCTGTCCTTTCTCCGCTCCTTCACCGGCGACTGGCCGGAGGCAATTCCCGGCTCGGAACACGGTGAGGTGGAGTACGTACTCACGCGGGACGAGTGGGAGCGGCGGCGTTAGGGCACTTCTCCGGGGTCAGCGCGCAGACCGGAGAAATCGCCTGCGGGGGTCTGACCATCCAGCAGTGACGGCGTTTCAGTCGGCGTTCTTCTCCGCAAGGGCGGCGGGCCCATGGAGGTGGGGGTCCTGGACGGATTCGCCCCACTGCGCCATCGCATCGAGCACCGTGCGCAGTTGCTGTCCGAGCGGCGTGAGCTCGTATTCGACGCGCGGTGGCACCTCTGCGTGGACGGAGCGGGTCACGATCCCGTACGCCTCGAACCTTCGCAGTCGGCTGGTCAGAGTATGCGGGCTGATTCCGGGAAGCGCGTCGCGCAGTTCGGAGAAACGGCGCTTGCCCGGCAGCAGCTCGCGTACGACCAGGGTCGCCCACGGCCCTTCCAGTACGGCCAGGAACCGGGCGACCCCGCATTCGGGAAGTCGGGGGATGTTCGTGGTCACACCGCGGACACTACGCCATTGGTGCAGTTGATGTAATCGATGCATCGTGTGCACTAATGGCTTCATGAGCTACGTGATCCATGGCGCCGCAGGTGCTCAGGGCGCCCCCGTGCTGGCCAAGTTGACGTCCGCCGGCAAGCCGGTCGTGGCTGTGGGCCGCAAGCCCGGAACCCGCCCCGACGGCACTCCGGTCGTCGCAGCCGACTACACCTCCGTCCAGGATCTGGCCCGCATCTACGCGGGGGCCGACGGCGTCTTCGTGCATCTGCCCGTCACCGCCGAGGAGGACCGGCTGGCCTACGCACACAGCATCGTCGCCGCCCTCTCCCGGGCGAGGCCCCGCCGGGTGGTGGTCTCCACCAGCGGAGAAATCGTCGACGGCCCCCACCCACAGCTCCTGGCCCCGCATGGCTCCGCCATCCGGACCCTCATACGCGGCCTGGCAGAAACCGGCCTGTCGCACGCGGTGATCGCGCCACGGCTCTTCCTGGAGAACCTGCTTCTGCCGTTGGTCCTGGACACCATGCGCACCCGGGGAAAGCTGCGCTATCCGCCGGCCGCGGACTTCCCGGTCTCCTGGTCGTCACACCTGGACAACGCCGATGTCGTCGCCGCCCTGTTCGACCGCCCCGACATCACCGGCACGATCGGCGTGGGCCAGTACCCGGGAATTACGGGCCCGGACCTCGCCCGGGTCTTCTCCGACCACCTCGGCCGGCACGTCGCCTATGAGCCGCTCACCCCCGAGGAGTTCGGCCGCCTGGTCACCCCCGTCGTCGGAGGCGCGGGAGCGGCCGCGGTCACCGCTCTGTACCAGCGGCTCGCGACGGCGCCGGACCACACCATCAGCGAGCACAACAGCGCCCAGCGGATTCTGGGTCTGAAGCCGCGCACCACCGCCCAGTGGCTCGCGCAGGTCGGCCTGTAGCCGACCGGGAGCGCTCTTGGCAAGAACACTCCCCCGGTCGGCCCCACCGGCGACTCCACCCCATCCACAGCAGAGGAAAGAACATGAAGCCGCAAGATGTGCACCGGCTCTTCGCCGAATACCTCAAGGACCGGGACCTCGACGGGTTGGGTTCCCTGTTCGATGACCATGCCGTCTTCATACCGGGAGCGGGACACGAGCCGGTCCGCGGCAGGGAAAGCATCAAGAAAGCGCTGAAGCCCTACCTCGACTCACCCGGCACCATGGAAATGGGGGCTACGTCAGTCCACCAGAACGGCGACTTGGCCATGGTCGAGGCGAGATGGCGGATCACCGGCGAGGACGGCATCACCGAAGGAAAGGCGCTTGAGGTAATGAAGAGGACGAGCGCGGGAAACTGGGTATACGTCATCGACAACCCCTACAGCGTCTGAGGGTCGTCGACCCGGCGGGTGCAGCGCATGCTGCACCCGCCTGAAGACGAAGGCGCCGCTCAGCTCAAGCGGGCCCGCAGCAGGCAGAATTCATTGCCCTCGGGGTCGGACAGAACATGCCAGGGCTCATCGCCGCTCTGGCCGACGTCGGCCGGCCGCGCCCCGAGTTTCAGGAGGCGTTCGAGTTCGGCGTCCTGGTCGCGGTCGGTGGCGTTGACGTCGAAATGCAGCCGCAACTGCCCCGTCCTGGGCTCGGCGGCGGGCACGAAGACCAGGGTCGGCTGCAATCCGCCGAACCCTTCCCGTGGTCCGATCTCCACCGCGCCGCCGTCATCGGGATCGAGCACGACGAAGTCCAGCACCTCGCACCAGAACGCCGCCAGCCCTTGCGGGTCCCGGGCGGGAATTATCAGTTCGGAAATGCGACAGGCCATGGCCAGACCCTACGGGGCATCAACTGCGTCCGGGTAGACCTGTGCTGGCTTTCGCTGGGCGAACAGCCGGGCGCAGATCGGGCCAGTGGCCGCTATGCAGGATCACGCGATGATTGCCCAAGGCTTCCCGGGCGGAAGGCTGCGTCCGGGGCCAAGACTTCACCGTCTCGGACATCCACATCGGGGAAGACGCCGCCGAAGATGCCGGCATGGGCCGTGCGGTAGGGCATCGCTTCCGGGTAGCGCAGGCGCAACGTGGCAGCCCGCATGTGGAGCGTGTCGACGGTGGGTCCGCCCACGGCCTTGCGCACCTGCTTGCTCCCTTCCCGCGACCAGATGTTCAGGCTGGTGAGCCGGAGCAGCGGCCTGTCCTGCTCATCGAGCAGGGCCAGCCAGTCCCGCGCGCTGATTGTTACCGACGTCGAGGTGCGGGGCGTAGAGCACCGTGGCGATGTCCCCGCGGGAATGCGGAGCTCCCTGCCGAGGATGCCGCGGTGCCGGACCTCCTTCTCCGTCACGGTGACGCTGCACGGACGGCCGATACGAGCCAGGACGAGGACGCACACGAGCGCCGTGACCGCGGCGACGAGCAGGTCGACCGACCCCAGCCAGAGCCCGGCAGGCAGACCGGCCACCACGAGGACGCCCGCCACGGCCCAGTGGTACCGCGTCGAGGCCCCTGAGTTGCCCGGCGCCTTCGAGGTTGACGGTGCCCCGTTTGTCAGTGGCTTCCGGCAGAATTTAGAGAGGGGGCGGCGACCAACAGCAGGAGAACAACAATGGCGAGTGGTGGTTTCAAGGTCAACAAGCAAGGCATCAGGAGGATGATGCGAGAGATCCAGCGCGAGATGGACAAGCACCCGGTCACGGCGAAGGTCGAGTCAGACACCTCGGGAGTGTCTTTCGGCGGCAACAACATCTTCAACGGGCCCGTGATCCACGGAGACGTCAACGGTGCCCAGCTCGCCTGGGGTAACGCAGTTGCCCATCAGACACAGAGCCAGCAGCAGATCGCGCCCGGATTCGAAGCTATCGCTCAGGCCGTGGTCGACGCCCTGCGCGAACTGCCCGCGATGGGTGTCTCCGAGGAAGACCTCGAAGATGCAGCCACCGCCGGTGAAGAGGTCCTGAACGAGGTCGTCCAGGCGGAACCGGACCGTGGAAGGATCCGCCGCGCGGTGGCAGCGTTGAAGGGGTACTTCGCGCCCATTGCCACCGGCGCGGTAACCGCCGCCGCTGCCGCTGGCTCCGAAGAGTCGGCTCGGACTGTCATCGAACGTCTCAGCGCCGCTCTCTAGCGCCGAGAGTCCGCATAGCCAGAACCCCTGGGATTCGATCACTTCGTCGATCAGTTCCAGGGGAATGGTCGCTTTTGCTGGGACCGGACAGCCGGCTTCGCCGGTGAAGCCTCCGCCCCCACCCCGACACAACCACTTTTGCTAGCACCCGCTTGCAATAGTTAGCACGATGCCGCACCATCGGGGTATGGCATCACTCAACGTCGGCAACCTCGGCGAGTTCCTGCGGGAGCAGCGGCGCAATGCGCAGCTCAGCCTGCGGCAGCTCGCGGATGCCGCCGGGGTGTCCAACCCGTATCTCAGTCAGATCGAGCGCGGGCTGCGCAAGCCGAGCGCGGACATCCTGCAGCAGCTGGCCAAGGCGCTGCGGATCTCCGCCGAGACGCTGTACGTGCAGGCCGGGATCCTCGACGAGCGGAAGGTGGACGGGGTCGAGGTGCACACCGCGATCCTCACCGATCCGGCGCTGACCGAGCAGCAGAAGCAGGTGCTGCTGCAGATCTACGAGTCCTTCCGCAAGGAGAACGGACACGGGAGCGGGAGCGGCGGCACGCCCGCCGCGGACGCCCGAGAGGCCGACGGTGACCCGCACGCCACCTGAGCGACCGACCACCGATTCCAGGAGGAACCACGCCATGGCCATCACCGACGACGTCCGCAAGGCGCTGACCGACCCGACTCCGCTGTACGCCATCGCCGGCACCGTGGACTTCGCCGCCGAGAAGGCCAAGGAGATCCCGGGCCTGGTCGAGAAGATCCGCGAGGAGGCCCCCAAGCGGTTCGAGGCCGTCCGCAACACCGACCCGAAGACCGTCCAGGACCGCGTCAGCAAGGAGGCGAAGGAGGCGCAGGACTGGATCACCCGGCAGCTGAGCCTGCTCGACGCCGACTTCAAGAAGCTGAGCCAGCAGACGCAGGACCTCGTGCTCCAGGGCGTGGGCCGGGCGGCCGAGGCCGCCGTCAAGGCGCGTGAGGGCTACGAGGAGATGGCCGAGCGCGGCCGCAACGCGGTGCAGACGTGGCGGTCCGAGACCGCCGAGGCCACCGAGGACCTGGCGGTCGCGATCGAGCCGGAGCCCAAGCAGGAGCCCGTGACGGAGCCCGGCTCCGAGGGCGTGGCGGCTTCCGACGAGGCGAGCGGCACCGACGCGAAGGCGGCTGCCGCCAAGAAGACCGCCGCCACGAAGAAGACGACGGCCAAGAAGACCACGCCGTCGAGCGAGACCGGCAAGTAACGCATCCGGCGGCCGCGGGCCGGGCACGCGCCGCGTGTCCGGCCCGTTCTCCGGGTACGGTGGGGCGGCGACGGACCGAGTCGAACGGGTGGTGGCAGTGCTGATCTACGGATTCCAGAACGTGCTGAGCTGGGTGCAGCTGGCCCTGGCCGTGTACGCCGCCGCGATGCTCGTGGACGCGGCCGTACGGCGCGAGGACGCCTACCGGGCCGCCGACAAGCAGACCAAGGGCATGTGGCTGATCTTCCTGGTGATCGCCACGGCGCTGCTGTTCCTGCTGCCGCTGATGTCGTTCCTGCCGATCATCGGGCTGATCGCGGTGATCGTCTACACGGTCGACGTACGGCCAGCGGTCAAGGGGGTCTCCGGCGGCCGGGGCCCGCGCCGCGGCGGCGGGTCGAGTTCGGACGGGCCGTACGGGCCGTTCAACGGGCGGTAGAAAGGTTTCGGCCCCGGTCCCGGCCCTGGCCCCGGCCGCGGCCCCGACTCCGGCCCTGGCCACGGCCGCGACAGAGCCCGTACGTCAGCTCCGCACCCGTCCCCGGTCCAGCAGGAGTACGGCCACATCGTCCGTCAGTTCCCCGCCGTTGAGGTTCCGCACCTCCGTGACCGCCGCGTCGAGCAGCTGCTCGCCCCGTAGTCCGGCGGCCATCTGACGGCCCACCAGTTCGGCCATGCCTTCCTGGCCGAGGCGTTCCCTGCCCTCGCCGATGCGGCCTTCGATCAGGCCGTCCGTGTACATCATCAGGCTCCAGGAGCCGCCCAGCACGACCTGGCGGCGCGGCCAGCGGGCGCGCGGCAGCAGGCCGAGGGCCGGGCCGCCTTCCTCGTACGGGAGCAGTCGCGGCGCGCCGCCGGAGCGGGCCAGCAGGGGCGCGGGGTGGCCGGCCAGGCAGACACCGGCGTGGCGCCCGTCCGGCGCTATGTCCACCAGGCACAGCGTCGCGAAGATCTCGTCGTCGGCGCGCTCGTTCTCCAGGACCTTCTGGAGGGTGGACAGCAGCGCGTCACCGCACAGGCCGGCGAAGGTCAACGCGCGCCAGGCGATGCGCAGTTCCACGCCGAGGGCGGCCTCGTCGGGGCCGTGGCCGCAGACGTCGCCGATCATCGCGTGGACCGTGCCGTCGGGCGTGCGCACCGTGTCGTAGAAGTCGCCGCCGAGCAGCGCGCGGCTGCGGCCGGGGCGGTAGCGGGCCGCGAAGCGCAGGTCGGAGCCGTCCAGGAGGGGTGTGGGCAGCAGTCCGCGCTCCAGGCGCCGGTTCTCCTGGGCCAGGATCCGGGATTCGGTGAGCTGGCGCTGCGCGAGGTCGGCGCGCTTGCGCTCGACGGCGTACCGCACGGCCCGGCTGAGCACCGAACCGTCCAGCTCGTCGCGGAAGAGGTAGTCCTGCGCGCCGACGCGGACCGCCTCGGCGCCCCGCTCGGCGTCGGCCTCGGCGGTCAGGACGAGGACGGCGTGGGCGGGGGCCATCCGCAGGACCGCGCGCAGGGCGCCCAGTTCGTCGCGTCCGCCGCCCTCCTCCGGCGCGGGGCCGTCCCGGTCCGCGCGTTCCGGCGCGCCCTCCGGGGCCAGATCGAGCAGGATGCAGTGCACGTCGTCGGTGAGCAGCCGCTCGGCCTCGGTGAGGTTACGGGCCGTACGGACGCGGACCCGGCGGCCTTCCCAGTCCCGCATCTCGGGCACCGAGCTGGAGGGGTCCTCGCCGATGAGCAGCAGGGTCAGCCCGCCGTCACCGGGACGGGCGGGGATGGCCGGGGATGCCGTGGGAGAAGGGGCGTCGGCAGGGGCATCGGTTCCGGGGGCGGGGGATTCCGTCGAGGCCGGGGCCTCCGCGGCGGCCGTGGGGGTGTCCGCCGGCTCCGCCGCCGCCCCGTCCGCGCGCGCCGCGTCGTCGCGTGCGTCGCCCGCCGGCGCTGCCTCGTGCGGCAGCACGGCCGTCCGCTGGCGCGGTATCGGTACGGACATGCTCTGCTTCCTTCCCTCCCCCGAGGGTGCGCGGGCCCGCCGAACGGCGCGCCACTGTGCCCGGTTCCGCCGCCGCCCGGCGGTCGGTCCGGGCGGTGCGCCACCGGGCACCGAAACGCGACCATAGCGCTAGCGCCGAGGGCTGCGGAATGGCCGACGGCACCCCGCCGTTGGCATATGCCGTCCGCCACAGGCGGTTTGACCTGGGAAAGGATGACTGCGGAATGACGAACATCACCTCGTGAACGGCACGTCAGCCCTCCACGCACCGTGACGAAACGCACGTGTGTGTCACGCTCTGTAGAGGACAGTGAACCGTACCGCCCTACGGGGACAAGTGAACCGTGCCCCTACGGAGACAAGTGAACCGTGTCGCCCTACGGGGACAGGGGCGGGGTCGCGGCGCTCTCCGCACGGCCCCGCTCGCCCCGCTCGCCCCGCCCCGCGCCCGTCACTTGTCGGGCCGCACGACCCCGAGGATCGGCATCGACCCGGCACCGGCGAGCGTGACCTGCCGTCCCGGGCGCGGCGCGTGCACGATCGCGCCGTCGCCGACGTACATGCCGACGTGGCTCGCGTCGCCGTAGTAGATGATCAGGTCACCGGGGCGCATGTCCTTGATGTCGATACGCGGCAGCTGCCGCCACTGCTCCTGCGAGGTACGGGGAACGGCCTTGCCGGCCGCCTCCCAGGCGCGCATGGTCAGCCCGGAGCAGTCGAAGGTGTCCGGGCCCTCGGCGCCCCACACGTAGTCCTTGCCGATCTGCGCCGTCGCGTACGCCACGGCCTTCTTGCCGGCCGCCGAGGCATGGGCGTTGATGTCCTTCAGGACACCGGAATCCAGCCATTTCTGCTGTTCCAGCAGAGCCCGCGCGTCCTCCAGCTTCCGCAGCCGCTCCTTCTCCTCGGCGGCCAGCCGGGATTCCAGCTCCTGCGCCGCTTCGACCTTCTTGCGGATGTCGAGCTGCGCGGCCTCCTTCTTCCGGCGGTTCTCCTCCAGCCGCTCCCAGCGGTCGGTGGCGTCCTGCGAGTAGCCCTCCAAGGCGGATTTGGTGCGTCCGAGCTGAGCGATCAGGTCGTTGGCGGCGTGCTGGCTCTTGCGTACCAGCGTGGCGTCGTCGAGGAAGCGCTCGGGGTCCTTGTTGAGCATCAGGCGGGCCTCGGCGGGAATGCCGCCGCCCCGGTACTGCGCGCTGGCCAGCGCGCCCGCCTGGCGCTTGAGGTCGTCCATCCGCCGCTGCGTCCGGTCGATGTTCTGCGCCAGCTTGACGATCTCCTTCTGCTGGAGATCCACCTGCTCCTTCGCCGCGTTGTACGCCTCGGTGGCCTGCTCCGCCGCGCGGTAGAGGTTCTCCAGCTGGGTGCGGACCTCCTCCAGGCGCTTTTCGGACACGGTCGGCGCGGGGTCCGCGTACGCGGTCGGCGCCGTCCCGGCGAGCATCCCCGTCACGCCCAGCACCACGGCCGTCGCCGCCACCACGGCGCCCCGCAGCCCCCGCGCGCCCGGCCGGCTCCCCGTACCCCACCGCCTCGGCGCACCGGTCCGCAGCGCCGTGCCCGTCGCCCCCGCCGTGCCCTTGGCGCTCCGTACATCCCGTATGCCGTACACACCGCGAATACCCCGCCCTGCCCCCTGCCGCCCCACCAGCCACCTCCGGCTTGATCCGCACCGATTCGTGCACCCCTACAGGCGCGGATGCTGCCATACCGACGGGTAATCCGACAGGGCGACGCCGAGGATTCCGGGCAGTACGAACGCCGCCCCCAGCTGTCGGCCGAGGTTCACCCCACGTTCACTCTCCTCCATCGGCAGCTTCACCTGATCTGCCTAATTTCGGCCGTACCGAGCGGCGCGCCACTCCTTCGGGGCGAGCGCGGCACGGCATTGCTGGGCCACCGGGCAACCGGTTCCGGCGGCCCTTGTTCCACCGCTCCGGCCGCCGCACAGTGACCGGCATCGGGTCGCCCTCCAGGTGACCCCTGGGGTCACCGTCCCGGTGACCACACCTGTCTCCACCGCACGCCGAAGAAGCGGCGCGCCCCAGGAAGGAACTCACGACAGTGAAGCAGCTGCAGCGCAAGAACCGGGTTCGCGCCCTCGCCGTCGGCGCTCTCGCCGTCACCGGTGCCCTGACCCTGTCGGCGTGCGGCTCCGACGACACCAGTGGTGGCGGCGGTGCGGCGTCGGCAGCGAAGACCGGCAACATCAAGTGCGAGGGCAAGGGCAAGCTGCTCGCCTCCGGCTCCTCCGCGCAGAAGAACGCCATGGACGCCTGGGTGCAGGCGTACGCGGGCGCCTGCAAGGACACCAGCATCAACTACCAGCCCACCGGCTCCGGCGCGGGCATCACCACCTTCCTCCAGGGCCAGACCGCCTTCGCGGGCTCCGACTCGGCGCTCAAGCCCGAGGAGGTCGAGAAGTCCAAGAAGATCTGCAAGGGCGGCCAGGCGGTCAACCTGCCGATGGTCGGCGGCCCGATCGCGGTCGGCTACAACGTGCCCGGCGTGGACAGCCTCGTCCTGGACGCCCCGACCCTCGCCAAGATCTTCGACTCGGAGATCACCAAGTGGAACGACGAGGCGATCAAGAGGCTGAACCCCGAGGCGAAGCTGCCGGACCTGAAGATCCAGGCGTTCCACCGCTCGGACGACTCCGGCACCACCGACAACTTCACCAAGTACCTCAAGGGCGCGGCGCCCGACGCCTGGAAGCACGAGCCGGCCAAGACGTGGGCGGGCAAGGGCGGCCAGGCCGCGTCCGGTTCGGCCGGCGTGTCCTCGCAGGTGAAGCAGACCAGCGGCGCGATCTCCTACTTCGAGCTGTCGTACGCCACGGCCGGCAAGATCAGCACGGTGAAGCTGAACACCGGCGCCAAGGCCCCGGTCGAGGCCACCGTCGACAACGCCTCCAAGGCCATCGCCGAGGCCAAGCAGGTCGGCCAGGGCAGCGACCTGGCCCTGAAGCTGAACTACACCACCAAGGCCGAGGACGCCTACCCGATCACCCTCGTCACGTACGAGATCGCCTGCGACAAGGGCAACAAGGCGGAGACGCTGCCCGCCACCAAGTCCTTCCTGACCTACATCTCCAGCAAGGACGGCCAGAACGCCCTGAAGGAACTGGGCTACGCGCCGCTGCCGACCGAGATCGCCGAGAAGGTCCGCTCGGCCGTCTCCGCGCTCTCCTGACCCACCGGGCGGCGGCCCGCGCACCCAGGCCCTGTCGGACCTGGCGCCGGCCGCCGCCCGTCCGGTGCACCGCCGCGCCAGGAGCCCCCGCCGGGCTCCGCAGACCGGAGAAACCATGAATTCAGCACCCTCGATATCCAGCGCCCCACCACCGTCCGCGCCGCCCGCCTCCTCGGTGTCCGGCAAGGCGGTACGCCCCGGAGACCGGATCTTCCTCGGCCTCTCCCGCGGCTCCGGCATCGCCCTCCTGGTGATCATGGCCGCCATCGCGGCCTTCCTCACCGTCCGCTCGGTGATCGCCATCTCCGGTGACCACGCGAACTTCCTGACCTTCTTCGAGTGGAACACCTCGGGCCCCGAGCCGAAGTTCGGCATCGCGGTCCTCGCCTTCGGCACCGTCGTCAGCTCGGTGATCGCGATGGTCATCGCGGTCCCGGTCGCGGTCGGCATCGCGCTGTTCATCTCGCACTACGCGCCGCGCAGGCTGGCCTCCCCGCTCGGCTACGTCATCGACCTGCTCGCCGCGGTGCCCAGCATCATCTACGGCCTGTGGGGCGCCCTCTTCCTCGTCCCGCACCTGACCGGCCTCTACAGCTGGCTGGACGACTACCTCGGCTGGACCGGGATCTTCTCCTACGACGACCAGGCCCCCCGCGCGCTGTTCACCGTCGGCATCCTGCTCGCGATCATGATCCTGCCGATCGTGACCAGCGTCAGCCGCGAGGTCTTCCTCCAGGCTCCGAAGATGCACGAGGAGGCCGCGCTCGCGCTCGGCGCGACCCGCTGGGAAGTCATCCGCATGTCGGTGCTGCCGTTCGGCCGCTCCGGCGTCATCAGCGCCTCGATGCTCGGCCTGGGCCGCGCGCTCGGCGAGACGATGGCCGTGGCCACCGTGCTGTCCCCGGGCTTCCTGATCAACGTCAGCCTGCTCAACCCGGGCGGCGGCACCTTCGCGCAGAACATCGCCAGCAAGTTCAGCGAGGCCGACGAGTTCGGGCAGGACGCCCTGATCGCCTCCGGCCTCGTCCTCTTCGTCATCACGCTGCTCGTCAACGGCGCGGCCCGCCTGATCATCGCCCGCCGCAAGGAGTACTCGGGGGCCAACGCATGAGTAACACGGTCACCACCCGGCGGCCGGTCGCCGACAGCGCCCCGCTCCCGGTCTCCCTCAAGCAGCCCCGGCTGCCCCGCTGGGCTCCGGCCGCCATCGCCGTGGCCGCGGTCGCCGTGGGCTGCGGCATCGGCCTGGTCGCCGGCCTCGAAAGCCGCATCCAGTGGGGGCTGATCGGCGCGCTGCTGTTCATCCTCGGTACGTACGTGCTCGCCGCCGCCGTCGAAGGCGTACGGCAGGCCAAGGACCGCCTCGCCACCAGCCTGGTGTGGATCTGCTTCGTCCTGGCCGTGGTCCCGCTGGCCTCCCTCATCTGGGAGACCGTCGTGCGCGGCATCAAGGTCCTCGACGGCTACTTCCTCAGCCACTCGATGGGCACCCTGCCCGACGCGCTGCCCGGCGGCGGCATCTACCACGCGATCATCGGCACCCTCCAGCAGGTCGGCCTCGCCGCCCTGATCGCCGCGCCGATCGGCCTGCTCACCGCCATCTACCTGGTCGAGTACGGGCGCGGCAGGCTCGCCAAGGCCGTCACCTTCTTCGTCGACGTGATGACCGGCATCCCCTCGATCGTCGCCGGCCTGTTCATCCTCTCGGTGTGGATCCTGATCCTCGGCTTCGGCCCGTCCGGCTTCGCCGGCGCGATGGCTTTGGCCATCCTGATGATGCCGGTGGTGGTCCGCTCCACCGAGGAGATGCTCAAGCTGGTGCCCAACGAGCTGCGCGAGGCGTCGCTGGCCCTCGGCGTACCGAAGTGGCGCACCATCCTCAAGGTGGTCCTGCCGACCTCGATCGGCGGCATCACCACCGGCCTGATGCTGGCCGTCGCCCGTATCACCGGTGAGACCGCGCCCGTCCTGCTGCTCGTCTGGGGCGCGAAGACGATCAACAACAACCCCTTCGAAGGCGCCCAGCAGTCACTGCCGCTGTATGTGTTCCAGCAGTGGCAGCAGGGCTCCGACGCCTCCTACGACCGCGCCTGGGCCGCGGCCCTGGTGCTCATCGCCTTCGTCATGATCCTCAACCTGGTGGCCCGCGGCATCGCCCGCTGGAAGGCCCCCAAGACCGGCCGCTGACCTTCCCCAGCGCACGAAAGAAGCAGTGATTTCCATGGCCAAGCGAATCGACGTCAGCGGCCTCTCCGCCTACTACGGCAGCCACAAGGCCATCGACGACATCTCCATGACCGTCGAGCCCCGCTCGGTGACCGCCTTCATCGGCCCCTCGGGCTGCGGCAAGTCGACGTTCCTGCGCACCCTGAACCGGATGCACGAGGTCACCCCCGGCGGCCGCGTCGAGGGCAAGGTGCTGCTGGACGACGAGAACCTGTACGGCAGCGGCGTGGACCCGGTGGCGGTGCGCCGTACCGTCGGCATGGTCTTCCAGCGCCCGAACCCGTTCCCCACCATGTCGATCTTCGACAACGTGGCGGCGGGCCTGCGGCTGAACGGCTCGTACAAGAAGTCCGAGCTGAACGACGTGGTGGAGAAGTCCCTCAAGGGCGCCAACCTCTGGAACGAGGTCAAGGACCGGCTGAACAAGCCCGGCTCGGGCCTGTCCGGCGGCCAGCAGCAGCGGCTGTGCATCGCCCGCGCCATCGCGGTCGAGCCGCAGGTGCTGCTGATGGACGAGCCGTGCTCGGCGCTCGACCCGATCTCCACCCTCGCCATCGAGGATCTGATCGGCGAGCTGAAGGAACGGTTCACGATCGTCATCGTCACGCACAACATGCAGCAGGCGGCGCGCGTCTCGGACCGTACGGCCTTCTTCAACCTGGCCGCCGTCGGGCAGCCCGGCAAGCTGGTCGAGATCGACGACACCGAGCGGATCTTCTCCAATCCGTCGGTCCAGGCCACGGAGGACTACATCTCCGGCCGCTTCGGCTGACCGGCCCCGCGCGTCCCGCGCCGACCGGCCCCGTACGTCCTGCGGTGCTGCATGGCGGTGCCACCGCAAGGACGAGGGCCCGCCCTCCGGTTCCGGAGGGCGGGCCCACACGTGCGTACGGCCCGCGGGCCGCGTCACGTCATGCGAACACGAGGTGGACGCACCAGTAGCTCAGGGCGGCCACCGCCGCGCCGGCGGGCATGGTGATGAACCAGCCCATGACGATGTTCTTGGCGACGCCCCAGCGCACCGCGCGGGTGCCCTTGGTCGAGCCCACACCCATGATCGCCGAGGTGATGACGTGGGTGGTGGAGATCGGCGCGTGGAACATGAACGAGGCGGTGTACATGACGGACGCCGCGGTCGTCTCGGCCGCGAAGCCCTGCGGCGGGTCCAGTTCGATGATCCGCCGGCCGAGCGTGCGCATGATGCGCCAGCCGCCCGCGTACGTGCCCAGCGACAGGGTCAGCGCACAGGCGATCTTCACCCAGACCGGGATGGCGTCGCCCGCGCTCTGGACGTCCGCGATGACCAGCGCCATCACCACGATGCCCATGGTCTTCTGGGCGTCCTGGAGGCCGTGCCCGAGCGCCATGCCGGCCGCCGAGACCGTCTGCGCGATACGGAAGCCGCGCTTGGCCTTGTGCGGGTTGGACTTCCGGAACAGCCACATGATCAAGACCATCACGAGATAGCCGAGGACCAGGCCGATCACGGGCGAGAGGAACATCGGGACGACGATCTTCTCTATGACGCCCGACCAGTAGACGGTCGTACCGCCCGCCAGCGCGGCGCCCACCATGCCGCCGAAGAGCGCGTGCGAGGACGACGACGGCAGTCCGAAGTACCAGGTGACCAGGTTCCAGACCACCGCGCCGACCAGGGCCGCGAAGAGGATGCCCATCCCCTTGGAGCCCTCGGGCGTGGAGATCAGCCCCTCGCTGACCGTCTTGGCGACCCCACTGCCCAGGAAGGCGCCGGCGAGGTTCATCACCGCGGCCATCGCCAGCGCCGCCCGCGGGGTCAGCGCCCGCGTGGAGACCGAGGTCGCGATGGCGTTCGCGGAGTCGTGGAAGCCGTTGGTGTACGTGAAGCCGAGCGCGACCCCGATGGTCACGATGAGCGCGAAGGTGTCCACCGGAGGTCAGGACTCCTTGACCGCGATCGTCTCGACCGTATTGGCGACATGCTCGAAGGCGTCGGCCGCCTCTTCCAGGATGTCCACGATCTGCTTGAGCTTGAGCACCTCGATGGCGTCGTACTTGCCGTTGAACAGGTGCGCGAGCAACTTGCGGTGGATCTGGTCGGCCTGGTTCTCCAGACGGTTGACCTCGATCCAGTACTCGGTGAGGTTGGACATCGTCCGCAGGTTCGGCATCGCCTCGGCGGTCAGCTCCGCCGCCCGCGCCAGCACCTCGATCTGCTGCTCGACGCCCTTGGGCAGCTCCTCGATGCTGTAGAGGACGACCAGATCGACGGCCTCCTCCATGAAGTCCATGATGTCGTCCAGCTTCGAGGCGAGGTTGTAGATGTCCTCGCGGTCGAACGGCGTGATGAACGAGGAGTTCAGCTGGTGGAAGATCGCGTGGGTCGCGTCGTCCCCCGCGTGCTCCGCCGCCCGCATCCTCTCGGCGATCTCTGTCCGCGCGGAGGCGTCCGCCCCGAGCAGTTCCATCAGGAGCTTGGAGCCCGTGACGATGTTGTCCGCGGACGCGGCGAACATGTCGTAGAAGCTCGTCTCCCTGGGGGTCAGACGAAAGCGCACGTGAAATCCTCGGGGTGCATCGGATTCGGTCGAGTTGATGCTAGGCGCATCATCCAGCCACAGCTAACCGGCATTCCTTCAGTGTCGCCCATCGGGCAGCATGCTCTGCACGGGGGACCGCCCGCGCCCGCGAATTTCTGTAACATATACCCGCTAGGGGTATATGGACCGCCTACGTACCACGGGAGATGGCCATGACGACCACGGACGCCGACACCGACGGCAGCACCGCAGCCGCCGCGGCCTGCCACGCCGAGGGGCCGAAAACCGCCTTCCGGCCGGACCCCGACGCCGTCACGGACCACGATCTGGGCATCCACGGCTACGCGCAGCAGAAGGACGCGCACCTCAAGAGGCTGCGCCGGATCGAGGGCCAGATCCGCGGCCTCCAGCGCATGCTGGAGGAAGATGTGTACTGCATCGATATACTCACCCAGGTCTCGGCGAGTACGAAGGGCCTGCAGTCCTTCGGTCTCCAGCTCCTGGAGGAGCACCTGCGGCACTGCGTCGCCGACGCCGCCGTCAAGGGGCCCGAGGCCATCGACGAGAAGGTCAAGGAAGCCACCAAGGCGATCGAGCGGATGCTGCGCACCTGAGAAGGGCCGCCGGGCGCCCGCTTCCGCGCTCCGGCCGCCCGGCCGCGGGTGCCGGGCGCACGGCCGCCGCGCGCCGCCGCGCACGGTGCCGCCGCCCCGTCACGTACGGCTGCCGGGCCCTGGCCCCGGCCGCGCGCGGTCCGCGTCCACGTCCAGCACCTCGTCGATACGGTCCGAGCTGAGCCGATCCTCGCTCGCGGCGGCCGCCGCGATCATCAACTCACCAGTCAGGTCGATCTCGACGAGGGCCACGTGGTCCTGAACCGTCGAGTTGCGGTGTCCGGCCACGTACAACACCTCCTCCTTCGAGCGCCTCCCCACTCTTCTGGTGGTTACGCCCAGCGTAGGTACGGGCGCACGCTCCGCGCATGGCACGGACGGACCATTTCCGCCGGTTCGCACACACCGTGGCCATCCGCCGGCGGCCCCGGTGGAGGCCGCTTCCGCCGGCCGGCGGATCTCAGCCGCCGTCGGCGGTGACCCGGCCCGTGTAGATGTCGCGCCGGTCGGGCAGCCGGACCGGGACCGGCGCGCCGAAGCCGTGCAGGGTGGTGGTGGAGGTCACCGACGTCCCGCCCGTGGTGCCGTTGGCGAAGCGGAAGCGCTGGCGGACCTTGCGCGGCCGCCCGGCATCGTCCAGATACGCGTCGAAGGCCACCACGTCGGTGGTGAAGCCTTTCTCCGCCGCGGTCAGCGCGGGCCGGAACCCGGGGGACGCCGCCCGCGCGGCCGAGCCGATGTGTGTGGTCCCGCTGAAGTGCCGCACCCAGGCGCCGTCCAGCCGCTCCCGGCCCTCGTACGTCACCTCGCGCACCCCGCGCAGCAGCTCGGCGGCGGCCATCGGGTCGGTCGCGCCGCCGGTGACGAGGTTGCCGTCGGCGAGCGAGGCGGTGTCCACCCGCACCCACTTGTCGGCGGGCACCCCCGCACCGCGGTTCTTCATGTAGAGGGCGCCCGGCGTGAGGATCTCCGTGATCGTGCGGTCCGCGCCGCGGCCGTCGCCGGTGTCCGGAAGGCGTACGTTCAGCTGCCCGGTGCGCTTGCGGTAGTCGTGGCCGCCGATGCCACGGATGGCGATGCGGGTGCCGCCGCTGGTGGTCTCCAGGTCCGTGCGTACGCGGGAGGAGCCGGCCCGGACCAGGGCGTCGGCGCAGGCGCGCAGGGCCGCCGCGTAGTCCGTACGGCCGGCGGGGGACCCGGCGGCGGACGGGCCCGCCGGGTCCGGCTCGCCGGTGGACGAACGGGCGCCCGGCGGGCGGGCACGGTCGGTGAAGGGCAGCCCGGCCGCGGACCCGCCCACCGGGCCGTCTGCGAAGCGGCCGGCCGAGGTCTGGTCGTCGGCCGCCGCCCCGTTCGAGGAGCAGCCCGTCGTGAACAGCGCGACCGCCAGCCCCACCCCGCACGCGGCGGCCGCGACAGCGCCGCCTCGCCTGTCCTGCACCACCATCGCGTACGAGCCCCCTCGGCCGCTCTGCTCGTGAAGTTCCGGACCGAGATGTTCCGGTTGCCCCGGAGCAGCCCGACCCGTTCCGTTCAACGACCGTTCAGGCCGCTTCGTCACGCCCGTACACCTGCGGCGCGTACCGTGGCGCCGTGCACGACCGAGCCTCGGCAGAGCAGATACCGCAGTCCTCAGGGCCCGTACCGGAGTCCGCGGGGCCGCCCGGCCACCGGACCACCACCGTCGAACGGGGTTCCTTCTGCCTGGCCCGCTGCAGCTGCGGCTGGCACGGCCCGGCCCGCCGGGCCCGCTCCCAGGCGCGTACGGACGCGGAGCGGCACCTCGCGACGGGGTGAGCGCCGGCCTTCGCGGCCGGGCCCGCCGCGGCCCGCCCGAACACCCGTAGGTCACGCCCTGGAACCTCCCGCGCCTCCCGCCCCATCTGGGTAGAGGGAAGTCATCCACGGCGCGCGGACCCCCACGGGGTCCCAAAAGGGGCAGTTCACGATGAAGCGGCGCACGATTCTGGCAGCCGGCGGTGGGCTCACGGCGACGGCTTTCGCCGCGGCCTGCGGCGGCGGTTCCGGCCACGCGAGCCCGCCGGGCACCGGCCCGTCGCCCGGCGGCGTCAGCCTGACAGCGGGGTCGCAGGCCGCCAAGCGCCCGGCAGACAAGGCGTCTTGGGCGGCGCTGCGCAAGAGCCTGGACGGCAAGCTGATCCAGGCCGGCGACGCCGCGTACGACACCGCCCGGCGCCTGTACAACACCCGCTTCGACAACCTGAAGCCCGCGGCCGTGGCGTATGTGCGCCATCCGGCCGACATAGCCGAGTGCCTGTCCTTCGCCCGCCGCTACGCCGCCCCCGTCGCGATACGCAACGGGGGTCATTCGTACGCCGGTTGGTCCAGCGGCAACGGCGCGCTGATCGTCGACGTGTCGGCCCTGAACTCGGTCTCCGCGCCGTCCGGCGGCGTCACCCGGATCGGCGCCGGCGCCAAGCTCATCGAGGTCTACGAGGGCCTGGGCAAGCACAACGTCACCATCCCCGGCGGTTCCTGCCCGTCCGTCGGCATATCCGGCCTCACCCTCGGCGGCGGCCACGGCGTGGCGTCCCGCGCGTACGGCCTGACCTGCGACAGCCTGGTCGGGGCCAGCCTCGTCACGGCCGACGGCAAGACCGTGGAGTGCGACGCCGAGCGCAACAGCGACCTCTTCTGGGCGCTGCGCGGCGCGGGCAACGGCAACTTCGGCGTCGTCACCGAACTCCGCTTCAAGACCCACGCCGCGCCCCGCTCGGTCATGGCGTACCTGACCTGGCCCTGGTCCAAGGCCACCGCCGTGCTGCGCTCCTGGCAGGAGTGGGGCCCCGCCCAGCCCGGCGAAATATGGTCGTCACTGCACCTGGACGCCCACCCCGGCGGCACCCCTTCCGTCGCCGTCGCGGCGTTCTCCCTGGGTTCGTACGGCGACCTCCAGAACGCCGTGGACCAGCTGGCCGACCGGGCGGGCGGCCCCGGCCCCGCGAAGTCGGTGCGCCTGACGCCGACCTCGTACCTGGACGCGATGGAGTCGTACGCGGGCTGCGCCTCGAAGAGCACCGAGCAGTGCCACCTGCCGGGCGCCGTCCCCGGGCGAAGCGCCTCCGGCACCCTCGCCCGCGAAACGTACGCCGCCCGCTCCGACTTCTTCGACCGCTCGCTCGACGCGGCCGGTATGCGGGCCCTGCTGGGCCAGATCGAGGCGGCGAGCCGCAAGGGCGTGGCGGGCAACGCGTCGCTGACCGCGCTGGGCGGCGCGATCAACCGGGCGCGCCCCACGGACACCGCCTTCGTGCACCGCCGCTCGCGCTTCCTCGCGCAGTACCTGGCGTCCTGGAAGGCGGGCGGTTCCGGCTCCGCGCAGAGCGCGTGGCTGACGAGCGTGCACGGCGCGATGCGGCGGTACGCGTCGGGCGCGGCGTACCAGAACTACACGGACGCGGCGCTGACCGACTGGAAGAAGGCGTACTACGGCCCGGCCGCGGACCGGCTCACCAAGCTGAAGCAGCAGTACGACCCGAACGGGCTGTTCAGGACGTTTCCGCAGGCGTTGTGAGCGAGACCTCCTATGTCAGGAGTTTGACACCAACAGAGGGCATCCATACAGTCCTCGATGTCAAACTCCTGACATGAGGAACGCTGGGAGCACCCGCCATGAGCACCCCCACCACCACGATCTCCCCCGACGCCGACCTGATCACCCTGGTGAACGTCTTCACCGTCGCGCCCGAACGGCAGACCGAGCTCGCCGACGCCCTCGACCGGGCGACCCGCGACGTGTTCCTCGCCGTGCCCGGCTTCGTCTCCGCGAACCTGCACGTCAGCCTGGACGGCCGGCGCGTCGTCAACTACGCGCAGTGGGCCGGTGAGGAGCTGTACAAGGAAGCACTGCAGCGCACCGACGTCCGCGGGCACATCACCGAAGTGGCGGCGATCGCGGAGGCATTCGACCCGACCCTCGTACGGGTCCGTTCGGTCCACCACCCCCACGGGCAGCAGGCGTGACCGCCCACCGGCCGCTGTCCGGCCGCACCGCCCTGATCACCGGCGGCAGCCGGGGCATCGGCGCGGCAGGCGCCGGAGCTCTCGCCGCCATGGGCGCCACCGTGATCGTCACCTACCGCAGCGCCCGCGCGGCCGCCGACGATCTGGCACGCCGCCTCCAGTCGGAGCACGAGGTCCCGGTCCACGCGGTCCCCTTCGATCTGACCGCGCCCGAGACGGCCCCCGAGAGCGCCGGCGGACTGATCGAGGCTGTCGCCCGGATCACCACCGGAGTCGACATCCTCGTCGCCAACGCCGCCGCTCCCTACCCGCGCGCTCCCCTCCTCGAACTGCCGGCGCAGCAGCTGGCCGCCAAGGTCGGCCAGGACATCGCCGCCACGCACCGGCTGGTCACGGCCCTGGCCCTGGGCATGCTCGAACGGGGATACGGCCGGATGATCCTGATCGGGTCCCTCCACGCCGAGGGCCCCTGCGCTCCCGGAATGACCGCGAACGGCGTCAGCAAGGCCGCGCTGGCCGCGTACGCCCGTTACGCCGCCGACGAGCTCACCGGGCCGGGAGTCACCGTCAACGTCGTCCACCCCGGCTATGTCGCCACCGAAGCCAGCAGCCACCTCCCGCCCGCGATCCCGACGGCGCTGGCCGCGCTGACGCCCAGCGGCCGGACCGGGGCCCCCGACGACATCGCCGGCGTGATCGGGATGCTGACCCGCGACGAGGCCGCGTTCCTCAACGGCGCCTGCATCCCCGTCGCCGGCGGCCTCAACCAGCCGGTTGCCTTCCGCCGCCTGAACCTGTGAACCGACCGCCGTCATGCAGCGGGGGGAGGACCGGGCCGTGGCCCGCTCCTCCCCCCGCTGCGTGTGACGCCCTCGCCTACGCCGCCAGGTCCTCGTCCCGCTCCGCGTGGGACACCGGCGGTACGGCCGTCACCGGCCCGGACACCGCGCGGGGTGCCGGGCCACCGGTCCGGATGAGCCACCAGCCGGGCGAGCGGCCCACCGCGGTCGCCACCGGCACCAGCAGCGCCAGCGCCACCGGCGCGAGCAGCAGCGCGACCGCCGTGCCGAGCGCGAAGCCGCCGATCACGTCGGTCGGGTAGTGCACGCCCATGTAGACCCGGCAGAACCCCTCCAGCAGCGCGAGCCCGATCCCGATCAGGCCGTACTTGCGGTGGGCGATGAACAGGCCGACGCCGACCGCCATGGTCAGCGTCGCGTGGTCGCTGACGAACGAGAAGTCGCTCTTGCCCGGGATGAGCACTTCCAGGCCCGCGTGGTCCTTGAACGGCCGGGGCCGCTCCACCACCGCCCGGATCGGGATGTTGGCCAGCAGCGCCATACCGGCCGCCAGCGGCGCCCAGACCAGGCCCGCGACGGCGGACGGCGCGTCCGGCCGCTTGCGGGCGGCCCACCAGGCGATCAGGCACAGCACCGCGAGCCCGGCGATGATGCCGTACTCGCCGATGTACTCCATGGCGCGGTTCAGCCAGTGCGGTGCGTCCTTCGCGAGGCCGTTGATGCCGTCGAGCACGTCCACATCGGGGTTCGACCCGTCCATTGCGAGTCCAGCCATCTGCCGCGGCCCCTTACCTTTCGCGCGCGCGAGCGCCGTGTGAGTGCTGCCAACCCCCGTGGTCGTCGGGCGTGGCCGGTTTTCCACGGCCCCGCCATGTCTCCACGTCCAGGAAACGCGATGCGCATCCGAGCCGTTCCACCTTCTACCGGATGATCACCAGGACGTTACCGAAGAGAGACTGATGTCCGCAGTTCAGGGCCCCATGTTCACGCAGCGTTCGCGCTGGGCAGCGCTTTCGCGCCATCCTCGGTCACCCGGGTCGCGCCGATGTAGTCCGGCTTGTCGATCTTGTCGAACCGGATCACCGCACCGGTGTAGGGCGCGTTGATCATGTACCCGCCGCCCACGTAGATCCCCACGTGATGGATGGAGCGCGGGTCGTTCAGGTTGTGCGCGAAGAACACCAGGTCCCCCGGCAGCAGCTCGTCCCGCTTCGGATGCGGCCCGGCGTTCCACTGGTCGTTGGCGACGCGCGGCAGCTCGATCCCCACCGTGTGGTACGCCGCCTTCGTCAGCCCCGAGCAGTCGAAGCGCCCGTTGTCCTCCGGTGTGCCGTTGCCGCCCCACAGGTACGGTTTGCCCAGTTGCTCCTGGGCGAAGTAGATGGCGGAGGCGGCCTGCCGGGACGGCGCGACCCGCCCCACCGGCGCCTCGAAGCTCTTCGCGAGGGTCGTGATGATCCGTACGTAGTTCTGCGTCTCGCTGATCGCCGGCACCCCGCCCGCCTTGATGACGCGGTACGCGCCCGCGTTGTACGCCGCGAGCATGTTGTGCGCGGGATTGCCGGGCACGTCCTTGACGTACTTCGCCAGCTCGCAGTCGTACGACGCCGCCGACGGGATCGCGTCCGCCGGGTCCCACACGTCCCGCCGGCCGTCCCCGTTCCCGTCCACGCCGTGCGTCTGCCACGTGCCGGGGATGAACTGGGCGATGCCCTGCGCCGCCGCCGGGCTCTGCGCCCGGGGGTTCCAGCCGCTCTCCTGGTAGAGCTGCGCGGCGAGAAGCGCCGGGTTGATGGCGGGGCAGAGGTTGCCCCACTTCTGCACCAGCGGCTGGTACGCGGCCGGCACGGCGCCCTTCGCCAGCCCCACGGCCCGCCCCGCGCCGCCCGCCAGGCCCGCGGCGGCGGAGTACACGCCCACCACGAGCAGCGCGAGGAAACAGAGCACCAGCCCGACCCCGAGCCCACCCGCCACCCAGTATTTGCGCACCCCACAACCCTCCCCCAAACGGGCGGGTTTCACCGCCGTTTTGGGCATGTACCTCGCCACACCGGGCCGTACCGGCCCGATTCCGCGCCCCCGACGGCCGCCCGGGGCTCGCGCCCCCGCCCCGCTTCACTCCCCCAGCTCGAACCAGACCGACTTCCCGCGCCCCGGCCCGTGGCGGCACACCCCCCACTCGCCCGCGCAC
Organism: Streptomyces rimosus subsp. rimosus; assembly: GCF_000720725.1. Lineage (GTDB taxonomy): Bacteria > Actinomycetota > Actinomycetes > Streptomycetales > Streptomycetaceae > Streptomyces > Streptomyces rimosus_A. Next base: position 175,732 of record NZ_JOCQ01000003.1, read on the forward strand.
GCGCCGACCAGGTACAGCCCCCGGCCGCCCACCGCGTCACCCGCGGGCCACCGCCTGACCGGCAGGCCCGGCGCCCCGTCGTGCACCAGCACCCGCAGGGTGGCCGGCGCGGGCCACTCCCCGTAGAGCGTCACCGGCTCCGAACAGCCACTGCTGCGGCAGGCGTTGACGGCATTCGTCACCACCTCGGAGGTCAGCAGCAGCGCGGCGTCCGCCAGGTCCGACCGCCCGGCGGCCCGCAAGGCCGTTCCGACCGCGTCCCTGGCCGTACGCACCCACCCCGGATCCGGCGGAAAGACGAGCGAGAAGTCGCACAGCGTGTGCGACGGGTGTGCGGCCTCGGTGGTGGGACACATGGCGTGGCCTCCTCGGGTCACGGGGTGGTCCGGTGGCATCGAAGCTAGGGACGCGGTTGAAGTAGTTGCAACTGAGTCCCTGCAATCTCCCTCGGACGAGTGGCAGCCCGCCCCAACCGTGCCCCTTTGCCACGAGATCGCGCCAAACTGCGGCCCGACACCGAGGAGGAACCCATGGCTCCCAGAACCCGGCCCAGCGAGCGCCAACGGCGCCTGGGCGCCGAGCTGCGCAAACTGCGTCTCGCCGCGGGCCTCTCCGGCGACCAGGCAGCCGTTGTGATCGACGCCGACCGCCAGCGCGTGAGCCACATCGAGACCGGCCGCGTCGACGTCCCCCGCAACGGCCTCTACAACCTCCTGCGCTCCTACGGCTGCGCGGAGGGGCCGCTGTTCGAGGGGTTGATGGCGATGGCACAGGATCGGGGGAGGGGGTGGTGGGACACATATCGCGGCGTGCTGGGGCAGCCCGCCCTCGACCTCGCCGAACTGGAGGCCGGCGCCACGCGCGTCCGTATGCACGAGTCGTCAGCCGTACCCGGCATGCTCCAGACCGCCGACTACGCGCGGGCCATGTGCGTGATGGCGGCGGACGAAGTCGCGGACGAAACTCTCGACCGTGGCGTGGAATTCCGCCTGGCCCGCCAGCGCCTCATCGAACAGGAGCCGGGCACGCCCTACCACGCGGTGATTCACGAGGGCGCGCTGCACACCCTGGTCGGCAGCGCCGAGGTCATGCGCGGACAGTTGCGCCGACTCATCGAAGTGGCGCGTCTGCCACACGTCACCGTGCAGGTCTTCCCGTTCTCCGCCGGTGGCTTCTCGGCCTACAGCCGCCCCTTCGCTCTCTTCAGCGGTCCGACGCGGGAACTCGACACGGTCAGGCTGGAGCAGCCGCTCGGCTCCGTTCTGCTCCACGACCACCAGTACGTCGGCAGGTACTCCGCGATCTTCACGAAGCTGACCGAACTGGCGCTGCCGCCTGTTGACCCCGATGCGAGGCCCGAGTCTCATGAGGGCCGGGACTCCCTGACCTTGATCCATCACCTCATGTACGCCATGCAGTAAGGAATCACCATGCCGCAGCTGATCTGGCAGAAGTCGTCGTTCAGCACACATGCCCAGGATGACTGCTTAGAGGTGGCGGCCCCGACCGGCGGGCCGGTCCTCTACCGTGAGAGCGACCACCCCCGCGCGGTCGGGCGGGCCACCGCCCCCGGCTGGGCCGCGTTCCTCCGGGCCGTCAAGGCCGACCGCTGCGCGCCCGGCCGCCGCTGACCGGCCCTCAGCCCGACGAAGGAAGCCATGCCTCCCACCCCGCCCATCCCCGCCGACCTCGACTGGCAGAAGGCCACGGACGACGAGAGCGCGCCCGAGTACATCGAGGTCGCCTTCGGGGACGACGACCACGTCTACCTGCGGACGAACACCGAGCCGGACAACGTCGTGGTGACGACGCGCGTCAAGTGGGACGCGTTCGTCCTCGGGGTGAAAGCCGGTGAGTTCGACCACTTCGTGGGGCTTTAGGGGCGATTGCCTGAGGTGATCGGCCGTGATACACACGGTCACGTCGATGGGCCCCGGAGCGCCGCGCGTCCCCGTATGCACGCAATCCCCACGGGATCCGTCAAAGAAAGCCGCCAAGTCGACATGCGATGGCGGTTTTGTCAGCGAAGATAGAGGCCGGCCCGCACCGTGTGGCGCGGGTTGCGCAACCACGCATCAGGGGCGGTGAGTTCATACATGTACTTGGCGGCCGAAAAGGGCGACATCACCACCATCATTGGCGGAATCGCCCCGAACTGGGGTCCGTTCGGGACACTGGGCAACGAAGCACGCGTGATGATCGAAGTGGTCATGGCAGTAGCGATTCTGCTCTGCCTGGGCATCGCGATCTGGGGCGCGGCCAAGCAGCGCATCGGCGCCACCGCGCTGCGCGACACGTTCAGTGCCGAACAGGGCAAGGGCCTGATCGTCGCGGGCCTGACCGGGGTCTTCATCATCGGCTCGCTGGGCACGCTGTTCACGATCGTGTACGGGATGGCCGTGTAGCCCGCCGTACCGCCCGGGCCGCCGGGCCGCGGGACGCCGGTGCCGCGGCGCCCGCCGCCGCCCGGCCGGCC